>DASXVQ010000089.1:0-12447 GCA_036504155.1 Myxococcales bacterium
CTCCACCTCCTGCGCGACACGGTTCCCGTGTCGCTGAGGAGATCGCCGAAGGCAACCAACCGGCCCCTCACCGGAGCCCCGAGGGCACTTGCCCTTGATCCCTGCGTCTCGCCGCGACGGGGAGGCGGGGGTGGGGCGTTGTCAGGGCGCCTCGAGGAACCTCTTCAGCTTCAGGTAAGCCTCCTCGAGCCCGGCGATCATCACGTGCTCGCCCGCCTGGTGCGCCTGGCTGGTCAGCCCCGGCCCGAAGTTGACGGCGTCGATCCCCGCCGCCCCCAGCCGCGCCACGTCCGTCCAAGCCTGCTTCGACGAAGACCTGGCCCCGGTCACCGCCAGGAACCGCTTCAGGTGGGCATTGTCGCTGCAGACCCGCCCCGCCATCGCCCGGTCGACGATCTCCACGTCGGCGCGCCCCGCCACCAACTCCCGCACCTCGCGCTCCGCCTGGTCGACGCTCTTGCCCGGCGCGAACCGGTAGTTGAGGTTGAGCTCGAAGGCCTCGGGGATGACGTTGCGCGCCCGGCCGGCGTTGGCCAGCGTCAGGCTCGCCACCTCGAAGAACTCGTAGCCGCCGACCTCCACCCTCTTGCGCTGCCGCGCCGCCAGCTCCGCGATGAGCGGCGCCGCCTTGTAGATGGCGTTCTCGCCCTGCCACGGCCTGGCGCTGTGCGCGCTCTTTCCGCGGAAGGTCACCTTCGCCTGCAGCGACCCGACGCAGCCGACCTGGACCTCGCCGTCGGTGGACTCCAGCGCGAAGGCCAGCGCGGCGCGCTTCAGCTCCGGCGCCTGCTCCAGCACCGGCCCGAGCCCGTTCTGGTCGAACGGCCCCTCCTCGCGGTCGTAGAAGACCAGGGCCAGGTTGCAGGCCAGCTTCGCGAGCTCCAGGTCCTCGGCGAGCGCCATCATCACCGCGTCGCCGCTCTTCATGTCCGAGGAGCCCAGCCCGAAGACCCGGTCGCCCTCGATGCGCGCCGGCGGCTCGCCCGGGTGCGCGGGCACGGTGTCCAGGTGCCCGGCCAGCAGGATCATCGGCCGCGGATCGTCCAGCCGCCCGGCGACCACGCTGTGCCCGATGCGCCGCACGTCCTGGCCGAAGCGGCCGCGCGCCCACGCCTCGACGTGGTCGGCGATGACCTTCTCGTCGCCGGTGACCGACGGGATGCGGCACAGCTCGAGCGTCCGCTGCGCCAGCCGCGTCGCGACCTTCGAGGCCGCCATCAGACCTGGACCCCGTAGTCGCGCAGCGCCGTGTTGAGGCTCACCTTCTTGTCGGTGGCCTCGCTGCGCTGGCCGATGATGAGCGCGCAGGGCACGCCGTACTCGCCGGCCGGGAACTTCTTGGTGCGCACGCCGGGAATGACGATCGACCGGGCGGGCACGCGGCCCTTGTGGACCACCTCCTGGTCGCCGGTGACGTCGATGATCTGCGTGGAGGCGGTGATGACCACGTTCGCGCCCAGCACGCACTCCTTCTCGACCAGCGCGCCCTCGACCACGATGCAGCGGCTGCCGACGAAGCAGTCGTCCTCGATGATCACCGGGCGGGCGTTGGGCGGCTCGAGCACGCCGCCGATGCCCACCCCGCCGGCGAGGTGCACGTTGCGGCCGATCTGCGCGCAGCTGCCGACGGTGGCCCAGGTGTCGACCATGGTCCCGCTGCCGACCCAGGCGCCGATGTTGACGTAGCCGGGCATGATGATCGCGCCGCGCTCCACGAACGCGCCGTAGCGGATGGTCCCCGGCGGCACCACGCGCACGCCGGCCTCGGCGAGGTTCTTCTTCACCGGGATCTTGTCGTGGAAGGCGAGCGGGCCCGCCTCGGTGGGCGTCATCTCGGCGACGCCGAAGTAGAGGAGGATGGCCTGCTTCACCCAGGCGTTGACCTGCCAGCTCCCGTCGGTCGCCTTCTCCGCCACGCGCAGGTGCCCGGCGTCGAGCGCCGCGATGGTCTCCAGCACCGCCTTCTTGACCGCGGAGTCCCGGAGCCGCGAGCGGTCCGCGAAGGCCTCTTCGACCAACTGCCGATGCTTCTCCACGAGAACCTCCCGACAGGCATCCTTCGACCAGCGCAGGACAGGCTCTGGCCTGCCGCTGCGGGCCAAGTCGTCACAGGACCGGGAAGCTAACCCCGGCGACGCCGCGGCGCGCAAGGACCGGCACCGGGACCCGACTCACCGCGTCGGACTGCCGGCTTGTCCTGCCCGCGACGTTCGCATACAAGCCTGGAGCCTCGGACTTCCCGCGGCGGCGCGTTTGCTGCGCTATGCCGCTTTCCGAGCGGGCAGGCACACAGGCCTGCCGCGAACCAGGAGACGCCATGACGAACACTGCTTCGATGACCCTGGCCGATGCCGTCCTCCCCCGCGGCCGCGCGCTGCGCGATGCGCTGCTGGTCCTCGGCTTCGGCGCCCTGCTCGCGCTCTCCTCGCAGATCGCCCTCCCGCTGCCGGGCACGCCGGTCCCGCTGACGCTGCAGACGCTGGCCGTCCTCGTGACCGGCATGGTGCTCGGCTCGCGCCGCGGCCCGCTCGCCGTCCTCGCCTGGCTCTGCGCGGGCCTGCTGGGCCTCCCCGTGCTCGCCACCGGAACCCTCACCGGCGGCTACCTCGCCGGCTTCGTGGCCGCGGCGTTCCTGGTCGGCCTGCTCGCCGAGCGCCGCTGGGACCGCCGCCCGCTGACCACCGTGGGCGCCATGGTCCTGGGCTCGGTCGTCATCTACGCCTGCGGCGCCGCCTGGCTCGCGATCTTCATCGGCGCCAAGGCCGCCGTCGTGCAGGGCGTGCTCCCGTTCCTCGTCGGCGACGCGATCAAGATCGGCGCCGCCACCGCCGCGCTCCCCCTGGCCTGGTCGCGCCTGGGCCGCGCCGAGGACCGCTAGTGCGCGGGCGGGCCGCTGCCCTGCTCCTTCCGCTGCTCGTCGCGGCGCCCGCCTCCGCCATGCACCTTCGCACCTCCATCTCGGTGGCCGCCTTCTCCAAGGACGGCACGAGCGTCCTGCTCAAGATCACCGAGGACGGCCCCGAGGGCGGCAGCTCGACCGTCTGGACCGTCACCGATGGCTCCGGCGCGTCGAAGGCCTTCGGGTTGACCAACGACCTGAGCGACGGCGCGTCCGCGCACGAGCACATCGGCGCCGCCGACTGCAAGGCGACCGCCGGGGCGCTCGCGAAACGGCTCGCGGCCTACGGGTTCGACGGTGTCACCATCAAGCCGGAGGCCTGCGACAAGGACCGGGGCGCCGTCGTCACCCTCTCGAGCCCCGACCGCGGCGAGAAGGCCAAGGTCTCGGTCAAGGCCAGGCGCGTCCTGGTCGAGACGCGCGGGGCGCGCGGAGACGTCGGCGAGAAGCGCGAGGACGTCGAGCTCGACGCCATCGCCTCCAAGTCCGGGAAGCTGGTGGTCGTCCTCGCCGGCCCCCACGACGACCGCTGGATCTTCGCCGTCGCGCGCGCCAAGGACGGCAAGCTCGAGCCGGTCCAGATAGACATCCAGTGAAGGCCGGCGTCCGCCTCGGGGCGCTCCTCCTCCCCGTCGCGCCCTGAATCGCCTACGGCTGCTTGGCGAGGTCGAGGACCCGTTCGAGTTGCTGCCCGAGCCGGAGCGACTGGCAGAAGGCGCGCAGCGCATCGAGGTCGGTGGAGGGGTTGCGGTCCAGCAGTTCGAGGATGTCGTGCGCGGACTTGTGCCCGCCGGCGTAGAGCTTGAAGGCCACCAGCGAGAAGAGGCTGACGACCTTGAGCGCACTGTCCGGCGCCAGGGGAACCGCCGAGAGGCAGGCCTCGCGTGCCAGCCGGGGAAAGCCACCGGCAGGCGAGTTGTCGAAGTTGACGATCTGCACGAGCGCCGCACCGGGTGCCCGAACGTCGATGACCCCACCCAGCGGGTCGTTCGCGTCCGGGGTGTGGACTTCGACGGACCAGCCCTCTTCGCGCAGTGCCTCCGCGATCCTCTGAAGCTCGCCCGGCAGAACGCCTATCGCGAGATCGAAGTCCTTCGTCAGCCGCGGATAGCCGTGCACCGCCAGCGCCATCGCCCCTATGACCACGGCTTCGATCTGCTGGCGGTGGAGAATCTCGCCGACTCTCTCGGCGACCCGCAGGGTCTCGGCGGCGCTCGTTCCCGTCCCAGTCACGACTTCGATTTCCCGGCCAGAGTCCTGGCGTCCTCAAGCGCGGGAAGCCACTGCCCCAATTCGAGCGCCTCGATCATCCGCTCCCGCGGCGTCATCGCCCAGATCCGCTCCTGCTCCGCTCGGCGCGACTCATCCGCGCACTTGCTGGGACGTGCCCCGTGCAAGTTGGCGATCGGCCCTTCTGGCTTCGCGGCGCTCACGCCCGAAGGATAACCCGGAACCCCGGCCCGGGCCCCGGAGCAGCGGCCCCGGCCCGTTCCGTGCTACCCCTTCGGGCTGACCCTCTCGCGGAGAGCGCATGGAATCCAACGAGCCCTTCGTCTCGCTGGGCGTCGCCCTGGCGGCCGGCCTGCTCATCGGCATGGAGCGCCAGCAGTCCTCCACCGAAGAGGACAAGGACAACTTCCTCGGCGGCGCGCGCACCCACCCGCTCGTCGCGCTCGTCGGCGCCTGCTCGATGCTGCTGGCGCGGCAGCTGGGCGTGGTGGCGCTGGCCCTCGGCCTGCTGGCGGTCGGCGCGTTCCTGGTCGTCAGCTACGTCGACGACGTCAAGCAGGGCCGCGACCGCGGGCTGACCAGCGAGGTCGCCTTCCTGCTCAGCTTCTCGCTCGGCGCGCTCGCGCTCAGCCAGGGAGTCATCGAGCCGCTCGAGCGCAAGCTCATCGCCGTCGCCTCCATCGCGGTCGTCGCCACGCTGCTGCTCTCCATCAAGCTGTCGCTGCACTCGGTGCTGCAGAAGGCCTCCAAGGAGGACGTGTTCGCGACGCTCAAGTTCCTGCTGGTGGCGGTGGTCGCGCTGCCGCTGCTGCCCGACCGCACCTTCGGCCCGCTGGACGTGCTCAACCCGCGCAACCTGGGCCTGATGGCGGTGCTCATCGCGGGCATCAGCTTCGTGGGCTACCTCGCCATCCGCATCCTCGGCGCGCGGCGCGGGCTGGGGCTGACCGGGCTGGTCGGCGGGCTCGTCTCCTCGACCGCGGTGACGCTCTCCTTCTCCGGGCGCGCCAAGGAGGAGCCGCGGCTGGCCGCCTCGTTCGCGCTGGCGGTGGTGCTGGCCTCCAGCGTGATGTTCCTGCGCGTGCTGCTGGAGGTGGCGGTGGTGAACCAGGAGCTGCTGCCCCGGCTGGCCATCCCCATGGGCGCGATGGCGGTGGGCGGGGCGCTCTCCAGCGCCATCCTCTACCGGCGCTCGCGCAAGCTCGAGGCCTCGCTGCCGGACATCCAGTTCTCCAACCCCTTCGAGCTGTCCTCGGCGCTCAAGTTCGCGGCGCTCTTCGGGCTCATCCTGCTCGTCTCCAAGGCCGCCACCACCTCCTTCGGCGCCGGCGCGACCTACCTCACCGGCCTGCTCGCGGGCACCACCGACGTGGACGCCATCACGCTGTCGATGGCGCGGCTGGCCAAGGGCGGGCTGGCCTCGGAGGTGGCGGTGACGACCATCCTCATCGCCGTGGCCTCCAACAGCGTGGTCAAGGCGACCATGGCCACGGTGGTGGGCGGCTGGGCGTTCGGGCGGATCGTCGCGCTCGCGTACCTGGTCTCGGTGGGGCTGGGCGCGCTCGGGCTCGGGGCGATCTGGATGGGGCTGGTGTAGCTCAAGACGCCCCGCCCCGGGGTCGCAGCACTCTGGTCACGCGCGCGGAACCTCGGCTCCCGAGCTGCGCGAGGCGCTGGGCAGGTGGCGCCCGGCCGGGCTCTTCCAGGTCCATCAGGTCCATGCAGTCCATTCGGTCCATGCAGTCCATGGACTTCGTGGACTTAGTGGACTTCGTGGACTGGGCGCCGGGGTCGGTGCGCTGCCTCGCCGAACCGAGGACCTCCCCCGGATAGCCAGGGACCAGTGTCGGACCGGCCCCTTCCGCCAAACCCGGCGATACTGGGCCGGCCATGCCGCTTCGTCGCACGTTGCTCTTGCTGCTCCTGGCCGCCGCCGCCTGCCCTGCGCCAGCGTCGAGCACGGATGCTGGGACCGAAGGCCCATTCGACGCGTCGAACGCTCGCGACGCCGCGCTTCTCTTCTTGGATGCTGCCGGCGCCGCCGACGCCGACCCGCCGCTCGACGCGGCCGGGCCCGCGGTGGACGCCGGCACTCCCGACGCGCTTCCCTTCCCGCTCGCCCCCTACCCGGCCGTCTGCGCCGTAGGCGTCCTGGACTCCTTCGAGACCGCCGCCGAGGTCGCCCGCTGGCAGTGCTCCAACTGGGCCACCGCGACCCTGGACCCGAGCGGCAATCCCTTCCCGGTCTCGACGACCTCCACCGGCGCCACCGAGGGGTCCGCGGCGCTCTCGGTCCCGGTGCGCTTCACCGGCGCAGGCTACGAGCAGGGCTACGTGGGCCGGGCCGTTCAGCTCTCGCTCGCGGGCTGCGCCAGCCTCTCGCTCGACGTCACGCTCCCGGCCGATGCGCCTTCCGGCCTCCGCGGGCTCGTCGTCCTCTTGGTGGGCCCCACCGCCGCCTTCAGCGCGCAGGAGACCGCGACGCCGCTCGAGCCCGGGGCGACCACCACCGTCACCCTCCAACTCTCCGCCGGAATCGACCCCGTGCCTTCGCGCGACGGGTACGCCGACCTGCGCGGCGTCGGCCTCAAGATCGAAGGAAGCGCAGTCACCTTCTCCGGCGCCATCTCCATCGACCGCGTCCGCACGAGCGGCCTCGCGCCGCCGTCCCCCGCCGACACCGGCGCGCGGCCGGTGGGCACCTTCGGCGGCTTCGTTCGCGCCTCGGGCACCGAAGTCCCCGCGCGCAACGGCTTCCTCACCTACGGCGCCGATTCGACCGTCCAGGGCCACGCGCTGCGCTGGGCCAAGCTCGGCCCTTCCGGCGGGGACTTCGTCGTCGGCCGCGCCTACTTCGGCGTCACGCTCCCCTCGCCCTCCTCCCCCTCGCTCGTCTTCCACGACTGGAGCCTGCTCGAGGCCCGCCAGGAGGTGCTCGCCACGGGCACGGCGACCGCGCTCATGTCCCGCGCCTTCCCCGCGGTCCGCTACTCCTCGCCGCAGACTCGCTTCTCCTGGGCCACGGCCGAAGGAGGGCGCGCGCCTCTCTCGCGAATGGCCGTCGTCGAGAACGGGAAGATCACCGTCCATGCGCTCGACTCGTCGTCCAACGCCATCCCGCTCTCGGCGATGAGCGAGCCGTGGATCCTCCTGTGGGGCGCCGGGGCGGGCTGGAGCTTCGAGGTCCCTATGCTGCTCACCTTCGAGAAGCGCCCGGTCTCCGCGACGCCGTCGGGCACCGGCCTCGACTTCGACTTCGGCGCCTCGACGGTCGGCAGGGTCAACGTGATGCCGCTGGGCGGAGTGCGCCGACGCGCGCTGGGCGACACCGCTTCCTGGGACCAGGGCCTTCCGGGCGAGGTGATCGTCCAGAGCCGGGCCTGGGTGCCCATCCTCGCGGCCTTCCCGACCAGCCTGGCCGAGACGTACTCGCTGGACGAAGCGGCCGGCACCGTGACCGTCGAGGACCGCTTCAGCTACGAGACCTACCAGGACCCGTGGGGCACGGTGCCGACTCCCATCGCCACGATTCCGCCGGTCGTCCTCTACGCCGGCAGCCGCGGCTACCCGGTGAGCTATCCGGACGGATCCCCGACACGAACCGAAGCCGCGACCTGGTACGGGCCCTTCGCCCACCAACCCGGCCCCGTCTCGCGCTTCACGCTCCCGCTTCCGGGGTCCCTGACCCACCTGCCGATCGCGCTTCGCGTGGAAGGCGAACCGGCCGCCGCAGCGGTGCGCAACGAGATGGAGCGCCTCCTGCGCGACGACGTCCCCGACGGACCCGGGACCTACTGGCTGAACAACGACCTCGCCGACGCCCAGTTCCTCTGCGACGCCTGGGCGACGCTGCTGCCGGAGAGCCCCGAGCGGCGGAAGGCCCGCGACGTGGGCACGCGGCTCGTCGAGAACACCTTCCTCGCCAGGAACCTGAGCGACTCGCTGGAGCCGGTCACCGGCCAGCGCTACTCGTCGCCGCTGGGCCATTCCTTCGAGTACGAGCCCTTCGACCGCGAGTGGTTCGGCGGCCGGCAGCTCGCGGCGCTGGCGCGCTGCAGCGAGGCGATCGACCTCGACGTGGCCCGCGGGGCCTGGCCCAAGGTCCTCGCGCTCTACCGCTACGACCGCATCTTCATGGACTGGGCGACGGGCTCGGTCCTCTCGTCCTGCATGGGCTTCACCCAGCTCGCCGACGGCATGCACTTCGCCTGGGACGGCATGCTCGGCGTGGCGCGGCTGGCGCGGAAGCTGGGGGACGAGGAGACCTTCCGCGACGCCGCCTACCGGTCCGCGCGGCAGCAGCTCGCGCTGCACGACGCCTGGCTGCACGCGGAGTGGGTCCGCGACATCGACTACGGGGTGGGCCACGTCGGCGACGCGAAGATCCCCGCGGACCAGGTCGAGACGCGCGGCGCCATCGACGGCTGGGTCGAGGACTTCGGCGCGGCGACGCTGGAGTTCCGCTCGTTCTGGCAGACCACCAACTTCCTGTACTTCGACCTCCCGGCGCAGCTCTCGCTCTACCGCCACTCGGGCCTCGAGGCGCGGGTGCGCACCTTGGAGTACGAGATCATGCCGGCGCTGCACCCCGCCTGGACCGACGGCAACGTCCTGGACCCGGTCGACGGCCGCTACTACGGCTCGAACTACACCGCGGCGCACCTCGCCGCCCGCGCGCTGCTCTTCCATGACGACCCGCAGGCGCTCTTCGGCGTCTACCAGGGCGTCGAAGGAACCGCGGTCGCCTCCGAGTGGTACACGATGCGCTGGCACGGGATCGCGGGGCCGACCCTGCTCGCGCTCGAGCGCGGGCATGCGCCGGTGGTCGAGGCGCCGGTCGGGGCGGTCCGAGTCGCCTGGGCGCAGTGGGATGCCGCGAGCGGCGCCGTCGCCGTGGACTTCCAGGCCCTGCGCGACGGCGCCGCGGTCTTCCGAACCCGGGCGCCCGGCGGCGAGTTCATTGACCACCCGGTCGAGGTGCGCGCTGGGCAGCGGTCCCAGGTCACGCTGGTGCCCTGAACCCCGTGGCCGTCACGCTCGAAGCCCCCTCGCCCGCGGCCTGCCGGAGAGGGGGCGTCGATGGAGGCGCGCGCCTCAGAGCTTCAGGTTGTAGCCCAGCGTCAGCCCGATGACATGCACCCCGCCGTTCACGCTCTCGCCGGGCGCCCCGCCCGGGACCCCGGGGCGCACCGGGAAGGTGGTGTCCTTGCTCAGCAGCAGCACGTACTGGTAGCCCACGTCGGCCGCGAAGCCGCCCGCGCGGAAGCCCACCCCGCCGGCGAAGTTCAGGCGGTCGGCGTCCGGCAGGTCGGGAGAGAGCGTCTCGCTCGGGCTCGGCGTCGGGTCGTACATGAACCCCAGCCGCACCAGCCAGCTCGGGGTGATCGCGTACTCGCCGCCGACGTGCAGGTTCCAGGTGTGGTGGTAGTTCTTCACCACGTGCGTGTTCTGCGCCGGGTTGGCGAAGACGACGTCGATGGCGCCGACGGTCTGCCAGCCGGTGTACTCGGTGTCGACCGCCAGCCGCAGGCCGCCATGGTTCCAGGCGACGCCCAGCGTGAGCACCTGCGGCAGGGTGATCTTGCTGGTCACCTTCTGGTCCTGCAGCAGGGGGTTGGCCGCCAGCGGCGCCGGCACGTTCGAGAAGTTCGCCCGCGCGTCCTGGAAGTCGAACGTGACCCCGCTGCGGTAGGTGGCCCCGAAGGAGAGCGCCCCGAAGCGCGAGCCCTTCTCGAGGATGTCGATCTGCAGGCCGAGGTTGCCGCCGACGCCCCAGTCCACGCCCTCGAGGTCCGAGGTGATCTCGATGGGCGGCACGCCCGGCGCGATGGGCACGGGCACCTGCTTGCGGATGTCGACGGAGCCGCGCACGACCTGGACCCCGGCGCCGAACCGGATGCGCCCCAGGAACCGGTAGGCGATCTCCGGGTTGATGTACACGGTGCGCAGCGACGAGCGGGTGGAGGTGTAGCGGCCGATCCAGTCGTCGGGCCAGCGCGCCTCCAGCCCGAAGAGCGAGAACACGCCCACGCCGATGGCGGCCTCGTCGTTGAAGCTGTAGGCCAGGTAGGCCGTGGGCGGCACCACCACCTTGCTCTGGGTGCTCGTCTCGACGCCGGAGACCGTCTCCTTGAACGTCGGGATGATCATCGAGGCGCCCAGGCGCAGCTCCAGCCGCGACGGCTGGGCCAGCCCGGCCGGGTTGTAGAGGGCGGCGGAGGCGTCGTCGACGTCGGCCGTCATCGCCATGCCCATCGCCGTCGCGCGCGCGTCTTGCGTGCCGACGTGGAAGGACGCCGCGCGGGCCCCGCCCGCTCCCACCGAGATTCCGGCGAAGACCACCAGCCCTGCCACGAGAACCAAACGGAACGGACGACTCATCGGCGCCTCCCCTCGATCGAGCCCAAGGCCAGCCGCTGACCTTTCCGGCGAATGTGGGCCCGGTCGGCCTCGGCGTCGCCTGGGGGGCCCGAACAAGGGAGGTTGGCGCAGCGCGTCGAAGAGCCTAGGGGCGGGTCCGCGGCGGCTCCGGAATGGCCAGATCGGCCACCGCGGCCGGCGTCCTCAACGGAGGTCCGCCGGCCCCCTACACTGAACATCCGTATGGGCATGCGAACTGGAAGCGCGGACCTGCCTCTGCACGGTGGCCGGGTCCCTGAGTGGCTGGCCTCCCGGATGGCGCGGCTGGGGCGCGTCGTCGCCGAGGCCATCGTCCACCACTACGGCCGCGCGGAGTTCCTGCGCCGGCTGGCCCACCCCTTCTGGTTCCAGTCCTTCGGCGCGGTGATGGGCATGGACTGGCACTCGTCGGGGATCACCACCAGCGTGCTGGGCGCGCTCAAGCGAGGGCTCGGTCCCGTGGAGTGGGAGCTGGGGCTGCACGTGTGCGGCGGGCGCGGGCGGCACTCGCGCAAGACGCCCGACGAGCTGGTGGCGGTCGGCGCACGGGCGGGCTTCGACGGCGCGGCGCTGGCGCGCGCGAGCCGGCTGGTCGCCAAGGTGGACAGCGCCGCGGTGCAGGACGGCTTCGCTCTCTACCTGCACGGCTTCGTGGTCGCCGACGACGGCAGCTGGACGGTGGTGCAGCAGGGCATGAACACGGATCGCCGGCAGGCGCGCCGCTACCACTGGCTCTCGGAGAACCTCAAGTCCTTCGTCGACGAGCCGCACTCGGCCATCGAGGGCCCGGCGCAGGGGACCATCGTCAACCTCACCGACCGGCGCGCAGCGCGCTCCCGCGACGCGCAGGTCGAGCTGGTGCAGCGCCCGGACTTCGTGTTGGCGACGCTGCGCAAGCTCGCCCCGGCGCCCGAGCCGGTGCCCGACGCGCAGCCGCTGTTGCCGCACCTGCAGCTGCCGGCGCACCACGAGGTCCGCGCCGAGGACGTGCTGCTGCGCCGCCTGCACGGCACGCTGGCCGCCGCGGCCGAGCGCGGACCGACCGACTTCCCGGAGCTGCTGCTCACGCCCGGAGTCGGCGCGCGGACGGTCGAGGCGCTGGCGTCGGTGGCGGAGATCATCCACGGAGCCCCGTGCCGCTTCACCGACCCCGCGCGGTACTCGCTGGCCCACGGCGGCAAGGACGGCCACCCGTTCCCGGTGCCGCTGAAGGTCTACGACGAGACGCTCTCGGTGCTGCGCACCGCGGTGGACCAGGCGAAGCTGGGCAACGACGACAAGCTCGCAGCCATCCAGCGGCTCGACCAGCAGGCGCGGGCGCTGGAGAAGACGGCCGCCGGGCCCACCTTCGAGTCGTTCATCGACACCGAGAAGCGTGCCTCGCCGAGCTACGGCGGCATGACCGTGTTCGGTCCGGCGCGGCCGGTCGCCGAGGCACAGCGCCCGGCGCCGCGGCCGCCTGCCAAGCCCCGCGCCGCCACGAAGCAGCTGGAACTGCCCGGGCTTCGCCGGCCTCCCAGGCCGCGCTGAGCGACCCGCCTTCCCCCGCGCCAGAGCGAGCCGCCGGCCACGAGGCCGGCCCGCACTTCAAGCCTCTCTAGCGCAGCGCGCAGACCCCTCGTCCATCCAGTCCATCCAGCAGACCTGATTGGTAGGTAGGCCGGCGGCCCGACCTTCAGGCCGCTGTGGCCGCCTGGGACGCGGAAGCCTCGGCCACTGCGTGCGAGAGTGCAGTCATTCGCAGAAAACCCAGAAACTTTTCGGCAAATACCCAGAACACAAGAGCGGCGGGTGCCCACGCGCCAACGCGAGCACCCGCCTTGTGTCTGCGCCGGTAGGACCCGGCAAGCGGAACGCAAACACCCGCTGATTCTAAAGGAGCGCAACCGTGAACGAGAGAGGCATTCGGAGGATGGCGG
>DASXVQ010000090.1:0-121633 GCA_036504155.1 Myxococcales bacterium
GCCGAAGGCGATGGCGTTCTCCATGAAGTAGACCGGCCGCAGGATCGCCGCGCGGGCCCCGATCCTCGCGATGTGCTCCTCCACCGCGCGCTTGCTCTCGACGTGAGGGATGCCCGTCTTCTTGTCCGCCGACCCCACGGAAGTGAAGACCAGGAACGCGCCGGCCGCCTTGGCCGCGTCCGCGGTCGTCTTGCCCTGGCAGATCTCGGCCTCGATGCCGGCCTCGAACGGGGTGGTCATGGAGAAGACGGCATCGACGCCGCCGATCGCCCGGTCGAGGGAGGCCCGGTCGTCCAAAGTGCCCTGGACGAGCGTGGCGCCCTCCTCGGCGAGCGCGCGGGCCGCCGGGCTGTCGAGCCTGCGGGTCAGCGCGCGGACCCGGTGGCCCCGCTCGAGCAGCCGGTGCGCCACCGCCCCGCCCTGCTTGCCCGTCGCTCCCGTCACCAACACCTCGAGCAGCTTGGTCATCGCGTCCTCCTGAGGAGGGTCCGCTGCTTCGATGCCGCCTCGACGGCACGGTTGCCCGGCTCCCCCGCCGCGCGACCGCCGCGCCGCCCCACCCCGCCTCCCCGTCGCGGCGGGATGAATGGACTGAAGCCGAGTGCTCTCGGGGCTCCGGGGAGGAGCCCGCTGGTTGCCTTCGGCGACCTCCTGCCTGACACGGAAGAAGACACGCGAGTGCGCCTGCCGTGTCGCGCAAGGGGTCGCCTCCGGCACAAGCGATCGCCTCCCCGGAGCCGCGAGTGAACTCGTGCTCGTTCCCTGCATCTGGCTGCGACGGGGGGGACGGGTGGGGCGACAGCTCACTCCTCGTACGACCCGTCGGGCTGGCCGAACTCGTTGGCGTGGGCCTTGGCCGGGGCCGCCTCCGGCATGAAGCGCTTCTCGTTCGCGCCGGGCTCGAGCCTTACCTCGCTGAGCCGGGCTCGGTCTCCACGCGAGCGCCCGCGCTAGCCGCTTCCGAAAACGTCCGGTCCCCGGGACCGGTCCGCACTACCGTGGAACCCATGAACCCCGACGCCGACCTCCGCTGGCGCGCCTTCGCCAGCCGCGACCGCCGCTTCGACGGGCGCTTCTTCGCGGCCGTGCGCACCACCGGCATCTACTGCCGGCCCGGCTGCCCGGCGCGGTTGCCGGCGCGCCGCAACGTCGCCTTCTACCCCACTGCCGCGGCGGCGGAGTCGGCGGGCTTCCGGCCGTGCCGCCGCTGCCGGCCCGACTCCACCCCCGGCTCGCCGGCCTGGATCGGCGCGCCGGCGCTCGTCGCGCGGGCGCTGCGCCTGATCGAGGCGGGCTCGCTGGGCGCCAAGGACGAGGGCGAGCCGCGGGGCGTCGAGGCGCTGGCCGAGCGCCTGGGGATCACCGGGCGGCGGCTGCGCCAGCTCTTCGAGGAGCACCTCGGCGCTTCGCCGCTCCAGGTCGCGCACACCCACCGGGCCCACCTCGCGCGGCGGCTGCTGGAGCAGACGCGGCTCCCGCTCGAGGAGATCGCCCGGGCGGCGGGCTATGCGAGCGCCCGGCGGATGCACGCCGCGGTGACCTCCACCTTCCGCCGCGCGCCCCGCGACCTGCGAGGCTCGCGCGACGCGGCGCCGGCCGGCCTGCGCCTCGAGCTGCCGGCCCGCCTGCCCTTCCACCCCTCGCCGCTGCTCTCGTTCCTGGCCGCGCGAGCGATCGACGGCGTCGAGGTCGTCTCCGAGGACTCCTACCTGCGCACCTACGCCCTCGACGGCGAGCGGGGCGTCCTGAGGGCGCGCGCCACCGCCGGCCGAGGCGTCGAGCTGACGTTGGTCGCCTCCTCGCCGCGGGCGCTGGTGCCGGCGGCGGCGCGCGTCCAGCGGCTCTTCGACCTCGACGCCGATGCCCCGGCGATCGCCGCCCACCTGCGGCGCGACCCCTGGCTGCGCCCGTTCGTGCCGGCGAGCGGCATCCGCGTGCCGGGCGCCTGGGACGCGTTCGAGGTCGCGGTGCGCGCGCTCCTCGGCCAGCAGGTCTCGGTCGCCGCGGCGCGGACGCTGGCGGGCCGGCTGGCGGAGCGGTTCGGCGAGGCGTTGCCTCCGGCCCTCGCGGCCGACGGGCTGACCCGGCTGTTCCCGACCCCCGAACGGCTCGCGACCGCGGACCTCGGCGGGCTCGGGCTGACCGGCGCAAGGGCGGAAGCGATCCGCGGGCTCGCGAGCGCCGTGGCCGGCGGGCGCATCGACTTCGCGGCGATGCGTTCGCTGGACGAGTCGATCGCCGCGCTCCGGGCCCTCCCCGGCTTCGGAGCGTGGACGGCCCACTACGTCGCCCTGCGCGGGCTGGGGGAGCCGGACGCGTTCCCGGCCGGAGACCTCGGGCTGCGCCGGGCGCTGGCGCGCGGGCGGGAGCTGCCCTCCGAGCGCGCCGTCCGGGAGAGTGCCGAGCCCTGGCGCCCTTGGCGGGCGTATGCCGCCTTCGCGCTCTGGAGCCACCCCGCTGATGGACGCGAGGCGTCCGACGAGAGGAGAAGACGATGAGGACCCTGCAGACCGCCAGGCTGAACTCGCCCATCGGCGCGCTGGTCGTGTGGGCGGAGGGCGACGCGCTCGTCGGCCTCGAGTTCGCCGACGCCGAGCTTCGGGTCTCCAACCTGAAAGCGCGCCTGGAGAAGGCAGTCGGTCCGTTCGAGGCGGAGGTCTCGGACGACCCCGCGGGCGCCGTCACGCGCCTGCGGCGGTACTTCGCCGGCGACCTGCGCGCCCTCGACGACCAGAAGGTGCGCACCTGGGGCACCGAGTTCGAGGAGCGGGTGTGGGCCGCGCTGCGCTCCATCCCCGTGGGCGAGGTGCGCAGCTACCGGCAGGTCGCCGAGGCGATCGGCGCGCCCGGAGCCTCGCGGGCGGTCGGCGCCGCCAACGGGCGCAACCCGGTGGCGCTGGTGGTGCCCTGCCACCGCGTCATCGCCGCCGACGGATCCCTGCACGGCTACGGCGGCGGCCTGGAGCGCAAGCGCTGGCTGCTCGAGCACGAGAAGGCGAAGAGTCCGGCGCGGCAGCTGGCCTTGAAGCTCGCCGGCAGCTGAGGCCCCGGCCCATTTCATCGGAACCCGGGCAGCCCGGGCGCATCCCAAGCGCCACCTGCCTGGGAGCAAACGATGACCCGCCTGGCTTTCGTCGTCCTCGCCGCCCTGGTGGCGGCCTCTTGTGGCGAGTCCCTGCAGACCTCGGATGCGGCAGCCCAGGTCCCGGCCGATGCCGGGGCAGCCGTCGACGCCGCCACGCCGCCGGCACCCGATTCCGGAGCGCTGGGCGAGCCCGACGCTTCCGATCCACAGCCCGGCTCGGATGCGGCCGTGGAGGGCGCCGACGCGACGACCGCGGCGCTGGACGCCGCCGTGGTACCGCCCGATGCCGCGGCTCCGGGACCGGACGCCGGCAGCGAGAACGGCTGTGCGCCCCAATTCGCCGGGTGCGCCACCTACGTGGACGCCACTGCGGAGGCCGCGAACCGGACCGTCGCCTTCAGCTCGTTCCAGTACTCGCCCAAGTGCCTGCAGGTCGCCGCCGGACAGTCGGTGGCTTTCAGCGGCTCCTTCTCGTTCCATCCGCTCAAGCAGGCCTGCGGGCCCGCCCCGGTCATCACCGCGACCTCGACGGGTTCGTCCAAGAGCTTCGTCTTCACCGATCCCGGCGAGTACGGCTACTTCTGCTCGGCGCACGGGACCGCCGCCGGCACCGGCATGGCCGGCAGCATCCTCGTCCAGTGACGATCTGATCTGCCCAGCGCAGGCGCGATGGATCCCCTGGCGGCCGTGAGCGAGCCTCGATGAATCGAGGCCTGCTGCCGCGGGCCTGACTCGGCTCAGGGGAAGCAGACTCCACTGGCGGTACACGTCTGCCCGGTCCCGCACGAGCCGCAGCTGCCGCCGCAGCCGTCCGCGCCGCACTGCCGGTTGGTGCAGGTGGAGAGGCATCCCCCGGTGCAGAACCCGCCGCTGCAGGTCTGCCCGACGCTGCAAGAGCCGCAGCTCCCGCCGCAGCCGTCCGGGCCGCACTGCCGGTTCGCGCAGAGGGGGTTGCAGGTCCCCAGGCACACGCCGCTCGCGCTGCAGGACTGCCCGACGCTGCAGGAGCCACAGCTGCCCCCGCAGCCGTCCGCGCCGCACTGCCGGTTCGCGCAGTTGGAGAGGCAACCCCCGCTGCAGAACCCGCCGCTGCAGGTCTGCCCGACGCCGCAGGAGCCGCAGCTGCCGCCGCAGCCGTCGGGGCCGCACTGCCGGTTCGCGCAAGTGGGGTTGCAGGTCCCCAGGCACGCGCCGCTCGCGCTGCAGGACTGCCCGGCGCCGCAAGAGCCGCAGCCGCCGCCGCAGCCGTCCGCACCGCACTGCCGGTTCGCGCAGTTGGGGACGCATCCTCCGGCGCACACCCCGCCGCTGCAGGTCTGCCCGGCCGCGCAGCTGCCGCAGCTGCCGCCACAGCCGTCGGCGCCGCACTGCCGGTTCCCGCAGTTGGGGACGCAGGTCCCCAGGCACACCCCGCTCGAGCTGCAGGTCTGGCCAGCGCCGCAGGAGCCACAGCTCCCGCCGCAGCCGTCGGCGCCGCACTGCCGGTTGCTGCAGGTCGGCAGGCAGTTCGGCCGGCAGGCGAGCGCGACCAGGTCGCAGCTCTCTCCGGCCGCGCAGCAGCGCCCTGCGCACAGGACGCAGCCCGTCCCGGCGTCGTGGTCCAAGCCACCGCCCGTCCCCCCGCCTCCCTCGCCGCCGAAGCAGGCGCCCAGCGCCGCGAGGAGGAGGACCGCGAGCGCCAGCGAAGGCCCCTGCGCGCGCGACATCGGCTCGCTCCTCTCTCGGGGCGTCGCCAGGACGCCCTCGCGCGCCGGGAGGGCGCGATCACCTGTGAAAGCCACACGGTGACCAAGGAGAGGAGGCGCGGCCATCGCCCGGCCGCGTCGTCAGCTACATGCTCGGCGAGCGGTCGGAGGTCGGTGGCCGGGGAAGGAAATCAGCCAAGCGGACCGGGCCCCGGCGGCTCGCCGGGACCCGGGGGCGCAACGGTCGCCGCTCACGGCGCGATCGCACCTTCGTCCGCACCCATCGACGGCCGGCTCACGATGCCAGGCACCTCGAAGCGGATCTTCCCGAGGGCGAAGGCGTCGGCCTTCCCCCACCGGCCCGGGATGTTGAGCAGGCCCAGGCGCTGGAGCTGCGCGGGGACCGCTGGCGCGACCAGGAGCTGGTCCCCCACCGGCTTGAGCCCCAGCAGGGCGCGCAGCATCAGCAGCGGTGCGCCGGTGGCCCAGGCTTGCGGGCTGCAGGCGGTCGGGTACTCGACGGGGAACTCGGTGAGCTCGCGGGGGTGTCCGGCGAAGGCCTCCGGGAGCCGGCCGTCGAAGAACTGGGCGGCCTCGAGGATGGCAAACGCCAGCTGGGCGGCCTCCTTGGCGTAGCCGTAGCGGCGCAGCCCCCAGGCGACGATCGAGGTGTCGTGCGGCCAGACGGTCCCCACGTGGTAGCCGATGGGGTTGTAGCCCCCCTCGCCCTCCGCCATCGTGCGGATGCCCCAGCCCGAGAACAGCCGCGGCCCCATGAGGTGGCGCACCACCGAGTCCGCCTTGTCCTCGTCGACGATGCCGCTGAAGAGCAGGTGGCCGATGTTGGAGGTCAGGGAGTCGACCTGCTTCTTGTCGCCGTCGAGGGCCAGCGCGTAGTAGCCCCGGTCCGCCAGCCAGAAGTCCTTGTTGAAGCGGCGCTTGAGCGCCGAGGCCTGCTCCTCGAGCTTGCTCGCCAGCGCCGCGTCGTTCCAGATGTCCCGGGCGAGCCGGGCGCAGCGCACCTTGGCGTCGTAGACGTAGCCCTGGATCTCGCAGGTCGCCCGCGGCAGCTTCGCCAGCGAGCCGTCCGCGAAGAGGATCGAGTTCCAGGAGTCCTTCCAGCACTGGTTGGCCAGGCCGGTCTTGGGCTCGGCGGCCTGGTACTCGACGTAGCCGTCCTGGTCGCGGTCGCCGTATTGGTCGATCCAGTCGAGCGCGGCGCGGGCGTTGGGCTCGAGCGCCCGGACCAGGTCGACGTCGCCGCTCCAGCGCTCGTACTCGTCCAGGAGGATCAGGAAGAGCATCGTGGTGTCCGCCCCGCCGAAGTAGGGCGACTGGGGCCGCTCCTCGAAGGCGGTCATCTCCCCCCAGCGGATCTCGTGGATGATCTTGCCGGGCTCCTCGTCGCGGAAGCCGTCGACGCGGGTCCCCTGCCAGACCGCCAGCAGCTGCAGCGTGGTGCGCGCCATCTCCGGCTCGAAGGGCAGCGCCTGCAGGCTGGTGATGCAGCTGTCGCGGCCGAAGATGGCCATGAACCACGGCAGGCCGGCCGCCGGCAGCGCGCCGTCCAGGCCGCGGGGATAGAACCGCAGCCCGGCCAGGTCGGCGATGCTGCGCTGGTAGGTCCGGTGCAGCGGCGTCCAGGTGGAGACCAGCCGCGGGGCGTTGGCCAGCCAGTCCTGCAGGTTGCCGGCCTCCGGCCGCGCCTTGCCCGAGACGTCCGAGTACTTGGGGTGCTCGCGCCGCTGGTACCCGTCGAAGGCGACCACCACGTCCACCGTGCCCTCCCAGCGTCCGTGGGGCTCGAGGTGGACCTGGAAGCGCACCCCGTGCTCGTCGAGCGTGGCGCCCGGGCTGGGCACGATCCACGTCTCGCGCTGGAAGTGCTCGCGGCGATAGCCGAGCACGATGTGGCCGTCCTCGACCTTCCGGTAGAGCTGCCCCTTCTTGCCCAGGGCGTCCTTGACCTCGAAGAGGTCGGCGAAGTCGTTGTCGACCGCGAAGTGCAGGTCGAGGTCCTTCGCCTCGGCGGAGTGGTTGAGGATGCTCAGCTCCTCGTGGAACCCGCCCCCCACCGCCCGCTTGCGCATGATGGACAGCGGCGAGTCGACGTAGATGGTCCCGGTGTCGGGCACGAGGAAGAACTGCGCCGACTGGTACTGGAGGTCGTCGGTCGAGAGCAGGTTCGGCCGCTTGCCGTCGACGGTGAGGACCCACTTCGACAGGAAGCGGGTGTCCATGTGGAAGAGGCCCGAGGTGTCGGTGGGCGAGGCCTCCATGTCGCCCCGGCGGTCCGAGACCGCGAAGGTGCTCCCCTCGAGGATGCTGACGGTGGCGCCGCTCATGGCCGGACCCCCTGCGGCTGCTGCGCCCTGGGGATGCCGATGGCTCCGTGGAAGGCCTTGGCCAGGCCCAGGCTGCCGTCGATGCGCAGCCGTCCCTGCATGTAGGCGGTGATCATGTTCTGCTCGCCCTCGATGACGCGGACGAAGTCCTCCGCGCCCAGGGCGATCACGCAGTCCGCCGGGCCGCTGTCCTCGCGAACGGCGATCCGCCCGCGGTCCACCTCGATGCGGTAGCTGCCCTGGCCCTCGACGTCGAACCGGTAGTTGCCGCGGATGGTCTTGGCCCGCTCATCGAAGTGCTTGGCCTTGGCCTCCGCAATGATCTCCTCGAACGAGCGCGCCATTCCCCCTCCGTCCACCCGAGCCGGCCCCCGCGAGCGCCGGCTCCCCATCCGTTATCCATTCCTGGAACACAAGTAGCGGTTGGCGAGGTGCCGGGCCTGTCCGGCACGCTGGAGCCCAGGGGCGCTCCCTGGCCCTTCTCCTCCTGCGCGTGGCGCCCGAGCGCGGGGACCGGCCCGCTCCCTGCGCGAGGCGGGGCGGCTGCGGAGCCGGACGAGGGACGGACGCGCCGGCCGTTGGCGGCCGGGGCCGCCGGAGTGGAGTGGAGGAGGCCGTTCCCCAGGGGTGGAGCCGAGGCTCAGGTCGCCGGTCGGGCGGCGCTCCGGACCCAGGGCGGCTCCCAGGTCGCCAGCAGTTGCCGGGCGTGCTCGTACCCCACGGAGAAGAGCTCGTCGTGCGCGGACCACTCCAGCATGCGGAAGCGCGCCACCGGGAGGGTCAGCAGCAGCGAGGCCTCCCCGCGCGCCAGGGACGAGAGGGTCGTGTGCTGGCTGCCCACCATCGTGGCGCGGGTGAGGATCTCGAAGATCCCCGGGCCCTGGTCGACCGTTCCGGGGCCCCGCCAGAGGCGCGACAGGAAGGATCTCACGCGGCCGTGCGCCCGCTGCTTCTGCGGCGCCTCTCCGTGGGGGCTGACGTCGGAGGCGATGATGGCGCCCTCGAAGCGAGAGGCCATCACGTCGATCGGCAGGTTGTTCATGACGCCGCCGTCCACCAGCCGGTCGGCCCCTTCCCGCCGGGGCGGGAAGATGCCGGGGATGGAGCAGCTGGCGGCGACCGCGGGCCACAGCTCGCCGCGGTCGTGCACGCGCGGCTCGGCGCGCGAGAGGTTGGTGGAGACGCAGAAGAACGGCAGCCACAGGTTCTCGATGTCCAGGCCGCCGAAGAAGGTGCGCATCACCCGCTCGAGCTTGCGGCCCGCGAGCAGGGAGTGGAACGGGAAGGTGGGGTCGTAGAGCGCGACCCGGCTGCGGAACAGCTCGCGCACCCGGTCCAGGAGCGTGCTGGCGCTCCAGCCGCGCGCGTACCCGGCGGCGAAGATGGCCCCCATGCTGGTCCCGCCGATGGCGTCGACCGGGATTCCGGCGTCCTCCATCGCCTTGAGCACGCCGAGGTGGGCGATCCCCCGGGCGCCGCCGCCGCTCAGGACCAGGGCGATGCCGGTGCGGACGAGGGTGCGCGCGAGGCGCTCGTAGTCGCCGCGGTTGCCCATCCTCACGTGGTGGACGCGCGCGTTCCGGGTCATCCGGGCCCGGTCCGCGTCGCTGGGGCCGGGGACCTCGGCGTGCTCCGGGTGGACCACGGCCACGTCGAACTGCGGCCCCTGCTCGCGCTGCAGCGTGGCCTCCAGCGCCGCGCGGATCTCCTGCGCGTGCTCGGGCCGGTCGGCGCGCACGATGACGAGTACCCGGTCGGCCTGGCGCAGGCAGCGCTCGGACCAGGCCGGCATCGTGGTGTCGCACTCGTAGAGGACGATCTCGTGGCCCGGCTCGAGGCCCTGGAGGTAGGCGAGCACCCGCTCGTTCTCCGGGCCGGTGGGCGGGGTCGCCGACGCGCCCGCCCCGAGCGCCGCGTCGAGGGACTGGCGCGTGACCCGCCCCACGCTGCGGAAGGCCTCGAGGGACGAGCGGGCGAGGTCGGCGGCGGCGCGCGCGAAGCCCGCGTCGCGGCTGGGGACGAGCAGCGCGATGTTCTGCGCGGCCGCGCCCGGGCGCCGGAAGGTCGTCCACTCGGGCTGGTTGCCGAGCAGGCCCAGGCCGCGGCGGGCGATGCCTCCGGCCAGCCGCATCACCAGGTCCGGGTGGCGCTCGCCGAGCCGGCGGAAGCGCTCCCGCGGCAGCCGCAGGACGAGCGAGTCGCGGATGGCGAACACGTCGACCGGGGCGCTCACGCCGGGCACCAGCCCCACGACGCCCACGCTGTCGCCGCGGTAGGCCTCGAAGAAGACGCGCTCGCGGCCCCGCGCGTCCCGGGCCACGGTCCGCAGCCCGCCGTGCACCACGACGTAGAGGCTGTCGTTGGGCACGTCCTTGCGCAGGAGCTGCCGGTCGCCGGGGATCTGCAGCAGGTCGCAGGCCGCCGCGACGTCCGCCACCACCCCTGGCGCGAGCCCTTCGAGGAACGGCGCGCCCGACAGCAGGGCCGAAAGCTCCGCCGCGCTGTATTCGCGCGAGAGCCGGCTCCCCGTCCCGGCCTCGAGGTTCGAGTCCGCCAAGCGCGCCTCCCGTCCGCTCCCCTCCGGCGACCGCCACAGCCCTCAAGGTGGCTCCCGCCCGGGCAGGTGGCCCGTCTGGCGCGCCGGTCGGCGAGCGCGCATCCGACCGGGGCTGCGCCCAGCGAGTCCCAAGGGCGCGAGCGCGGCCGAGGCGCCGGCGGCGCTCCGCCGGTCGGGGCAGGCAGGGGTCGGGCTGGCTCCCGCAAAGGGTCGCGCCGGCGTGGGAGGCTCCCGCGCCGGCGCGAACTCGACTTTCTGTCTGCTGGCTGCCGTCCGCGGCCGCGACTACTGCAGGTCGACCTTCTGCACGCCCCAGTACCCGCTGGCGAGGAAGAGGTCGTCGCCCTGCCGCGACACGCCGTTGGTCCACCAGCCCGCGGTGCGCACGAACTGCCGGAACTGCGGCGCCTGGCCGTCGACGAGCTTGTAGACGTCCACGCCCTGCAGGCCCCAGCCGGAGGAGACGATGGCGCGGTCACCCTCGACCGCGAGCAGCCAGCCCCAGCCCTGCGGCCCGCTGGTCACGCGGTCCACCGGGGACCAGGGGTTCGTCAGGTCGATGGCGTGCAGCTTCACCTGCGGCCCGTTGTTGCCGTTCCAGTCGTAGGTCTGGGTCGAGACGTAGGCCTTGGTGCCGCTGACGATGGTGCGGCCCGCCCAGCCGTCCAGGGTGAGGGTCGAGCGCAGCTCGCACAGGCCGCCGCTGATCCGGCAGACCGAGAAGTCGTCCTTGGCGGTGCTCGAGGCCTCGTCCCAGCGGTAGTCGATGAAGATCAGCTGGTTCGGGTCGTTGTCGAAGCCGCCGACCAGCAGGCCGGGCACGTTGATCTTCGCGCCCACCACCGGGTGCGCCCGGTCCGAGAGGTCGATGCGGTCCACGTAGTAGCGCACCGCCGATCGCGCCTGGGGGTTGGTGGAGGTCTGGTACCACTCGTAGTGGCTCGTGTAGAGCGTCTGCCCGACCACCTTCATGTTGCCCCACCAGCCGGTGGGGTCGGTGGTGATGGTGGTCGAGGCCAGCGTCGGGGCGTCGGCGTTGGAGAGGTCGACGACGTAGAGCAGGCTGTTGGAGTCCAGGTAGGACCCGTTGGCGTCCCACTGCGGCTGCCAGCGGCGGAAGGCCAGCGCGTCCGAGCCCACCTGCACCACCTCCGGGCCCATGTACCAGTCGTACCACCAGAAGCCCCACCAGCCGCACCAGTCCCACCACCAGCCGTACCAGCCCCAGTAGTCCACCGGCAGCTTCAGCGTGCCGCGCAGCACCGCGTTGCCGCCGGCCAGATCCACGACCTGGATCTGCTGCTGCCGGCCGTAGCAGGTGGTAGAGCCCCAGTTCGGGGTCGGGCAGGGCCCCTGGACGCGCACGCCGGTGACGATGTACGCGAGGTGGTCGTTCAGGAACACGCGGGCGCCCTGGCCGGGGACGGTGACGGTGATGGCGCCGGGGACGTCGGTGGTCTCGTCGGCCTGGCCGATGGGGAGGATGCGCACCTCGGAGGTGGACAGGTCGTTGCCCCACCAGTCGGTGGAGATCTCGGCGATGGTCGCGCCGCCGGGCTGCGCGGCGATGACGTTGCGGGCCAGCGTCAGCGAGGTGACGACGGTGGGGTTCTGCCGGTCGGAGTAGTCGACCACCGCCAGCGCGAGGTCGCTCAGCGACACCAGGCGGTTCTTGACGAAGATGCCGCGCTCGACCCAGCCCTTGGTGTGGGCCGCGCCGGCGGTGCGGGTGGTGGCGTCGTCGAACTCGATGAGCTGCAGGCCGTTGTTGTAGGTGGCGTCCTGGTCGTCCCAGCCGGCGAAGGGCAGCACCACCAGGCCCTTGGCGGCGTCCATGGTGAAGGCCTTGAAGGTGCCGGCGGCGGGGGTCCACGCCCAGCCCTGGCCGAAGTTGGAGGTGCCCAGCAGCTTCGGGTTCGTCGGGTCGGCCACGTCCAGGTACTTGAGCGAGACCTGGCCGCCGTAGCCCTGGTTACCCCAGTCCTCGCCCAGCGCGAACAGCTTGAGGTTGGGTGCGGGCAGGATGTTCCAGACGGTGCCGGGGATGCTCAGGGTGCCGGCGGGCTTGGGGTTGGCGGCGTCGGTGAGATCGAAGACCTGGAACGGGGTCGCGGTGTAGGTGCCGTACCAGCCCTCGGGAGACAGGTAGAGCCGGCCGGCGCCGAAGCGGGCGGCCACGCCCCAGCCCGTCGCGGGGATGGAGAGCTGCGAGCGCAGCGCCGGCGCGTCGGGGCTGGTGAAGTCGACGGTGGAGAGCAGGTACCCCGACTGATAGTCGCACCAGTAGTGCTGCCCGGTGCAGGCGACCACGTGGGCGGTGCGGCCGTCGGCGAAGTCCAGGTTCCAGCGGCCGTTGTCGGCGCCCCAGCCCTGCACCTGGCCGTTCACCACCGAGCTGCCGCGCCTGACGATGGCGCCGGCGGGGTCGGAGATGTCGAGGTAGACGAGCTCGGTCCGGGGCGGGCCGCTGTTGTAGTAGTCGTTCGGGTTGGAGGGCTCCAGGGTGTGCGCCAGCAGGATGGAGTCGACGGTGACGTTGAAGATGCCGGTGTAGCCCTTGAACTCCTGCTTGCCCACGGCCTGGATGTGGCCGCCGGCGAAGCTCACCGAGGAGACGATGACCGAGGGCTGGTAGGTGGAGGAGCCGCCCCAGCCGTAGGACCAGCCGTAGTCCTCGCTCACCGCGTAGATCACGTCGCCGACCACGCGGTCGTCGCGGACCCAGCCGCCGAGCCGGGCCTCGCCCAGGACCTTGATGTCGGCGGGGTTGGTGGCGTCCAGCCCGCGCACGATGGAGCCGTGGAACGGGGTGCCGTCCTCCATCTGGCCGTACCAGTCGGCGACGACGACGGTGGCGATGCCGTTGCGGACGATCATGTCCACCGGCCAGCCGAAGATGGGCGAGCGGCCGAGGAACCTGGGTTGGTCGACGTTGGTGACGTCGAAGACCATCAGGCCGCGGTAGCTGTTGAGGTAGTAGAGCCGGTCGCCCTCGAGCCGGTAGATGTCGGTCTCCTGGACCGTGCGGTTGGGCGCCGCGGTGGCCTTGGCTCCCGCGCCGTTGGCGTCGGCGGCCGCCCCCATCTCGTCGCCGGACCCGGGCGCGGCGTTGCGGCCGTAGCTCGAGCCCGCGGGGGCGGTGGAGGTGAAGGAGGTCTGGCCCTGGGCGCGGGTCATCGCGGGGTATTCGGTGCAGGACGACAGCCCCAGGGCGGCGAGGACGGCGAGGCAGGCGAAGCGGATACGGTTCATGGCGTCTCCTGAAGAGATCGGCGCGGGGCCCGTGAGCGCAAGGCCGGTGCCAGGGCTAACTCCGCGAAATCGCTCGGGGCCTGTGCCCGCAAGTCCCGGGAAAACTGCGCGCGGGCCTCAGATTCCCGAGAGTCGGCGCGCGTCGACGGGTCGCGGCGGGCCTCCGCTTTCTTCGCATGCCCCGTGCTGCTCCTCGACCCGGAGCGGCGAGGGGCTTCAGTGTTCCTCGGACGCTGCCCGGGCGCACTTCGGCTTCCAAGAAGCAGGTGGGGCAGGGCCGCTCCTCGAACGCCACGCCGCGCGACCGTCTCGATCGACAGTTCCGCCGCAGTCCGCGCTTCTCGAAGATGCGTCCCGACACGGCGTGAGCTCACTTCACTCGAGGATGGGAGGTCGAGGGGGTCCTGGCCGACACGACCGGGCAATGCACCTTGCAGGGGACGTTACGAAGAGTAATGGCCGCCAGAGTGGACATTGTAATGGGCGCTCCAGGTTCCATTAGCAGGAGGCCGCGACGCCCCCACTCCAGCCCGCCCGAGTGGCCCTCGTGGCGCCGCAGCATTCTTCTTTCCTATTGGCTGGTGGTTGGCCCGCCTCGAGACGCTCGACTCGAGCAATGGCGACCGAAAGCTGCCGGCCCCCCGCTCTGCGCCGCCCTGGCCCTCAGAGGCACCGCGATCGCCCCATACCTCCGGACCGCGGAGCGAAGCTGCCTCGGCGCGCGTGGTTCGGGAAGCTCATGACCCGCGCCGAAGCAACGGCGCAACCCGAACGCTCGACCTCGCTGCTCGCGGCGTTCAGCGCTGGCGGCAGGCGCTCAGCAACTCGTCCCAACTGGCGTTGGGCAGCCACACCGCCCCGGGGCCCGTCCACGCCGGATCCAGCGCGCGCTCGAGGTCGGTCGCGTCGGCGGGCATCGACATCGGCGGCAGGTAGATGCCCAGCCCACCGGTCCCGGGCTGGTTCACGGACACCGCCGCCGTCACCGCGTCGGCCACCGACCTCGCCCCGTCGCGGATTCCCTGCGGCAGCGTCGCCTCGCCAGCCAGGTTCCGGCAGTAGCCCGCGAGGTCGCCGGTCCCGGAGTCGAAGGCGAAGCAGCCCTGCTCCAGGCGATCGAACTGCGGACACAGGTCGAGCCGCGCCCGCATGGCGTCGGCGAGCGTCGAGAGGCGCTCGGTGACCGCGCCCGCTGCATCCAGATCGATCCACGACTCGATCTCCATGGTGTGCAGAGCGGCCACCGCGCGTCCCAGGTCTGCCAACGGGAGCGTCGGGTCCTTGGCCACGGCGTTGGCCCACGCACCGGCGAGCAGGTCGTAGCTCACCTGCGGCGAACCGAGCAGCGAGCGGGCAAAGGGCCGGGTGGCCTCGGCGATCTCCCAGCGGGCCATCAGGCAGGCCTCGAAGTCCACGACGTCGAGCCGCATTCCCAACCGCCGCACGGTGGGCGCCAGGGCCCGGGCATAGCCGCCGTCGGGAACCGAGATGAAGGTGTCGGCGTAGCCGCTGTCCCAGCTGAACTCGAGCCCGCCTCCGTGGTCGGCGATCACGAGCGCGTAATGGCGCGCCGGGTATTTGGCGGCGAGCGCCAGGAAGTCGCGCAGCGTCCGGTAGCTGCCCATGTCGGGCGCGTCCCAGAACCCCAGCGTCTCCGCCGAGCGCCCATGGCCCACGTGGTAGAGCGTGGCGTCGCTGTCGGGAAACGCGGCGAGCCAGACCACGTCCACCGGGTCTGCCGAGGTCACGGCGAGGCGCTTGAAGCCGGTGCCGCCGAAGTCGCCCAGATTGTTGTCGAGACTCTCATAGACGAGGACGGTCCACTCCGCGGCGGCCGGGTCGGGATCGCAGGTGCCGGCGGCGGCGCCGGGGAGCGTGCCCACCGGGCACTGGCAGGTGGCGGCCAGGGCGGCGTCGAGGACGCAGCGCGACGCCGCGCCGGTGCAGGGGTTGGGCTCGCACGGATCGTCGACGCACGCGGCACCGTCGAACACGAGCCCTTCGGGGCAGGCGCAGGAGCAGCTCGCCCAGTCCACCGACGGCTCGCGCACCTGCCCGGCCGCGCAGAGCGCCGCGGCACAGGGATCGGGCTGGACGGTGTAGTCGAGGGTGACGCTGTCGCTCGGGGCGACGCCGTGGACGAGGACCGCGTAGTCGCCCGCCTCCAGCACTGCGCCGGTCAGCGCCGGGGCGCCTCCCAGGCCGAAGTTGGAGACGTCGGCTTGGCACAGAAGCTCGCTCGTCGTCTGCTCGCAGCGGCGGCGGACCGAGACCGCCAGCCCGTCCGGAGACGCCACGTAGAGACGGACGCGGCTTCGCTCGGCGAGGTAGAGCCCGAAGTAGAGCGTGCCGCCCGGCGGCCGCGAGTCGCACGACTCGGCGTCCTCGGTCGTCGCCGCCAGGCCCGACGCCACGATCTTCTGGCCCCGCCCGACCGAGAGCGGCAGCGCGGCCTGGCAGCTGCCGCCGTCCGCCGGCGCCGCGGCGAGGCAGGGCTCGCCCTCGCCCGCCGCTCGAGAGCCGGCGTCGCACTCGCAGGCGGCCGTCCCGTCCGGCTGTGGAACGCAGACGTGGCGGCGGTCCTGGCGGCACGGGTCGCTCGCGCAAGGGTCGGCCACACAGCGCTGCAGCGCCCAGGCGAAGACCTGGCCGCTGACGGGACACGCGATGCGCGCCTGGACCGCGAAGCTCGTCGCCGATGCGGCGGCGATTCCCTGGACGAGCAGGAAGTGGTCGCCGGCCGCCAGGTCTACCTCCAGCGGGTACTCCATCGAGGCCCAGGCGCACTTTCCGCTGGCGGCGGCTCCCGCCGAGCACGAGTCGACCGCGGTGGCGAGGAGCATCCCGCCGCTCAGGACGCCGAGGCTCACGCGTTGAGGCGTGGGGAGCGTGAACCGGATCACCCGGGTCGACAGGAGCTCCTGTCCGGCCCCGAAGCAGGCCGGGGGCTCCATCGTGCCGCCGCCGAGCGTGGACGACTCGAGGTAGCCGGTGGAGAGGTCCAGGATCTGCGGGTCGTCGCAGCTGGACCCGTGCGCCGGGACGCAGTGCCCGCCGTCCAGCGGCAGGTAGCCTTCCTGGCACTCGCAGGCCATTCCCGCGGGGGCATCGGCGCAGGTCCCGTGGCCCTCGCAGCGCACCTGCAGGGTGGCGCAGTCCTCGTGGAGGCAGCGCCCGTCCACGAGCCGGTAGCCGGCCGTGCAGCGATCGCACCGCACGCCTTCCCAGCCGGTCTCGCACGCGCAGGTCCCGGGGGAGCCGCGGTCGCAGCTGCCGTGGGCGCAGCTCCACCGGCCGCTCGGGTCGGTGCAGTCGGGGATGGGGCTGCACGCGCCGGCGGCGTCCCACTGGTAGCCGGAAGCGCAGGCCTCGCAGCGCGCACCGGCGTAGCCGAGGTCGCACACGCAGACGGGCGAGGCTCCGGTCTGGCAGGCGCCGCGGCCGCACCAGCCCTCGCCCTCGGTCGCGCACGACGCCGGCAGGTTGCAGCGGCCGGACGCGTCCTTGAGGTAGCCGGACGCGCACTTGTCGCAGGCCGCGCCGGTGTAGGCCGGAAGGCACTGGCAGGTGCCCTCCTTGGTCAGGAAGGCGCGCGCGCCGCAGGAAGGCCTCCCGGCGTCGGGCAAAATCTCGGGCTGCTTGTTCTGGCCGCCGCCGCATCCGGCCGCCGCCAAGAGCGCCAGCGCGGTGGCCTTCGCGCTCCAGCCGCGCCGCCGGAAAGTCGATTCCATGCGTCCTCGTGTGGAGAGCAGGCAGATCCGTCGCCCCTGCTCTCCCCAGAGTGCGTCCGCGCCGGGGAGCCATTCAAGCGGATGGTCGCCTCATCCCCGTGGCCAGCCGGCCGGGAAGCGGCTACCTTGCGCCGTCATGGGACGAATCTTCGAGACCCGAAAAGCGACGATGTTCAAGCGGTGGGACCGGATGGCCAAGGCCTTCACCCGCATCGGCAAGGACATCGCCATCGCCGTGAAGGCGGGCGGCCCCAGCCCCGACAGCAATCCCGCGCTGCGCCGCGCCATCCAGAACGCCCGCGCGGCGAACATGCCCAAGGACAAGGTCGAGTTCGCGATCAAGAAGGCCAGCGGCCAGTCGGCGGCGGCCTACGAGACCGTGATCTACGAGGGCTACGCCCCGCACGGCATCGCGGTGCTGGTGGAGACCGCCACCGACAACATCGTGCGCACCGTCGCCAACGTCCGGATGCACTTCAAGGAGTACGGCGGCAACATGGGCAACACCGGGAGCGTCGCGTTCCTGTTCGAGCGCATGTGCGTCTTCCGCCTCCCCATGCCGGCCGACGTGAACCTCGAGGAGCTCGAGCTGGAGCTCATCGACCACGGCCTGCAGGAGCTGGGCGAGGCCACCGGCGAGAAGGGGCAGAAGCAGCTCCTCATCCGCGGCTCGCTCGCCGAGTTCGGCAAGCTGCAGTCGGCCCTCGAGGCCAAGGGGCTGGCCATCGACTCGGCGGAGTCCGAGTACGTCCCCAAGAACCTGATCGAGAAGCCCGAGGAGCAGGCCAAGGAAGTGCTGGAGATGATCGACGTGCTCGAGCAGGACGAGGACGTCCAGCGGGTCTTCCACAACCTGGCCTGAGGCCGCGCCGCCGCGCCGGGCGCTCCGCCCGCAGGGCTGACGCGGCTCAACCCGCCGCGATCGCCCGGCTTTCCGGTCCGGAGGCCCCGCGCCGCCCCGCGACGCTCGGATCATCCGGGTCCCGCTCGCGCGCCGGGCCCGGGCCGCCCTGGCTTCGAACGAGGCGAGAGGCTGCGAGCGGGCGACGGCTCGGCCACCCGGTGGGCCGCGGCCGCAACCGGGCGAGCCGTCGAACGGGGAGTTATAGTCCCGGGCGCGGCTTCGTATGGGAGGGCGGCCGCGCGGGGGCGCACCCATGAAGTGCAGGTCGTTCCGCTCCGTGCTGACCGACGCGTACCGCGCCGGCTGCGAGGTGGGCGAAGGGCTCTCCGCGGCGCTCCCCGAGGTGGTGGTCCTCTTCGCGTCGACCAACTACCTCGACGACGTCGCCAGCCTGCTCCAGGGCGTGGAGGACGGCCTGGGGGCCCCCGGCGCCATCGTGTTCGGGTGCTCGGGGGACGGCGTCTACGAGTCGGGCGCCGTCGGCCACTTCGGCGTGAGCGCGCTCTCCCTCGACTCGGGCGGGGCGGTGCGCTGGACGGTGTCCACCGCGCCGGGCGTGCGCGCCGACTCCTTCGCCGCGGGGCGCGAGTGCGCCCGCCGGGCGGTGGACGTGCTCGGTCCGCCGGACTTCGCCTTCGCGCTCGCCGACGGCGCGGTGGCCGACGGCGCGGTGGCCGACGGGAGCCGCCTCGTCGACGGGCTGAGCAGCGTGCTGCAGCGGCCCTACTTCGGCGGGCTCGCCGCGGACGATCGCAAGTTCGCGCGGACCTTCGTGCTGGCGAACGGGAAGGCGCACCAGGACACGGTCGCGCTGCTGGCGGGACGGGGCGCCATCCGCGCCTGGATGAGCTCGGCCAGCGGCTGGACCCTCACCGGCGCCCCGGGGACCGTCGACGCCTGCCGCGGGAACGTCATCGAGCGCATCGGCGGGACCACCGCCGGCGAGTTCATCCGCCGGCAGCTGGGCAAGACGCCCGACGAGGTGGACCTGGGCGTCGTGCCCCTGGCGACCTTCCCGCCGGGGGACCGCACCCACCCCGCGCTGCGGACGCCGCTCTCGTTCGACTCCGAGACCGGCGCGGTGACCGTCTTCGGGAGCATCGCCCAGGGGTCGGTCGTCCAGGCGTGCACCGCGACCCGCGGGGACGTCATCGCCGGGGTCGACCTCGCGCTGGGCGGCCTGCGCCCCGCGGAGCTCGAGCCGGCGGGGGTCCTCGTCGTCAGCTGCGCGGGCCGCAAGTGGCTGATGGGCGACCAGGGGCGCGACGAGGTCGCCAGGCTCCAGACCTGGCTGGGACGCGACCTGCCGCTCGCCGGGTTTCCGTCCTACGGCGAGATCGGCCCGTTCCGGCTCGCGGACGGCTCGTGCGGCCCGAGCCGCTTCCACAACGTCACCCTCGTGCTGTGCGTCCTGGGGAAGTGACATGGCGCGCCTGCTGCTCTCCATCGCCCGGCCGCCGCCGCCCGGCTTCGCCGCGCGAGAGAAGCTCGAGGCCCGGGAGGTGCGCCGGCACGTCTTCGCGCTGGCGGCGCCCACCCCGGAGGCGGCCGAGGCCGCGCTGGCCGGGTTCCGCCCCGGCGAGCTGTGCGGGCTGATCGTCACCGAGGGCCCGGCGCTCTCCTGGGACCTCCGGCCGGGCGGCCTGCGCCACCTGGCCGTGCCCCGGGACCTGTCGCCCTCGCTGGCCGCGCTGGTCGACGGGCTGCTCGGCCTGCTCGAGGAGGAGCGGCGGCTCTCCGAGGTGGCGGAGCAGGCCCGGTTCCAGGGCCTCCGATCCGAGGAGGACCGGCTGCGCGCGGCCGAGGCGTTCGCCCACACGCAGCAGGGCCTGCTGCGGGAGATCGCCGACCGCCGCGCCGCCGCCGAGGCCCTGCGCCGCAGCGAGGAGCGCTTCCGCGCCATCGTCAACTCGGTCAACGACGCCATCTTCATCCACGACGCCCAGACCGGGGCCGTCCTGGACGTGAACCAGCGCGCCTGCGAGCTCTACGGCTTCCCGCGCCAGGAGCTCGTCGGCCTGAAGGACGTGGCCCCCCTCAGCTCCGGCCGCGGCGGGTACGACGCCGCGCGCGCCCTCGAGCACATGCGCTCGGCCGGCGGCGAGCAGCGCACCTACCTGTGGGAGGCCCGCCACCGCTCCGGGCGGCTGTTCTGGGTGGAGGTGGGCATGCGGCGGGCCGAGCTCGACGGCCAGCCGCGGGTCCTGGTGACGGTCCGCGACGTGACCGAGCGCAAGGCCCAGGAGGAGGCGCGCCAGAAGCTGGAGCTGCGGGTGCAGCAGGCGCAGAAGCTGGAGAGCCTGGGCGCCCTGGCCAGCGGCATCGCCCACGACTTCAACAACATCCTCACCGCCATCGCCGGCAACGCGGACCTGGCGCTCGACGCGCTCCCGCCGGGCCGCGAGGGGCGCAGGGAGCTGGAGAACATCGCCGACGCCGCGCGCTGCGCCACCGACCTGTGCCGGCAGATGCTGGCCTACGCGGGCAAGGGGCGCATCGTCGTCTCCCACGTCGACCTCAACGCGGTCGTCAGCGGCATCGCCAAGATGCTGCGGGCCTCGGTGTTCAAGTCGGCGGGCCTGAACCTCTGCCTGGCGCCCGACCTGCCTGCCGTGGAGGCTGACGGCTCGCAGCTGAGCCAGGTGGTCATGAACCTGGTGATCAACGCGGCCGAGTCCATCCAGGGCGAGGGGACGGTGAGCGTGCGGACGGGGGTCGCGCACTGCGGGGCCGCCGACTTCGAACGCGCCCTCGGCGGCGCGGCCCCTCGCGAAGGCGACTACGTCTTCGTGGAGGTCGCGGACACCGGCCAGGGGATGAGCCCCGAGACCCTGGAGCGGATCTTCGACCCCTTCTTCACCACCAAGCCCTCCGGCCGCGGGCTGGGGCTCGCCGCGGTGCTCGGCATCGTCCGCCGCCACGGCGGCGCGGTGAAGGTGTCGAGCGAGGTCGGCAAGGGCACGACGTTCCGGGTGCTCGTGCCCGTGGCGATCCCGGCGGCCAGCCGGGCGTAGGGCCCGACGCGCGGGCGCCGTTGCCCGCTCCGGGGACGACGGTCGTCGCGGTCGGTCGGCCGGCTTCTTCGAGGGAGACCCGGCGCCCGCCCGCGGAGACCTTGGTCGCCGCTCGTCGCGCCGAGCCACTAATATGTCCTCCCTCATGCCTCCTCGAAGCCTGGACCGAATCTGCGCCCGATCGACCCGTCGACCGGCGGCCATCGCGGCCGGCGCGGTGCTGGCCTTGCTGGTCGCTTTCCCGGCGATGGGGCTCTTCCTCTACGGGATGGATCTGATGCTGGAGGAGATGGGGCTCGCCTGCGCCTTGCGCAGGGTGAGCGAGCCCGGCTTCTCGTGGTGGCTGCTGCCCAACGGGACTCCGCTCTACGCCCGGCCCTACACCCAGGCGCTCTATCCGCTGCGCTGGCTCTCGCTGGCCTTCCCCCTGGACTGGGCCGTGACGCTGATGCCCATCCTCCACCTCGCCGGCGCCGCGGCCGCCGCCACCTGGCTCGCGCGCACCTTCCGGGCGAGGCCGGTCACCGCGGGAGCGGTCGGCATCGCCTTTGCGCTCTCGGGGCCGGCGCTCAACCTCATCCACCACTCTCCCTTCCTGGCCGGCGCACTCTTCATGCCCTTGGTCTGGGCCGGGGCGCGCCGGGCGCTCCATCCCCGCGGCGGAGCGAGGCCCCTGCTCGCGGTGGGCCTGGGACTGCTCGGGTGCCTGCTGGGCGGTGAGCCGCAGTCCTTCGCGATCGGCGCCGGGCTGGTCGTGCTGGAGGTCCTGCTGCGTCGGCCGTGGAGGACCCCGCGGCTCGTGCGCCGCGCCGGGCTGCTCGGAGCGAGCGTCGCCGCCAGCATCGTGGCGAGCCTGGCGGTCTGGCTCCCGGCGCTCGCCGAGTCCGCGCTCACCCCGCGTGGCGGACCGGTGGCGGCGGCGGAGGCGCTGCGTCGGTCCTTCACGCCGGCGTCCTGGCCCAGCCTGGTCATCCCCGGCGCCGATCAGACGGTCCAGCCCTTCACCTCCCTCTCCAGCCTCCTCCAGGGAGCGACGTGGAGCCTCCCCTGGGACGCCGAGGCGTACCTGGGGCCGCTGATGCTGGTGGCGGCGGGCCTGGCCTTCGCGCGCCGGCGGACGGCCTCCCTGACCCTCGTCGCCGTCGTCGGCCTCCTCTTCTCGCTGGGCGACACGCTCCCGGTGCTGCCCTGGCTGATGAAGGTCTTCCCACCCCTCGCGACGTTCCGCTTCCCCGCGAAGTACCTGGTCGTCACCACGCTGGCGATCTCGGTCCTGGCAGGGCTGGGGCTGCAGCTTGCGGCGCGCAGCCGCCGCGGCCGGCGCGCCTTCCTCCTCGGGGGAAGCGCGGCGGCAGCCCTGGTCCTCGCCGCCATCGCCGCCGCCGCGGCGGGCGCCGACGGGCTCCTCGCGCGGGCCGCTCCCGGCCCGAGCTTCCCGTTCCTCCCGTCGCTCTCGGCGGTGCTGACCCGCGGCCTCGCGCAGGCGCTGGTGCCGCTGGCCGGCGCGCTGCTCGTCGTCCGCTTCGCGCCGAACCGGGGCCGGCTGCTGCCCGTGCTCCTCGCCCTCGACCTCCTCTTCGCCGCCCCGTCCTCGCTGCAGGTCGGGCCGCCCCTGAGCCAGAAGGCCTCGCCCCTCGCCCAGGTCCCGGCCTCCGACGCGGGCCCGAACGTCTTCTGCGTCGACCCGGGCCTCGAGGACGGAACGCACCTCGACGAGGGCACTCCGGCCTGGGTGGGATCTCTCGAGTTCCAGAAGACCTGGGCCCTGGGCGAGCTGCCCGCCTGCGACGGCCTGACCTCCGCCGTGCCCTACTCCGCGCTGCGCACGAGGGTGCACTACGACCTCGTGAGCGGGCTGCGCGCGAAGAGCGTCGCCGCCGCCTGGGCGCTCGGCTGCACCCACGTGGTGAGCGACGAGCCGTGGCCGGGCCTGGAGCGCGTCGCCCTAACGACGCCGCCGGGAGCGGACGTGGCGGTGCTGCGAATCCCCTCTCCGGTGCGGCCCGCGTTCGTGGTCGACGCCCCGCGCCTGCTGACGGAGGGCGAGGTGACCGCCGGGCTGCGCGCCGCGCGGACCCTGGCCGAGGTCACCGTCCTCGTCGACGACCCGCTCGGCCGGCTGCAGGGCCGGCCCCTGCCGCCCCCGGGTGGCCGCGCCGGCATCGCCCGAGTGGAGTGGCCGAGGCAGGACGACGCCGTGGTGCATCTCTCCGGGACGGGCGGCGCGGTGGTGGGCCTGAAGACCATCTTCCAGGCGGGCTGGAGGGCGCGGCAGGGCGGACGGGAGCTGCCGGTCGTCCGCGCCATGGGCGTCCACCTCGCGGCGGTGGTGGAGGAAGCCTCGGCGGGGCCCGTCGAGTTCCGCTACCGTCCCCCTCACCTGAACGCCGGCGCCGGCGCCAGCCTCCTCGGCCTGGCGATGCTCGGCGTGTTGGCCTTCCTGGGGCGCAGCCGGGGAGCCTCGAGAAAGGTGCGCTCGTGAGCCCCGCCTTCCGCCCGACGCCCCTCCGCGGCTGCTACGAGCTCGACTGCGCCTTCTCGGCCGACGAGCGGGGCACCTTCACCAAGATCCACCACGCGGGCTGGTTCCGGGAGGTCACCGGCGAGGACCTGGTCTTCAAGGAGTCCTTCTACTCGCGCTCGAAGGCCGCCGTCCTCCGCGGTCTGCACCTGCAGCTTCCGCCGGCGCATTACTGGAAGCTGGTCCACTGCCTCGAGGGCGAGATCTTCGACGTGATCCTCGACCTCCGCGCCGGCGCGGGGACCTTCGGCCGGGTCCACACGCTGGCCCTGAGCGGCGAGAACCGGCGCGCCGTCCTGATCCCCCCGGGCTGTGCCCACGGCTTCTGCGTCGTGGGCCCCCGGCCGTCCCTGGTCCTCTACCAGGTCACGTCGGTCCACAGCCCGGAGCTGGACACGGGCGTGCTCTGGTCGAGCGTGCCGGTCGAGTGGCCGCTGGCTCGGCCCGTGGTCAGCGCCAGGGACCAGGCCCTGCCGCCGCTCGAGTCCTACGGATCGGGGATAGGCCTGTGAACTACCTGGTCACCGGAGCCACGGGCTTCGTGGGGCGCCACCTGGTGCCCGAGCTATTGTCGCGCGGCCACTCGGTCCATCTGGTCGAGCACACCTCCCCCATCCCGCCCGGACTGCGCGGCCGGGCCCGGGTCATCCCGAGCTCGCGGTTGGAGGACGTGGGCCAGCTCGAGCCCTGCGTCGTCCTCCACCTCGCGACCTTCTTCGCCGCCCAGCACAAGCCCGACCAGATCGCCCGGATGATCGAGAGCAACCTCGCCTTCGGCCACCGGCTGCTGGAGTCGCTCACCGTCGCGAACTGCCTCGGCTTCGTGAACATCGGGAGCACCTGGCAGCACTTCGAGTCCGACGCGTTCCACCCCTACAACCTCTACGCGGCGCACAAACAGGCCTTCGAGGACATCCTCCGCTACTACAGCGAGGTCCGAGGCCTGCGCGCGCTGACGCTGAAGCTGGGTGACAGCTACGGACCCGACGACCCGCGCAAGAAGATCGTCTCGGTGCTCCTGAGTCAGCTCGGGAAGTCCCTGCCGCTCGACATGTCGGGAGGCGAGCAGTTCGTGGACCTGCTCCATGTCCGCGACCTGGTCTCCGCCGTCCTCCACGCGGCCGATCTCGTTCGCGAAGGCCGGTCGCTCCCCAATCCCTGCGACTTCTCCGCGACGAGCGGGCAACCGCTCTCTCTCCGAAGCCTGGTCGACCTGTTGCGCGAGATCTCGAACCAGCCGCTCCTCGTGAACTGGGGAGCGCTTCCGTACCGCCCGCGGGAGAACCTGCGCCCGGTCGTCTACCGGAACCCGCTCCCGGGCTGGAAGCCCTCGGTCGATCTGCGAGCGGGGTTGCGCGAGATGCTCGCCGCGCCCCGTCCAGCGTGAGCTAGGGGTCGAGGATCCGCGACCAGTTGCGCGAGTGGCGCAGCTGCACCCGGTGCAGCCAGTACGAGAAGGTCGTGACCATCACGTCCAGGCCGTACTTCCAGACGTTCACGTAGTTCTCCTCGTCGCCGTAGTGGGTGGGGATGGGCTGTTCGCCCAGGCGCCTCCCGGCGTTGATGAGGAGAACGATGATCTCGGTGTCGAAGTGGTAGTCGTTCGAAAGCTTCTCGAAGGGCACGCTCGCCAGCGCTGGGACGGAGTACGCCCGATAGCCGGAGTGGTACTCGCTCAGCTTCTGGGACAGCAGGAGGTTCTGGAAGGTCGTCAGGAAGCGGTTTCCCACGTAGCGGACGACCGGCATGCCACCCGCCAGCGGATGCCCGTTGATGCGGGAGCCGAAGACCAGGTCGTACTCGCCGGACTCGACGGGTCCCAGGATGTGCGCCACGAGCTCGGGCGCGTACTGCGCGTCCCCGTGGAGCATCACCACGCAGTCGTAGCCCTGCTCGATGCAGTACCGATAGGCGAACTTCTGGGAGCCGCCGTACCCGAGGTTCGTCGGGTTCCTGAAGACCTTGAGCTTGGGGATCCTCTTCGACCACTCCCTCACGACCTCGGAGGTCCCGTCGGTGCTGCAGTTGTCGACGACGAAGATCTCGACGACCCGGTCCAGCACGTCCTGCGATATCCGCGAGAACACCTTGGGGAGCGTCTTCGCGGCGTTGTAGGCGGGGATGTAGATCGCGAATCTCATGTCGTGCGGCCTTCGCCCCGGGTCGAGTTGCTGCAACGGTATACCGGCCCACCCCACCTGGCGACGGACCAGCCGTTGGCCGACAGCTCGCCCTGTGGCCTCCCGGTGCCCAAGCTGCCCTCGAGAATCGTCGAGCCGCCGGTCGCTACCCGCAGATCTTGGAGGCGGCGAGGCAGCAGCGGAAGCCCGTGTCGCGCGCCGCGCAGCCCTGGTCCACCGCCCCGGCACTCCACCCCGGCAGGTCCGACGGCACCTCCAGTCCGCTAGGATGAGCGGGTGCTGACTGCTCGCTCGCTGCGCCGCCACCTGGACCTCGAGGTCCTCCTGCGCGTCGCTGCAGCTCCCGCGTGGATCGCCGCCGCCGCCTTCGCCGCCTGGCGCCTGCTGGTCGGCCTCCAGATCCCCGTCGCCGGCGCCCTGGCCGCCGCCTTCGCCCTGCTCGCGGTGGCGCTGCGCTTCCGCCGCAATGCCTGGACCGAGCGCGACGCCCTGGTGTTGCTCGATCGCGCCGCCGGCGCCGGAGGCCTCGCGCTCTCGCTCGCGGAGACCTCCGGGCCGCAGTGGCATCAGAGGATGGCCCAGCAACTGGCGGCGGCGCGGCCTCCGCCGCGCGAGCTGGGCCGCCCCGCCTTGGCGCTGGCGGGCGCCGCCGCCTTCGTCGCCCTCTCGCTCCTCCTGCCGCGCTACCAGCGCGCCCTGACCCCGATCCAGACCGCCGCCGAGTCGCACGTGAAGGCCGCCGAGCTCGCCGCCGAGAAGGTCGCCGCCGAGGAGAAGCTGGACCCGGCGCTCCTGGCCGAGCTCGAGAAGCTGCGCCAGCAGGCCGAGTCCGGCGCCTTCGACGCCTCGGACTGGGCCGCCCTCGATGCCGTCAACGAGGCCCTCGAGCAGGCCGCCTCGCAGCAGGCCTCGGATCTCGCCCAGGCGGAGATGGCCGCGCGGAAGCTCGCCGAGGCGCTGGACTCCAAGGCCGGCGACGAGGCCGAGCAGCGCGCCCGCGAGCAGCTGGACAACGCCTTGGCCCAGACGGGCGAGCAGCGGGGAGACGAGGAAGGCGAGAAGGGCGCTGCGGCGCAGGCCGGTCAGCCCGGCAAGGGCAAACCGGGCGAAGGCAAGAAGGGCACCGCCGGCAAGGGCAAGACCACCAAGACCTCGGCGCAGGCCCGGGAGCTGGCGCAGGCGCTCGCCGAGCGGCGGCGCGCCATGGAGAGCTGCTCCGGCGGGCGCTACGGCCAGGGCGAGGATGGCCAGGGCCAGTCCTCGAAATCCGGCGAGTCGCACGACCACCGCGAGAGCGACCGCGCGGACCAGCCGGGCTCGGGGGCGCCCACGCGCGGCCCGGGCGCCGCACCTGTCACCTTCGGGCCGCTCCACCCCATCGACCCCGACAAGCTCCTGCTCGACCAGCTCGAGAAGAACGCAGAAGGCGATCCCTCCGAGCTGGAGGGAGTGCGCAAGGTCTCGCCGAAGCCGGGCGAGCCCTCGGAGGGCGGGACGCTTGGCACGCCGGCTGCTGGACCCGACGGGCTGGTCCCCGAGACCGGGCCGCTGGCGCCGCGCCACCGCGAGCTGGTGAAGCGCTACTTCCAGCCCTCGGGGCGAGACTCGACGCCATCCAAGAATCCGACACCTGGAGACCAGAAATGAGCGACCCGCTGCTCACCCCCGCCGAGGTCGAGGCCGCCGCGAAGCAAGCGCGGGCGCTCAAGGACGAGCTGTCCAAGGTCCTGATCGACCAGGAGGCCGTCGTCGGCAGGGTGATCGTGGCGCTGCTCGCGCGCGGCCACGTGCTGCTCGAGGGCCTGCCGGGGCTGGGCAAGACCGAGCTGTGCAAGGGCATCGCGAAGCTGCTCGACCTGCCCTTCAAGCGGCTGCAGTTCACCCCCGACCTGCTCCCCGGGGACATCACCGGAACCTACGTGCTCGAGGGCGTGGACAAGGCCTTCACCTTCCGCCCCGGGCCGATCTTCGCGAGCGTGGTGCTGGCCGACGAGATCAACCGCGCCTCGCCCAAGACCCAGTCCGCGCTGCTGGAGGCGATGCAGGAGCGGCGCGTGACGGTGCTGGGCACGACGCACCTGCTGCCCGAGCCGTTCTTCGTGCTGGCCACGCAGAACCCCATCGAGCTGGAGGGCACCTATCCCTTGCCCGAGGCGCAGCTCGACCGCTTCCTCTTCAAAGTGCACGTGCGGCCCGTCGGCGCCGGCACGCTCACGAAGCTGCTCACCACGCGCCTGCGCGGCGAGCCGCCCGAGCTCAAGCCCGTGGTCGACCGCGCGGGGCTGCTCGACCTGTTCGGGAAGATCGACCGCGTGCACCTGCCGGAGCCGGTGGCGGGCTACATCGGCCGGCTGGTGGCCGCGAGCGACCCCAAGGGAGGCGCCGCGCCGGAGCCGGTGAAGCGCTTCGTGCGCTGGGGCGCCTCGCCGCGCGCCGCCATCTCCATCGCCGGAGCGGGCCGGGCGCTGGCGCTGCTCAGGGGCAAGCCCAACGTCGGCTTCGACGAGGTCGGCGAGGTCGCCGCCGACGCGCTGAACCACCGGCTCGTCCTCTCGCACGAGGCGGCGCTCGAGGGCCTGTCGGGCATGGAGATCGCCCAGAAGATCGTCGCGGCGGTGCCCGAGCTGGAGCGGGGCTAGCCATGCGCGCGCGACCGGCACGCGCGACCGACCGGCCCCGGCACGGAGGCCGGGTACTCCCGACTTTGCTCGGCCTCCTCCTCTCCGGGGTCCTCCCCTCTTCCGCCTCCGCCTCCACCCAGATCCTCAACAGCCCCCGCGTTCGCGTCACCGCCGACCAGGAGCAGCAGGGGCCCAGCGAGGGCTTCCTCACGCTGCGCGTCCACGCCGAGAACCTCACCGGCCGCAGCCAGCACGTCCGCGTCCGCTTCGAGAGCCGCCCCAGCGCCGAGGTCTCCGCGGAGCTCGAGCTGGCCGGCGCCGAGCGGCGCACCCTCGATCTGTTGATCCCCGCCCACGCCCGCTACGGCACCCTCGCCGCCGACGACGGCCGCGACCGCGGCAGCGAGGGCTTCAGCTGGCACTGGCAGTCGCACGATCCGCTCCTGCTCGAGGGCCCCACCGCGGCCGCCGAGCTGGTCGCCCGCGGCAAGAGCCCCGACGGCTCCCCCACCTCCTTCCCCGCCGCCATCGCCGTCCCCAAGGAGCTGCTGCCCACCACCCTGGCGGCGCTGGTCGGCTACGCCGCGGTCGGCGTGCTCGAGACCCCGTTCGAGGACCTGCCCGAGCCACAGCGCCGCGCGCTCGAGGCCTACGCCGCGACCGGCGGCGAGCTCTTCCTCGCCCAGGTCCCCGCCCGCCCCGAGACCAGCCTTTCCCTCTGGCGCGGGCCGCGCGCCGAGGGCCCCCACGCCTACGGCCTGGGCCAGGTGCACCTCTACTCCAACGCCGCGCGCTGCCTGGACGCCCTGCAGGGCGTGGGCGACATCCGCCGCGCGGCCAGCCTCTCCAACCCCATGCCCTACGGGCGCAGCCTCGGCGCGTCCGACCCCCTCATCGGCGTCGCCCGCGTCCCCGTGGGCGGCTTCCTGCTGCTGGTGCTGGCCTTCGTCTTCGTCATCGGCCCGGGCAGCTTCGCGCTGCGCGCCCGCAAGGGCCCCGGGGCGCTGATGCTCTTCATCCCGCTGACCGCGCTGGCCACCTGCGGAGGCATCGCCGGCTACGGCGTCCTGCACGAGGGCGTGTTCACCGTGCACGCCGCCTCGCGCACCGTGACCTTCCTCGACGCCGAGCACCACCGCGCCGCCACCCTCTCGGTGGACGGCTTCTACGCCAGCCTGGCGCCCTCGGTGGTCCGCTACGCGGCGCTGGCGACGCCCATCCCGCAGCAGGGCCCGGCCTACGAGGACCTGCAGCTCGACCTGACGAGCGGCCTGGCCTTCGTGGGCGGCTTCATCCCCTCGCGCACCTACCGCGAGCACCTCGACGCCTCGGTCGCCCCCGCGCGCGCGCGGCTCTCGGCGCGGTCCTCGGGTACGCAGGGCCCGGCCACGGTCGAGAACGCGCTGGGCGCCAAGGTCGTCGACGGCGCGGTGAAGCTCAACGGGAGGATCTGCCTCTTCTACAACCTGGCCGACGGCGCCTCGGGCTCCGCCTCGTGCACCGAGGAGGCCGAGCTGTCCCAGGCGACCCGCGAGCGCTTCTGGGCGGGCTTCAAGGATCGCTTCGCGCCCGACCGGCTGAACGACAACGCGCTGGGCCCGATGGAGGACGGCGACTTCCTGGTCTCGCTCGACCGCGCCGTCTTCGCCCCCGACCTGGGCATCTCGGTGCAGCGCGAGGGCGACTACCAGCTCGTGCGCGGGAGGGTCTCGCCATGAGCGTGCTCGAGGTCAAGGGCCTCACCCGCCTCTTCGGCGACCTGGTCGCCGTCGACGACGTCTCCTTCTCCATCGACAAGGGCAGCATCTTCGGCTTCATCGGCCCCAACGGCGCCGGCAAGACCACCACCATGCGCATCGTGGCCACGCTCGACCCGCCCTCCGGGGGCGACGCGACCATCGAGGGCTACTCGGTGGTGGACGCGCCCGACAAGGTGCGGCCGCTCCTGGGCTACATGCCCGACCGCTACGGCACCTACGACGACACCACCGTGGGCGAGTACCTGGACTTCTTCGCCCGCGCCTACGGGCTGCGCGGCCCCTCGCGCACCCGCCGCGTCGAGGCGGTGATGGAGTTCAGCGGCCTGGGGCCCCTGCGCGACCGGCTGACCACCAGCCTCTCCAAGGGCATGCAGCAGCGGGTGGCCATGGGCCGCTCGCTGCTCAACGACCCCAAGCTGCTCGTCCTCGACGAGCCGGCGGACGGGCTCGACCCGCGGGCGCGCATCGAGCTGCGCGAGCTGCTGAAGGCGCTCGCCGCGCAGGGCAAGGCCATCCTCATCTCCAGCCACATCCTCACCGAGCTGTCCGAGCTGTGCGACGCCTGCGCCATCATCGAGAAGGGGCGCCTGCTCGCCGCCGGGCCCATCGCCGAGATCCTCACCCGGACCCACCCCGGCGATTCGGGCGGCGCGTCCGGGCGCGAGCTCTCCGTCCAGCTCGTCGCCGGCGTCGGCGTCGGCGCGGCCGGGGTCGAGACGCCGCTGGCCGCCTGCGAGAAGGCGCTGCTCGAGCAGCCGGACGTCAAGTCCGTCTCGGTCGCCGGCAGCCGCCTCAAGGTGCGCTTCGTCGGCGACGACGCCAGCGCCGCCCGCTTGCTCGCCGCGCTGGTGGCGCGCGGGCTCCCGGTCTGCGGCTTCGAGATCGCCACCGCCGACCTCGAGGACGCGTTCCTGCGAGTGACCCAGGGGAGGCTCCAATGAGCATCCCCACCGCCCCCGTCCCCGCCGGCGCGGCGCCGCCCGCGTCTCCCGCTCCCGCCGCCCCCGCCCCGACGTCCCCGCCGCCGACCGCGGCTCCTCCCGCGTCCACTGCCGCCGCCGCGCACCGGGGCCTGGTGGCCCGGATGTCGGAGCGCGTCAACCCCATCGTCCTGCAGGAGGTGCGGCGCGGGCTGCGCACGCGCGTGTTCAGCATCGCCTTCACGCTGCTGCTGCTGGCCTGCGCGGTCATCGCGCTCATCGCCTTCGGCGTCTACGAGCAGGGCGGCCCCGGGGTGGGCCAGGGCACCTTCATCGCCGTCTTCGCCTGCCTGGCCATCGTCGGCTTCTTCATGCTGCCCTACGGCGCCTACCGCTCCCTCTCGCGCGAACGGGAGGACAAGACCTGGCCGCTGTTGGTGCTCACCGGCCTGAGCCCGCGGCGCATCCTGGCCGGGAAGATCGGCAGCACGCTGCTGCAGGCGCTGCTCTACGCCTCGGCCATCGCGCCGTTCCTGCTCTTCGCCTACCTGCTGCAGGGCGTCTCGCTCATCTCGGTGGGCGCGGTGCTGGGCGCGGCGCTCTGCTTCCACGTGTTCCTCACCGTGGCGGCGGTGACCCTGGCCACCATGGGCGAGACGCGCCTCGTGCGCGGGGCGCTGCACTTCTTGGTGCTCGGGGCGCTCCTCTTCGCCGGCTCCTCGGGCTTCGGCTACGGCACGGCGATGGTCACCCTGCACAGCGCCTCGGACGTGAAGGCCTTCCTGTCCATCGCCGGCGTGGGCAGCTGGCTGATGGTCTGCTACGGCCTGGTGCTGTTCGCGGTGGCGGTGAGCCGGCTGACCTTCGAGGCCGACAACCACGTGCTCTGGCCGCGGCTCTCGCTGCTGCTGCACTTCGCGGGCAACCTCGCGCTCTGCTACGCCATCCAGCTCATCTGGCAGCCGCACCCCAAGGAGATGATGGGGACGATCCTCGGCGCGCTGGGGACCGTCCACGCCTTCGTCGCCGGGGTCTTCGTGGCCAGCGGCAAGCCCGGGCTGTCGCGCCGGGTGCGGGAGAGCCCGCCGCGGGTCAATCCCTTCGGGCTGCTCGTCCCCGGCGCTACGCGGGGCCTGCGGGCGGCGCTCGTCCTGGTGCTCCTGTTCGCGAGCGCGGGGCTGGGCCTGCTGCTCCTGGCCGGCTGCACCGAGGAGAAGTACTACGCCGGCATCGCGCTGATGGCCGCCTTCGCGGTGCTCTACCTCTGCCTGCCGCTGGCGCTGGGGCGCGGCCCGCTGCGGGCGTTCCTGCCGGGCCCGGCGTTCCTGCAGGTGCTGGCGGTGCTCCTCTTCGTGGTGGCCATCGGCGTGCCGCCGCTGGTGGCGCTCATCGGCGACTTCAAGGTGGACGACGCGGTCATCAACTTCCTCAACCCGGTGGTCCTGGTCATCCACTGCTTCGAGGACGGGCCGGAGGAGCCGATGGCGGCCATCGGCGTGCTGGCGCTGGGCGCCTGGTATGCGGCGCACCGGGCGTCGCTGGCGCGCGACCGCGAGGCGGACGCCTCGGTCGCCTCCGCCCCGGTTGCGGCTGCGCCGGTGCCCGCCGCGCCGGCGGCTCCGACGTCGCCGGCCGGTGACGGGGCCCCTCGTGGATGAACGCGCCGTCGAGCGGGTGGCCGAGCGCTATCGGCTGCTCCTGCCGCGCTCGGCGCTGACCGGGCGGGTCGGCAACCTGTCCTCGGCGCAGGTGGGCAGCTCGCTGGAGCTGCACGACTTCCGCGAGTACCAGCCCGGCGACGACCTGCGGCACCTGGACTGGAACGCGGTGGCGCGCACCGGCCGGCTCATCCTGCGGGTGCGCAAGGAGGAGATCGCGCCGCGCGTGGAGATCCTGGTCGATGCCTCGAGGTCGATGGCCATCTCCGAGCGCAAGCGGGAGCGGACCCGGGAGCTCGCGGCGCTGTTCCTGCGGCTGGGCCGGGCGCAGGGGCTCTCGCCGGCGCTGCACTGGATCTCGCAGGAGCCGCGGCGCGTGAGCGCCGACGCGGCCATCCCCGAGGAGTTCGCGGCGCGGCTGGCGCTGCCGGAGCTGGCCGGGCGGCTGCCGCTGCGGCCGTGCGGGGTGCGAATCCTGGTGAGCGACCTGCTCTTCTCGAGCGCGCTCTCGCCGTTCTTGCGCCGGCTCGCGGACGGCACGGGACGGCTGGCGCTGGTGCAGGTGCTCGACCCCGAGGACGAGGAGCCCTCCGGCGGCGACGGCGCGCGGCTGGTCGACAGCGAGACGGACGAGGCACTGGACCGGCTGCTGTCGTGGGACGTGCTGGCGCGCTACCGGCGACGGCTGGCGGCGCACCTGGCGGCCATCGACGCGGAGGCGCGGAAGGTGCGCGCGGCGGTGTGCCGGGCGAGCGCGGGGAGGTCGCTCGAGGAGCTCGCGCGGGAGGCGCTCGCGGGCGCGGTGCTCGAGCCGCGGGCACGGAGCTGAACGAGTCCGTCGGGTCGTCCGAAGCGCGTCGAGGGGAAACTCCGAAGGTTCGCCAGGAGACCGGGGACCCGAGACCGGGGACCCGAGACCGGAGACCGGGGGCTGAAAAGCCCCCGGCTACTGGCACCAAGTCCGCTGAAGCGGACTGGCCCCCGGCGCGCGGCCGTGGAGTCGCTGCCAGGCTCGTGGACGACCGTCACGTGTTTGGGCGTGGTCGATGCCTGCGGTGGCAGGCCACCTGGGCGGAGCTTTCTCCACGGCTATCGCTCGGGGGCCAGCCCACTTTCAGTGGGCTTCGAGCGAGTAGCCGGGGGCTTTTCAGCCCCCGGTCTCGGCGCGTGGACGTCTCGATTCCGGATTCGGTTCGACCTTCGGTCACTTCGCCCGGAAGAGGTAATGCGCTGCCGCCGTCCGCAAATCGAGCTCCGACAGCGGCTCCCTCCGCCAGGCGTTGAGCCTCTCCGGCAGCCCCCGCTTGGCCCTCACCACCTCTTCTTCCGTGGCATAGCGGCCCTCGGGCATCACCAGTCGGCGCACGACGATCCGCTCGAAGCCCGCAGCCTCGAAGCGCCGGCAGATCTCCTCCGGCAGCAACCGGCTGTGGAACATCAGCGAGTGCCCGAAGAGCGCCCGGTAGACCGGGTCGGGCCAGGCTTGATGGGCGAGGAACGGCCAGCGCTTGTCTGCGTGGTACAGGTGATCGCGGTGGTCGAAGACGTGAGAGGCCACGCCGCCCGGCCTGAGGATCCGCCGGCTCTCGGCGAGGAATCGGTCCAGCTCCTCCGGCGAGAGGTGCTCGAGCGCTCCGCCGGAGTGGACCAGGTCGATCGACGCGTCGGCCAGCGGGATTCGCCCCGGCCTCACCTCCTCGATCAGACGCGTCCCCACGGCCTCCAGCGCCTCGTGGGAGCCCTTCTCCCAGCGCAGCGCTTCGATCCGGCGGCGGCGCTCGTTGGTCACGAGCCCCTCCGGCCAGCGAGCGGCCAGGACGCCGTTCACCGCCTTGGTCAGGTAGCGGTCGTGGAGCTCGACCTCGCCGTTGGTGAGCACCCCGCCCTTCCCGGTGAGCAGGTAGATGGCGAAGCCCGAGAACGGCGTCCAGCCCGCCTCGTGGACCCAGACGTCCGCGGCTTCGAGCGTGACCCCGCAGCGCTCGCGCCAGACCGCGGCGTAGCCCGGCAGGACGCGCTGGAGCTTGTCCACGTGCGAGGCCTGCGACCCCAGCCAATCGCGGGTGATCCTTCGATAGAGCCCCGCGCCTCCAGGGATGCGCCCGCAGGCCAGCAGCCCAGCCCCTTTCGCCATCGCGCGCAACATCAGCGGGCCTCCTGGCACGGCGGGTCGTAGAGCACGACGCCGCGGTTGTGAGAGACCTCGTGCTCGGTCCAGACGGCGCCGTCGGTGCCGACGATCCGCCGGCGGATGCGGTTCTCGCGGATCCACCGCGCGCCCTCGCGCAACCAGCGGTGCTCGGTTTCGTAGACCTCGACGCGAAAGCCGGGATCTCGCTCGCACCTCGCCTCCGCCCTGAGCGCGGCGTCCTCGATCCACAGCCGCAGGAGCACGGGCTGGGGCAATGGGTTCTCCAGGCGCAGGTCCGCGTAGTTGTAGAAGACGGTCGCGCCGCCGCCGAAGGGCACGCGCCGGTCCTGGTCGGGGAAGAGGTCGAAGCCGTGGCGGTGCCGCTCGACCACCCGCAGGCCGGCGTTGAGGCCGAGCCAGTACAGGAGGTTGGCGACGAGGCAGCAGCCGCCGCCCACGCCTTCGGCGAGCGCGCCGTCTCGAAGCTCGCTGCCAACGGTGAAGCCCCGCAGGCGCGAAGGTCGGCCCACGGCGTGGTGGTACGAGAAGACCTGGCTCGGCCGGAGGCAGAGGCCGTCGATGCGCCGGATGGCCGCGCCGACGTTCTGCTCTTTTCCGCGCTGGAGGCGCTCGTCGCAAGTCCCGGCGCGACGAAGCGGGCTCTGGTGGGCCGCGAGGACGAAGCCGAAGGCCCGTCTCGATTCCTCCTGCTGGACGCGCTCGTGAGCGACCGCACCGCGCTCCAGGAGCCACTCGGGCACCCGTCGCAGTCGCTTCAACTCCAGGCGCACGGCGAAGGGAGTCGCGGAGCGCACCAAGGCCCGTAAGGACATGTCCGCGGTGGTTGCACGCGACGCGCCAGAAACAACCCCTCGATACCTCTCGGGTTTCGGGGTGGCGCGGGCGGACGGACACGCGCTGGGCGCCTCTTTGCGGCCACTCTCTCCGACGCCCCCGCGGCCGGACGCGAGGAACGAGCGCGAGCTCCTTCAGGACTCAAGCGAGGGGCTTCGCTTTTCTCGTCCCGAGGCTCCGCGCGACCCGGCGACAGAAGGCTTCCTCCAGTGTCCCCGGCCTCCGCATTTCAGCCCGGGCGGCCACTACCGCTGCGCTATCCTCCCCGGCCTCCCCATGGACTCGGCCCGGCCCACCTCCTCGAACCCCCGGCTACGCGGCGCGCTGCTGGTCGCGCTGGCGGCGATGCTCTGGTCGTCGGGGGGCCTGTTCATCAAGGTGGCGCCGATGCCGGCGCTGGCGGTGGCCGGCGGCCGGGCGGCGGTCACCGCGCTCTTCTACCTCGCCGTCCTGCGCCCGAACCTGCTGCAGGCCCGCTGGAGCACCGCGCTCGTCTACGCGCTGATGATCCTGACCTTCGTCTCCGCGACCAAGCTCACCACCGCGGCCAACGCGATCTTCCTGCAGTACACCGGGCCGGCCTACGTGCTGCTGCTCTCGCCGCTCGTCCTGGGCGAGAAGCTGTCGCGTCGGGACGTGTCGCTGGTGGCGCTCTCGCTGGCGGGGATGGGGCTGCTCTTCGTGGGCAAGGTCGAGGCCGGCTCGACGGCGGGGAACCTGCTGGGCGTCGCCTCCGGCGCGTTCTTCGGGGCCACGGTGGTGCTGCTGCGCCGCGACGCCACGCGCGGCTCGGGCGACGCCATGCCCTCCACCACGCTGGGCAACCTGCTCGCCGCCGCGCTGGCGCTGCCGTTCGCGGCCGGGCCGCTCGCCGAGACCTTCACCGGGCCGCAGGCGCTGCCCGCGCTCGGAGTCCTGCTCTGGCTGGGCGTGGTGCAGATGGGGCTCGCGTACATCTTCTTCGCCAAGGGCCTCAAGAGCGTGCCGGCCTCCGAGGCGAGCCTGCTCTCGATGCTGGAGCCGGTCTTCAACCCGGTCTGGGTGCTCTTGGGGACCGGCGAAACGCCCGGGCCGTGGGCGCTGGCGGGCGGCGCGGTGGTGCTCGCCGCGGCGGCGCTGCGGGCCTTCGCGCCGGGCGAGCAGAAGAAGGTCAGTCCGCCGAGGGACGCTTGACCCGCTGCAGGGGCTTGAGGGTCCGGTCGACCGGGACCGGGTCTTCCTCCGGCGTGGGCATCTGGCTGATACCCAGGCAGAGCGCCGCCACGCCCAGCATCAGCGCCGCGGTGATCGCGTAGCCCAGGAACCGGCTCGAGTAGCCCTCCATCACCTCGCCCTTGGGCTTGTCGGTGACGACGAAGACCGGCGAGCCGGCCTTGCTCAGGTACATCGTCGGGTTGTCCGTGTCCGTCCGTGGCGCCGAGCCGTGCGCCCGCCCCATGACACGGACGAGGTCGCCGATCTCGATGAACGTCTCCTTCTCGGTCCGGATCGAGCGGGTGTCGTGGTCCTTCCACTGGAGGCCGAGGACCTCGTGGTCCCGGGGCGCCGCGCCGACCTTCTCGCCCACGACCAGGTCCTTCTCCAGGACGAAGTGCGCCCCGTCGACCAGCACCTTCACCCGCCCGGTGGCGTCCTCGATGACGAAGTCGACCCGATCCTCCTCGGCGGATTGGACATACGTCCTCGAGGGGTGGTCCTCGTCGCCGTGGGTGGTCACCTCGACGACGGTGCGGTAGTAGACGCACTCCTTGCCCGCCCTCGGGCTGGTCAGCACCTCGTCCTGGGGCGCGACCCGGCCCATCACGTTCACCATCCCCCCGGGCCGCGCGGTGCCGAGCGGGCCGGCCTTCATCTTCAGGACCTGCTGCGCCTGCCAGGCTCGCAGCGCCAACAGGCCCAGGATGACGGCGGCGATGGCGGCGGCGGCGGCCATGTAGATCACGTGGAGACCCCGGTCAGGCCCGCCCCCGCTTGCCGCGGGAGCGCGTTAGGACTTACGACTTACAACCTACAACTTCCGCCGACGCCCCAGAGGCCCGCATGGACGCCCGAGAGCTGCTCAAGGAATTCAAGCGCACCATCGACGAGCTGCAGGCCTTCAACGAGATCGGCAAGGCGCTGACCTCGACCCTCGACATCGCCGAGGTGCTCAAGCTGATCATGGACAAGGTGGGCGAGCTGCTGCACCCGTCCAACTTCTCGCTGCTGCTGCTCGACGAGAGCGAGCGCCAGCTCAACTTCGAGATCGTGATGGGGTCGTTCGGCGATTCGCTGCGCGGCCAGAAGCTGGAGCTGGGCGAGGGCATCGCCGGCTGGGTGGCGCAGTCCGGCCAGCCGCTGCTGGTCCCGGACGTGGCGGCGGAGCCGCGGTTCGCCTCGCGCTTCGACGGCGCCACGCGCTTCAAGACCCGGTCGGTGGTGGCGGTGCCGCTGCAGGTGAAGGGGCGCACGCTGGGGGTCATCGAGCTGGTCAACGGCCCGCTGCAGACGCCCTTCGACGCCGGGGACCTGAAGACGCTCTCCTCCATCGCCGACTACGCGGCGATCGCGCTGGAGAACGCGCGCAACTTCCGCAAGGTGCAGGAGCTGACCGTCATCGACGAGCACACCGGGCTCTTCAACAGCCGGCACCTGATGCAGTGCCTGACCGCGGAGATCGCGCGCTCGCGCCGCTTCGGCCACCCGGTGTCGCTGATCTTCTTCGACCTCGACCGCTTCAAGCAGGTCAACGACCAGCACGGGCACCAGTACGGCTCGGCGCTGCTGCGCGAGGTGGGGCAGGTGGTGCGCGCCACGCTGCGCTCCATCGACATCGCCACCCGCTACGGTGGCGACGAGTTCGTCTGCGTGCTGCCCGAGACCGACCGCGACCACGCCGTCTCCTGCGCGACGCGCCTGCGCGACGCCGTGGCCCAGCGCGTGTTCCTCCAGGCCGCGGGGCTGGCGGTGCGCATGACCGCCTCGTTCGGCGTGGCGACCTTCCCGGACGACGGCTCGGACGAGGAGGCCATCCTGCGGCTGGCGGACATGGCGATGTACCGGGTCAAGGAGACGGGCCGGAACAACATCGCCGCGGCGGACCCCCACCCGCCGCTGTCGCTCGCGAACGACCCGGACAAGAAGCGGCGGTCGTAGGCCACGCGGAAGACCGGGGGCTGAAGGCCCCCGGCTACATGCGGGAAGAAGCCCTCTGAAGGGGCTGGCCCCCGAACCCTCGCCGTGGGCGACGATGCCCTCGCCAGTGGTTCACCTCCGCTCGTGCTGCCGATGCCTCGATCGCGCCGGGACCGCCGCAACGAGGCAGCCGGTCACCGAGAATCCGCGATCGACTCCGACGCCGCACAACGGAGACCGGGGGTTGAAGGCCCCCGGCTACATGGGCGAAGAAGCCCTCTGAAGGGGCTAGCCCCCGAACCTCGCCGTGGCAGACGACGCCCTCGCCAGTGGTTCACGCCGTCTCGTGCTGCCGATGCCTCGATCGCGCCGGAACCGAAACAAGGCAGCGGGTCATCGAGAATCCGCGCGTCGACTCCGACGCCTCGTGCCGGGGGCCAGCCCCTTCAGAGGGCTTCGACCCAGTAGCCGGGGGCCTTCAGCCCCCGGTTCTCGGAGTCGCCCGAGGATGGAGGATGATCGATCAGAAGTTCACCGGCAACCCGGCGCGGATCCAGACGGAGGTGCACGCCAGGTAGAACAGCAGCGTCCCAGCCCCGGCATAGGTGATGCCGATGCAGTCCGCCCGGGTCACCTTGTCCGGCGTGCGCCAGCGCAGGAACGCCCACTGCGCCGCGGGCGCCACGATCAGCATCAGCTCGCGCATCAGGATGACCCCGGAGAGCCGCGCCACCAGGAGCACCGCCATCGAGAGCGCGCAGAGCACGTAGACGATGCGCGCGGAGATCGCCGAGCCGTGCTTCACCGGGTAGGTCGGCACGCCCACCGCGCGGTCGCCCTCCAGGTCGCGCAGGTCGTAGATGATTTCGAAGGTGTGCTCGAAGAGGAAGAAGTAGAGCGCCAGCGCGCCGATGGCCCACGGCGAGAGCCGCAGCGGCTGGTCCAGCCCCAGCAGCGGATAGGCGATGACGCTGAGCAGGAAGAGCACGGCGCTCATCGAGTTCTTGAGGACGTACAGGTCCTTGAAGCGCTTGAAGCCCTTCGGCGTGGGGACGATGCGGTAGCTGTAGCCCAGCCCGATGGCGTGGAAGACGGCGCGGTCCACCGCCAGCGGCCAGGGCAGCAGGAACGCACCGGCGAGCAGCGATCCGAAGAGCAGCACCAGGCACCCGGCGACGATCGCCTTCGCGTGCCGGGCGACCAGCTCGGTGGCGGCGATGGCGTTGAGCCGATCCTCCTCGACGTCGGTGGCCCGGTTGAGCAGGTTGACCAGGCACCAGTCGAAGCCGCACAGCAGCGCCAGGCCGAACGGCCACGCGTCGCGGAAGAGATCGCCGAAGAGCACCGTGGCGCACACCGCGATGGCGACGATGTGGAAGCGCAGGGCGGCGAAGAGGTCTCTCATGCGGCTCGGCACGCTAGCGCAGCCGGTGACCTGCGGCCAGAATGCCAGCGCCATGTCGAACCCGATCAAGGACCACCTCAACCCGCCGGAGCGGGCCGACCGATGACGCTCTGGCCCCTCGAACTGGCCTGCGTGGCGATCCTGGGCATCTACGCCTTCCTGCACCGGCGCGAGCCGGGCTGGCTGCGCGAGGTGGCCTGGCTCATCGTCGCCGCGCTCGTCGGTGAAGACACCTGCATCCGCGCCTACGGCTTCTACCAGTACGCCCCCGGCTGGCACCTGCGCGTCGACCACGTGCCGCTGCTCATCGCCACCATCTGGCCCGCGGTGGTCTTGAGCGCCAGGGCGATCGCCCGGCTGCTCCTGAAGGGGCGCGGCGGCGCGGTGGGCCTGGCGGCGCTGACCGGGCTGCTGGTCGTCTTCGACGCCGCGCTCATCGAGCCGGTGGCCGTGGCCTCCGGGCTCTGGACCTGGAACGAGCCCGGGATCTTCGGCGTGCCGCCCGTCGGCATCCTCGGCTGGGGCCTCTTCGCCGCCGGCTCCGCGTACGTGCTGGAGCGCGTGCCTGCGCGCGCGTCGGGCCTGGTCGTCCTCGCCGCCCCCGTCTTCACCCACCTGACGCTGCTCGCCTCCTGGTGGGGCCTGTTGCGCTGGCTCCCCCGCTCCCCTGTCGCGCCGGTCTGGGGCGTGGCCGCGATCGCGCTCTGCTCGCTCGCCTACTTCGCGGCAGTGCGAGCGCGTCGTGCCGGCCTGCCGCGCCACGAGACGCTCGCCAGGGTGGCCGCGACGAGCTTCTTCGCCTTCCTGCTCGCGTCGCACCCCGAGGCCTGGCTGCTCGCCTATGCCGCCGCCTTCGTCCCGCCGCACCTGCTGCTCTCGTTCCAGGGCTGGTCGCCCAGGCCGCGCAACGCCGTCGGCCGCGACGGCACCGGTCGCTCCGCGGCGGCCTGATCCACTCGCGCCGCGCGGTTCGCCGGCGTCGCCGCCTCCGCCGTCGACCCGAGGAGCCCGGAGCTGCTTCGGCCCGCTCGAGCGGTCAAGCTGGAGGCGGGGAAATAGGCTGCAGGCGGACCTCTCGGGCAGGGCGCGCTCGACGAGGCGCGCCGCCCTTTCGCACCCGTCGCGAGGCCGAAGCCGCCACCCCGCGGCCCCTCCATATTGAGCGTCTGGGGGTTTCACCACATGGCGACGGGAATTCAGGAGCCGGCCTGGCCGGCGATGCCGCCCCTGGCGGCCTGGCAGGACACCTATGCGACGCTCCACCGCTGGGTGCAGATCGTCGGGAAGTTGCGCCTGGAGCTGACGCCGCTGGTCAACCACTGGTGGAACACGGCCCTGCACGTGGGCGCGCGCGGCCTGACGACGCTCGCCATGCCGTGTAGCGGCCGCTGGGTCGAAGCGTCCTTCGACTTCCTGTCGCACGACCTGCTGCTCGCGACCAGCGAGGGGCTGCAGCGGCACGTCCCGCTCTACCCTCGCTCGGTCGCCGAATTCTACGGCGAGGTCATGGGCGCGCTCGACGCGCTGTGCCTGCCGGTGGCCATCAACCCCGCCCCGCAGGAGATCCCCGAGGCGATCCCGTTCGACCAGGACGACCAGCACCGCAGCTACGACGTCGCGGCGGTGCGGCGCTGGTGGTTGGCGACGCTCCAGGCCGCCTCGGTGCTGGAGGAGTTCCGCAGCCGGTTCCGCGGCAAGTGCAGCCCCGTGCACTTCTTCTGGGGCAGCTTCGATTTGGCGGTCTCCCGCTTCTCCGGCCGCCGGGCGCCCCCGCGGCCGGGCGCCGACTACGTGACGCGCGAGGCTTACTCCGACGAGGTCAGCAGCGCCGGCTTCTGGCCCGGTGGCGGGAGCGTGGACTCGGCGGCGTTCTACTCGTACTTCGCCCCGGAGCCGCGGGGTTACTCGTCGGCGATCGCCCGGCCGCGGTCGGCCTGGTACCACCGCCAGCTGCGAGAGTTCGTGCTCCCGTACGAGGACCTGCGCCGCGAAGAGTCCCCGCGCGCCTCGCTCCTGCACTTCCTGCAGTCGACTTACGAGGCGGGCGCGGACCTAGCCGGATGGGACCGCGAGGCGCTGGAGCGCCACGGCGACGAGGCGGGCAGGCCGACGCCGGCCCCGGGCGAGGAGGCGACATCGCCGCCCTCGACGGGCGGGCCGGAAGCCGCAGGACCGTAGGCTGACCCGCGGCGCGAAGTCTGCGACCCATCTCTGATCGTTGCGGGCGATCCCGCGGCGCAGGCAGCAGGTCACGGGACCCAGCCAAGTCGGCAACCTCAAGCAGCCACGTCGAGGTGCCAGTAGCTCCGACCGGATCGCCAAGGCAACCAACGGCTCCCCTCTCCAGCTCCGCTGGAGGGGGCGGGGGGGGAGGTTTTACTTCTTCTCCAAGATCCCAGCCTTCCTGTCGTAGACGACGCCCCGGTGCGGCACGAGCCCGGCGTGGAGCAGGTTGCTGCGCAGCCGTCGCCCGAGCACCTCCTCCGCCCGGTGCCCCAGCGCCAGCATCTTGGTGAGGTCGATGCCGGTGGAGACGCCCATCTCCTCGAACATCCCCACCAGGTCCTCGGTGCAGGTGTTGCCGCTGAAGCCCCTGTGGTACTCGGCCGAGCCGGTCTTGGGCTGCCCGCCGATGGCTCCCAGCGACCCGTCGAAGTAGCGCAAGCCGAAGGTCAGCGCCGTCAGTGAGTTGGCGATGCCCCAGCCGCGCGTGTCGTGGAAGTGCACCACGATGATCCCCGGGTCCATCCCCGCGGCGAGCACCTGCTCGTAGAAGGCGCTGACCTGCCGCGGGTTGGCCGCGCCGGTGGTGTCGCCGAAGCCGACGTAGCTCGCCCCGATGTCCCGCCACCACTGGCCCAACCGGATGGCCTGCGCCGGCTCGACGTCGCCCACGATGGGGCAGCCGAAGCTCGTCAGCACCCAGCCGAAGACCTTGTGCCCGCTGTCCAGCGCGAGGCGGGTCATCTTCTCCAAGAGCGCCTGGTTCTCCTCGTGGCTCATGTCCACGTTGGCGCGGTTGTGCGCCTCGGAGGCGGAGATCACCATCGCGATCTCCTGCACCCCGTAGCCCTGCTCCTTGCAGCGCACCGCGCGCTCGACCGACTTGAGCGTGGTGCAGATGGCCCGGTAGTCGACCCCCGGCTTCTGCGGGATTCGCTTGAGCACCTCTTCGGCGTCGGCGAACTGCGGCAGGTACTTGGGGTGCGCGAAGCTGGTCGCCTCGATCTTGGTGAAGCCCGCCTCGACCAGGCCGGTGATCAACTCCACCTTGGCGTCGGTGGGGACGATCAGCCGCTCGTTCTGCAGGCCGTCGCGGGCCCAGCACTCGCCCATGACGACGCGCTCCGGCAGCGGCGCGCGGTGGAGTCGGATCGGCTCGGCCACGGGTACCTCCTGGCAGCCCCGCCGGTGGGCGGGCGACTGGAACGGGGTCCGCAAAGGATAGCGACCCCCCGGAGTCCGCGCCGCTGCACGTGCCGAGGAGCCTCCGGGGGCTGTCGGCTAGTCACAGGCTCCCCTGCCGCGCCATCATCGCCGTCATGGCCTCCCTCCAGCGAGCCAGGCTCGACCGCGCCCTCGCGCCGCTGCGCGCCGACGTGCTGCGCTTCGCCGCGGGCATCGGCCTGCTCGAACGGCTTGCCCACGGCCCGGCTCGGCCGGAGGCGGTCCGCCGTGCGCTGCGCTTGAGCCGGCGCGGCCTGGCCGGCCTCCTCGCTGTCCTCGTCGCCGAAGGCCTCGTCCGCCGCTCCCGCGGCCGGATCGCCCTGGTCCCGGGAGCTCGCCTCCCGCGCGCGAGGCCGGGCACCTATGCGAACCCCTGGCTCCCCGCCGCGCTTCGCAGCGAAGGCCCGGTGCGCGCCGACCGCATCGCCGCCTGGGAGAAGGGCCAGGACCTCCCGGATGCCGCGGACTCGACGGCGCGAATGGACGCCCTGTCCTCCGGAGTCGCCCCCGAGCTCGCGCGGCGCTGGCCGGTTCCGCGCGCGCGCCGGCTGCTGGACGTGGCAGGCGGCTCGGGGGTGCTCTCCTGCGCCATCGCCCGCCGGCACCATGGTTTGCGGGTGACGCTGGCCGACTTGCCCGCCGTCTGCCGGGCCGCGAACACGTTCGTCGCGCGCAGGCGGCTCGGCGGCCGCGTCGGCTTCGCCCCGCTCGACATGTTCCGCGACGAGTGGCCGGCCGGCCACGACGCCATCCTCTTCGGGAACATCTTTCACGACTGGGAGGACGCCCGCTGCCTCCGGCTCGCCTGCCGCGCGTTCCGGGCGCTGCCCCCGGGCGGCTCGGTGGTCCTGCACGAGATGCTGCTCGACGAGGACGGCGGGCCGCTCTCGGTCGCGCTGTTCTCGCTGACGATGTTCGCCGCGACGCGGGGCCGCCAGCGCACGGGCCGCCAGCTGAGCGACCTGCTGCTCGCCGCGGGCTTCCGCGAGGCCAAGGTGCTCCCGGCGGGCGGATACTTCAGCCTGGTCTGGGCTCGAAAGCCGAAGCCCAAGATGAAGCGCCAGCCAAGCCCATAGAGGAGGGGAACCCGATGACGACCGTCGCCACACTGCTGTCCGATCTCTCCAGCCCGGACGCCGCCAAGGCGCGCTCCGCCGCCGACGAGCTCGCGAGCCGCGCCAAGGACCCCGAGCAGGTCGGCTCCATGCACCAGCCGCTCCTCGCGCTGGCCCGGCAGGCCGGCGCGACCCCGCAAGCCCGTGCCTTCGCGGCCATCCAGCTCCCCAAGCTCGCCGACTTCGACGAGGTGGAGGACGACTTCTGGAAGATCGTCGGCGCGCTGGCCTCGGACTCCCGTGCGCTGCTGCGCCGCGCGGCTGCGCAGGCCGTGAACAACCTCGACGCCTTCGGCCCCGACATCGACCGCTTCTTCGAGCCGTTGCTGGGCGACCCCGACCCCGCGGTGCGGTTGGAGGCGGCGCTGGGCATGGCCTCGCAGCGCAATCCGAAGGGGCAACGCCTCCTCTACGAGCGACTCCAGGTCCGCGGTCCGGGCAGCCCGGTCTTCCCGTTCCCGCCGCGCGACGACCGGCACACCTGCCTCGCGGCCCTGCTGGTCAACGAGTTCCCGGAGATGATCGCGCCGGCGCGGGCGATCTACGAGGACCCGACCGAGAGCGCGCAGACCCGCATGCTCGCCGCCGCGGTGATGGCCTCCGGCGGAGACGAGACCGGCAAGAGCGTCCTCCTGGAGGCCATCGAGGATCCGAACACGGAAGCGCGCGAGGTCGCCCTCGACTGCATTGGGCGCATCGACCTCGAGCAGGGCATCGAGGCCATGGTCGGGATGCTGGGCGACCGCGACGACCCCCTGCGTGGCCTCGCCGCGCAGATCCTGGGCGACTGCGGCCTGAGCGAGGCCGTCGACCCGCTTCAGGCGATGCTCGCCGACGAATCCGAGCTCGCCGAGAACCGGAGGAAGGCCGCCAAGGCCCTGGCCGAGCTCGACGACGACGATGCCTGGGCGGCGCTCCAGCGCGCGCGGCCGCAGCTGGGCGACCCGGCGCTCCAGACGCTCGTCGGGGAGCTCTTGGCCGAGCACCTCGAAGAGGAGCTGGAGTAGGCGTCAGGGCGTGGCTTCGCCGGCGAAGCGCACGCCCTTGAGCCTGCGCTTGAGCCCGCGCGCGAACCTCGTCTTCGGGTGGCCGAGCATCAGCGTGAGGACGGGCACGTTGTCCTTGGGGATGGCCCAGCGCCGGCGGAGCGCGGGGCTGCGGTCGACGATGGGAGCGACGATGTCGAGCAGGATGGCGCCCAGGCCCAGCGACTGCGCGGCGAGCATGGCGTAGGTGGCGGCGAGCACGGCGTTGGTCCAGTAGGCGATCTCCCAGCGGTTGGCGTGGAAGAGCATCGCGACCGGAGCGCGGTAGGTGTAGCGGTCCTCGCCGGTGGCGCGGAAGCGCGCGTTGGCATCCTCGGCGATCTCGAGGACGTGCGTGCGGATGGCGTGGAACTTCTCCGCCCCCGCCGAAATGCGGACGATCTGACGGGCGATCGGGTTGCGGTACGCCTTGAGGAGGCCTTCGTAGCCTTCGCGCACGGCGGCGGCCAGGTGGTCGAGCTCGTCGCGCCGGTCGAGGACGAGGACCTCGGTGGTGTGCGGCGGAATCCCCATCGGCGCCACCGCGGCCGCCTCGAGGACCTTCTCGATCGAGGCGCGCTCCACCGGCTGGTCCTTGAACTTGCGGATCGAGCGGCGGGCGTGGAGGAAGGAGAGCAGCTGCTCGTAGCCGATGCCCGAGGGCGAGAGCGGCACCAGGTCCCGGCTGGCGAGCCCTTCGAGCGAGAGCGCGCCGTTGGGGCAGACCAGCACGCAGTGGCCGCAGTGGATGCAGCGGCGCGCGCGCGGGTCGTCGGTCCTCGCCTTCCCGTCGGCGAGCTTCAGGCACTTGTTCGGGCAGACCTCGACGCACAACCCGCAGCCCTTGCAGGCCTCGGTGGTGGCGTGCAGCGACGCGCTCATGGCGGAAGTCCTCCCGGTGCCGAAGGTGCGCGACATCATCGCACGCCGAGCGCCTGTCCCTGTGGCCTGCCATCCACTGCGCTCCGCCGGGATTGAGGCCCGCGATCCTCAGTTTCGGCTGGCGGTCCCAGACCGCTCCCAGTAGCGGCGCGCTGGTCCCCTGCTTGCAAACCGTCCTCGGCCGTGGGGGCCACCAGCACTCGACAGGAGCGCAGGCGATGACGACGGCGAAGTGGACGGGTGCGGCGATGATGGCGATGGCGCTCGCGGGCTGTGGCGGCACTGCGGCGGACACCGGCACGATCGGGCAGGCGGCGAGCAGCGGGATGCCCAACGGCGCGCACTTCAACCTGAACATCATCGGCCAGGACAACCCGAAGTCGCAGGTCGACTGCGGCAGCGGGCACGTCATCTTCGTGCCGATGACCGGCACCTCGAAGATCCTGCTTTCCGAGGGCGCCTTCTCGGTCCTGGACTGCAACGGCACCGACGGCTCGGCGGCGTTCCAGCTGCCCAACCCCGACCCGGACGGCGACGGCACCACCACCTACTCGGTGTGGGCCCGCGCGCTCGGCAAGCCCGGCGGCAGCGCCTCGATGACCACCTGCGCCACCGACCCCGCGACCGGCGAGGAGCTGTGCAGCCTCTTCACCGCGGTGCTCGTGCGCAGCAAGGGCAAGTCGAGCTTCACCAACATCTCGAAGGAGCTGCTGTTCGTGTACGCGGACATCAACGGCGACGGCATCGTCGACCGCGTGCCGCTCTTCGACAGCCGCCTGCAGGACTTCTTCTGGAACTACCAGAACGCCGGCCTGCGCCTGGCTCAGCTGCGGTTCTACGAGGTGCCGACCACCGTCCCGTAGCGGGTTCGAAGGAAGAGAGAACTGCGAGCGCGCGGAGGCCAGTGGAGGCAGGCCTCCGCGCCTGCACCTCGGAGCAGCACTCCGCAGACAAGGCCCTGGACCTCTTTGACACCCGTTCTGACGGCCGCCCGTCAACCCTGACAGGCGTCAGAGCCCGGCCACGGCCGCCTCTTCCCTCTTAGGACCGCTTGGCCCGCCGCCTGCAATACCCGTCGACACACACCGAATCAACGACGGAGCCGCCCATGACCAGCATCTTCTCTTCCTTCTTCAGGTCCTTCCAGGCGCCGCGGATGAGCCAGCCTGCGATGTCGGGGGCGACCGCGCGCGGGGCCACGCGCCACGCCGCGCAGGCCACCCACAAGCAGCCGGTCGACAACTCGCGCTACGTCTCGCGCTTCGAGGGCTCCAACAGCCGCGCCACCCGCCGCAGCAGCACCGCGGGCCGCTCCAACGTCCCCGCGAACCTGCGCGCCTACGGCAACGGCCGGATCCCCGCCAACAAGCTCGAGTCCATCGGCGGTGGGCACCGCCTGAACAGCACCGCCGCCGACGCGTACAAGCGGATGTCGGCCGACGCGGCGAAGGCCGGCGTGAAGATCGGCGTGACCGACTCCTACCGCTCGTACGCCGCGCAGGTGGACTGCGCCCGCCGCAAGGGCCTCTACAAGAACGGCGGCCTGGCCGCGACCCCCGGCACCTCGAAGCACGGCTGGGGCCTGGCGGTGGACGTGAAGGTCAACCGCACGGGGCAGAACTGGCTGCAGCAGAACGCCTCGAAGTACGGCTTCCACACCATCCCGCGCGAGCCTTGGCACTGGGAGTACCGCGGCAAGTAGAGCCGCCGGGCTGCTTCGACTCGATTCACGGAGGCCGCGGATGCTCCGCGGCCTCCGGCTTTTGAGCCACCCATGGTGTCCTCGACCGCGACGGACCGACCGCGTATCGGGGCCTCCGGCTCGGCTCCGCGGAGGTTTCGCCGCTGAGCCATCCCTTCAACGTCGCGCGCGGCGTGCGCGGTCCTTGGCTCAGGGGCAGCTCGGGGACGCGGCGCACTCCGGGTCGGCGCAGTCGGTCATCCCGTCGCAGTCGTTGTCCGCGCCGTCGTCGCAGATCTCCTGGCTGCCGGCGCATCCATCTCCGGCGTCCCTACCGGCTCATAGCAGGCGGCGAACGCACCCACGGCTACGAGGACCGAAAGGCGACGCATGGGACCCTCCTAAGCAGAGGAGCGTAGCCCCTCCTGGCAAGGAGTTCACCGACAGTCTGGCACGGGAGCTCAGGGCGCCGCGGGCGACCCGCGCCCTGGCTGAGCGCAAAGCCCGCCGCGCCTTCTCCACGTTGGTGCGCGCCTGAGCCTGCTTCCCGCGCCGCCACCGCCGCGCCGTCCGCCACATCGATCGCAGCGTTCCGGGTGACAGCGAAGACCTCCGACCACCGAGACGCGAGGCCATCGATGAAGTCGGAGGAGTAAGGACCAGCGTCGAGTTCTTCCGCGGCGACGACATCCGCGGCTTCCTCTTCCGCTACCCGAGCATCGACCCCTGGATCCTCTCCACCAGCCAGGCGATCTCGCTCGCCATCTTCCTCGCGGGCGTCGCGGTGCTCGTGCTCGGCCATTCGGCTGCGCGGAAGGTTCAGGCCGACGGACCCGGCACCCCCGCTCCCCTCTCGCACCCGAGCCCTCCCGTTCGTCCGTAAGCGAGCCTCCACCCGCCGAACCTCCCGGGAGGACGCAGGCTCGTATGGTGCGTCACCAGGAGGCCTCCATGTCACTCGTTCGCATCCACGACTCGCAGTCACTCCTCGCCGCCGTGAACACCGGCCACGACGAGGCCATCGTCGGCTTCTTCGCCGGCTCGTCGGAGGTGGCGCTACAGGCCCAGCCCGAGTTCGAGCGGTTTTGCGCCGAGCACGAGGACCTCGCGTCCTATCTCGTCGACCTCGAGAAGAATCGCGATCTCGCCTCCGGGCTCGGGGTCGATGTCGTCCCGGCCGTCCTCAAGCTCGATGGCACCCGCGTTCTCCAGAAGATCGTCGGCCCGCAGACTTCGGCGTTCTACGCCCAGGCCCTCGCCGGCGGAGCCAGCCGCCAGACCGCGGAGAAGGCCGCGCGGCCCGCCCACCGCGTCCTCGTTTACGCGACGAGCTCCTGCCCCTGGTGCGTCAAGGTGAAGACCTACCTGAAGCAGCACGGGGTCGCGTTCGAGGAGATCAACGTCTCGAGGGACCCCGGCGCCGCGCAGCGGATGGTGGCCCGGAGCGGCCAGCAGGGCGTCCCCCAGCTGGACATCGACGGCCACGTCGTCGTCGGGTTCGACAAGCGGCGGATCGACGCGCTGCTCGGGCTCCATGGAGCCTCGACGACGCCCTGAAGTGCCCTGCTCGAGAGCCGCCGAAGCTCATCTTCTTCGCGCAGGGCCGCCGGATGCAGCGCATCGCCATTGCCTACTGCGTCACGCTCCAGATGGAGGCCCAGGAGCTGACGCGGCAGCTCGAGGCCGCGGGCCTCACCACAGAGCTCGTCTGCTGCAGGATCGGCGCGATCGACTACTTGGAGCTTGGCCTTCCGAACGCCCACCCTGAGCGCTTCGCCGCGATCTGCAACCCCGTGGCGCAGGCGCGCCTGCCGAACGGCCGCAAGGTCGATCTGGTGGCGCAGGTGGGCCTCTGCATCGGCCACGACCTCGTTCTCCAAGAGGAGTGCAGCGCGCCGGTGACGACCCTGGTCGTCAAGGACCGGGTCCTCGACCACCATCCCCTTCGTGCGCTCCGGCGGCCTCGAGGGCTCCCCTCGGCCGTCCCCGGTGCTCCCGGGTGCGCCTGCGAACGCTGGCGTGAACCCATTCGCTTCGGCCGGGCTCCCAACGGGTCGGCGGAGTCCGCCTCGGGAGAAAGCCCATGAATCAGTCGACGACGTCCCTGCTTGCCCTCCTCGCCCTGCTCGCCGGTGCGTGTGCCCGCGGCGAAGCCGCCCAACCCCCGGCGCCAAAGCCTTCCGACCCGCCGAGCGCAACTGCGGCCGGAGCGCTCCCCCGCCTCGTCTTCTTCATGAACCCCAACGGCCGGCCCTGCCAGATGCAGGACCAGGTCCTCCAGGACATGACGACCGAGCTCAAGGGCAAGGTCGAGGTCGTCCGCTACAAGACGACCCAGGACGGCGACCTCGCGAAGTTCGAGCAGTTCGGCATCCGCTCCCTCCCGATGCTGGTCATCACCGACGGCGCCGGAAACGAATTGAAGCGTGCGACGCCCGGCATCCAGAACCCCGATTCGATCCGGCGCCTGATCGCGCGGTAGGCCGCCATGGACCTGGGCCTCTCGGCGGTCGCGCTGTCCTTCGGCGCCGGTCTCGCCAGCGTGGCCAGCCCGTGCGTTCTCCCGGTGGTGCCCATCATCGTCACCGGCACCGCAGAGGAGCATCGGTCGCGCCCCGCCCTCATCGTCGTGGGGATCGCCGCCAGCTTCGTGACGATGGGCGTGGTCACCAGCCTCTTCGGCGGCGCAGTGGCCTCCGTCCTCCCGGCGCTCGAGAAGGTGGCCGGCGCGGTGGTCGTCCTCTTCGGCGTGCTCCTGCTCGCCGACGTGAATCTCTTCAAGCACCTCACGTGGATCCAACGCTTCGAGTCGACGAGCCGCGGCCGCTGGTCCGGACTCCTGATGGGGCTGAGCCTCGGACTCGTCTGGATTCCCTGCGTCGGGCCGATGCTCTCGAGCGTGCTCGCCTTGGTGGCCGCCGAGGGCACGCTGGCGACGGGCATCGCCCTCCTGCTCGTGTACTCGCTCGGCTTCGCCGTCCCGATGCTCGCAGTGGGCTACGGCTCCCAGGCGGTCCGCCAACGGGTCCGCGCTCTCTCGTCCCACCCCGTCGCCATCCGCTGGGCATCCGGCCTTCTGCTCGTCGGATTCGGCGCGGTCATGCTGAGCAAGGGCATGCTCTTCATCGGGATGCAGTAACCGGGACGTGGTCGATGCAGGGGTATCCTGTGGCAGCCGTTCACGTGGAGGGTGCCCCGATGGATGTCACGCTTTCCAAGCATGACCTGCAGCTCCTGGTTCAGTCCCTCGACCACTGCCTCGCGACTTGCAGCAGCAAGGAGCACGACAAGAAGGCGGCCTGTGCGGATTGCGAGTCCGCGAAGGACCTGAACCAGCGGCTGAAGAAGTCGCTCAAGGAGTCCAAGCAATGAAGCTGCTGACCAAGAAGAAGTGCTGCTGCTCGACCCCCGAGAAGTCGGCGCAGTGCTGCGCCAAGGCTGCCCGGCTGGTGTCCGGCTGCCACGACTGACCGCACTCCTGCAGATCAGATCAAGGGCGGGCGAACGAGACGACTCGTTCGCCCGCCCGTCGGTTCTCACCCCGCTACGGCGTGAAGCTGCGGGTCGTGGCGGCGACCGCCGTACCCGCCCTGTCGCTGAGGACCGCGGTCGATCCCGCCTGATTCACGCGGACGTCCACCTTCCGGCAGCGCCTGGTGCTGGCAGCCGTTGAGCGAGTCGCGGTAGTCGAAGGTGCGCGGGTCGCTGTCGTCGCCGCCTGAGGGAAGTCCAGCGAAAGTCCGGCGCCGGCTGCGCTCAGGGCGTTGCGGTCTCGCTCACCACGGCGGCCGCCACGGGCGTCGAATCACCCTCGGCCAGCCGGTAGACCTCCCACGCCCAGCCGGAGACGCCGGCGTACGGGAAGACCCCGGCGAGCACGTACATCCGCCCGTTGACTCCCGAGAGCGCCTGCGGCGACCGCACGCCCAGCGCCGCCTGGTGCCGCAGCAGCCAGCACGGCGCGGTCGCGGTCCAGTGCCCGGCGGTCACGTAGTCGACCTCCTTCGGCGCGGCCGCGTTCTCGTAGTAGTGGAGCACCGTCGAGTCGCGGAAGTCGTTGTCGCCGCCCACCGAGATGACCGGGCCGGCGGTGTTCGCCGCCAGGAAGGCGATGGCTTCGCGGTAGTGGCCGCGCCCGTCGACCATGAGCCGCGCGATGGGCCCGGTGCTCGCGACGACGAACGAGAGCGTGAGCAGCGCCACCGCGACGCGTCCGATGCGCCCGGAGCGGACGCAGCGCGCGAGGAACGCCGAGACCAGCAGCAGCACGAACGGGACCGCGAACGAGAAGTAGCGCGCGGCGAGGAAGACCGGACGGCGGACGGTGAGCAGCACCGCCGGCGCCAGGACCAGCGCCACCGCCCAGAAGGCCCACTGCGGCTCGCGCGCGCGGGCCATCGCCGCGACCTCGAAGACCATGGCTGCGACGAGCGCGATCAGCAGCAGCACGGCCGGCCCCTCGGGCACCGCGAAGGCGGTCCGGCCCAGCTCGCGCAGCACCTCCAGCACCGCGTAGTCGGGCCCGCCGCCGATGAGCAGGTGCCGCACGTCGACGGCCCAGATCGCGACGAGGCCCGCGCCTGGCAGCGCCAGCAGGGCCAGCGTCGCCGGCGACCGGAGCGCTGAAGCGGCCGGGGCCTGCCCGCGACCGCGCAGCAGCGCCAGGCCGGCCCAGGCATAGAGCCCGGCGAGGACGAAGGCGAAGGTCAGGTGCGAGAGCAGCGCCAGCAGCCCCGCGACCGCGAAGGCGACCGCCCACTTCCTCCGCCCCGTCGCGAGGAGCCGCTCGAGCGCCTGGTAGGCGGCCAGGGCGAAGAGCATCAGCAGCGCGTAGCCGCGGCCCTCCGAGCCGTAATGCACCAGGAACCAGGACCAGGAGAAGGCGACCACCGCGAGGGGCCGCGCCGCCGCACCGCCGGGGATGGGGCCGCGCGCCACCAGCGCCACCGCGCCGAGGCTGGCCAGCAGCGCCGGGATGCGGTGCAGCAGCGACCGGTGGCCGTCGCCCAGGAGCATGAACCAGAGCGTGTTGAGGTGGTGGTTGTTGTCGTGGTGCAGGCGGGTGAAGACCCCGAGCGGCGTCTCGGCCTCCATCGCCAGGTGCACCGACCAGATCTCGTCGAGCCAGAGCTCGCCCTGCGCTGCCCGCCAGCGCGCCAGGACGCCAGCGAGGGCGACCAGCCCGGCCCCGAGGAGCCAGGCACGCGGGATTCGCGGTTCGGCGGCTGGCGGCTCGGTCTGCCCGGCGGACATGCGGCGATGGAAGCACAGACGCGGGCGGTTGCCCAATTCAGGGCTACTGCCCCTCCCCTGCCCGACACGAACCCATTCCCGTGTCGGCGAGAAGATCGCCAAAGGCAACCAACGGGCTCCTCACCGGAGCCTCGAGTGCACCTGGCTTCGATCCGTTCAACCCTGCCGCGACGGGGAGGCGGGGGTGGGGCGGCGGCGACGACGAACCCCCAGCGCCACGGTCATGCCCACCCCCAGCCCCGACAGCAGGGCCCCCGCCCGCAGGCCCGGCGCCCGGTAGCGCATCTCCACCCGGTGGCGCCCGGCCGGCAGCGCCACGGCCCGCGCGGCGGCATCCGCCGCGAAGATCGGCACCTCGGCCCCGTCCAGCGTCGCCGTCCAGCCCGGCGCGAACCGGTCGGCGACGAAGAGCGCGCACGGGGTCTTCGACCAGGCCTCCACGGCCAGCGCGTTCTCTTCGTAGCGGACGACCTCCACGCCGGATTCGCTGGGCGCGTCCGTCGCGAGCCCCTGGGCCTCCACCGCGGCCTGCAGCACGGGATCGAACCCCGGCGCCCTGGCCCGTTCGATCGCCTCCTGCGCGCTCGCGACCGGGATGGCCTGCACCAGCCTCACGCGCTCGCCGACGCCGGGCACCTCGCTCAGGCGGAAGCAGTCGTCGATCCCGCGGGCGCCAGCGACGCGCTCGACGTGGTGGCGAACCCCGAACGCACGCAGGAGCACGTGGTCCGGCAGCTGCTCGTAGGCCATCCCCGCCCGGCCCGCCGCCGTCAGCGGCAGGTACGGGACGATGCCCTCCAGCCCGAACTCCGCGCCCTTTCCGGCGACCAGCCCCGAGGTGTCGAGCCGCGTCCAGGCCCGCGTGCGGTCCCTCCGATCTTTGAGCGGCCCGGTCGGGCACCCCGCGGGGTCGTCGGCGAGGTAGCGCGCGCGCCCCGGCTTCTGGGCCATCTCCCGGGCGACCGCGGGCGCGGTGAAGACGAGTCCGGGCTCGACGCGGTAGCCGCGCGAGAGGTCGTGGTTGCCGACGAGCGCCGTGCCGCCGACGACCGCCACGAGCGCCGCCGCGGCGACGGCGGGCCGCAGGGAGAGCTGGAGCGGCAGCACGAGCGCCGCCGCCGCCAGCATCGCCCCGGCGAAGCACTGGCGCGCGAGGCCGGGCATCAGCGTGCCCAACTCCGACCGCGCCGCCTCGCCCGCCCCGGCGATCCACAACAGCGCCGACCCGGCCGACCCCGCGGCGTCGCCCAGCCCCGCCCGCGCTCCGACGAGCGCTGCCGCGACGCAGATGACCACGCCGCCCGCCGTCGCCAGGCGCGCCCGCTTCGACTCCAGCGCCGCCTGGCCGCCCAGCCCCGCCAGCGCACAGAGCGCGAACGAGACGAACGCCATGGCCTTCTCCGGGTAGCGGAAGCCGCGCCACAGCGGCACCCACCTCTGCAGCAGGCCGTAGAGGGGCGTGTGCGAGCCCAGGGCGACGAGGGACCCGAGGAGCACCACCGCCACCAGCAGCCAGACCTCCCGGCGGCGCGGCAGGGAGATCGGCGCGGCCACCGCCAGCGCCAGCACCGGCGCACCGACGAACAGGCTGTCGGCCCACAGCGAGCCGAGGCCTCCGAGGTCGAAGAGCGCCACCGGCCGCGGCCCCAGCGCCGTGGCGAACGGCTGGGGCGCGATGAGGTCGAGGAGGCGCAGCGGGTTGAGCGAGAACTGCTGCGCCTGCTCGAACCCCGCGGCGGAGAGGCCCAGCTCCGCGTGCGCCGAGAGCGCCGGCAGCACCTGCACCGCCGAGAGCAATCCGCCCAGCGCGCAGGCGAGCGCGAGCGCCCCGAGGCGCCGCAGACGCGTCTCGCCCTCCGCCGGGAAGAGCGCCGCGGCCAGGCCCAGCGCCGCCATCGTGAACGCCGCCTGCGGGTCGCTCGCCAGCGCCGCGCTCGCCAGCGCTCCCGCCGCGCACGCGACTCCCGCCGCCGAGCCCACCTCCAGCCCCCACAGGAACAGCGGCGCCGCCGAGGCGGCCAGGAGGTACGGCAGGTTGCCGTCCATGCTCACCAGGTAGCCGCACAGGCCGTACGCCAGCGCCCCGGCGAGGCTGGCCGCACGCCCCGCGCCCCAGCGCCGCAAGAGGAGCCAGGTCCCGAGGATCGCCAGGGCATGCGCGAGCGCGACCGAGAAGTTGAAGGCGAGCACGCGCGGGAGCACCGCGTGCAGGAGCGCGGTCGGGTGGAAGATGCCGGTCACCACGTGGCCGGCCAGCGGCGCGCCCAGCCCGTCGTACGGGTACCACTCCGGCCACTCCAGGCGCGCCAGGTGCTCGGCCAGGAAGCGCCGGGCGGGCAGGTAGACGCGGTGCATGTCCCGGAAGGCGTAGACCGTGGCGCCCCAGCAGGCGTCGCCCAGCAGCGCGGCGATCGCCACCGCCGCGACCGCCGCCGGTGCCAGCGCGGCCGCGCGGGAGACGGGAGCGGCGTTCTCTTCCTGGGGCGTCGGTCCCATGGTTCCTCGGGGGCCAGAGCATAGCAGCGGGTCGCGGGGCGCTCGTCGGGCGAGGCCGGGCAGACCCTGGGCCCAGCGCAATGGCAAGATGGAGCCATGCCTACAGCCATCCCGGCGGACAAGGCGTGGGAACTCAAGCTGATCTTCCTGCGCGAGCTCGAGGCGACGCACCAGAAGGCCCGCCAGCACTTCGACGAGCTGCTGGTCCGGCCCGACTCGCGCTCGGCGCTGATGGGCATCCGGGACTTCTTCCACAAGATCGCCGGGACCTCCTACGCCGCCGACCTGGCGCTGCTGGGCCATTTGGCCGCCGTCTGCGAGCAGGCCTGCGAGCTGATCCCGCAGGGCGCCTCGGCCGCGCCGGTGCTGCCACTCGTGCGCGACGGGATGGCCGGCGTCGCCTCGGTGCTGGAGTCCTTCAAGACCGTCCCGACGCCGCCCACCGCGATGCTCAGCGAGCAGGGGCTGGTGCAGCCCGGCATCGGCGAGGAGCGCGTCCTCTCCAAGATCCTCGTCGTCGACGACGACCCGTTCAGCGCCAACCTCATCGACACCTGCCTGCGCTCGGCGGGCTTCATGAGCAGCTACTGCACCGACGCCAACAAGGCCCTGGACGCCATCGCCGCCGAGCTGCCCGACCTCATCGTCCTCGACGTGGTGATGCCCGGCATCGACGGCTTCGACCTGTGCCGGCGCGTGCGCGCCCACCCGGCGATGCAGCTGACGCCCATCATCTTCGTCACCCGCAAGGGCGACGTGGACCAGCGCGTGGCCGGCCTGGAGGCGGGCGGCAACGACTACATCGCCAAGCCGTTCGAGCCGCAGGAGCTGGTGGCCCGGGTGCGCTCGCACCTGCAGCGGCTCTCCGCGCTGCGCGACATGGCCATCCGCGACGGGCTGACGCGCTGCTACAACCACAAGTACTTCAAGGTCCGCCTCAACCAGGAGATCGCCCGCTGCCGCCGCTACAAGTGCGGGCTGGCGCTGGGCCTGCTCGACGTCGACCACTTCAAGGCCATCAACGACACCCACGGCCACCAGGTGGGCGACGTGGTGCTCGCGCAGCTGGGGAACCTGGTGCAGGCCACCGTGCGCGCGACCGACGTGGTGGCCCGCTACGGCGGCGACGAGTTCGGCATGCTCTTCGTGGAGGCCGGGGCCAAGGAGGCCAACGCCATCACCGTGCGGTTGCTCGAGCGCATCGCCGCCCACCGCACGCCGGTCGACGAGAGCGGCGCGCCGTCCATCCCGGTCACCGTGAGCGTCGGCGTCACGCACCTGGTGGCCGACGACACGATGGAGACGCTCATCCGCCGGACCGACGCCGCGCTGTACGAGGCCAAGGCCAACGGGCGCAACCAGGTGAAGATCTGCCTGTAGCCGCGGCCGTTGGAGGTGGGTAGAGCCCCGCCCTCCGTGGCGGGAGTGGCAGTGGTCGGGCGTCCTCGGCGACCACCACGACCGACCGACCCAGGCGACCCAAGGGTCCTGACGCGATATGCACGTGGGCGCGCCCGGCGCGAAGGCCGGGCTCTACCCGGGAGGTGTGCCATCGAAACGGGCTGGCGTGAAATCGCGATCGGCGGAGTGCCGCAGTGGATCTCCGTGCGCGGGCCGCAGAGCGCTTCGGCGCCGGTGCTGCTCTTCCTCCACGGCGGCCCCGGCGGCGCGGAGTACGGACCGCGCCGCAAGTACCTGCGCTCGCTCGAGCAGGACTGGCTCGTCGTCGACTGGGACCAGCGCGGCGCCGGGCGCTCGTTCCGCGGCGACGAGACCGCCTCCACGCTGAGCCTCGACCGCTTGGTGGACGACGCCAACGAGCTGGTCGGCTGGCTCTGCCGCGAGACCGGCCGCGAGAAGGTCACCGTCGTCGGCCACTCCTTCGGCACGGTCCTGGGCGTTCTCCTCGCTCAGCGCGCCCCGGAGCGCCTCGCCGCCTACGTCGGCACTGCGCAGGTCGTGAACTGGGCGCTGCAGGAGGAGCGCAGCTACGACTGGACGCTCGCCGAGGCGCGGCGCCGCGGCCACTCCAAGGCGGTCGCGGCGCTGGAGACGCTGGGGCGGCCGGCCCAAGGCGCGTACGCCGTCGGCGTGTCCGGGGTCGAGGTGCAGCGGCGCTGGCTGGGCACCTTCGGCGGCGTCAGCGCGGACCCGCGCTTCCTCATGCGCTGGGCCCTGAGCATCCTGACCTGCGGGAGCTACCCGTTGCGCGCCAAGCTGCGCTTCACCAAGGGCATGGCGCGCTCGATGGAGCTGATCTGGCCGGAGCTGGGACGCCGCATCGACTTCGCGCGCGACGTGCCGCGGCTGGACGTCCCCGTCTTCGTCTTCGCTGGCAGGACCGACCACATCACCGACCTCGCGCAGATCGAGGGCTGGTTCGCCGCGCTCCAGGCACCGGCCAAGCGGCTGGAGATCGTGGACCAGGCCGGTCACCTCAACCTGTTCGAGGCGCCGGAGCGGTTCCGCGCGTTCCTGGAGTCGACACGCCAGTAGTGGCAGGCCTCCGCGCCTGCTTCCCAGGTTCAATCCGCCAGTACGGAAGCCGGCACGGAGGCCAGCACGGAAGCCAGCACGGAAGCCAGCACGGAAGCGGCCACTCCTACGGGAACGAGGCCTCGAGCGTGCCGTAGTACTCGACGTCCGCGTAGCTCGTGGCTCGCTCCATGACACACCCGTTCACGTTGCCCTCGACGGTGTAGACGAGGTCGCCGTCGACCGCCTTGACCATGGCGTAGTGCTGGTAGGTGTACTTGATGAGGTCGCCGGCCTTGGGCCGCCAGCCGGGCAGCGACTGGGGATCGCGCCGCGGCAGGTACAGCGGCTGGCCCAGGCCCTCGTTCGCCGACGTGTGCACCCACTCGACGAAGTCGTAGCACCACAGCCCCGGCTGCCGCTCCATGTACGGGCGTTGGTTGGTGCCCTCGCACATGCCCAGCTCCGCGTGGGCGATGTCCACGAGCTTCTGGCGCACCTGCAGCTCGCGGCTCGTCGGCGCCTTGCACTCGACCTGCGGATCGCCGGACTGGCCCGCGTCGCAGGCGCAGGTCCCGGCCGCGCAGTGCGCCCCGACGCCGCACGCGATCGCCTTGCAGGGATCGACCGGGACGCAGCTGAGCCCGCTGGGCTCGAAGCCGGAATCGCACGCACACGCCGCCGCGCCCGAGACCACCGAGCAGGTTCCGTGCACGCCGCAGTCGACCGACTTGCACGGGTCGACCGCGACGCACGACAGGCCGCTGGTCTCAAAGCCCGAAGCACATTGGCAGGCCGCCTGGCCGGACGTGGCGATGCAGGTCCCCTGGCTGCCGCAGTCGATGGCCTCGCATGGATCGACGGCCTGGCAGGACCCGCCCACCGGCTCGAAGCCGAAGTCGCATTCGCAGCTCGCCGCTCCCGCGGTGCCGACGGCGCAGCGGCCATGGGCGCCGCAATCGATGGCCGCGCACGGATCAGCGGGAGAGCAGGCCTCGCCGGACGGATCCGCGTAGCACTCGTCGGCGAGCAGCACCTCGCCGGTGCAGCCCACGCCGAACACCACCGGCCCGGCGGCCAGCAGCAGCAGTTGGGCGATGAGGCGGGCGGCGCGCATCCTGGGGAATCATCGCGGCGGATGGCGGGCCAGTTGCCTCGGCCAGGGGCAGGCGGGCGGCGCGACCCATGTGATCGATGCGGGCCGGTTTTGCGAACCTCAGGAAAATCAGGCGCTTGCCGGCGACCGTCCGGAGGATCTCCGAAAAGCCCGGCAACTTCGGCTGGTTGCGAGGCCGGCCTCAGCCGTCCTTGGTGGAGTAGAGGTACGCATTGACCGAGGTGTCGAAGCCTGGCTCCACCAGGACCTTCGTCTTGAACTCCGAGTGACCGGGCTTGCTCACCTGGATTTCGTATTCGCCCGCTGGCAGGGCGGCGCCCTTCCAGGGAGTCTTGCCCTTGAGCATCTTCCCCGTCGGGCCGGTCGCGGTGACCTCGGCCTCGGGCAGGCTGCAGGTGACCTCGAGCCCGCCGGTCGTCGACGAGGGCTTCGCATCGGGCCGTACCTTGTAGGTCGCGCTGCGCACCTCGGCCGTCTCGAACCCGCGGCGCAGGAGCTTGTCGAGCAGGAAGTCCACGCCTCCGGCGACGGGCACCGCGTCCATGCCCGCGGCGACGACGAAGGCCGGGCCCCAGAAGAAGCGCTTCACCGGCTTCTTCTCGTAGAGGCCGTCCTCCACGACCGCCGGGCCGTTCCGGGTCACCATCTCGCGCACCTTGGTCGACTTGCCGGCAGGGAGGATCGGCGCGATCTCGAAGCGCTCGCCGTCGAAGCAGGAGCCGCACCGGTCGAACGCCTTGCGACGCAGCGCCTCCAGCGAGAGCGCGAAGTGGTCGGCCACCACGGCCTCCCACGGCTGGTTCGCCTTGAGCTCGACGTCGAAGCGCGCCACGAAGCCGGGCTCGGCGAAGACCTCGGTCTCGAAGCGGTGATGGCCGGGCGCCTCCACCAGCAGCTTGTAGGTCTTGGTCGCGAGCCCCTCGATGCGCCCCGGGACCTTCGCTTCCTTCGGCTCCGGCCCCTCGTCGGTCAGCTCGATGCGGGCGCCGGCCGGCGTGCCCCGGACCTCCACCGCCGCGGGCCCGGTCGCGCCCAGGCGCGCATAGACCGCGCCGTTGATCTTGTTCTCCTCCTTGCGGTCATCGGCCATGAGGATGGCGTCGACGCCCTGCGCCTCGGGCACCGACTTCTCGTCCTTGGCGACGAGGTAGATGGGGCCCCAGAAGAAGCGCTTCGCCTTGCCGCCCTCGGCGATCTCCACCGCCGTGGCCGGCCCGTGCTGCTTCACCACGTCGGCGATGGTGGTCCAGCGCCGCGACGGCTTGAGCGCCGGGGCCGACTCGTGCCGGGGCGTGCAGAACGACGAGGCGCCCGGGGGAACGTCGCGCGGGCACTTGCGGTAGCGCTCCATGCCCAGCTCGCCCGCATCCTTCATCAGCAGCCCGCGCTCCAGCTTCTGCCACGGCGCCAGCGCGGGGCGCTTCCAGCACTCCGGCGAGCAGACGGGCTCGCAGCGGTCGTCCTTGCGGCTGACCTGCGCCGGCGGGAGCCCCTTGCGCAGCTCTTCGATGAGCGTCGTGAGGTATCCGTCGAAGCCCTCGGACTCCTCCGGGTCCTTCAGCGCGATCTTCAGCTTGGCGGCCGCGTCGAAGTCGCCGGCGGCGGCCTCGGACTCGCCCAGGAACATCCGCATCGCCCCGGTGATGACCAGCAGCTCCTTCTTGATCCCCGCGTTCTCGGGCAAGGCAGCGGCCCGCTGGGCGGCGGCGAGGGCCTTGCGGCGCGCCGCGGAGGCCTTGGCGTCCTCCCCGTCCTGCCCGTAGTGGTAGGCGAGGACCCGGTAGAACCGCGACCACTTCAGGTCGTCCTGGCCGATAGCCTGGTAGACCTTCTCGGCCACCTCCAGCCGGGCGGTCATGGGGATGCGCGAGTACTCGGTGGCCTCCGGCAGCGCCGTGCCCTCGAGCGCCTTCTTGACGGCGTCCACCTTGTCGGCGGGCAGCGCGCCGAAGTCGGAAATGAAGGCCGTGTAGCGGCAATGCGAGCAGCTGTAGACCGACGGGTCGTCGGTGAAGGGCCAGTACACGTACTGGCACTTCGACGGCCAGCGGTAGACGTACGAGCCGTAGCTGCCGATGCCCTTGAAGGCGTTCTTGCTCTTGCAGACGGGACACTCGACTTCGTCGCCCATCCAGGTCGTCGCGAGCGCCGGCGCCGCGAGGAACAGCGAGGACACGATCAGTGCTGCAGTGGCTGCACGCATGGTCAACCCTCCCGAGAGCGAGTGTACCGCGGACGAGGTTGGACACCGCGGCCTCCGCCGCCGTTCCGCTCGGCCGCTCGTTGCGCCGGACCCCGCAGCCGCCCACGATGGAGTTCGAACCGGAGGCCTCATGCTCTCGCGGCTGTCCCTGGCGCTGCTGCTGCTCGCAACCCTGCCGTCCTGCACCTCGAAGGGCGACCCCGCGGCCGGCGCCAACGAGAACGCGCTCACCGACGAGCAGGTGAACCGCTACGTCGAGGCCTACCGCGCGCTGCGCAAGGCCGGGCCCAAGCTCGCCGAGCGCTACAAGGCCGGCGAGCAGATCCCGATCGACGCGGCCAAGCAGGACTTCGCGGGGATCGAGGACGCGATCCGCCAGGCGGGCTTCTCCGGCGGCTACCCCGAGTTCGTGCGGACCAACGCCCGCGTCGCCTGGGCCTTCAACACCGCCCAGGGCCGGGCCTTCCTCGAGGACTTTGCCGGGAGGGTGAGCGAGGGCGAGAAGGAGATGCAGGCGGCCATCGACAGCCGCGAGGTCCCGGAGGAGGCCAAGAAGGAGCTGCGCGCGCAGCTGCGGGCGATGAAGGCCGACTACGCCAAGAACAAGAAGTGGGCGGACGTCTCGATGAAGGTCGCCGGCGCGCTCACCGACCAGGCCTCGGTGGAGGTGATCCTGCGGCACCGCGCCGAGCTGGAGGCCGTCTTCCGGGGCCAATAGCCGCTGGAGCTCTCGCGACCCGGCACCCCGAGCTTGTCGAGGGGCCACCCGGCACCCCGAGCTCGACGTGGGGCCACCCGACATCCCGAGCTTGTCGAGGGGCCGCCCGACACCCCGAGCCTGTCGAGGGGCCAGAGCTCGGTCCTAGGGCACCGGGATGCCCCTGACCCGCTTCAGCCGCTCGTCCGTGAAGCCGAACTCGCCCTTGAGGCGGAGCAGCTCGGAGTCGATGGCCGGCTCTTGCTTTGCCGCAGCGCCTGCCAGCAGATCGAACACATGGGTGCCCAGCGCCTGCTCACCGGCGCACTTGGGGATGGGAATCTCGTACCACTCGGCGAAGCCGACGCTCTTCGGGATGCTGATGACGAAGCCCGGGTTGACCGTCACCTCCTCCTTCGCGTGGTAGACGCGGACCGGGCAGTGGCCGACCAGCCGCAGCACGAGCTTGCCGTCCTTCGGGTCGAGCTGCTTCCCGCTCTCGGAGTCCAGGCCGTTGACGGTGACCCTCTCGGTCAGCTCGACGCCCTTCTCCAGCGCCGCGCGGTCGGCGAAGGCCGGCGGCTGCGGCGAGACGCCGCCGGTCGCGCTCAGCACGAACGCCCTGCGCTGCTTCGCGCCCGACTCGCAGACGCCACAGTGGTAGCCCCGCGGGTCGCGCGGCGGCTCGAACATGACGGAGCGCATCCGCAGCGGCAGCACCGCGAAGCTCACCTTGGTCTTCTCCACCGGGGGCGCAGTGGCCGCGGCGGCGCCCTCGCCGGCGGCCTTCGCCTGGTCGACGGCCTCCTGCGCCTTGGCGAGCGCCTGCTGCGCCTCGACCACCTTGGGCGCCCAGAACGCTCGCGCCGCCTCCGGCGTACGGACGACCTCCTTCGGCATCTGCTCCTGGAGCTGCTCGACGATGACCGCGGGCACCTCGTGCGCGGGCCGGCCCGGCTGCTGCGGGGCCATCGTCGTCGAGTTCTCGATCTTCCCGTCCGGCGGCCGCTTCACCTTGGCCTTCTGCTTCTCCCAGTCGTCGGCGGTGTACTTCACGCGGATGACCTTCATCTCGCGCTCCTCCATCACCCCGCGCTCGATCTTGGCTTCCAGCAGCTCGACCTGGAGCTTGGCCACCGCCAGGCGCAGCTCGTCGCGCTCGGCGCGCTTGGTGGCCACGATGCCGCCCGTGGGCGCGCCCCACTGCACCAGCTCGAAGAGGTGCACGTGGCCTTCCAGCAGGCCCTTCTCGGAGGCCTCGTCGACGCGCTCGCCGTTGAAGACCTCGTCGCGCTCGCGCTTGGTGCAGCTCAAGGCGAGGACGAGCGCGGCGATGGCGAGCATGCGAAGCGAAGTGGGGTGCCGGTCGATCACGAGGGCTCCTCGATGGAACGCTGCGCGGGCAGTATCCCCTGGCGGCCCCACCTGCGTGCCTTTTCGTGTTGGTCCGGGTCCGTCCGCGTTCGAGGGCATCCCGCCTTCTCGCCGGGGCGCGGTGCGACGCCCGGATCTCGGGCCGCGCCCTCACCGCTCGCGCGGCGCCTGGGCCGGCCCGGGGCCGCTCGTCCACGCCCCGCCGCCTTCCTCCGCCGCCCGCCCCGGCTCCGCCCCGACCCGAGCGCGGATCTGCTCGTCGAGCGCGGAGAGGTCCAGCGGCTTGACGAAGTGCGCTTCGAACCCCGCCGCGCGCGCGCGCTCGGCGTCGCGGCGCTCGGCGAAGGCGGTGACCGCGAAGGCCGGCACGCCACGGCCGCCCGGCAGGTGCCGCGCCCGGAGCAGGAACTCGTAGCCGTCGATGCCCGGCAGGCCGATGTCGGCGAGGATGATGTCCGGCCTCTCGTGCTCGAGCAGGGCCAGCGCCTCCTCGCCGGAGGCGGCCACGCTCACCTGGTGGCCGAACTCGTCCAGCGCCTCGGAGAGCATGGCCCGGGTGTCGGGGTTGTCCTCCAGGAGCAGCACGCGCGCCGGCCCGCCGGCGGCGCTCCCTCGCAGCGCCTCGAGCCGGACCTCGGGGGCCGTCCCCAGCGGCAGCTCGATCGCAAACCGTGCGCCTCTCCCGGTGCCGTGGCTCTCGGCCCGCGCGCTGCCGCCATGCAGCTCGGCGATGGACTTGACCAGCGCCAGCCCGATCCCCAGGCCGGACGCGCGGCGCCCGCCGATCTCGCCCTGCTGGAACATCTGGAACAGCCCCGCCAGCCGCCCCGAGTCGATGCCGATGCCGTCGTCCTCCACCTCCAGCCGGGCGCTCGCACCCTCGCGGCTGCAGCGGATGCGCACGTGGCCTCCGCTGCGGGTGAACTTGATGGCGTTGGAGAGCAGGTTCAGCGCCACCTGCAGCAGCCGGTCGAAGTCGCCGTCCACCCACACCCCGGGCTCCAGCACCGCGTCGAGGCGCAGCCCGTTGGCCGCGGCCGCGGCCTCGCTCGACTGCACCGCGGCGCGCACCACGGCGTCCAGCGAGACCGGCGCGCGGTTGAGCCGCACCTTGCCGCGCGCCACGCGGGACAGGTCGAGCAGGTCGTCCACCAGGCGCGCCTGCAGCCGGGCGTTGCGGTCGATGGCCTCCACCGCCCGCTGGGCGCGCGGGTCGCCCGGGGGCAGCCGGCGCAAAAGCTCCGCGCCCGAGAGGATGGGGGTCAGCGGGTTGCGCAGCTCGTGCGAGAGCACGGCCAGGAACTGGTCCTTCGACCGGCTGGCCTCCTGCGCCTCGGCGCGCGCCTCGCGCTCCGCCGCCAGCAGCCTCCCGCGCTCCTCCTCGGCCTGCCACTGCACGGTGACGTCCTCGACCGTGCCCACGTACCCGGTCAGCTCGCCCCGGGAGCCCAACACCGGAGCCGCCTTGCCGGAGATGCGCCGCCGCTGGCCGCGGACGACCACCACCACGTTCTCGAGCGCGAAGGGCCGGCGGCCGGCCACCGCTTCCCGCCAGCGCGCCAGGAAGGCTTCCCGCTGCTCGGGGGCGAAGGTGCGGATCCAGCCCTCGCCCAGGGCCTCCTCGAGCGGCATGCCCGTCAGCTCGCTCCAGCGCTGGTTGACGAAGCTGCAGCGTCCCTGCAGGTCCATCTCGAAGATGCCGATGGGCGCCGAGGCCGCCAGCGTCCGGAAGCGCTCCTCGCTCTCGCGCAGGGCCTTCTCCGCCCGCTTGCGCTTCGTCAGGTCGACGGCGATGGCGAGGACCGTGCCGCTCCTGCGGTCGAGCAGGACCGCGCCGAGGAGCACCGGGACCCGCGTGCCATCCGGCCGCAGGTACGCCTGCTCGACCGGCGGCACCGCGCCCCTCCCCTGCAGCGAGGCGATCGCCCCTTCGTCCAGCGACGGGTACTCCGCGGCGGTGAGGTCGTCCCAGCGCAGACGGCCCGCCTCCACCTCGGCCCGGGCGCGCCCGACGATCCGCAGGAACTCGTCGTTGGCGTCGCGAATCCTGCCCGCCTGGTCCGCGAGGGCCAGGCCCACCACGTTTCCCTCCGCCAGGCGGAAGAGCGCCGAGGACTTGCGCCGCGAGCGGGACGAGCGGGCCAGCCCGGCCTCGAGCCTGCGCGCAAGCGAGCGGCCCAGACGGCGCACCCTTCGAGCTGCGATGGCCAACAGCCGCACGGCGGTCCCTCGGTGGGGCGTCCCCGCTCGAGTCCGCGGCGGTCCGGCGGCCCGCGCCCCATCGGAAGGTGCGTCAGCCGGAGCCTTCCGGAGAGGCTGCTCGTCCCGCCGGGGAGCGCGTCGCCACGCGCCTGGTCAGCGGCCGCTCGTTCAAGGACGCAGTCGCCGCCTAGGCCGCTGCGCGCAGCTGGTGGAACACCGCCAGGTTCGCCTCCAGCGCCCCCGCCGGCACCGCCTCGCGCAGCGCCGCCTCGACGCGCGCCGGGTCGATCCCCGGCACCAGCCCCTTGGCCGCGAGCGCGCCGAGCAGCGCGACGTTCTGCATCCGGGGATCTGCGAGCCCGTCGACGAGCACCCGGTGCGCCACGCCTCCGCGCGCCTCGACCGCGGCCTGGACCTGCCGCGCCTCCGGATAGGCGGCCTTACCCGAGCGCACCGCCATCGGCTGGTAGACGGCGTCGTAGTACAGCAGCGCGCCGCCCTGCCCCAGGTACTCCTGCACCGCGCGCAGCGCCTCGAGCCGCTCGAGGGCGATCACCAGGTTCGCCTCGCCCCCCGGGACCCGGGGCGTGAACGCGCCCTCGCCGAGCCGCAGGTGCGAGAGCACCGTGCCGCCGCGCTGCGCCAGGCCGTGGGTGTCGCAGCCGTGGATGACGTGGCCCGCCTTCTGGCAGGCCTTCCCGAGCACCTCGGTGAGCATCCCGATGCCCTGGCCGCCGACTCCGCAGACGACGACGTTGAAGAGCTCGCGCTTCAAGAGGCACCTCCGGGGCGCTGCGGGCGGACGATCGCTTCGACCGGGCAGGTCTGCAGGCACGAGCCGTCGCCGATGCACAGGTCGGGGTGGACGGTGACGCTGCCGTCGGCGCCGCGCACGAACGACGGGCAGCCGAACTCGGCGACGCAGGTGTGGCGCTGGTCGCACCGGCCCTGGTCGATCGCCACCGGCCGGGTCTGGTACGCCGGGTTCTTGCGCTTCTGGTCGCGCGTCAGCTTGAGCATGCAGGGGTGGCGCGCGACCACCACCGCGAAGCCCGGGTGGGCCATCGCCTCCTTCACGTGCGCGGTCAGCTGCGCCTGGGCGTAGGCGTCGCACTCGCGCAGGAACTTCACGCCCAGCGCCTCGAAGAGCGGCTTGAGCGGGACCTTCGCGCCGCCGTCCTCGCCCGAGCCGAGGCGCTTCTGGTGCCCGGTCATCGCGGTGGTGCCGTTGTCGAGGACGACGAGGACGATGTCCCGGTCGTGGGCCGCCGCGTCGAGGATGCCCGGCAGTCCGGCGTGCATCAGCGTCGAGTCGCCGATGAAGGCCACCACCTTGCGCGCCGGGTTCCCGATGGACAGCCCGGAGGCGGTGGAGACGCCGTGCCCCATGCAGAGCAGCACCTGGCCGATCTCGTACGGCGCCTGGAAGCCCAGCGTGTGGCAGCCGATGTCGGCGACGGTGATCGAGTCCTTCTCGAGCGCGGCCTTGACGGCATGGAAGGCGGAGCGGTGGCCGCAGCCGGGGCACATCTGCGGCAGGCGAGGGACGGCGTCGGGTTCGCCGGCGGGGGCCGCGGTCGGCGGGCCGGGGCTGAACGCCTCGGGCCAGGTCCGGGCGAGCAGAGCGCGGACGCGCTGCGGGCCGAGCTCGCCCATCAGCTCCTCGCGATCCGTCCGGGCGCGCAGGACCGCCTTCGAACCCGAGTCCCAGGCCAGCGACTTGATCTCGGTCTCCATCACCCGGTCCAGCTCCTCGAGCACCAGGACCTCGTCGTGGCTCGCGAGGAACTCGGCGATCTTCTTACGCGGCAGCGGGTGCGACAGCCCGAGCTTGAGGATCTCGACCGGCTGTCCCCCGTCGTGGAGGACCTCCAGGGCGGCCATCGCCGGCAGCGCCGAGCTGACGATGCCCAGCCGCTTGCCCGCGACCGGCGCCGCTCCGTTGGGGGCGAGCACGCGGTTGCAGCCGGCGGACTCGGCGACCTCCCGGACCGACTCGAGCCGCTCCAGCGCACGCCGCTTCATGGGGAAGACGGACCGGGTGATCGGCACGTAGGGGCCGTGGGTGGTCGGGTCGAAGCGCGGCGTCCAGTCCGGCGGCGCGCTGGCGCACGGCTGCACGGTCACGAGCTCGCGGGCGTGGCAGACGTGGGTCGTCAGGCGCAGGAGCACCGGCATCGCCAGCTTGCGCGCGAGGGCGGCGGCCTCGCGGTAGAGGTCGTAGGCCTCCTGCGGCGTGGCCGGCTCGAACATCGGCAGGTAGGCCATGCGGGCGAAGACGCGGTTGTCCTGCTCGTTCTGCGAGGAGTTGGCTCCCGGGTCGTCGCCGAGGATCACCACCAGGCCGCCGGCGAGGTGCAGCAGCGGGAGCTGGATGAGCGAGTCCGCGGCGACGTTGAGCCCCACCGACTTGAAGAAGACCGCCGCGGGATGCCCGTTGAGCGCGGCGCCGGCAGCGACCTCCAGCGCGACCTTCTCGTTGGCGGCGAAGTCGAAGCGGTAAGAGCGCTTCTCCTCGGGGACCAGCTCCAGCGCCGAGGCGATCTCCGGGGTCGGCGAGCCGGGGTAGGAGGTCACCACGCGCGTGCCGGAGTCGATCATCGCGCGGGCCACCGCCCAGTTGCCCATCACGAGATCGGACCAGCCCGCGGGGTCGACGAGCCGGTCCTTCAGGGTTGCCATGGTCCCGAGTCCTTTCGACGGAGGCGCGGGCCATGGTCACCCGGAAGTGCGGGGCCGGCAATGGCCACCCCTGACTCCCTGACTCCCTGACTCCCTGCCCCCCGTCGCCGCCGCCCCACCCCCGCCTGCCCGTCGCCCCGCCGCCCCGCCGCCCCGCCGCCGCCGCCCCACCCCCGCCTCCCCGTCGCAGACGGATGCACGGACTGAAGCAGGCGACCACCGTGCTCCGGTGAGGAGCCCGTTGGTTGCCTTCGGCGGTCCTCTTGGCAATGCGAGACAAGATCAAGCGACCGCAACGAACTCCGGTGAGGAGCCCGCTGGTTGCCTTCGGCGGTTCTCTCGGCTGCGCGAGGATGGACCCCGAGTGCACTTGCCATGTCACGCAAGAGGTCGCATCGGGCTGAGGCGGGCCCCTCACCGGAGCCCGGTGTTCGCTTGCTTCAGTCCGTGCATCCATCTGCGACGGGGAGGCGGGGGAGGGGCAGTTCAATTCAGCCACAGCAGATACCGCAGCTTCCGCTCGATCCTCTCCTCGTTGCGGTCGATCTCCCCCTTCATCCGCGCCAGCCTTTTCGGCATCGGCGAAGCCGGCATCGGGTGCAGGTAGCCCGGCCCGAGGATCGCCGCGAACCGACCCGGGTCGTTGTCGATGGCCTCGAGCCCGCCCAGGTCGAGGACGATGTCCTTGGGCTTGCTCAGCATCGCGCCCACGTCGATGCAGCCCTCGGGCGTGGGGATCCGGCTCTTCTCGCCGAGGAGCGACACCACCTCGGCCAAGTTGAGGCCCTCCTCTCCCTTCACCAGCCGCCGCAGGTCGCCCAGCAGGCCCCCCCAGGTCGCGTAGAGCGCGTCGTCCACCGGCAGCGGGATGGGGTGGCTCTTCTGCCGCGGATTGGGCACCCACTCGCGGTCGTCGTCCGTCTCGGCGAGGTACGCCCTGCGCGCCCGGTCCGACTGCTCCAGGCCCTCGAGCACCCGCGCTCTTGCCTGCTCGATCCGCTCGGGGTGCGCCAGCGCCAGGGTCAGCACCCCGGGCCTGTCGTGCCGGTCGAGCGCCGGGCTGATTCCGCTCCAGTCGTAGGCCAGCGCGAGGTCGAGCAGCGCGCGCTGGAAGCTGACGAAGGCCCGGGCCCACGCCACGTCGCCCTCGTCGAAGCGGAAGGTCGGACGCCGCCGCGGGTCTCCCTCGGGGATCGGGTTGCCGTCGGCGTCCTCCTCGATCTCCATCAGCGCGCGGTCGGAGTCCTCGACGCGCCCGTTGCCGTTCCAGTCGATCTCCCAGCAGGCGAGGCACAGCTCCAGCCAGACCCCGGGATCGGCCGCGGCCTTGGCGAGGTCGGCCTCGACCGCCGCGAACTCCTGCTCGGCCTGGCCGAAGGTCGCGTCGAGGTAGCGCTGGTTCACGCTGCGGGCGACCAGCGCGCCGAGGGCGGTGGTGCGCACGTCCAGGGCCAGCTGGTGCATCGTCCTCTTGTAGCGAGCGACGGCGCGCACCGCGGAGGCGAAGGGGTTCATCTCGTCGGCGGCGAGCGCGAGGGTCGCCTTGCGCTCGGCCTCGTCGAAGGAGCCCTCCTGCAGCGCCTGGATGGCGTTCCCGGCATCGGCGCGGCGCTGCTCGAGCGTCGGAGCGCACGCCGCGAAAAGGAAGAGGATGCAGCAGAGCAAGGTTGAGCGAGGCATGGGTCCTCCCGTGAGCTGGCAGGCAAATGAGCAAGCCCGGGGCCAGGACCTATCCCGCGGTATTCACGGCTGTTCCCTCGGGCGCAGCGGTGGAGGTTCGACGCCCGTCTTCAATTGCTGACGCCCTGCCCATCACGAAGGCCGGCCAGCAGATCGAGAGCCCGTGTGGAAGATCGGTCTGGAGGGGCCCTTCCCGCCTCGTGCCTTGAAGACACGCCAGCCGCAGCAGCTAGACTGCCGCGCCATGCTCGCCCCCGCCCCCGCCCCCGTCCCCGTCCTGCGCACCGCGCGCCTCACGGTCCGCCTCGCCGCCGTGGAGGACGCAGCGCGCATCGCCGCCTACTACGGCCGCAACCGCGCGCACCTCGCCCCGTTCGAGCCGCCGCGGGCGCCGGAGTTCTTCACCCCCGAGTTCTGGGCCGAGCGCGCCATCGCCTGGCGGCGCGAGCGCGAGCTGGACCAGAGCTGCCGCCTCTTCCTCTTCCAGGACGGCGAGCCGATCGGCGTCGCGGGCCTCGCGCCCATCCAGCGCGGGCCGTTCCAGTGCGCGAGCCTGGGCTACTCCGTCGACGCCGGGCGCGAGGGCCAGGGCCTGATGTCCGAGGCGCTGCGCGCGGTCATCCGCTGCGCCTTCGAGGACCTCAAGCTGCACCGGCTGCAGGCCAACCACCTGCCCGAGAACGTGCGCAGCGCGGCGCTGCTCGCTCGCCTGGGGTTCGTGCGCGAGGGCTACGCCAAGGAGTACCTCTTCATCGGCGGCGCCTGGCGCGACCACGTGCTCAACTCGCTGACCAACCCGGCGCCGACGACGCCGTAGGCCGGCTCGACGTCGCAGCGAACCTGACCTTCGACGAGGTCGGGAACGGCTTCCCCATCTCCCAGGCGTGAAGAAGGCAGCGTCGACGTCACCGTCGACGCTGCCCTTTTGTCCGCAACAACGAGTGGCCGCGACTAGCGCCGGATGAGCTTCTGGTAGCGCATCATCTGCTGGCGCACGCCGTCGCCGAAGTAGCCGTCGACGACGCCCATGTTCTCCACCAGGAACTCGGCGCGCGTGATGTGGTCGACGAAGATCTCGTTGCGGCGCAGCTCGTGCAGTCGGGCGTGATCGCCGCGGATGACCACGAAGCCGGTCAGGTCGCCGCCGTGCGGGGTGAGCATCATCGGCTCGTAGCTGTCGATGTGCCCCTCCTTCTGCATGCGGTCCAGGTAGTTGGTGAAGCTGGTGAAGTGCTCGATCGCCTCGATCTCCCGGCCGACGCGAGGCATGTGCCAGCCGACGAACACCATGGAAGTCGCCGCCATCGTAAGTCTCCTGTCTCGGATTGGACCCAGCCGGAGCGGTTGGGTGCGGCCGAGGTAGGGACTGCGCGCAGGGGCAGCCAGCCTCCGTTCGGGTTTGTGGGAGCAGGTCGCAGCCCGAGTCCAAGAGCGGCGGCGTCTCCGTGGGCAGGACGGCAGAGACGACAACGAGAGGATCGACCTCGGGTTCCTGGGCGTCCCGAAGGAGGGCCTGGGCGTCTCGCGCGACGCTCGCGGAACCTTCGGGCCGCCGTCGTTCGACGCCGCCAAGCTCGCGCTCACCGCGGGCGAGAAACGGACCGTCTCCATCCGCGTCGTCTATTACCAGGCGCGGGGTTGCGGAACCGGCCCGAGGCGCCAGGCCGACCTCGGGTAGGATCGGCGGCGTTCAACGAGGAGGAGTCGATGGACCTGACGATCGCCGCGCTGTGCGAGGACGAGTGGACCAACCGGGCCGAGCCCGAGGTCCGCCTGCGGCTGCGCAAGGACGGCACCGGCTACTACAACCGCGCAGTCCGGGGACGGCCGGTCGCCGAGAAGCTGCTCTACAAGCACGAGGGCAACGTCCTCCAGTTCAAGATGGCGCACGCCCGCAGCTGGGTCTCCGTGGTGGCCTCGGTGATGGAGGGGGACGGAAAGCCGGGCGACCGCTACGGCCAGCGCCGGCTGACCCTCGCCAAGGACCCGTACTCGGTCGCGGTCGAGGACCAGCCCGGCGCCGAGCTGATCCTCAGCAGCGACGAGGGCGCGAGCCTGCCCAGCGAGTAGCGGTCCAAGGCCGCGCCTTCGAGATCCCGAAGCGGGCGCTGGAGCGGGCGTCTTGGAGCCAGCCCTTCCCGGGGTTTGCGTATGCTGGCGCCACCATGCCCACCTTCCGCTCCGACAACAACGCCGGCCTGCTGCCCGAGGCGCTCGAAGCCTTCACCCGCGCCGCCCGCGCCGACCACGCCTCGGCCTACGGCGACGACCCCGACACCGCCGGCGCGGTCGAAGCGCTGCGCTCCCTCTTCGGTCCCCGGACCGAGGCCTTCTTCGTCGCCACCGGCACCGCCGCCAACACGCTCGCGGTGGCCAGCCTCACCCGTCCCTGGCAGCGCGTGCTCTGCCACGACCACGCCCACTGGGTCCGCGACGAGTCCACCGCGCCCGAGCGCATCACCGGCTGCCGGGCGCAGGCCATCCCCTGCCGCGGCCCCAAGGTCACGCTCGAGGAGTTCCTGCGCTGCGCCAAGACCGAGCGCGGCGACGTCCACGAGCCCCAACCCGGCGTGCTCACGCTCTCCAACCCGACCGAGTTCGGGGTGGCCTACCCGGCCGCGGAGCTCTCCGCTCTCTGCGCCGCCGCGCACGAGCACGGCTTCCGCGTCCACGTCGACGGCGCGCGCTTCGCCAACGCCGTGGCCTTCCTCGGCTGCGAGCCGCGCGCCCTCGCCGGGGACGCCGGAGTCGACGCGCTCAGCTTCGGCGGGACCAAGAACGGGCTCGCGTACGGCGAGGCGGTGCTGTTCTTCCCGCAGGGCGACGGCGCGGCCTTCCGCGAGGCGGTCCGCGACTTCCCGTTCCACCGCAAGGCGAGCGGGCACCTGCTGAGCAAGCATCGCTTCGTCAGCGCACCCTTCGCCGCGGCGCTCTCCGGCGGCGCCTGGCTGCGCCACGCGGCCCACGCCAACGCGATGGCCCAGCGGTTGGGCGCGGGGCTCTCGGCGCTCGGATACCCGCCGCGGTTCGCGGTGGAGAGCAACGGCGTCTTCGTCTCGCTGCCCGACGAAGTGGTCTCGCGCCTCAAGGCCCGCGGCCACGACTTCTACGGCTTTGGCGATCCCGAGTGGAAGCTGGTCCGGCTGATGGCCAGCTTCGACACCCGGCCCGAGGACGTCGACGCGCTGCTCGCGGACGTGCGGGGCTGACCCGGCCACTGCGGCGGACTCTCGCAACTCCGCTTACGAGACCCGAGCCAAGCCGGGACTCCCCTCGGGAATCCGGCGCTCGCGGGCGGCTAAGAGCGCCCGAGCAGCTTCCTCAGCGCTTGCGCATGCTCGGCGATCTGGTCGGCCTCTCGGCGCAGGGCCGACCCGTCGCCGGCCGACCCGCCTGCGGCGCGCTGCATGCGGGCATCGGCTCGCAGCTCCTCGACCTCCGCCTTGAGCGCGGCGATCTCGGCGTCCTTCTGCCGCAGCGCCTCGTCGCGGCTTCCCAGCTCCATCAAGAGGCCGCGCACCTGGATGAAGAGCTTGGCCTGGTCCGGAGCCGCCGCGGCCCTCGCTGGCCCGATCGCGGGCGGCTCCTCGAGCAGGTCGTCCTCGGTCACCTCGCGCGTCGGCGGCAGCGGAGTCTCCGGCACCTCGATGAGCTCGGGCCGCGTCGGGCTCGTCTTGTCCCTGCCCAGCTCGGTGATGAGCTGCACCAGCCGGGCGCGCGTGTCGGCGTCGAGCCCGTCGAAGTGGATGCCGATGCCGACCTTGCCGCGCGAGGCCTGCCGCGCCACCTTGCCGGTGAGCCGCAGCGCCTTCTTCAGCCCGGGCTGAGCCAGGTCCACCGACACCGCCAGGCCCAGGGGCAGGCTCTCGTCGGTGCGGATGAACACACCGCTCTCGGAGATGTCCTCGACCTTGCACAGCGCGATGCGGTTCTCCATGCGCATGTGCGCGGCGACGTTGGCGGCGCGGTGGCGCTGGTGCCTTCGGTTGTTCATGGCTCGGTGGGTCCCCCTGCGCCCGCGAGCGGCCGGCGCGTCGACCTCGATTGTGCCACCGAGTCCGGGCGGGCGTGGCGAGCGGGTCCTGGCTCGAGCCCCAAGGCCCGAGCCCCAGGCCCCAGGTCCCGCGCGGTCGGGCAGCCCTGCAGATGCTGCTCGCTTCGACCTGCACCCAAGGCTCGGGCTCGGGCTGGGGACGCGATGCCGGGTGCGCCCCGGGCGCCGCGCTCGGCAGGCCGGTGGTGCGGCCGCCGTAGACCGCGCCGCTACTCCACCTTCCGCAGCGTCCCGTGGTCGCCGTCCAGCTCCACGCGATCGCCGGTCTGGAAGGTGCGCGTGGCGACTCGCAGGTCCACGACGGCGGGCAGCCCGTACTCGCGCGCCACCACCGCGCCGTGGGAGATGGAGCTGCCGACGTCGGTGGCGAGCCCGGCGATGAGCGAGAAGTAGGGCGTCCAGCCAATGTCGGTCACCGGCGAGATCAGGATCTCCCCGGGTCGCAGGTCCGCCGCCTCGGCGAGCGAGTTCGCGACCCGAGCCAGGCCGGTCACCTTCCCGCGGCTCACCGGCTTGCCGTGCAGGACGCCGTCACCCTTGGCCGCTTCCAGCCCCGCGCCGAGCGGCTCGGGCGAGCCGGTGAAGACGTCGGGGAAGCAGAGCGTGCTCTGATAGGCCTGCGCGCGGCGACGGGCGGCGGCGAGCTCGGCCAGGTTCCCGGCCTCGCCGCGCGAGAGAAGGTCCAGCTCGGCGGGGGTGAGGAAGAAGACGAGGTCCGCGTCGGGGAGCCGACCTTCCTTCACCAGCAGGTCCCCGAGCCGCCGGTAGGCGCGCTTGAAGGCGACCACGACCTTGACGAGCAGCGACTTGGTGCGCTCGCGCTGGCGCACGCCCTTCTGGGCCATCCTGGCGAGCCAGCCGAGACTGCCCTTGGGAGCCGGAACGTTCGCCCTCGGGCGGCGCGCCCCGGCGCCGGCGGGATTCGCCAGCCGCGCCCGCAGCGCGACCTGCAGCGAGGCGATCAGCGGCAGCGGATCGGTCGCCCACTCCTTCTCGCGCAGCTCGAACTCGCGCAGGCAGTGGTGACCATGGCGGGCCAGCAGCTCCTCGAGTTCACGGGCCGCGGCCTCGCCCGCCTCGGTGCGCAGCCACTGCAGCGCGGCCGCCGCGCTCGCCTCGACGAAGCGTGCCCTGGCTCCCGGGACGGGCTCCAGCAGGCCGACGAGCCGGTCGATCCCCGAGACCACCCCGGCGCTCTCCACGTCGTGGCCGCTCACCGCGGCCAACAGCTCCGCCGCCTGGGCGTGGTGCTCCTCGGTGGGCACCTTGCCCTTGGCGAGCGTCTGCATCAGCGCCGGCCCCATGGCGCCGGAGAGCGAGCAGGCGGCGATGTGGCGGTCGCAGGCCTCCAGCATCCGCGGCAGCTTGGCGTCGATCTCGGCGAGCTGCTCGGCGGCGGTCTCGCGCTCGGGGATGGCCAGCTGCGCGACGAGCTGCTCGAGCCGCTGCGCGTGGCGGCTGCCGGAGAAGAGGGTGCGCACGTAGCGGAAGGTGTTGAGCATCCGCACCCAGATCGGCTTCTTCTCGCCGCTGTGCAGCTCGGGCACGACGCGCCCGCAGATGGCGAGCCCCAGGTCGAGGTCGGAGGCCCCCAGGACGCTGCGCGAGGTCTGCGCCATCTCGGTGAGGTCGAAGAAGATGTGCCCCAGGTACTGCCGGGTGGTCCGGTAGCCGCCCGGCGGCTGCTTCTGCACGCCGCTCGACCAGAACATGAACTGCACGCCGTGGTCGTTGGCGAGCCAGACGGTGGACCAGGAGAGCGGGGTGATCGCTCCGGGCATGCACTCGCCGATGTTGCTGGAGGTGTAGAGGTCGCCGGGGACCGCCGGCGAGTCGAACTCGTGCGGGTCGGCCGGCAGCGCGGTGATGGGCCGGGCCTGCAGCCAGTGCACGCGTCCCTCGGGGCCGAGGGCCCACTCCATGTCGAGCGGCGTGCCGAAGTGATCGCGGGCCTTCAGCGCCCCGGAGGCCAGCTCGCGCAGCTCGGCCTCGGAGAGCAGCGGCTCGACGCCCGAGAGATCGCGCCGGACGACCTCGCCGGCGGGGGTGAGCTGGTAGTGGTCGGGGCTGGCCTTGCCCGAGACCAGCGCCTCGCCGCAGCCCTTCACCGCGTCGATCACCAGGCGGTCGCGCCGGCCGGTCATCGGGTCGGCGGTGAAGAGCACGCCGGCGGCGCGGGCTTCGACCATGGCCTGCACCACGACGCACATGCGCGTCCGGGCGCCGCCCTCGCGCTCCTGGCGGTAGGCGTCCGCGCGCACGCTCTCGAGCGAGGCGAGGCAGCGCTCGACGGCGTCGCGCAGGGCCGGCTCGCCGCGCACGTCCAGGAAGGTGGCGAACTGTCCCGCGTAGGAGGCCGCGGCTCCGTCCTCCGCCAGCGCGGACGAGCGGACCGCGACGGCGCCCCCGCCCGCGTGCTCGAGGTAGCTCTCCGCGAGGTTTTCCGGGAGCCGTCCGCGCTCGGCGCCGACGATGACGAAGCCGGCCGGCACCTCCAGGCCCGCCCGGACCAGCCGCGCCAGGCCCGCCGCCTTGCCGCCGACGGCGTGTCGGCCGATCGCCGAGAGCGGGATGCAGACGGGGCCTGCGACCTCGAGGGCGACAGGGACGGGCGCGGGGCCCGCGGAAGCGGAGGACGTGATCATGGCCGCGGACCGTATCGCCGGGTCCGCCGCCAGTCAGGGCCGACGCCGGACCCCGCGTGCGGTTCCGCACGCCCGCAAGTTCAGCGGCGCGCCACCTGGGGAGGCAGCGCGCCGACTGGAGGTTTCACGATCCGGCACGAGGGCCGGCGGCTCCCCGCTAGTAGTAGCCGGGCGCCCCGATGTTCAGGCCCTGGTAGTACTTCATGAAGTCGGCCAGCGGCAGCTTGAACGAGCCGTCGTCCTTGCCGTCGTTGCCGGGCTCGGTGCGGCCCCAGGGGTTGCGCAGCTCGACGAACTTCTGCCCGTTCTCCTCGCCGGCGCCGACGATGGAGTAGTTGTGCCACGCGTAGAGGTTCTTGCCGGCGTACATCGCCTCCTGGTCCTTGCCGTAGGTGCCGGCGGTGATCGGGATCTTGGAGTCGACGCTCTTCTTGATCGTCTGGAACATCCGGTTCTCGTCGGCGCCCTTGGTCACTTGGTAGCTCGAGCCCTTGCCGGTGATGGCCTCGAGGACGTCGGTGGAGCAGCCGCCGTTGCCGATGGCCTCGTAGCCGCCCTTCCAGCTGGCGTAGGCCTTCTCGACGAGGGAGACCCAGAGCTCCTGCTGGTCGCGGGCCTTACCGTACTTGCCGGACATGTTGGGGCCGGCCGAGGGGACGTCGCCGTCGATGCGGACGTACTCGGGCTTCGCCTTGCCGCTGTAGTCGACCTTGAAGAAGCGCGCGGTGTAGGTGCCGTCGCCGTTGTCCTTGATGCAGTCCTCGATGGCCTTGGGGTTGGCCTTGGCGATGGCCGCCAGCGAGCCGACGAAGTAGCAGTCGCCGATGGAGCCCTGGACCACGTCGTCGAAGCTGACGCCGTCCTTGAAGAGCTGGCCGCCGTCGATCTTGTTCCAGGTCAGCGTCCCGTCGTGCTTGGTGAGGACCTTGGGGTCGTTGGCCACCGGCGGGGGCGGCGGCGGGGTCGGGCCGGTCGGGTTGGTGGCCGGAGTGCCCAGGAAGGCGGTCAGCGCGGTCTTGGCGTCGGCGTCGAACTTGTCGCCCTTGGTGGCGAGCAGGTTCTGCAGCTCCTTCTTCTCGGTGCTGCTGATCTTGCCGTCCGTCTTGGCCGTCGCGATCAGACCGTCGACTTCCTTCTTGTCGATGCGGTTGTTGAGCAGCGCCTGATTGATCTGCTTGCCGATCTTCGTGGTCAAGGAAGCCTCCGGGCGGAGTGAAGCGGAGTTTGGCCTACATTATCCGACCACCCGGGTGGCAGTTGCGTTTGGTCTGATTTGCCCCACAAATACGCATGGTTAGAGCCCTGGCCGCGGAGCCCACCGCCTCCATCGGCCTCGCGCGCGCCATCGACCGTGGTCCGGCCCGGACCGGCGGATCACCTACACGTTCGCCGGGTCGATCCGACGGGCGGTCCGGAAGGTTCGCCGGCAGTCAGGCGGACCGCATTTTCGACGCCAAGCGGCCAAGAACGCCAAGGTCGCCAAGAGCCGCTTTTCTTGGCGCCCTTGGCTCCCTTGGCGCCTTGGCGTTGAAAAATCAAGGCACCTCTGACGTCTGCGAGCACATGCAAAACCATCTGAAATCAATTGCTTGGACGGCCGACCTTCGTCTTTAGCGAGAAAGGGCTTGCATCCCATGGGGCCAATGTAGGATAGTGCGTGTCTCAAATCTGAGCCACCACACGCGACCCCACGGAGCCCCGAATGAACGCCCTGAAGCGACTCGGTCTGCTGGTGCTCGCCTCGCTCGTCGGCTGCGCCGGCGAAGGCTTCGTCGAGGTCGACGACTCCATCGTCGGCTCGGGCGCACCGCTGGTCGGCGTCGACGGCTCGAAGGACGGCTCGGACACCGGCTGCAACGTGGTGCTGCGCTCCATGAAGCGCATCCCCAACAACACCGGCGGCTACGTCACCCAGGGTCCCAGCGGAAGCTGGGTCTGGAAGGCGGTCATCGACGTCTCCGACGCCGCCGTCGCCGAGAACCTCTCGGTCGCCGTCCTCTACCAGCGCAGCCAGGCCTGGCGCTCCAAGACCGCCGCCAAGACCACCGTCAGCGAGGGCGGCTTCACCCGCTTCGAGGTCGACTTCTGGGAGGACATGCCGGCCGAGGGCATGAGCGGCACGGCGCTGCGCAACACCCGCGTCCCGGTCATCCCCTACCTCGTGCTCGCCCAGGGCGGCCGGCTCTTCGACCACAACCGCATCGCCGACCCCGTGGCCTCCTACGTCATCAGCGGCGAGGCCGGCCTGCAGATCGGCGAGGACGCCGGCGTGTGCAAGCCCGCCTCGACCATCCCGGTGCGCGACGGCGCGACCGTGCGCTTCACCGCCAGCGGCGTCGAGACCGCGGGCGCCATCGCCGCCGGCAGCCCGCTGACCGTCGACTACGCGCTCGAGCGGCTGCCCAACTGCCGCGGCACGCACAACGGCTTCCCCGCCTGGGACCTGCTCGCCAACGTCCGCTTCCTCCCGAGCGGCCAGGTGGTCGAGGGCAGCGTGCGCGCCTTCGTGAACAACTACGGCACCCCCACCAGCCAGGCCTACGCGGTCCCCTTCACCACCGACGTCCCCGCCGGAACCAACCGCGTGGAGATCTGGTTCCGCAACTACTCCGGCGCCGGCAACAACTGCGAGGCGTGGGACTCCAACAACGGCCAGAACTACGGCTTCGACGTCCTCGGCGCGGTCGGCTGGATCGGCAACGCCGACCTCGCCATCAGCCGCGGCGGCGCCGGCCCCTGCGACGGCGCGGCCCTGGGCGACGGCTTCACCTACGACACCTGGACCCGCCAGCGCGCCGCCTACCGCAACCTGTGCTTCCAGGTTTGGAAGCAGGGCACCACCGACTTCGCCAACCCCAACCTCTGGCAGCAGATCGACGTGCAGGTGCACTTCCGCTACGGGCCGGACCTGCCCTGGCAGACCGCCTACGTCCCCTCCTTCGACCGCGTCGGGAACAACGCCCGCTACAAGCTGGACCTCGGCTCGCTCGACCCGTTCCGCTCCTACTACTGCACCCAGGAGCCGTACGCGAAGAGCGCCGACGGCCAGTACGACCAGGCGAGCATGGAGTTCTTCGTCGTCGCCAACGGCGTCCCGCTCAAGAAGGCCGACGGCTCCAACTTCACGGGCACGTACCTCGACTACTCGATGAACCACTGCCCTAAGTAGCTCTGGGGAGGGACGCGCCGGGGACGGGAAGCCCTGGCGCGCCTTCTTTTTCCGGGAGACCGGAGAGAGAAGATGCGGCGGCGAGCTCACGCTCGCCGCCGCCCCTTTTTTCGGGGCCGGCGATCCGCCCGCCGTTCTGGCATCGTCGGCCTGTGCCTGTGCCTTCGCCCGACCAAGCGTCCCTGCCCGCCTGCGCGACCCACCGCGACCGCCAGGCCGCGGGCACGTGCACCCGCTGCGGGACGTTCTTCTGCGAGCTCGACCAGAGGAGCGTGGACGGCCGGCTCTACTGCGCGGCATGCGCCGTCCTGCCCGAGGTCGACTGGCTCGGCGAGTTCAAGCGCCAGTGCTGGGGACGTCGCGACCCGGGCGCCTGGATGACGGGGATCGGGGGCGCTGGCGGCATCGCCGTCGCCCTCCTCTATGCCGTGACCCGGGTGATCTTCACTTGGCAGAGCCTGCGCTCGGGTGCCGACATCGAGGACCTCGCGAGGGCGAACCTCCCGGTCTTCCTGTTGCTCCTGGTGCCCGGGATCCTCGGGGTCCTCTTCGCGTTCGGGGTGCGGTTCGCGCGCGTGGCCCTCCTGCTGCTGCCGGTGCTGGTGGAAGGCCTGCTCCTCGCGAAAGGGTCCGGCCTCGAGAGCCTGCTCGTGACCGGATTCCCCATGCTCATCGGCCTGGGCATCTTCGACGACGACCGCAGCAGGCTCTTCTTCCGGATCGACATCAGCGAGAGCCGGCTGAGGAAGCTCCACGCCTCCCAGTACGACAACCGCCTCGCCAGGATCGGTTTCACGATGTCGTTCCTGGGGCTCCTCCTGTTCCCCTTCGCGCCGGTCGCGCTCGCGCTCTCCATCGCCGGGCTCCAGCAGGTCGACCCCGCAGCGCGGCCGCCCATCGGGCGTACGCGTCAGGCGATCGCCGGGATTGTCCTGGGCTCGCTCGGCACGATCCTCGGCGCCGCGCTGGTTGCCTGGCTGCGGCGGTAGCGAAGCGGGCCGGGCAGCGGCGGGACCACATGGGACGCCCCGGCCTCGAGGACCTCGGCTGCCATCGAGCCCCCACCTCGACCGCCGCCACCCGCTGCTCCTCCTTGAACCTGATGTCGATGCCCTTCAGGTGCGCGCCGAGGTTCCGCACGCGCGAGGAGCTTACGACGCCCCGGGGTCAGGCTCAGCGGCTCCAGGTCTTGAAGGGCCGCTCGGCGAGCGCCGAGTTCGCGTAGCGGTGGTCGTGGCTGACCTCCTCGCCGATCCACTCCGGCTTCTCGAAGGCCTCGCTCTCCTCACGGATCTCGATCTCCGCGACCACCAGCCCCGCGTTCTCGCCCAGGAAATCGTCCACCTCCCACACGTGCGCGCCCAGGGGGATGCGGTGGCGGCGCTTTTCGATCTGCGGGCGCGCGCAGAGCGTGTCGAGCAGCTCGCGGGCGTCGGCGACCGGGATGGCGTACTCGAACTCGGCGCGTCCGATGCCCTGCGTCGGGCCCTTGATGGTCAGGAAGCCCTTCTCCCCGGCGATGCGCACGCGGACGGTGGCGCCGGTGGTCCGCAGGTAGCCCTGCCGGTAGTCCACCGCGGGCGCCAGCCCCCGCCAGCCCTCGCCCTTCACCAGGAACTTGCGCTCGATCTCTCGACCCACGGCTTTCCTCCCGCTCACCGCCTGCGTGCCCGTCGAGCGGCCGGTTCGGCCCCCCGAGCTTCCCGGCACCTACACCTCCGGCTCGCCGGGCTCAAGCCCGCCGCTCAGCCGGGCTTGCGACGCTTGCTCGCGGCGGGCCCGGCGCGGAAGGCGCCGAGGGCCGTCTGCTTGAGCATGCGCACCGCGCTGTCGTGCAGCGATCGGATCTCGTCGTGCAGCGGGCAGTGGCGCCCCGCCGAGCAGAGCTTGCGCTGGAACGGGCACATCGTGGCCTCGCTCCAGCGCTCCAGGGGGCCGACCACGTCGAAGAGGGTGATTTGCGCGGGCGGCCGGGCCAGGCGGTAGCCGCCGCCGCGGCCGCGCGAGCCGGTGACGATCCCCCGCGCGGAGAGCTGGACCAGGAGCTTGGCCACGAAGGGCGCGGGCAGCCCCTTGCGCGCGGCGATCTCCTGCGCCCGGAGCGCCCCGTGGCTCTCGTCCTCGGTCCACACCTCGGCCAGCGCGGTGGCGGCGGTCAGGGCGGCGGCGCCGGTGCGGCTGAGCAGCAGCGACTCCATGGGCTCACTCCTCGTGCTCGTGCCCCTGCGACAGGATCGGCGCGGCGATCTTGAGCGCCAGCGTGTACAGGAGCAGCCCGAAGGCCCAGATGCCCACCGTCACCTTCCACTCGGTGAGGCTGGGCCGGTACTCCACGATCTCGTGGAGGGTGCTGGGGATGAACCCCGGGATGACCAGCCCCATGCCCTTCTCGATCCAGACGCCGGCGAAGGTCAGCGAGCACGCCAGGATCAGCAGCGTCGCGCGCTCGCGGATGCCGGGCAGGTAGAGCATCGCCGCGCTGACCACGTTGAGCGCCACCGCCGTCCAGATCCACGGGACCAACGCGTGGTGCCCGTGCAAGCCGACGAAGAGGTACCGGGCCGAGTCGGTGTGGGCGCCCCCGCCGTAGAACTCGGTGAACACCTCGCTGAGCAGCATGAAGAGGTTGAGCAGCACCGTGACCTTGAGGATGCCCACCAGCACGTGCACTGGCCGCCCGGTCAGCGCCAGCCCGGCGAAGCGCTTCGCGGCGTGCATGACGATGACCAGGAAGGCGGGCCCGGAGACGAAGGCGGAGGCCAGGAAGCGCGGCGCCAGCAGCGCCGAGTTCCACAGCGGCCGGCCGCCCAGGCCGGAGTAGAGGAACGCGGTCACGGTGTGGATGGAGATGGCCCAGGCGATGGAGAGGAAGACGAACGGCACGTACCAGCGCGGCGAGGGCGCCTTCCCCAGGAAGTGGGTGTAGAGCAGGTAGCCGCAGATGTGCAGGTTGAGCAGCAGGTAGCCGTTCAGGACGAGGACGTCCCAGGCCAGCATCGAGAAGGGCCAGTTGAACTGCCCCAGGCCCGGCACCAGGTGCCAGAAGCGGTCGGGGCGGCCCAGGTCCACCAGCACGAAGAGCATGGCCATCACGATGGCCGCCACCGCCAGCATCTCGCCGATGATGACCACCGCGTGCATCCTGCGGTCGCCGTAGACGTAGGCGGGGATGACCATCATCACGCCGCCGGCCGCCACGCCGACCATGAAGGTGAAGTTGGCGATGTACAGGCCCCAGGAGACGTGGTCGGTCATCCCCGTGACCGTCATGCCCTGCACCAGCTGCTGCGCCCAGGCGTTGGCGCCCACCAGGGCCACCGCCGTCAGCGCGGTCATCCACAGATAGAAGAGCACCGAGCCGTCGGTGGACAGCACCAGCAGCTGCCAGAGGAAGCGCGGGTAGGCGGTCCAGTGCCCCTGCCCCTGCGCAGGCACGGGCGCGGGCGGCGCGGGCGAGGCGGAGGGGCCGGGGATGGCGACGGGCAGGTCCATGGGCCTCACTCCGAGAGGAAGTAATAGAAGCTGGGCTCGGTCCCGACCTCTTCCTTGAGGATGAAGATGCGCCGGTTGGCGAGCACCCAGCGGATCTCCGACTGGGGATCGAGCAGGTTCCCGAACACGCGCGCGCCGGCGGGGCAGGCCTCCAGGCACGCCGGCAGCCGGCCCTCGCAGGTGCGGTGCAGGCAGAAGGTGCACTTCTCCATCACGCCCTGCGGGCGCAGGCGGTTGGAGAGGTAGCCCTGGTCGGGGTTGACCTCGGCGGCGGGGACGACCGAGCGCGCGAAGTTGAAGCGTCGCGCGTGGTACGGGCAGGCCGCCTCGCAGTAGCGGCAGCCGATGCACCAGTCGTAGTCCACCACCACCACCCCGTCCTTCTCCTTCCAGGTGGCCTTGACCGGGCAGACCGAGACGCAGGGCGGCTTGTCGCACTGGTGGCACTGCACCGGCATGTAGCGCTTGCCGGGCGCGGGCACCGGGTGGTCGTAGTCGGCGGTCGCCTTGGCCAGGTCCATCGAGTCGCGCGGCATCTCCAGCACGCGGATGTAGGAGCCGTGGGTGGCGCGGTCGTGGTTGTTCTCCCGGTGGCAGGCCTCGGCGCACTGCCGGCAGCCGACGCACACCGAGAGGTTGAGCGCGTAGCCGAACTTGACCCCGGGCTCCGGCTGCGGGTCCTTGATGGTGACCTTGGCGCCGTACTCGCGCAGCGCCTTGGCCTCGAGCCGGGCGAAGACCGCCCGCTTGTCCTCGGCGGAGAGCTGCTGGTAGTGCTTCTGGAGGAAGGCCTCCAGCTCCTGGCCGGACGCGAACTCGCGCACCGGCGCCAGGGCGCGCACCAGGGCGGTGGTCACCGCGCCGGCGCCGGCCGCCTTGAGCAGGGTCCTGCGCGAGAGGCCGCCGCCGCTCCCGGGCTTGCCGTCGTCTAGCGCCATCGGGCCCGCTCCTCCTCGGATCGACGTCCTCGTGCCGGCGCCCTCAATGCGTCACCTTGGGCTGCGGCGCCGGCGCCACCTGGGGGATCTTCGGGGCGTGGGGATCGTGGCAGTCGACGCACAGGTTGCGCGTGCGCGGGCCGCGCGAGAGATCCCAGTAGCCGGTCATCCCGCCGTGCGCGCCTCGCTCGTACTCCTCGAGCCGGCGCGCATGGCACTGGCCGCACAGCGCCTTGACGGAGACGTAGTCGAGGGCGCGACCGTCGGCCAGGCCCAGCTGGTCCCGCCCCTCGGAGCGGTGGCAGGTCAGGCAGACCAGCGTGCCGTGCTTCAGGACGACGCCCTGGTGGAACTTCTCGAGGTGGGTCGCCCGGGCGTTGGCGTCGGAGGCCGGCCGCAGCGCGTGGCAGGTCAGGCACGGCGCGCGCGCCGGCTTCCCCGCGGCGTCGGCGGCGCCGCTGTTGATGCCCAGGGTCAGGTAGCTGCGGCTGGTGGCGGAGGCGAAGCGCGCCGGCGCGGCGGGCGCGGGCTGGGTCTCCGGGGCGGTGGTCGCGCCCGGACCGCTCCCGCAGGCGGCGCTCGCCAGCGCCAGCGCCGTCGTCAGGGCCCAGCGCACGCCTGCGTGGCTCATCGGAGGCCGACCTCCCGCCGGGCGGAGCGCCCGTCGCCAGAACGTCTACGCGCCGGGCGGCCGGCTTTCAAGATAAAAAGACAAAGAAGTCTTGATTTCGATCGGCTGCCCGCGTACCAATCAGCCGTCCGGCCTGTCGGCCGCGACCGGGGAGCCCATAGCCCATGGCCATCGCCGCGGTGGTGCTGACGCTGGTTGACGATCCCGAGGGGCGCGCCCGGGCGCTGCGCGCGGTCGCCCTCCAGCGCGGGGTCAGCCTCGGCGAGGACGCCGGCGGCCCGCGCCTGCCCGCGGTGCTGGAGGCCGACGACGCCGAGCTGGAGCAGCGCTTCTACGCCCTGCGCGAGGTGCCGGGCGTGCTCGAGGCCTCGCTCGCCGCCGCGTGGCTCGAGGGCGGGCAGGCCGCGGACGAGGGTTCCGATAGGAGCAACCGATGAGCCAGTGGTCCCGTCGTGCGTTCCTGAAGGCCAGCGCCATGGGCGCGGCGGCCGCGGCGGCAGGGGTCTCGCCGGGCCAGGCGATGGCCGGCGCCGAGCCGATGGAGGCGCAGCCCGACCTCGCCTGGCAGAAGGCGCCCTGCCGCTTCTGCGGCACCGGCTGCCACGTGATGGTGGGCGTCAAGGACGGCAAGGTGCGGGCGATCGCCGGGGACCGGAAGGCCGACGTCAACAAGGGCCTGCTGTGCGTCAAGGGCTACCACGTCGCCCTGGCGCTCTACGGCAAGGACCGCCTGACCCGCCCCATGCTGCGCAAGCACGGCGCGCTGGTGCCCATCTCCTGGGACGAGGCGATCGACACCGTCGCCGAGCGCATCGCCAAGGACCCCCAGGCCTTCGCCTTCTACGGCAGCGGCCAGTGGACCATCCCCGAGGGCTACGCCGCGCAGAAGCTGATGAAGGCCGGCCTCTCCAACAACCACATCGATCCCAACGCGCGGCTGTGCATGGCCTCGGCGGTGACCGGCTACCTGTCGGTCTACGGCGTCGACGAGCCGGCGGGCTGCTACGCCGACCTCGACGCCTGCGACGTCCTCGTCATGTGGGGCAACAACCCCGCCGAGATGCACCCGGTCCTGTTCTCGCGCGTCATCGACCGGCGCACGCGCGGCGAGCAGGTGACGCTCGTCGACATCGGCACGCGGCGCACCCGGACCACCAGCTACTGCCAGCACTTCCTCAACTTCCGCCCGCACACCGACCTGGCCATCGCCAACGGCATCGCCCACTTGCTCGTGCGCGAGGGCACCTACGACAAGCAGTTCGTGGAGAAGCACTGCGCCTTCCGCGCCGACAGCGAGCCTGCGGCGCTGGAAGGCAAGGCCATCTCCTTCGAGGAGTACAAGAAGTCGCTCGAGCCCTACACCCCGGAGAACGTGGAGAAGTTCTCCGGCGTGGCGGCCAAGGACATCCGCATGCTCGCCGGCCTCTTCGGCCGCCGGGATCTCAAGATCACCAGCGTCTGGTGCATGGGGATGAACCAGCACACCCGCGGCACGGCGATCAACTCGCTGGTCCACGGCGTCCACCTGCTCTCGGGACACTTCGGCACGCCGGGCAACGCGCCCACCAGCTTGACCGGCCAGCCCTCGGCGTGCGGCACGGTGCGCGAGGTGGGCACGCTCTCTCACGCGCTGCCCGGCGGCCTGGTGGTGACCAAGGAGGAGCACCGCCAGGAGGCCGAGGAGATCTGGAACGTGCCGGCGGGGCGCATCAACCCCAAGCCCGGCTACCACACGGTCCAGATGTGGGACGCCTTCTGCAAGCCGACCGAGAAGGGCGGCGACCTGCGCACGCTGTGGGTCCAGGTCACCAACCCCGGGCAGACGCTGCCGAACCTGAACGCGCTGTTCCGCGCCAAGCAGGGCCTCGCGGACAAGTTCCTGATCGTCTCCGAGGTCTACCCGACGGCGACCACCGAGTTGGCCGACCTGGTGCTGCCCTCGGCGATGTGGGTCGAGAAGAACGGCATGGTGGGCAACTCGGAGCGGCGCACCCAGCAGTGGTTCAAGATGGTCCCGCCCCCCGGCGAGGCCCGCGACGACTGCTGGCAGACCCTGGCCGTCGCCCACAAGCTGCTCGAGAAGGGCGTCCCCGGGATGAAGGACAAGGACGGGCGCTTCCTCTTCGACGTCAGGGACGCCAAGGGGCAACCGGTGCCGGTCTGGGACTGGGCCCGCTACTACGACGTCAACGTCGACCGGCACCTGTTCGAGGAGTACCGCCGCTTCAGCCGCTTCAAGCACAAGGACCTGGCGCCCTACGACGAGTACGTCAAGGCGCGCGGCCTGCGCTGGCCGGTGGTGCAGCAGGCCGACGGGACGTGGCGGGAGACCCGCTTCCGCTTCTCGGAGTTCGACGACGGCTACGTCAAGAAGGGCGCGGGCGTGCAGTTCTACCACTCGACCACCAAGGACGACCGCGCGCAGATCTGGTTCCGCCCGCAGGTGGACCCGCCCGAGATGCCCGACAAGGACTTCCCGTTCTGGCTGTGCACCGGCCGCGTCCTCGAGCACTGGCACTCCGGGACGATGACTATGCGCATCCCCACGCTCGCCAAGGCGATGCCCGAGGCCTACGTGGAGATGAACCCGGACGACGCCGCGGCGCTGGGCGTGGGCAACCGCGAGACGGTGCGGCTGGAGACTCGCCGCGGGACGCTGGAGCTGCGGGTCTGGCTCGACGGCCGGGGCAGCCCGCCGCGCGGCTCGCTCTTCGTCCCCTTCTTCGACGAGCGCAAGCTCGTCAACCTGCTCACCCTGGAGGCCCACGACCCGTTCTCGAAGCAGCCCGACTACAAGAAGTGCGCGGCGCGGGTCGTGCGCCTGGGCGCCTGAGCGGAGGATCCTCTTGGCGAACGCGAACCGCGGGACCGTCTTCGGCAGAGCCTGGCTGGCGATGGCCGCCGGGATCGTGGGCCTGTCGCTGGCGGGCTTCCTCGTGGGGATCCGGCCGGTCGAGCACGACGCCCCCTCCCCGCCCGCCGGGGCGCGGCCCGAGGGCGAGGTGCTGCCGGGGCGGACCTACTCGCAGCTGCGGCTGCGCCAGGTGGGCTCCGGCAGCCGGGTCACCAGCGTCCCGGCCACGCTGCGCGAGGGCATCCCCGCCTTCGGCGACCCGTCGGTCGCGCGCACCGAGGAGCTGCGGCTGGCCGCGGTGGCCGCCCGCGCGCGACGCCGCGCCTTCGACGGCGCGCCGCCCGCCGTGCCGCACGCGGTCGACGAGCTCTCCTCCCACGCCTGCACCAGCTGCCACGCGAAGGGCATGGCCATCGAGGGCCGGATCGCCCCGGTGATGAGCCACCCGGCCTACCAGAACTGCCTGCAGTGCCACGCGCCGACCTTCGGCAGGCCCGCGGAGCCCTGGGAGAAGGCGCAGACGACCTTCGTGGGCCTGGGCTCGGCCGGCCGCGGCGAGCGGGCCTGGCCCGGCGCCCCGCCGGCGATGCCGCACCAGAGCTGGATGAGGCAGGACTGCACCAGCTGCCACGGGCTGACCGGCCTTCCCGGGCTGCGCACGCCACACCCGGAGCGCTTCAACTGCCAGCAGTGCCACGCGCCGCGCGCGGGGAGCGAGCGCTGGGGAGAGGCCCCTTCCCCGCTGTTCCCCTGAGTCCCGGCAACCGCCCGGCCGGATCGAAGAGGGCAGAAGACGCGCCGGGCCCCTCACCCGCCGCTGGCGAGGCCGGCCCCCGGCTCGCCGCGAGACGCCGCCAGGGTGGCCTGCCCCCGGGACGCGCAGCCGCACCTCCCGGGTTTCGGACTGGAAGTGGAACGCGGCCTTCGTCCCCGGCACCTCGCATCCCTCGGGCGGGCGCCGCCCCGTCGCCTGGCGCCCGTCCGCCAGGCCGGAGCGCGGGCGATCGGAGCGCAGCGCGAGGGCTCCGGGGGCGGCAACACCGGGAGCAAAGGAAGTGGCGAAGAGCAGGCGGCGCAGCTAGGAATCCTTATAGGCCCGGCAGCGCGGCGTGCCTGGCGGGCCCTGCTGGAAACGTGGTTCGATGGCTCCACCCTTGTGAGCGACGCCCCTCCCAAGCCTCCGCCGCCCCCGCCGCCCAAGCCCCTCCCGCGGCAGTCGACCCTGTCCCCTGCCGGCCAGGGCGACAAGGTCCTCTTCGGCCACTACGAGATCGTCTCGATCATCGGCCGCGGCGGCATGGCGGCGGTCTACCGCGCCGTCGACCTGCACCGCGGCTGGACGGTGGCGGTCAAGCGCATCCTCCCGCAGCACGTGACCAACCAGGTCTACGTCGCGCGCTTCCTCAACGAGGCCGAGCTCTGCCAGCAGCTGTCGCACCCGAACATCATCACCGTCTACGAGTCCGGGGTGCTGCAGGGCATCCACTACATCGCCATGGAGTTCCTCGACGGGCGCGACCTGGCGCAGGTCATCAAGCGCTGCGCCGAGCGCGGCGTGCGCCTGCCCGTGGACTTCGCGGTCTTCCTGGCGCACTCGCTGCTGCTGGCCCTCGACTGCGCCCACACCGCCCGCGACAAGGAGGGCTACCCGCTGGGCATCGTCCACTGCGACGTCTCGCCCTCCAACCTCTTCATCTCGCGCACCGGCGAGATCAAGCTGGGGGACTTCGGCATCGCGCGCTCCGCCTCGGGCACCGCCTCCGAGGTCGTGGAGGGCAAGCCGTACTACCTCTCCCCCGAGGCCATCGCCGGGTTCGTCACCCCGGAGGCCGACCTGTGGGCCGCGGCGGCGACGCTCTACGAGCTGCTCACGCTGCACAAGCCCTTCACCGGCAAGAACCCCGACGAGGTCTTCGCCGCCATCTGCAAGGCGCGCCCGGTCCCGGTCCGCTCGCTGCGGCCCGACGTCCCCGAGCCGCTCTCGGCGCTCGTCTCCCGCGCGCTCTCCCCCAAGCCGGGCCAGCGCTTCGGCACCGCCGCCGCCTTCGCCAGCGCGCTCGAGGGGCAGTACGACGAGCGCATCGGCACGCCGCTGGCCATCGCCGCGGTGGTGCGCGGGATGTTCGGCTAGGCGCTCAGGCCACCCAGAACAGCGGCTCGCGCTGGGCGACGAAGGCGTGCACCGCCTTCTGGTGCTCCTCGGACATCCGCACGAACTCGATGCCGACGCCCGGGAACACCTCGGGCGTGGCGTCGTTGTACTCGCGCGTCCAGCGCACCAGCCCGTGCGCGGAGACGGCCTGCCCGGTGGGCAGCGTGAAGGTCAGGTCCACCTCGGTGCCGCAATCGAGCACGTTGCAGGTGGCGATGAAGAGGCCGCCATCGGAGAGGTCCGAGGAGAAGCCGGAGTAGAAGTTCGACTCCGAGGACAGGCTGACGTCGGTGGTCATCGCGACGCGCTGGACCCGGCGGCGATCGTCGGGCTTGGGCGCCGGCTTGGCCGCGGCGGCGACCGGAGCCGGCGGCGGCACCGGGGTAGCGGGCTTGGCGGCGCGCTCGGCCTCCTCGAGCGCGGTGGCCCGCGCGCGGACCTGCTCCAGGCCCTTCTCCAACTTGACGATGGCCATCTCCGCCGCGGCCAACGCCTCCTCGCGGCGCTCGGCTTGCCGCTGCTCGGCCTCGGCCGCCGCAAGGCGCGCCTCGATCGCCGCGCGCCGGGCGGCGACCGCCCGCGCGCTCTCGGGGACGGCAGCGCCGCCGGGCGAGAAGCGAATCGCTTCGCGGCCGAGAATCTCGGCGGCCAGGCCGCCGGCGCGCGAGTGCGCGAACCCCATCAGGTCCTGCCGCTTCCCCTCCAGCTTCCGCAGGGTCTCCTCTTCGCGGCGGGAGAGCTCTGCGAGCCGGCCGGACACCTTCGCCTCCAGCGCCCCGACGGACGCCTCTTCGTTCGCCAGAGAGGCTGCGTCGTCGCGCTTGGCGTTCTTGGGTCGGCTGGGAGTGGACTTGAAATCGAACACGCGGCCTCCGGGGCGGGGAGCGAAGCTAACTTCTTTCTGTAACGGTGCAAACACGGCGCTGCTGCGTCATGCCCCAGGGGGCCGGGGGTAGGCTGGCTGCCCGCAACCCTGCAAGGCGGGCATGCGGTCGGACGTCCGAGACACCGGGCCCCGGCGGCATCGCGCTGGTCGAGGGCACGGACCTCGCCGCGCTCGCCGGGCCCGCCATCGCAGGCAGCACCATCGATTCCCGTTCGAGTGCCGGTTCGACGCCAGCGCAGGCTCCGAGACAGTGGCGCCTCGACGCGCCGCAGGTCCGTTGCTGCTGGCGCCTCCGCCCTCGATCCTCCCCGGCCGACTGACGAGCACCCCACGGCGGCCACCAGGAGGCGAGGCATGCGCGCGGCGTCTCTTGCAGGCGTCACGGGAGGGAGGCGGCCCGGAAACGCCGCCCGGCTCGCAGTCCTCGCGGCGCTCGCGGCGCTCACGACCGGCGGCTCCGCCTGCAAATCCGCCAAGCCCCCTCCCCCGCCCCCGCCCAAGGTGCAGGCCATGGTGCTCCAGGAGCGCCCGGTCGAGCAGACCGAGGACTTCCTGGCGACGCTCGACGGCTCGACCACCGCGGACATCCGCCCCCAGGTCAGCGGGATCATCGAGGCGGTGGAGTACCAGGAGGGCGGCCAGGTCCAGGTCGGGCAGCTGCTCTTCCGCATCGACAAGAGGCCCTTCGTGGCGGCGGTCGAGCGGGCGCGGGGCGACTACCAGAACGCCGTCGCCCAGCACGAGAAGGCCCAGGCGGACGTGCAGCGCTTCACGCCGCTCGTCGAGCGGCACGCCATGAGCCGGCAGGAGCTCGACAACGCCCGCGCCGCCGAGCGGATCGCCGCGGCGGCCATCCAGACCGCGAGGGGCGCGCTCGACGCGGCGAAGCTCAACCTCGAGTGGACCGAGGTCCGCTCGCCCATCCAGGGCCTCGCCGGCATCGCGCAGGCACGGGTGGGCAGCCTCGTCGGCCCCAGCCAGATCCTGGCGGTCGTCTCCACGCTCGACCCCATCCGCGCCACCATCAACATCGGGGAGCGCGAGTACCTCCAGTACTCGCACGCCTTCAACGACGCCGAGGAGCCCCGCTTCGCCGACCACCACCACTTCGAGCTGCTCCTCGTCGACGGGAGCACCTACTCCTCCACGGTGACCAAGGTGATCGTCGGCCGCGGCATCAACCCGGCCACCGGCACACTCACGGTGCAGCTGCTCTTCCCCAACCCGGACCGGCTGCTGCGCCCGGGGATGTTCGCCAAGGTCCGCGCCATCTCCGGGATGGTCCAGGCGCTGCTCGTGCCCGAGCGCGCCGTCCAGGAGCTGCAGGGCCGCTACCAGGTCCGGGTCGTCGACGCGCAGGACCGGGTGGAGGTCCGCCCGGTGACCCTGGGCCCGCTCGTCGCGCACGAGTACCTAGTCCAGCAGGGCCTGCAGGCGGGTGAGCGGGTCGTCGTCGAGGGCCAGCTGGGCGCCGAGCCCGGGACCAAGGTGACGCTGCAGGTGTTGCCGCCGGGAGCGCTCCCCGGCAGCGCCACCGGCGGCTCGGGCTCGGGGGCAGGGGCGGGAGCGGCGGCGGACGCGGCCACCTCCCTCTCGGACGCGGGGCGCTAGCGATGGCCCCCTTCTTCGTGCGCCGGCCCATCGTGGCCATCGTCATCTCCATCGTCATCGTCATCGCCGGGCTGGTGGCGATGACCACCCTGCCCGTCTCGCGCTACCCGGAGATCACCCCGCCGCAGGTGCTCGTCAACGCCACCTACCTGGGCGCCGACGCCGTCACGGTGGAGCAGGCCGTGGCCACCCCGCTCGAGCAGCAGATGAACGGCGTCGAGCGGATGCTCTACCTGCAGTCCACCAACGCCAGCGACGGCACGATGACGCTGCGGGTGACCTTCGACGTGGGGACCAACCCCGACACCGCGCAGGTGCTGGCGCAGAACCGCATCACCCAGGCCACCCCGCGGCTGCCCGCGCAGGTGACCGCGCTCGGCCTGACCACGCGCAAGCTGTTCCCCTCGCCGCTGCTGGCCTTCGCGCTCTACTCGCCCAAGGGCACCTACGACAACCGGTTCCTCTCCAACTACGCGACCATCAACCTCACCGACCGGCTGCTGCGCATCAACGGCGTGGGCGACGTGCGCGTCTTCGGCGGCGCCGACTACGCCATGCGCGTCTGGATCGACCCCGACCTCTTGGCGAGCCTGGGGCTGACCGTGGCCGACCTGTCGCGGGCCCTGCAGCGGCAGAACACGGTCAACCCCGCGGGCACGCTCGGCGCCGAGCCGGTGCCGCCCGGCCAGGAGTTCACCTACACCATCCGCGCCCAGGGGCGCCTGGTGACGGCCGAGCAGTTCGGCGAGGTGGTGGTGCGCGCCAACCCCGACGGCTCCTTCGTGCGCCTCAAGGACGTCTCGCGCATCGAGCTGGGGACCGAGAACTACACCCAGTCCGGGCACTACAAGGGCGCCAACTCGGCGGTGGTGGCGGTCTTCCAGCTGCCCGGCTCCAACGCCCTGGACGTGGCGCGCAAGGTGAAGGCGACCATCAAGGAGGCCGCGGCGGGCTTCCCCCAGGACCTCGAGGACGCGGTGGCCATCGACTCCACCGCCCCGGTCGAGGAGGGCATCCGCGAGATCCTCATCACGCTGCTCGAGGCCATCGCCCTGGTCATCCTGGTGGTCTTCGTCTTCCTGCAGACCTGGCGCGCCACCCTCATCCCGCTGCTGACGGTGCCGGTCTCGCTCATCGGCGCCTTCATCCTCTTCCCGCTCTTCGGCTTCTCCATCAACTCGCTGTCGCTGTTCGGGCTGGTGCTGGCCATCGGCCTGGTGGTCGACGACGCGATCGTGGTGGTGGAGGCGGTGCAGCACCACATCGAGGAGGGCCAAAGCCCGCGCGAGGCGACGCTGCAGGCGATGCGCGAGGTCTCCGGCCCGGTGGTGGCCATCGCGCTGGTGCTCTCCTCGGTGTTCGTGCCCATGGCCTTCGTGGCCGGCATCAAGGGGCGGCTGTTCCAGCAGTTCGCGCTCACCATCGCCCTCTCGGTGGTCATCTCCGCCTTCAACGCCCTGAGCCTGAGCCCGGCGCTGACCTCGCTGCTGCTCAAGCCCGCCGGCGGCCGGCGCCGCGGGCCGCTGGCGTGGCTCTTCGCGCGCTTCAACCGCGGCTTCGGCTGGTCGACCGACCGCTACGCGGGCTGGACGCGCCTGCTGCTGGGCAAGCTCGCCGTCGGGGTGGCGCTGCTGGCCGCCTTCGCGCTGGGCGCCTTCCTGCTCGGGCAGAAGCTGCCCTCGAGCTTCGTGCCGCAGGAGGACGAGGGGTTCTTCTACGGCAACCTGCAGCTGCCCGACGCCGCCTCCCTGCAGCGGACCGTCGCGGCGATGCGCAAGGTGGACGAGATCCTCGGGCGCACCGAGGGGATCGCCGCGTACACCACGGTGGCCGGCTTCAGCATCCTCACCCAGACGAGCGCGCCGAACACCGGGCTGATGTTCATCTCCCTGGCGCCCTGGAAGGAGCGCCGGCGCTCGGCCGAGGAGATCGCCGACGCCCTCAACCGCGACCTGGCCGCGGTCAGCGAAGGGCGCGCCTTCGTGTTCCTCCCCCCGGCGATCCTCGGCACCGGGACCGCCGGCGGCTTCGACGTGCTCATCGAGGACCGCGCCGGCGCCTCCATCGACGAGCTGGCCGCGGTGGCCGACCGCTTCATGGCCGAGGCGCGCAAGCGCCCCGAGCTCACCCGCCTCAACGACGCCTTCCGCGCCACGGTGCCGCAGCTCTTCGCCCAGGTGAACGAGGACCGGGCGCAGCAGCAGGGCGTCGACCTGGGCGAGCTGTACACGACCCTGAGCACCTTCATGGGCGGCGCCTACGTCAACGACTTCAACCGCTTCGGGCGGCAGTGGCGCGTCTACCTGGCGGCCGAGGGTCCGTTCCGCCAGAGCCCCGACAGCATCGACCGCTTCTACGTGCGCAGCTCCAGCGGGACCATGGTGCCGCTCTCGAGCCTGGTGACCATCCGGGCCACCAGCGGTCCGCAGTTCACCTCTCGCTTCAACCTCTACCGCTCCGCGGAGATCACCGGGGCCGCCGCGCCGGGCTACAGCACCGGCCAGGCCATGGCGGCGCTCGAGGAGGTGGGGCGCAAGGTGCTGCCGCCGTCGATGAGCCTGGGCTGGGCGGGCATGTCCTTCCAGGAGCGGGGCGCCGGGGGCGTCGGCGGGGTGCTGGCGCTCTCCCTCTTGCTGGTCTTCCTCCTGCTGGCGGCGCTCTACGAGAGCTGGTCGCTGCCCTTCAGCGTGCTGCTGTCCACGCCGGTGGCGCTCTTCGGCGCGGTGCTGGGGCTGTTCCTGCGCTCGATGGCCTTCGACGTCTTCACCCAGATCGCCCTGGTGATGCTGGTCGGCCTGGCGGCCAAGAACGCCATCCTCATCGTCGAGTTCGCCCGCTACCAGCTCGACGAGCACCCGGGCATCGCCATCGAGGAAGCGGCGGTGGCCGGCGCGCGGCTGCGCCTGCGGCCCATCCTGATGACCTCCTTCGCCTTCATCTTCGGCATGCTGCCGCTGGTGTTCGCGACCGGGGCCGGCGCGGTCTCGCGCCGCGAGCTGGGCACCGGCGTGGTGGTGGGCCTGCTGGTGGCCACGCTCTTCGGCGTCTTCCTCGTCCCCGCGCTCTTCGCGCTGGTGGAGCGGCTGGTGCGCCGCGCGCGCCGCGGCCGGGCGCAGGAGGCGCGCCCATGACCCGGCTCGCGCCCTGCGCGATGGCGATCGCGATGGCGATCGAGCTCGGCGGCTGCGCGCTCGGTCCCGACTACGTGCGGCCCGCGGCGCCGATGTCCGAGGCCTTCCGCGGGGAGACCTTGCCGCAGCCGGCGAGCTCGTTCGCCGACCTGCCGTGGTGGGAGATCTTCGAGGACCCGGCGCTGGTGGCGCTGCTGCGCGAAGGGCTGAAGGGCAGCTACAGCCTCGAGGAGGCGGTGGCGCGGGTCGAGCAGGCGCGGGAATCGGCGGGCATCGCCTCCAGCGCGCTGTGGCCCACGGTCAACGCGCAGGCGGGGGTCGCCTACCAGCAGATCTTCTCTCCCTTCCCCGTCTCCGGCGGGACCAAGCAGAACCCGAACTTCGCCACCTACCAGCTGGGCGCGGCCATCTCCTGGGAGGCGGACCTCTGGGGCCGGCTGCGCCGCCTCAAGGAGTCCGCGCTGGCGGACTACCTGGCCGTCGAGGAGGTGCAGCGCGGGGTCGTCGTCTCGCTCGTCGGCGACATCGCGCAGGCCTACTTCAACCTGCTCGCGCTCGACCTGCAGCTGGAGGTCGCGCGGCGCACCGAGAAGGCGCGCGCCCAGACCGCGACGCTCTTCCGGGAGCTGGAGGAGGGCGGCACCGGGAACCGGCTGCAGACCGCCTCGGCGGAGGCCAACCAGGCCGGGGCGGCGGCGGCCATCCCCGCCATCGAGCGGCAGATCGCCGCGGTGGAGAACCAGCTCTCGGTCCTGCTCGGCCGCGTCCCCGGGCCGATCGCGCGCTCCTCGGAGCTGCTCCATCGCCCGGCGCCGCCGCCGCGGCCCGCGGGCCTGCCGGGGGAGCTGCTCGAGCGGCGGCCCGACGTGCGCCAGGCCGAGGCGCGGCTGGTCTCCGCCAACGCCCAGGTCGGGGCGGCCTACGCCGCGCGGCTGCCGCAGCTCACGCTCAACCTGAGCGGCGGCTTCGAGAGCACGGCGCTGGGCGACCTCTTCACCGCCGGCGCGGCGACCTACGCCGCGGGCGTGCTCGGCGGCTTCCTGGCGCCCATCTTCAACGGCCGGCAGCTCACCTACCGCTACCGGGCGCAGCAGGCGAACTGGCGGGCGGCGGTGGCGCTCTACCGCGGCACGGTCCTCAACGCGCTCTCCGAGGTCTCGAGCCTGCTCGTGGCGGGGGAGAAGCTGCGCCAGAGCCGCACCGAGCTGGAGAAGCTGGTGGCGGCGCGGGCGGAGACCGTCACCCTGTCGCACGACCGCTTCGCCAACGGCGTGGCCAGCTACCTCGAGGTCGTCCAGGCCGAGCAGGACCTCTTCCCGGCCCAGCTGCAGCTCGCGGAGACCATCGGGGCGCAGTTCGTGGTGGAGGCCCAGCTCTATCGCGCGCTCGGCGGCGGCTGGCGCACCGTGGCGCGGCCGCAGAAGTAGCTCGCCCGAGCTGCCTCCCTACGCCCTGGGCGGCTCCAGGAGCCGCGCCGCGATCTGCCGGGCCTCGCCGGCGTCCAGCCACAAGCCGCCGCAGGATGCGCACCGATCGAGCTCGATGCCGCGCAGGGAGGGGAACTCGTGCGGCTCGAGCGCTCCTCCACAGGCCGGGCAGCCGAGCTTGCCGAGCGAGAGATTCACGGACGAGCCCTTGAAGCGCCGGCCCACGGCCTCGAGGGCGGCGGGCCAGCCGGCCAGCTTCTGGATTTCGCCCGCATCCATCCACACGCCGCCGCACTGGTCGCAGCCGTCGACGGTCACCCCGGCGAGCCGCGCCGTCGATAGCGGCCCCTCGCAGGCGGGGCAGGGGCGCGTCGGCTTGATTGGATCGGTCATCGGCGCTCCGGAGGCGGTCCTGCCTCTTTCTATACCGCCCGGGGCGGGATTTCCGAGGTGCGGTCCGAGCTTGGGCGGCTTTCGTGACGCGGACCACGCGATGGCCCGCAACGATCTATATGGGTTCCGGCGGCACCGCCTCCGCCGGAGCGCGCCGTGGGCCGGCGCAGGTGCGGATCGCGAGGAGGTCGCAACGCAAGGTCGGTCGGGACCCGAAGGAACGCTACAGCTTCGCCTTGGCAGCGAGGTCCAGCACCGCGTCCACGTACTGAATGGCCGCATCCCGGGTCATGTCCTTGGCCAGGCCGGCGGGGTAGGTCACGTACTGGTAGGCGTTGACGCTGCTGCCGGACTCCGGGACCAGGCCCGTCCTGGCCAGCTGCAGCACCAGCACCCACTCCCCTTCGTACTGCACGAAGACCAGCTGGTGGACCTCGACCGACTTGAGGTGGTGGTCGTCCGGGTTGCTGGAGGTCTGGATGTCCAGGACCCTCAGGTCCATGGCCACCGGCCCCGCGCCGAGCACGGTGGCGCGGATGCGCGGGAGGACGTCCGAGCTGATGGCGACCTCGAAGTCGCCGGTCGCCTCGACCTTCACGTCGTGGAGGATGTCGACGTCCACGAGGAGCCGCCTGTCCTTCTTGCCCAGGTCGTCCTTCGTGGCGACGGAGATGCCCTCCAGCGCGCCGGTCTTGTCGCCGGCGACGTCGCTGGCCGTCACCAGGCCGGCCTCCCTGGCCAGCAGGCCGCAGCCACCCAGGGTCACGGCGCAGAGGAGCGCGAGAGCCACGCTTGCGATTCGAGCCACGGTGACTGGACCTCCCCTCGAGCCGCGCCGGCCAGCGCAGGAGGCGGCGAGTTCGATGGGCCCATTGTAGGCCACGCGAGGCGGCTGGCGTCTTCTCGCCCCGTTTTCGAGGTGAGGCCCGGGCGGCGGACGCGCCGCACTCGGCAGTGGATGAGCGGCGTCCTGCGCGAGCGCGCTCGGCACCTCCTTCGAAGCCAGGGTTGGTCGATCCGCCGAGGGCGCGGGAATCGGCCTGCTGGTCTCGAGCCACCGGCGAGGGCCGGAAGGTTCACGGCGCAGCCCTGGTTTCAGGGCCCGGGGAACCCGGCCATCGCCTTCTCGCCGATCGCCCGGCCGAGCTCGTAGTCGCGCTCGACCACCCTGCGGTCCCTCGTCGTCCTCTTGGTCGCCAGAGGCACCGGCGGCGCCACTTGGAGGACGCGGCACCCGGGCGGCGGCCGCTCCATGAAGGCGACCGCGCGCTGGTAGTTCCCGGCCAGCTCCCGCACCGCTGCCGCCAGGCCGGGCTCGCGGCGCAGCTGCCAGGCCGTGGCGCGCGCCGACAGGTCGTAGCGCTTCACCGCGTCGGCCGGCCGGGTGCGCAGGACGAGGATGTCGCGCGCGCCGCGCCGGAAGGCTTCCTCGACGGGGATCGGATCGGAGACGCCGCCGTCCACCAGCCGCTCGCCGCCCACGGTGACGTCGCCGCGGTAGAGGATGGGCATCGCCGAGGACGCCTTGAGCGCGTCGAACATCTCGGCGGGGCCGGGCCGCAGGTAGACGGCCTTGCCGGTCGCGCGCGAGGTCGCCACCACGAGGAACTCCGTCGTCCGCCGCGCGAGGGCCTGCACGTCGAGCGGCTCGCGCTCGGCCAGCGCGTCCCAGAGCCAGTCGAGGTCGAGCGCGGACCTGCCGCGCAGCGCGCGCCAGGGATCGATGAACTCGCGCCGGGTCATCAGCTCGAGGTAGCTGCGGCGGTTGCGGCCGTGCTGGCCGGCCAGGTGCGAGGCCAGGTTGCAGGCGCCCGCGGAGACGCCCAGGGCGAGGTCGAAGGGATCGAACCTGCGCTCGAGGAACGCGTCGAGGACGCCGGCGGTGAACACGCCGCGCATCGCCCCGCCCTCGACGACGATCGCGACGCGCCCGGTCATGGCGGAGGAGCTCCTGGGCCTTCGTGCGCTACTTCGCCGCCGCGCCGGACACCCACGCACCCTTGCGCTCGCGCGCGATGCGCTCCGCCTCGCCGGCGACGGTCGCGCCCTCGGGCAGGCTCTTGCGGTCGACGCCGACGATCTCCAGGACCTTGCCGCCGCGGTCGGTGACCATCTTCTTCCAGGCGTCCTCGGTCTCCTGGGACATCTTGCCGCCCTGGAACGTGTAGAAGAGCACCACGCCCTTGCCGGTGAAGTCGCAGTTCTGCAGGAAGGACACGCTGACGGCGTTGGGGTGCCATTGCCAGATGGGCCCGCCGACGAGCACGAGCTGGTAGGGCGCGAGGTCCAGCTTCTCGGGCGTCACCGGCACCCGCTCGGTCCACGAGGGCGCCGTCAGGAACGAGTCGGGGACCTTCTGTTCGGCCGAGAGGCGCTGGTAGTCCGCGCCCAGCACGCCGGCCAGCGCGCGGGCCATGGCGGCGGTGTTCCCGCTGCGCGAGTAGACGACCACCAGCGCGGTGGCGCCCGGGGTCTTGGTGACCAGCTCGTCGGGACGGACGACCTCGCGCGGCGGAAGGGAACAGCCGAGGAAGGCGACGGCGAACGCGAGCAGGGGCAGAAGGCGGGTGCGCATGGCGCCATCCTCGGCCCAGGTGCGGACGGATTCAATGCAGGTTGCCCGCGGCGGCCTGTTCCCGGAAGGATCGACGGCGCCCGCTTCGCACAAGGAAAGGAGCCGAGCCTTTGGATCTCCCAGCCGCACAGCCGAAAGTCGCCGACCTCGGAGAGGTCCGCTCACGGCACGAATGCCGGAACAGGGAAGGCTGGGGCCTCGCGGGCATCATGCTGTTCGTCAGCGGCGCGTTCGCCTTTGAGTTGAGGTCCGCTTCCCCGTTCGTGACCTTGCCCCCCTTGGCGTTCGCCGCCTTCTGGTTCTGGGTCTCGAGCTCGTGGACCCCGAGCTTCGTGCTCATCCGCGAGCAGGGACTCGAGATCCACCGGCTGGGGTGGGCGACCCGGCGGCTGGAGTTCTCCGCGGTCGTCGGCGTGTCTTGGGACATCGACGTCCTCGAGGGCGTCCTCGGGTCCTGGGTTGCCGGCTGCGACCTGGTGCTCCACGTCGCCGGGGGCCGACGCATCCGCCTCAACACCAGGCACTTCAAGAACGCCGAGCCGTTCTTCGCGCGCGTCTGGCGGCTGTGCGTCTTCCCGGGCCACCAGGCCCTCCTCGACAAGTTCGACCGAGGCGAGGCGGCCGAGTTCGGGAAGCTCACGGCGACGAGCTCCCACCTGCGGATCGGCAAGAAGCAGTGGGCGTGGAGCGACATCGCCAGGGCCGAGCTGTCGCCCCGGAAGATCATCCTTCACTTCAAGGACGGCTCCTGGCGGCGCACGCTGGAGCTGCGGAAGATTCCGTACGCCTTCACGTTCTTCGGCCTGCTCCGTCGGCAGCGCGTGCCGCTCTCGGCGTTCGGCGGCTTCGTCCTCAAGGGGTAGGCGAGCGCTCTCGGGCTACCCGCCGACGAACGGCACGCCGCCTGACCAGAGCCCAGAGGAGCATCAGCGGCGCTATCCAGTGCGCCGGACCGCCCGAGGTGCTGCTGCAGCCACCGGCCTGCTGCGGATTCCCGTTGAGCTCGCTGCACCGCCCGGCCTCGTACTCGCCGCCCGCGATCTGCCGCACCCAGCTGTAGGCGCCCACGCTGTAGAGCCCGAGCTCGTCGCCCGTTCCCTTGGTGCAGGCAGACGTGCTGTACGCGCCGCAGAGCACCGCGCGGCCAGCGAGCACCTGGTCGTAGTTGCTGACGAACCAGTCGGTGCAGGTCTCGTCGGCTGGAGGAGGCGTGGAGGCGTCGGGCCCGCTCGCCGGCGGCGGCTGCGTCCCGGCGTCCGGCGGATTCGTCGGTGGATCGGAGGGATCGGCAGGGCCCGCGGGCTCGAGCCCGAAGAAGCGCGCGGCGTAGTAGGTGGAGCAGATCCCCGCGGAGAGGACGTAGTAGCCGGCCTTCCCGCACCCGCCCGCCGCCTGAAACCCGGGCTCGATCGCCGTGCCGTGGCCCATGCCGTCGACGAGCCAGGTCTCGACCAGGGTCCGGCCCGCGGCGTCGCGGTACTCGGCGTGCGCCGCCATCTCCACCTTGCCCGAACCGTCCGCGGTCTGGTCGATGCCGTGGACGTCGGTCCACTGCTTCATCAGCTCCGCCGAGTTCCGGGTCGAGACCGTGTAGTCGACCGTGCCCTGCCAGATGGAGACGCGCGGCCACGGTCCGGAGTAGCCGGGGTAGGCGCCGCGCACGAGATCTCCCCACGCCTCGGCCGACTGCTGCTTGCCGCTGCCCATGCACAGGCCCGAGCCGCCGATGGAGTCGGCGCAGCGGTAGGGCAGGCCCGCCATCGGCGCGCCCGCGGCGAAGACGTCGGGGTAGCTCGCGAGCATCGTCGCCGTCATCGCGCCGCCCGCGGAGAGCCCGGTGACGAAGACGCGCGAGGCGTCGACGCCGTGGTGCGCGGCCATGTAGTCGACCATCTGCTTGACGCTGAGCGCCTCGCCCTGCCCGCGCGCGGTCTGCGCCTGGTCGTACCAGCGGAAGCAGCCCATCCCGGAGCTCTCCTCCGGGTAGACGACGTAGAACTTCCAGAGGTCGGCCAGCTCGTTCCAACCGGCGGAGACGTAGCCCTCGGCGTCCATGGTGCAGCCGTGCATCGCCACCACCAGCGGCGCCTTGGCCGGCATCCCGGAGGGCACGTGGGCGTACATCCGCAGGCCGCCGGGGTTGCTGCCGAAGCCGGAGACGGCGTCGAGGCCCGCCGCCCGGGCGGGGCTCGCGAGGAGGAGCGAAGCGGCGAGGACGAAGGTTCGGGGAGCGGATCGCACAGGTGCCTCCTGCGAGAGGATCGTGCCTGCTATCCGCAACGACCGGCCGAAACGGGTCGTGCTCGGCAATTGGAGAGCGTCTTCGGGAGGTCGCGCGACCTAGAAGACCATCGACAAGCCCGTCACCGCGCCGTTCTTCGTCGGCAGGAAGTAGACGGCCAGCGGCGGAGGAGGCGGCGCCACCGCGGGCGCTTCGGGGTCGGCGCCGCGCGAGAGGTGGTAGGCGGCGTGGACGACGTAGAAGATGCCGGTCGCCGCGATGCCCGTGCCGAGGCCCATGAACAGGTCGCCTCCGCTCCCCCGGCCAAGCCCCGCGCCGATCGCGAAGTTGATGCCTCCGGCGACCACCGACATGGAGCCGAAGATCAGCTGCGGGATGGCCCAGCCCTTGTTCAGCTTCCGTCCCCGCACCGCGTAGGTGAGGTCCACGGCCGCGAAGGTGAGCGTCGACAGCCCGTTCAAGGCGACCTGTCCGATTCCGAGGCCCAGGAGGACGTTCGCGGTGTCGTCCGCGCGCGCCGGGCTGGGACTGGCGATGGAGAGTGCGGCGGCGACGACCAGGCAGAACGCGCAGCGTTTCATGAGGGCTCCCCGCGACGGCGTGAACTCTCGATCTTCTAGCGGCCCTCTCGCCGCATCGCCATCCGGTGGTGCCGCTTCCGCCGCTTTCCGGCGTGCGATACTCGGCCGCCCTGGAACTTCTAGAACGAGAAGCAGGACGCTCGCGGGACCTTCCATGAACCGGCTCAAGCACGTGGTCGCTCTGCTGTTCGCGGTCCTCGCCTCGCCTGGCGCGAGAGCCGCGGATTCGGCCGAACCCTCTCGCCCGTCCCTGGAGTACTCGCCCGGGACCCTGCAGGGCGGCTTCCTGAGCTCGGCGCTGCCGCGCGGGGTCTGCGTCGACTGGGAGGCGCTCGCCAAGGAGAACATCACCGACGTCAACCTGGACGAGCCGACCGCCGCCGACCGCAAGAAGATCGCCAAGCTGAGCGGGAAGATCGACTGGGACCCGTCGCTGCACTTCGACACGCCGCTGCCGCCCGAGCTCGCCAAGTACTCGTTCTTCCTGCTCACCGACGCGGGGATCGCGCCGCTCAAGCCGAAGAAGCTGTGCGGCACGGTCCGGTTCGCCTTCGGGCAGGACGGGGGCGGGCCGGCCGGCAGCGAGCGCAAGGAGACGCACTACTTCGGCTCGCTGTGCTTCGAGAAGGGCCCCAAGGTCGAGGACGGCATGGTCCTGATGAGCCCCGCGCCCATCGAGCCCAAGGTGGAGAAGCTGGGCCCCAAGCAGACGCGGCTGAAGACGAGCTTCGACGGCAAGATCGTCACCTACGAGTGGGCCGAGCCCGGCAAGGAGCCCCTGCGGCTGACCTGGGGGTTCGAGCACGCGCCGAAGCCGGTGATGCAGTACCGCGTGGACCTCGCCGGCCACCCGCCGCTGCTCTTCGTCCGCTGGGGCCGGGAGCCGACGGCGATGCCCTGCGACCAGATGTCGGATCTGTTCGAGGTCGGCGACCGGCTCGAGAAGGTCTTCTCCTCGCCCCGGTGCGACTTCTCGCCGACCCGGTCCTCGGTCACCAAGCCGAAGTGAGGCTCACCGGCTCTACTCGGGCGGCGGCGGGACGAAGCTCTCCCCCGCCTTTTCGGGCTCTCCGAGCGTGAGGCTGCACCCCTCCTGGCTCCTGCCCTCCTTCAGCGACGGCCGCCGGCGGCGCCAGCCCGGGAGGGTCACGCGGCCGAACGGGACCCCTGGGGCGCCCTGCCGGTCATCCATCCACTTCGCGCTGTCCTTCACCCACCGCCGCTCCCGCTTGAGCTCCGCGGTCTTCCGCGCACGCACCTCGGCGCGGTACTCCCGCTCCACGATCGCCCTCTCCCTCTTGGGCAGCGCCGACGGCGGCAGGCGCAGGATCTGGTCGACCCGGCGCTTGGAGATCCCCTTGCGGATCAGCGCGGCCTTCAGTTGGTCCTGCTGCTTCGCGTTCCACTCCTCGAACGGGACGGGCGGCCCCGCGAGCGAGAGGAGCTTGAGCACCGGCGACATCAGCGCCACCGCGACCGCGTCGCAGAACTGCTCGTGCCAGGCCTCGGGCAGCCGCTCGAGCAGGTGCGTCTCGGCCAGCTCGTGGCCTATCGCCAGCCACGTGTGCTCGCGGTCGAGCGAGCTCGACACCACGATCTCCGCGCAGCCGTTCAGGGCGAAGCCGAAGTACCCGTGGGGCAGCTTGCGCCGGCGCACCACGTAGCCCAGCTGCTTGGCCACCTGCCAGGGAGACGCGCCCGGAGGCAGCCTCGCCCGCTCGAGCATGAGCGTGGCCAACGCCTCGGCGGCCAGCGCCAGCCCGATGGGCAGCTTGACGCGCCACGGCTTCACCGGCGGAGGGCTTGCCGGCTTCCGAGCCTTCTTCATGCACGAAATCTGAGGACGATCGGTACGGGCAAGCCCGCCCGCTGTCCGAGCGGCCAAAGGTACGCGGCCCCGCCTGCTACGCTCTCGGGCATGGTTCGTCCCAGCGCGACCCGGGTCTCCCTTCTCTGCCTCGCCCCCGCGGCGCTGCTCGTCCTGGGCTGCGGCGACGGGACGGTCTCCGGCGGCGCCGACTCCTCGGCGGCCGCCCCGCCCGACGCGGCCTCTGCCGCTCCCGATGCCACCCTGGCCGGCCCCGATGCCGCGTCGGAGCAGGCGCCCGATGCCGAGCTGGCGCAGCCCGACTCCGGGAGCGCGCGGGACGCTTCCACGCGCCGCGACGCTTCCACTTCCCCCGGGGCCGATGCGTCAGGTCCGGCCCCCGACGCCGCGACGCTCGTCCCCGGCGTGCACACGCCCCTGCCGGTGGACCCGGTGGTCGACATCCTCGACGGCCACTGGCTCCTCGACGCCTACCGGGTGGTCCTCGGCCGCGAGCGCGACGCCGCCGGCTACGTCGTGAACCGCAAGGCGCTCGAGGGCGGTGCGACGCGCTCTTCCCTCCTCTCCGCCTTCGTCGCCTCGGCCGAGTTCCAGTCGAAGCCCGCCCTCGCCGACCGCTCCGGCTTCGTGACGCGCCTCTACCAGACGCTGCTCCTGCGCACGCCCTCCGCGGCCGAGGTCGCCTCCCAGGTCGCCAACCTGCGCAGCGCCGACGGCGCCGGCAGCGGGCTGACCTGGGAGGAGATGATCGAAGCCTTCTACGCCTCGGCCGAGTTCAAGGCCGTGCGCTGCCACACCGGCACCTACACCCTGGGGGCCCCGGTCGCGCCGGGCGCGCCGCTCCTCGCCGATCTCTTCGCCGGCCGGGCGCGGATGCAGACCCTGGCCGAGTCGCAGGAGGTGCACCTGACCGTCCCCTCCGCGCTCGCGCTCTGGGACCAGAAGCTCCCCGTCCTGCGCGACCCGCAGGCCGAGCGCTGGCTGGGCTTCACCCGGGCCTACGTCGTGGCGAACCCCGGCCTGTTCACCGTGGTGCTGCTCGCCTCCGACGACGCCGTCTCCTTCACCGAGGTCGGGCCGATCTTCGAGCGCAGCGGCGGCCAGACCTTCTACGACCCGCAGGTCGCGCTCGACGGCGGCGCCTGCCCCGCCCGCTACGTCATGGCGGTGGAGTGCCTGGGCACCGAGGGCGCGGCGTCGCTGTGCACCTCGCAGACCACGACCCCCGGCGCTCCGGAGACCTGGAGCGCCCCGGTGGTCGTCGTCGACGGCTGCACCGGCAACGCCGCGGGCAACTGCCACACCGCCGCCGCCGAGTCGGCCTCGACCGGCACCACGCTCACCGACGGCCGCTCGCGGTTCGTCGCCTGGACCCAGGTCTACGACGGCGTGGGCGCGAACGACCCGCAGGCGCACACCTACTCGCAGGCCGCGCCGGTCGCCTCGTACTCGGCGTACTTCGGCACCGTCGTCGCCGGCTCCGGCCCCATCTCGACGATGCTCTCCGCCGTCCCGCAGCCCTTCTGCACCGGCGCCTGGGACTGCAACAACCGGGACAAGCAGGACTGGAAGCGCGAGGGCGCCTGGTACTACGCGCTCTACAACGGCGCGAACTACTACCGCTGCAACGGGTCCTGGGGCCTGAGCGTCGCCCGCAGCCCGACCGCCGTCGGCGCCGAGTACGGCGACCGCCTCGACCTCGCCCGCGGCATCGCCGCCGAGCGCAGCGACACCTGCGGCATCTCGTACTCGGTGCTCAACGTCGTCGGCGGCGAGCCGTTCGTCTACTACGCCTACTACCCGGCCTCGGGCGGCAACCGCACCATGCGCGCGCGGCTGGTGCCGACGCCGTAGCCGACCGACGACTTCAGTCGGACGACGGGTCGTCCAGCCCGAGCCGCTGCAGCAGCCGGAGGACTCGTCGCCGCAGCGCGCGTGCCGGCCCCCGGGCCGTCGGCGCGCCGGATGCGAACGCGAGAGAGCTCGGCGTCCCAGGTGGAGCCGAGCGCGAAGGCGAAGATTTGCTGCACCGCGAACCGGTCCTCGGGGCGGAAGACCGTGGGAACGGTGCCGAGGGTCGTCGTCTCGCGGGGCCGGCGGGGGAACCTCACTCGCCGATCTTGCGGTAGAGGGTGCGACGGTTGATCCCGAGGATGCGCGCGGCTGCGGCCTTGTTGCCGCCCTGGGCATCGACGACCCGCCGGACGTAGGCGCGCTCCACCTCCTCGAGCGGCAGATCCCTGGCGAGGCTCTCGTCGAGGAGGTTCTTCAGGGTCGGCTTGGAGCCCGAGAGGTCGAAGTCCTCGGGGAGCAGGGTGTCCTTCTTGGCGAGGGCGACCGCCCGCTCCAGCTCGTTGGCCAGCTCGCGGACGTTGCCCGGCCAGTCGTAGGAGAGCAGCTGGCGCAGCGCCGCCGAGCTGACGCCGATGATCTGCCGGTCGAGACGGTCGCCCGCCTGCTGCAGGAAGTGGTCGATGAGCGGGAGGATGTCGTCGCGCCGCTCGCGCAGCGGGGGGATGTCGATGCGGATGACGTTGAGGCGGTAGTAGAGATCCGGCCGGAAGCGCCCGTCCCGGAGCAGCGCCTCGAGGGGGCGGTTGGTCGCGGCGACGAGCCGCGCGTCGAACTCCTCCTCCTCCGTGCCGCCCAAGGCGCGGACCCGCCTGGACTCGAGGACGTGGAGCAGCTTGGCCTGCACCTCGAGCGACAGCTCGCCGATCTCGTCGAGGAAGAGCGTCCCGCCGCGGGCGGCCATCAGCATCCCGGGCCGGTCCACCCGCGCGTCGGTGAAGGCGCCCTGGCGCGCGCCGAAGAGCTCGCTCTCCAGGAGCGCGACCGGGATGGCGGCGCAGTTGAGCTGGACGAAGGGCGAGGCCTTGCGCGCGCTCGAGTCGTGGATCATCTGCGCGAGCACGCCCTTGCCGGTCCCCGTCTCCCCCGTGAGCAGCACCGTCGTGGCCGTCTCCGCGGCCCGGGTGGCGAGCTCGACGGCGCGCTTCATCCCCGCGCTGCGCGCGACCAGCGAAGGCGGACCCGACCGGGGCCGGGCGACCCGCAGCCGGGTGATCTCGCGGCGCATCTCGCGCTCGCGCAGCGCGCGCTCGACGGCGAGGTAGAGCACCTCGATCTTGAACGGCTTGGCCAGGAAGTCGCAGGCCCCGGCTTTGACCGCCTGCACCGCGAGGTCGATGCTCCCGAAGGCGGTGATGAGGAGCACGAGCTGCTGCGGCCGCGCCGCCTGGATCTTCGCCAGCAGATCGATCCCGCGCAGCTGGGGCATCTCGATGTCGGCGACGACGAGGTCGAAGGGCTCCTTGCCCACCCTGGCGAGGGCGGAGAGGGGCGAGGCGTCGCCCACCGCCTCGTACCCCTCCAGCTGCAGCATCTCGCAGAGGTAGTCGACGACGCCCTGGTCGTCGTCCACGACCAGCAGCCTGGCCTTGGCGCTCATGGCCGCTCCTCGGGCCGCTGCAGGGGAAGGTCCACGACGAAGCGGCTGCCTCGGCCGGGCTCGGACTCCACGGCGATCCTCCCGGCGTGCTCGAGGACGATCTGGCTGGCGGTCGCCAGGCCCAGCCCCGTGCCGCCCGACTCGGGCGCCGTGGTGAAGAACGGCTCGAAGGCGCGCCGGCGCGTCGGCTCGTCCATCCCGCAGCCCGTGTCTTCGACCGAGAGGCGCAGCTCGGCCGGCCGCGGCCCTCGTCCGACGGCCACGCGGATGCGGCCCCCGGCCGGGGTCGCGCGCAGCGCGTTGGTGACCAGGTTGAGCACCACCTGCTGGATCCGGTCCCGGTCCACGCGCACCGGCGGCAGGCCGGGCTCGGCCTCGAGCTCGAGCTTCACGCCCTTCCGGCGCGCCGGGTGGTCGAGCAGTGCGACCACGCTCTCGGCGATGGACGGCAGGGGGCAGTCGACCAGCGCCGGCGGCATCCGGCGGCTGAAGCCCAGGAGCTGCTCGACGATGCGCGAGACGCGGTCGGTCTGCGCCACCAGGATCTCCGCGTGCCGGCGCACCTCGGCCGGTTCGTCGGCGGCGTTGAGCAGCGCCCGCGCGCGGCCGTTGAGGATCTGCAGGGGCGAGCCGATCTCGTGGGCCAGCCCCGCCGCGAGCTGGCCCACGGTGACCAGCTTGTCGACGCGGAGCAACCCGCTCTCCAGCTCGCGTCGCGCCTCGGTCTCGGCGGTCAGGCCCGCGCGTGCCTCCCGCAGGTCGCGGACGAGGGCGTCGAACTCGCGGGTGGCCTCGCCGATCTCGTCGTCGGAGTTGCTCGCGGGCGGCGGGACGAAGGCCCCGGCCCGCAGGCCGCGCATCGAGGCGACCATCGCCGCCAGCGGCCGGCGGATCTTCCACCGGGCGAAGAGGATGGCCGCCCCGGCGATGCCGACGAGCTGGAGGAAGGCCGAGAGGAAGATGGAGGCCGTCGTGCGCACCATGTCCGCCTGCTCGGTGTCGAGCGGCTTCACCAGCACCAGCGACCCGCGGGGCGCCCCCCCCTCCTCCTGCTCCAGCAGATCGAGCGCGAGGATGGCCCGGACGAACTTCCGGCTTTCCTCGATGCGAAAGACCTCGCTCCCGGCCAGGTCCCGCGCCAGCGACAGGTGCTCCTCGGAGCCCGGCGAGGCCGCGAGCAGGCGCTGGCCCTCGTCGAAGACGAAGGCGTCCAGCTTCGGGGCGATCTCCTCCATCGCGGCCAGCGTCGCCTGGACGTCGTCGACCTGCCCGTCGCGCAGCGCGTTCTCCACCGACACCTTGGTGGTCGCGCCCAGGAGCCGGAGGTCGCGCTCGATGGCCGCGCTCAGGTCCTGCCGCTCCTGACGCACCTGATAGACGAAGTACGCGCCCAGGACGACGAAGCACGTCAGGCTCATCACCAGTGAGAGCTTGGTCGAGACGCGCATTTCGAACCTGTAACAGGAATGCCCAGGCGTCCCAAGGGCGCCCGTGTCGAGCGCTCGGCCGCCCGGGCCGCGGGCTGCAAGCCCAGGGACCCTCGGCGGTTGCTGGAGGATGGCCGGCGGACCCGGGGACAGGTGCCCGGGCTAGGGCCGGGCCAGCTCCTCGTCGATCGCCTGCTTGAACACTTCGATCGGCTGGGCTCCCGACAGGAGCCGGCCGTTGATGAAGAAGGCGGGGGTGCCGGTGGCCCCCAGCGAACCGGCCTGGGCGGTGTCCTGCTGGACGTGAGCCTGGTGGACGCCGGAGTCGAGCGCGCTGCGGAACCGGGCCATGTCCAGGCCGGTGGCCTGGGCGGCGGACTCGAGGTCCTCGCGCGCGAGCGCCTTCTGGTTGGCGAACAACCGGTCGTGGAACCCCCAGAAGTTGCCCTGGGCGTTCGCCTCGGCCGCAGCCTGCGCCGCCAGCGCCGCCTTGTCGTGGAAGGGCAGCGGATGCTGCTTGAAGACCAGGCGGACCTGGTCGCCGTACTGCTCCTTGATCTGGCCGACGGTCTTGCTCGCCCGCCCGCAGTAGGGGCACTGGAAGTCCGAGAACTCGACGATGGTGACCTTGGCGGTGGTGGGGCCGACCGCCGGGTCCTGCGAGTGCACCTCCACCACCTTGCGCTCGTCGGAGACCGCCTTCTTCTTCGGCCGCGCCGCGCCCGCCGCCGGCGCCGGGCCCCGCGGCGGCGGGGCGGCCTCGACCTCGCGGGCCGGCGCGCGGCTGGGCGCCGCCGCGCGCGCCACCTCCCGCGCCGGCTCGCGCTCCCGCTCGGACTGCGCCTCGGCCGGCTCCGGTCGGCGGGAGACGAGATTCCCCAGCAGCAGCCCCACCAGCGCCGTGCCGGCGACCGCCATGAGCACCTGGCTGTTCTTCATCGCGCTTCCTCCTTCTGTGCCGCTTCGGGCGGCGGGGCGCCCACGCTCCGGTCGAGCAGCTCGCTCGCGGCCTCGAGGACGTGCTTGCTGACGACGTGCACGTCCGCCTCGCCTTCCACCGCGAGGTACACGCCGCCCCCGACGGGCGGCGCGCTGCCGAGCGAGACGCGCACCTCGCGGCCCTCGCCGACCTCGAGGTCGACCTCCAGCCGCGCCGGGCGCAGCCCGTAGGAGACGCGGCCCGCCTCGTCGGCCCCGGCCAGCCGGCCGTGGCTCTTCAGGAACTCCAGCTCCGAGAGCAGCTTCTGCACCGCCGCCGCGTCGGCCGGGCCCTCCGTCGGCTCGACCAGCCGGAAGCCGTGCGCGTCCACCCGCTCGAGGACCGCGCTCGTCCAGGCGTCGCGCCGGATCTTGATGCGGCGCACCTCGTCGGCCGAGAGGCGCAGGACGCGGCCCTCGCCCTGCCGGTGCTGCGCGGTGCTCTCGCTCTGGCCCTCGAAGAAGAACAGGTAGCCGGTCCCGAGCAGGACCAGGGCGGCCATCAGCGTGGTGACCCGCGCGGAGGGCATCGCTACCTCCTCCTCTTCCAGGCGACGGCCGCGCCGAGCAGGCCCACCAGCGCGGGGAGGAGGCCGAGCGTCGCCCAGTACAGCGCCGACTGGGCGCCGGTGGAGAGGCTCACCCGGCGCTCCTCCGCGGGCCGGGCGCGCAGGGCCACCAGCGAGTCTCGCCGCGCCAGCCAGTCGACGGCGTTGAGGAAGAAGTCGGCGTTGCCCGCGCGCGCGAGGTGCCGGTTGGCGGCGAAGGCGCTGTTGCCCACGGCCACGATCCGGCTCGGCTCCCGGCGCCCGTCCGCGGCGTAGTAGTCCACCGGCTCGTCGACGGCCACCGCCACCGCGTAGCGGGCCCCGCTGGCCTTGGGCAGCGGCTCGGCGTCCGGCGAGCCGCGGCGGTCCAGCCGGGCCACCGCACGGTCCGAGGTGAGCACCAGCTCGGCGCCCTCCAGCCGGCGCCGGCCCTCGACGCGGTAGACGGCGGAGGCGTACGGGAACACCAGGGGGACGCCCAGGAGCGAGGAGGTCACCGGGTGGTCCTGGTAGAGCCCGGCGACCAGCGTGTCCTCGCCGACGCCGGCGACGCTGCTCTTGGGGTCGGTCAGGTACCCGGAGCGCAGCCCGACGCCCCAGGACTTGAGCAGCTCGTCGAGGCCGGCGTTCTGCCACGGGTCGACCATCACCAGCCACTTGCCCCCCGCCCCGAGGTAGGCGTCGAGCGCGGAGACGTCCTGCGGCGAGGCGCGGCTGCGCGGCCCGGGCTGGACCAGCACCTGGCACCGCGGCGGCACGGGCGCGCCGTCGACCAGGGCCACCGCCTCGACCTGGTAGCCCTCGCGCTTGAGGCGGTCCCGGGCCAGCGCGTAGCCCTCGCCCGCGAACTCGTCCGGGCTCTTCTCGCCGTGGCCGACCGCGAAGCAGATGCGCTGCGGCGCGTCGGAGGCGAGGGCCGCCAGCGCCGAGGTGAGCGCCTCCTCTCCCCGGAAGACCGGCCGCGCGCCCGGCACCTCCACCCGCTGCCCTCCCTGGTACTCGACCGGACGGCTCCACAGATCGCCCGCGGTCAGCACGCGCGAGCGATCGAGGTACTCGACCACCACCGACGACAGCCGCAGCGACTTGAGGCCGGCGCGGTCGCCCAGCCGCTCCAGCGCGCCCGGGTCGCGGTCCGGGTCGACGTGCTCCACCTGGATCGCCCCGCCCGCCGCCGCGTAGGCCGCCAGGAGGTCCTTCAGCTCCGCGGCGTAGGGGGTCTCGCGGAACAAGGTCGTCAGGCGCACCGGGTGGGCCAGGCCGCGCACCACCGCCACGGTCTGCGGGCTGAGCGTGAAGGACTTGGCGGCGGTGAGGTCGGCGCGCGCCCAGTGGCGGGAGGCGAGGTAGTTGACCTGCGCCAGCAGCGCCAGGGCCAGCAGGGTGGAGGCGGCGATGTGGAGCCGCGTCGCGGCGGGGCCATGGCGCCGCAGCAGCAGCCGCTTCTCCCAGGCCCAGCACCCGCACAGCGCGATGCCCGCCGAGAAGGTCGCGAAGGCCGGCGGCGCCCAGCCCGGGCCCAGCGACTTGGCGGCCAGCCCTCCCAGCATGCAGACCCCGCCGACCCCGGCCAGCAGCCCGAGGGGACCCTCGGCCGCCGGCCGATCGAGCCAGGGCCTGGCGCGCGCGGCGAGGGAGGCGGCCCGCAGCGCCGCGGACGCCCCGAGGCGCCCCAGGCGCGCTCCCAGCGACGAGCGGCCCGCCGCGCGCAGCAGCGCCCCGGCCCCGAGCATGCTCCCCCCTGCAGCGATCGACAGCAGCCACTGCGTCCCGGTCAGCGGCACGGTGTGGAAGAAGCCGCCGCCCAGCTCCACGATCAGCGCTTGGACGACCACGACGAAGGCGAAGATGGCGAGGAAGAGCCTCGACCGGCCCAGGCCGGCGAACGCGCCGCGCTCGGGCCGCGTCGAGCGGCAATTCATCAGGTTGCCCACCTGGAGGAAGACGAAGAGGTTGAAGACGAAGGTGAAGTGCTCCGGCGCGCCGCGGGGGACGAAGAGGTCGGTGTAGAGGGCGAGCAGCGTCGCCGCCACCATCAGCGCGCCCAGGCCCAGGATGTGCGTCCCCATCCAGCGGCTGAGCAGCGGCGTCGTGCGCCCGTGCGGCGTCGTCCCGGAGAGGTCCTTCGCCGGCGGCTCGAGGCTGAGCGCCAGCGCCGCCAGGGTGTCCATGATGAGGTTGACCCACAGCAGCTGGACCACGTTGAGCGGGGTCCCGCGCCCGGTCACCGCGGCCGCGAAGGCGGTGACCAGGGCGACCAGGTTCACCGTGAGCTGGAACTGCAGGAACTTGCGGATGTTCTCGAAGACCGCCCGCCCCCAGCGGATGGTGGAGACCACCGAGGCGAAGTTGTCGTCGAGGATGACGATGTCCGAGGCCTCGCGGGCCACGTCGGTGCCCGACAGGCCCATCGCCAGCCCGACGTCGGCGTGGCGCAGCGCCGGGCCGTCGTTGGTGCCGTCGCCGGTGACCGCCACCACGTGGCCCTGGCTCTTGAGCAGCGAGACCAGCCGCAGCTTGTCCGAGGGGACCGCCCGCGCGACCAGCCGCAGCCGGGGCAGGAGCTCGCGCACCGCGTCGTCGGAGAGCGCGCGCAGCTCCGCGCCCTCCATCGCCAGGTCGCCGTCCTTCATCACCCCGACCTGCCGGGCGACCGCCAGCGCGGTGAGCTTGTTGTCGCCGGTGACGACCTTCACCTGCACCCCGGCCGCCTCGCAGGCGCGGATGGCGTCGGGCACCGCCGCGCGCACCGGGTCCCCGATGCCCACCACCGCGACCAGCACCAGCTCCGCGTCGCGCTCCGGCTTCGGGGCGCCGTCGGCCTCGGCTCCGGCCCCGGCCTCGGCCGGCAGGTCGCGGTAGGCGAGGGCCAGCGGACGCAGCGCCTGCTCCGCCCAGCCGTCGACGGTCGCGCGGATCGCCGCGCGCTCCGGCTCCGGCAACTCCCGCGGGACGCCGTCGTGGGAGAGCGCCCGCCGGCAGCGCGCCAGCACCGCCTCGGGGGCGCCCTTGACCAGCTCACGCGTCCCGCCCGGCCGGCGCACGGTGGTGGACATCGACTTGCGGTCCGAGGTGAAGCCCTGCGCGGCGACGGTCTGGGCCTGGCGGCGCAGGTCGCGGTAGAGGAAGCCCCACTCCTCGAGCAGCGCGAGCAGCGCGCCCTCGGTGGCGTTGCCCAGGTAGCTCGTGGTCCGCCCGGGTCCGTGCTCGAGGTGCGCGGTGGAGTCGACCGCGGCGATCTGCGCGAAGGCCTCCAGCAGCGGGCGGTGGACGTCGGAGGGGTCGGGCAGGGCGTCGGCCGGGCTGCGCACGTCCGGGAACAGCGCCCGGCGCACCGTCATCCGGTTCTCGGTGAGCGTTCCCGTCTTGTCCACACAAACGACGTCGGCGGCGCCCATCGTCTCGCAGGCCATCAGCCGGCGGACCAGGCTCTTGTCGCGCGCCATGCGCATCACGCTGTAGGCGAGGCTGAGGGTGACCGCGACCGGCAGCCCCTCGGGCACCGCGACGACGACGATGGTCACCGCCAGCACCGCGTAGGAGAGCATCTCCCGCGCCGTGCCCAGGTCGAACCCCACGTGCCCGCGCGCGAGCGCGGTGCCGGCCTGGGCCAGGAAGACCAGCACCGCCGCCGCCAGGCCGAACAGCCCGATGCGGTCGGCCAGGTGCCCGAGGCGCTCCTGCAGGGGCGTCGGGTCCTCGTCCATCGCCAGCTGCGCGCGCAGCCGGCCGTACTCGGTCTGCTCGCCGACGAGGGTCACCTGCATCAGGCCGCGCCCGTCGGCGACCAGCGTCCCGGCGCGCAGGTCGCTTGCGCCGCCCGCCTCCTTGGCCACCGCCGCCGACTCTCCCGAGAGCAGCGACTCGTCGACCTGCAGGTCGAAGCCGGAGAGCAGCGTGCCGTCGGCGGGGACCTTGTCGCCGGCCTCCAGCTCGACGACGTCGCCGACGACGAGGTCGAAGGCGGAGACCGCCTCCGTGGCGCCCTCGCGCACCACCCGGACGCGCAGCGCCTCGCGCTCGACCTGCAGCGACTTGAACTCGGACTGCGCCCGCCACTCGTTGGAGGCGGTGACCAGCGCGGCGGCGGCGACGGCGACCAGGATGGCGATGCCGTCCACGTAGCGGCCCCCGCCGAGGACGTCCACCGCGAGGACCAGGGCCGCGCAGGCGATGAGGATGCGCAGCGTGCGATCGCCCAGGGCCTCGCGCAGGAAGCCGAGCAGGCTCTGGCCGCGGATCTCCGCGAGGCGGTTGGAGCCGTGCTCGGCGCGGCTCTTCTCCACCTCCGCGCGCGTCAACCCCGTCGGCCCACCCGTCCCGGTCACTGGAGCCTCCGCAGGCCGAGCGCGCGGGTCGCCGCCAGCAGCGCGAAGGCAGCGACGCTGACGAAGAAGACCACCGAGCGCGTGTCCACCAGCCCGTGCCGGAACGCGTCGTAGCGGCGGAAGGCGCTCACGTAGTCCAGGAAGTCGCGCCCCGGGCCCGGCCCCAGCGAGTCGGCGGCGCGGCCCATGCCCCAGGAGAGGAGGATGACCGTGAACGAGGTCGCCGCCGCGGCGATCTGGTTGGCGGTGGCGGCCGAGGTGAGCACCCCCACGGCCAGGAACAGGGCGCCCATGAGCAGCAGGCCCAGGTAGCCGGCCAGCACCGGCCCCGGGTCGGGCTGGCCGAGCGCGGCGAGGATGGCCGGGAACGCCCAGGTCGGCGCCAGCATCGCGGCGAAGAAGCCGACCGCCGCGAGGTACTTGCCGGCGACCACGGTGGCGTCCCCGACGGGGTCGGTGAGCAGGCTCTCCAGGGTGCCGAGCTTCGCCTCCTCGGCGACGAGGCGCATGGTGAGCAGCGGCGCCACGAAGAGCAGCAGCATCCCCATGCTCGTGAACGTTTGGGACATCGTCGCCGGGCCGCCGTCGCGCACCCCGGTCGCGAAGAGGTAGCCGGCGGCGACCAGGAAGACGGCCCAGACCAGGTAGCTCATGGGCGAGAGGAAGAACGCGGCCAGCTCGCGGGCGAAGACCGCCCACAGCTGCGCCAGCGCGGCGATCGCCCCGGGAGCGCGGCGGGGGCCGCCGGGCGCGCTCACGGCGCCTCCTCCCGCCGCGTGAGCCGGGCGAAGACGTCGTCGAGGGTGGCGCCGGGAGCGCTGAGCTCGACGACGACCACCCCGGACTCCGTCAGGGCCGTGGAGATCCGGGCGCGCAGCTGCGTGTCCACCGCCGTCGCCGAGCGAACGGCCAGGCGCACGGTCGGCTGCTCTTGGGAGATCTCGACCTCGAGCCCGGGCAGCCGGCGCAGCGCCCCGGCGGCGAGGCGGGCCTCGCCCACGACCTCCACCCGCAGCTCCCGGGGGTGCAGCGCCGCGGCCAGCTCCCGGGGCGGCGCGTCCGCCAGCACCTGGCCGCGGTCGAGGATGACCACCCGGTCGCAGACGGCCTCCGCCTCCGGGAGGATGTGGGTCGAGAACAGGACCGTCCGCTCGCGCCCCAGGCGCTTCACCAGCGCGCGGATCTCGCGCATCTGCAGCGGGTCGAGGCCCACCGTGGGCTCGTCGAGGACGAGCACCTCCGGGTCGTGCACCAGCGCGGCGGCGAGGCTCACCCGCTGGCGGAAGCCCTTCGACAGCTGCCCGAGGATCCGGTCGCGCACGTCGCCCAGGCCGCAGGTCCCCAGCGCCGCGTCGACGCGCCGGGGCCGCTCCCGGCGCGGCACCTCCTTGAGCGCCGCGCGGTAGCCCAGGTACTCGCGCACGCGCATCTCCAGGTACAGGCTGGCGCTCTCGGGCAGGTAGCCGAGGCGGCGCCGGACCTCCCGCGACGCCTCCTGCACGTCGTGGCCGGCGACGACGGCGGTCCCCGCGCTGGGCACCAGGTAGCCGGCGAGGATCCGCATGGCCGTCGACTTCCCCGCCCCGTTGGGCCCGAGCAGCCCCAGCACCGACCCCGGGGAGGCCGAGAACGAGACCCCGTCCAGGGCCCGCCGGTCACCGTAGGACTTGGAGAGGTTGCGGGCTTCGATCACCGGGGGCGGCCCTCCGCGTCACTGCCTGGCGCCCAGGCGGGCCGCCATCTCGTGGACGTCGAACCAGTCGCGCCCGCCGGTGGGGAAGGTGATGCTGTCCACCTTGAGGTTCTTGACCGCCTCCAGCGCGGCGAGGTTGGAGCCGCCGGTGCCCATCAGGGCGCGGGTCTTCTCCTGCTTCACCCGAGCCTCGGCCTGGGCGACGAGCAGGTCGCCCTTGGCCTGCTGCTGGTCGCGGTAGAGGTCGGCCTCGCCCTTCTTCTCGGCGGCGTACTTGCGGGCGGTGGCCTCGACCCTGGCGGCCTCGGCCTCGGCGTTCGCCTCCAGGAGCCTCACCTGGCGGGTGGTCTCGATGGTGACGTTGGCGACCTTGGCGCGCTCGACCGCGGCGCGCATCTGCGCCTTGGAGAGCTCCACGTTCTGGTCGGCGAGCTTCTTGTCCTTGATCTTCTGCTCGTACTTGGGCTCGAACTCGACGTCCTGGTTGAGCACCTCGACGATCTCGATGAAGCGCGGCTCGAGCGCCCGGCGCATCGAGCCCAGCGCCTCCTCGCACTTCTGCTGGCGGGCGACCGGGTCGTAGAACTGCTCGGTCTTGAGGGTCCCGAAGACGGCGCGCAGGCGGTCGCGGGCCAGCGAGGAGATGACCCGCACGTGCCCGTCGCCGACCCCCGAGTCCTGCAGCAGCAGGTGGGCGGTGCCGGCCTTGATGCGGAAGAAGAGGTCGATGTCGAGCATGACGCGGTCGCCGTCGCTCGACTGCACCAGCAGGGCCTCGCCCCCCAGCGCCGAGCGGCGGCGCGGGTCCTTGGTCATCTCCAGGCGCCGCGTGCGCGACGGGAACACGTTCCAGGTGTGGAGCAGCGGGACGTTCAGGTGCCAGCCGGGGCCGAAGTCCTGGGGGACGATGCCGCGGCCGAAGTTGTCGGTGCGCACGCCCACCTCGTCGGGCCGGATGCGCACGACCCCGCCCAGGAGCAGCGCCAGCAGGAAGACCGCGCCGCAGACCGCGAACAGGAGGCGCCGGTTCACTTGGCACCTGCGATGGGGCTCTGCAGCCGCAGCTGGGCCTGGCGCTCGTCCGCCATCACCGGCACGCCGGTGAAGCTGATCTTCCCGAGCTGCTTGGCGTACTCGACGGCGACCAGGTTGACGCCGCCCTGGCCGTTCACCGCCCGCGCCGCCTCGGCCATGCCCTGCGCCTCGGCCAGCCCGATGGCCAGCGCGCCCTCGGCCTTCTTGGTGGCGGTGAGCAGCGTCGACTCGGCGTCGAGGCGCACCCGCTGGACGTAGCCGTCGGCCTCGGCGCGGACCCGGTCGGCCTCGCCCTCGGCGGTCTTGGTCTTGGCGGTGGCGGCGTGCTTCGCGGCGCCGACCTGCTTGTTCTGCTCCTCGACGGCGAGGCGGGCCTGCGCCTGCTGCTCCTCGACCTCCTGGTCGGCGAGCTTCTTCTTTTTGATGATCTCCTCGTAGTCCTTGTAGAAGCGGAAGTCCTGCGGCACCAGCGCGACGACCTCGATGCCGCGCGGCGCCAGCTCCTCGTTGAGGGCGATCAGCGCGCTCTGGGCCCGCTCGTTGCGCAGGGTCGCGTCGTAGACCTGCTCGGTCGTGAGCTTGCCGAATTCGCGCGCGGACATCGCCCGGACGGCGGAGCGCATCCAGAGGTCGCCGAACGCCACGCCGGGGCCGGCGTCGCGGAGCACCTGCGCCGCGCTGCCGGGGATCAGGCGGTAGCTCGCCTGGAGGTCGATGGAGACGTTGCTGCCGTCGGCGGTCTTGATCTTCACGGCGTCGCCAGCGTCGAACCCGCCGCCACCCTGCTCGGTCATCGAGACCGAGCGCACCCGGCGGTCGAGGCGGAAGAAGGAGAAGGCCCAGGGCACCACCAGGCGGTAGCCCTGCTGCTCCTCGACGCCGACCGAGCCGGTGAGGTTGTTCACCAGCACGCCAACCTCGCCCTCGCGAACGCGCACCAGGGACGACCCGAGGAACGCCGCCGCGAGGAGCGCCGCCCCGATCCCGAGCGCCAACCGGCGAGCCCGGGCGCTCTGCCTCAGGCCTCCCAGGCGTTCGCCGACCCGCTGGACTGCCAGCAGCGCGGCCTTCAGCCGCCCCACCTTGGCTTCCTCTTCCATTTCCAAGCCTCCTGGTACGTCGAAGGCAAGGACCGGCACCCGAGCTCCGGGCACACGACGACCCGCGGTGCCGCGCGGACGACCTGCGGCGCCTCGAGCAATGTCCTTGTTTCGCCAGTGCGCGATGCAAGAAGGTTGCCCGGGCCCGGGAGAGGCCTTCGCGCTGGGGACCGTCCCGCGCGTCGCGGCGTCCGCGCTGTAGGATTCTTTCGTTGCTGGGGCGGGTGTGCACTATTGCCACGCCTTTGTTCGGCGCGGCCGCGCGCGCGATCAGTCGGCGAGCGCTTCGCCGCTCGGCGCACGCCGTCTTTGCGGTCGAGCACTTGCTCTCGCAAAGGGTGCCGAGGCCCTGGAGCGTGGGCTCGGTACCGAGCGGGGGGTGCTCAGGTCATGCAGCCCGGGCCCGACGGCGGCGTCGATCGCCCGAATCGTCGGCGAGCAGGGCGCCGTCCGACGACGAGAGCAGCAGGGGCTGCGTCGCGGGGCGCGGCGGCGAGCCCGGAGCGGGAGAGAGCTCGCCGCCCTGCGCGAAGGGCTGCTTCGGCTCCGCGACGGGCGCGGGACAACTCGCGCGCTCCGCCTCGGCCAGCTCGAGCGCGCCGTCCTGGCGGATCAGCTCGCCCACCGTCACCAGGCCGAAGCCCCTCGCGCGCAGGCCGGCGATGATCTCCGGCAGCGCCTCGGCGGTGTGAAAGCTCGGGTGGTTCACGTGCATGACGACGATGGAGCCCGGGCGCACCCGCGCGAGCACCGAGGCGACGAGCCGCTCCTTGGTGAAGCGCGCGTCCGGGTCGCCCGAGGCCACGTCGTACTCGACCGTGGTCAGCCCGAGACGCGCCACCGCACGGACGGCGTGGTCGTCGACGTCGCCAAACGGCGGTCGCAGCAGCGTCGGGAGCCTGCCGGTGCGCGCGTAGATCTCCGCCTGGGTCCGGCCGATCTCCCGGGCGATCTCCGCGTCCGAGGTGTGGGGCAGGTGCGGGTGCGACCAGGTGTGGTTGCCCAGCTCGACACCAGGCAGCCGCGACAGCTCCAGCAGCGCCTCGGGCTCCTCCCGGGCCCAGAGGCCGCCCACGAAGAACGTCGCCGGAGTGCCCGTCGCGGCGAGCACGCGGGCAATGCGCGGATCGTACGGGTCCCGGGAGCGGGTCGAGCAGGCGTCGAAGGTCAGCGCCACCGTCGGAATCTGGCGCGAGCCGTGCGAGTAGAGCGTCGGCGCGACCGGCGCCTGGCTGACCGGAGCGGTGTCGGCCCAGGGCTCCGGCTCGGGCGGGACGCACCAGAGGCCGTCGGCGACCGCCGCAGGGGAGGCCTGGAAGAGGGCCGCGGCCAGCATGGGCAAGACGGCGTCCATGCCTCTTCGACGCCCGCACCGGACGGCGATTCAACGGGTCCGGAGCCGGGCTGCCTAGTCGCAAGATGATTCCGGCGGGGGAGCGTGCCGCACGGACCCGGGGCGGTTAGATTCTCCCGGGCGTTTGCGTACCCGAAGCAGCTCCCTCTCTCTCACGCTCCCGAGGCCGGCCATGGACGACATCGAGATTCTCGCTCGCGACGAGGACTGCAGCGACGACCTGATGGACTGGTGGACGTTCGAGCACGGCATCGCCCCCGGCACGCAGGTCACCTGCGACAGCGACGAGGTGGCGCTGGTGGTGGCGCAGGGACGCGTGATCGATCGCCTCGACGCCGGCAGGCACCTGCTCTCGGCGCAGGGCCGCCCGGCGCTGGCGCGCTTCATCGGAGACGACGCGAGCCCCGTGAACGTGGTGTTCGTCTGGATCCGGGACTTCTCCCTGAGCTTCTCGGGCTCGGCCGGCGTCATGGTGGATCCGAAGACGGGCGCGAGCTTCGAGACGTTCATCACCGGAGGCTGTGGTCTCGAGGTGACCGACCCCGCCAAGGCCCTCGCGCTCGAGCGCCCCGACTCGGACACCTCCGCCGAGGACTTCCTCCAGCAGACGCTGCTGCGGATCGCCCGCGACGCCGTCGCCGGCGCCCACCTCACCGCGCAGTCGGTCGCCGACGGCGACGACCTGCCGGAGGCCCTGATCGCCAAGGTGGAGAAGGGCGCGAACGCCGCCTTCGCCCCCCTCGGCCTGTCCGTCTCCCTCGACGGCGACTTGGCGCTGACCGACGAAGAAGAGGACGACGAGGAGGACGAGGACGACGAAGAAGAGGATGAAGAAGAAGAGGGAGAGGAGGGCGACGAAGACGACGACGAGGAGGAAGAGCCGGAGGAGGACGCCTAGCCCCGCTCCCGAAGGCGAACTAGTACGAGCATCCGGAAGTTCGATCAGGGTTCGAGAAGGCCGGTTGGGACTGCCGGCGGCCAAGGCCGCGCCTGACGTTTCGAGGTCCGCCTTCGCGGACCAGGTGGCGACGGATGTCATGGACGACGACAAGGGCGCCCGGGTTCAGGTCTTCGCACTTCTG
>DASXVQ010000091.1:0-2292 GCA_036504155.1 Myxococcales bacterium
GGTCCTCAAGGACTCCCAGGCCGCCGTCGAGGCCTCCCAGCAGGGCGAGCAGGGCGCCGCCCGCGTCGTCGATCTCGCCCGCCAGGCCGGCTCCGCCATCGCCAGCCTCGCCACCGCCATCCAGGACTCCGCCAAGGTCGCCCAGATGATCGCCCGCAGCAGCCACGAGCAGACCCAGGGCGTCGACCAGATCGTCGGTGCCATCCAGCAGAGCTCCAAGGCCATCGACGACGCCCTCGACGGCAGCCGCCGCATCGAGGCCGTCGCCCGCAAGCTCGCCGAGCTCTCCGAGGGCCTCTCGAGCGCGACCCGGGCCGCACCGCGCGCCTGAGAGCCGCCGCCCCGCCCCGCGCAGATTTTCAAGGTTTGGCGCCGCCGCGGCGTTCGACGGGCGGGGAGCGCACCCTTCGTGTTAATCCATGGCTGGCCGAAGGGGGAAACACCTTGCACGCATCGTCGGCTCCAGTGCTCGGGAGACGTCCGCGCCGCGCCGCGACTGCCGCCGCGCTCGCCCTCGCGGCCTTTGCGCTCGCCGGCTGTGCCCAGCCCAAGCTCACCGCGCTGGCCTCGGGCTGGCAGTACCGCTGGGGCGACTCGCCTCGCGCGGCAGACGGCTTCGGCTGGGAGTCCGAGCCCTGGGACGCGCCGGGCTGGACCGGCCTCGAGCTGCCGGCGCTGCCTCCCGGCAAGCAGGGCCAGAGCTTCCTGTGGATGCGCGTGAGGCTCCCCGAGCGCGCCGACGGCGCCTCCAGCGTCTTCTTCCGCTACGTGGACCAGAACTTCGAGGCCTACGCCGGCGGCGAGAGGGTCTACGCCTTCGGCGATCTCGCCAGACCGCAGGTGCGCATGGGGCGTCCGTTCCACCTCGTCCCGGTGGGCGCGGGGCCCGCCGGCCAGGTGCTGACCCTGCGCGTCCGCAGCGAGCACAAGACCGTCGGCCCCTTCGGCGTGCCGCAGCTGGGGACGCCCGAGTCGCTGCAGTTGCATGTGCTGCGCAGCGGGCTCGGGGAGTTCTTGGTCGGCATCGCGCTCTTGGGCCTGGGCGCCGGCGTGATGCTGGTCGCGCGCATCCTCTATCGGCACGACCGCCGCATGGCCTGGCTGGGGCGCCTGAGCGTGGCCAGCGGGGTGTACGCCGTGACCACGGTGTACTCGCCGGTCAAGCAGCTCGTCGTCGACGCCCCGGAGCTGCTCTGGTACCTCGAGCTCGCCGCGGTCTACACGGTCCCGGCCTGCTACTTCGGGTTCTTCTCCACGGTGGCGTCCGGGCGCTCGCAGAAGGCCGCCCGGTACTTCTCGTACTTCTTCTTCGCCTACGCCGCCGGGTCGGTCCTCCTGTCGCTGGCGGGCCCGTTCGGCCTGACCATCACCGACACCCTCGCGCCGTTCCACGTCCTCATCGGCGTGGCCATCGTCATCGGCCTGTACCTGGCGGTGCGGGCGGCGCGGGTGAACCTCGACGCCCGGTTCTTCCTGGCGGGCATGGTCGCCGTCGGCGTGACCGGCATCCTCGACGTGCAGATGGACGAGCGCAATCTCGCCTTCGAGACCCCGGCGGTGGTCTGGGGCTTCCTCGCCTTCGTCTCCTGCCTGGGCATGGCGGTCATCCTGGCCTACGCCCGTGAGTATGCGGAGCGCGACGCGCTCACGGCGCGCATCGCCGCGCAGAACACCGAGCTGTCCGAGGCCCGCGAGCGGATGGTCCGCGCCGCCGGCGAGATCGGCGCCGAGGCGAGCGAGGTCATCGAGTCCGCCGCCAGGCAGGCCAGCACCTCGAGCGAGCTTTCCGCGTCGAACCACTCGACCTCGGCCACCGCCGCGCAGATCGCGCAGATCTCCCGCGAGGCCGCCCGCGCCGCCAGCACCGTCGTCGAGACCGCCGAGAAGTCCGCCGCCCTCCACAAGCAGGGCGAGAAGGCCGTCGGCGAGACCGTCGCCGCCATCGAGACCCTGGCCGGCCAGGCCGCCTCGTCCGCCCGCAGCGTCGGCCTGCTCGCCGAGCGCGCCGAGCAGATCGGCACCTTCGCCGAGCTCGCCCAGGACATCGCCGAGCAGTCCAACCTGCTCGCCATCAACGCCTCCATCGAGGCGGCCAAGGCCGGAGAGCAGGGCAAGGGCTTCGCCGTCGTCGCCACCGAGATGCGCGCCCTGGCCGAGCAGTCCCGCCAGGCCTCCGAGAAGATCCGCACCCTGCTCTCCGAGGTCCTCAAGGACTCCCAGGCCGCCGTCGAGGCCTCCCAGCAGGGCGAGCAGGGCGCCGCCCGCGTCGTCGATCTCGCCCGCCAGGCCGGC
>DASXVQ010000092.1:0-101997 GCA_036504155.1 Myxococcales bacterium
CCGGTGGCGCTCCAGGTCATCTGCCAGAGGTCGCTGAAGTCGTCGACGACCTTGGCGGACTTGGTGGGGTTGTCCTTGACGATGGTCTGGCTGGCCGCGTCGGCGACGCTGGTGTGCCGCGAGAGGGCGTAGCCGCCGCCCAGCTCGATCGCCCAGTTCTCGGTCAGGTTGTACGCCACGCTGGCGTTGAGGTTGGTGTGGTCGGTCAGGTACGTGGCCAGGCTGAGGCCGACGTTGACCGAGGCCTCGAACTTGCCGTCCGAGCTGTACTTGCGGTTGCGGACGACGACCTTCTCGGGCTCGGCGGCCTGGGCGCCGATGGGCACCAGGCAAGCCGAGAGGGCGACGAGCGTCAGAGCGCGAGCGATGACTTTCATGGGCCTATCGGTTCTCCGTGAGAAGACTCGGGCACGGTGGGGCGGGCTTGCCTACTGGCACGCCTGGTTGAAGTTGGAGTTGACGTCGTAGCAGACCTCGATCGAGGACTGCGCCGGCGGGTTCCCGTCCTGGTTGAAGCGCAGGATGTTGCGGAAGCTGCCCGCGTCGCACTTGCAGAACTCGAGGGTGGGACGGTTGGTCGCGTCGGGCGGGGTGCAGCCCTGCAGCGATTTGGCGCCCACGGTCTGGACCTTGGCGCACAACGAGGAGCGGCACTTCTCGTCGGTGCCGGTGCACTCCGAGTCGGCGGTGCACTTCTTGGCGTTCACCTCGGTCACGTACACCTCGAGGGTGTCGGTGAAGGGCCCGCGCGAGAGGCGGAAGTCCTTGCGCAGGCCGCTAACCGCGAAGCCCAGCGACTGCAGGGCGTTGGCGAACGAGCCGCGGATGGAGATGGCGGTGCCGCCGGTGGCGGCCGCCACCTGGATGAAGCGGTCGCCGTAGTAGGCCGGGCCGCTGCCCTGGTCGGGGCAGCCGTAGTGCGCGTAGTTCGGGTCGCCGTTCTGGGCGCCGATGATCTGCTTCTCGGTGCAAACCACCGCGCCCGCCGCCACCAGGTCCTTGTGGCCGAAGCCCTTGTAGCTCTCCAGGAAGCGCACGAAGTACTGCGGGGAGCCCCAGGTCAGCTTGGAGGCGTCGCAGCGGCAGCCGGGGTCGGTGGTGCAGGGCTCGTCGGTCTTCGGCCGGCCGTTGGCGAGCAGCTCCACGTACGGGCCGCAGGAGGAGTCGTCCTCGTCGGAGACGAAGATGACGAAGAGCGCGGCGTCGGGGCGGATGAAGGGGAACTTCTTGCTGATGTCGGCCGAGGTCGGCGACTCGGAGTGCAGGTTGTCCTCGCGGTTGAGGGAGAGGTAGGCGGCCTGCAGCCCGCGCTCGATGGCCGAGCCGCCGGTGCCCACGCGCGACATCATCGCGAAGGCCGCCTCGGCGTCGTTGCCGCCGCCCGACTTCGGCACGTTGCAGGTGCCGGTCGAGTCGCAGGCGATGTAGCGGCCACTGCTGCCGCCGCCGAAGTCGAAGCCGTGCAGCGCGCCGTTGGTGCCGTTGGCGTCCGCGGGCGGGGCGCCGTCGCGGCCCGGGTCGTAGACGAGCTTCTCGTTGTCCACGTCGGTGGAGGTCACGCCGATGTGGAAGTCCACCGGCGGCTGCAGCGACAGGAGCGACTGGATGAACTTGGGGAACTGGCTGGCGAGGTTGGTCTGGCTCGTCTTCATCGAGGCCGAGTTGTCGACCACCCAGAGGATGTCGACCTTGCGCACCGCGTTCTGCTGGAAGAAGTCGCACTGCCGCGGCACGTTGAGCTTGAACTCCGGCGGCACGACGGGCTCCACCTCGACCTTGGGCTTGCCCGTGTCCACGGCCGGGTTGCCCTCGATGACCGTCCCCTCCTCCGAGGTGGCGATCGTCGGCGGGCCGGAATCGTCGCAGCCCGAGCAGGCCTGCAGCATCAGAGGCACCAACACGCAAATCGTGAGCAGGTTCAGGCGCATGGGCAGGCTCTTAGGAAGGCAACTCGTTTACCACACGGCCGATCCGACCATCAAGCCTCGATCGGCGCATTTCGTAAGTCTTTCCCGGCCCTTCTCTCGTCCGGCCGGGGGCCTGGCAGGCGCGGCCTCGGCCGCTTCAAGGTGAGGTGACGTCCGGTGGCATGCAGGCCTGGATCTTCTCGACCTTGCCGACCGGCGTGACCTCCCGGCACTCCCAGTCCGAGGGGCAGAGGCTGTTCGGGTCCTCGCTGTCGCAGGGCTTGGTGCACACCGGGCCGGACTCCTTCTTGATGCAGAGCCGGTCGCTGCAGGCGGCCGGGCCGAAGGTGCAGTCGCTCTCCGGGGCGCCGCCGCCGTCCGGGAAGCAGACCTTCACGCGGCACTGCTTGATCGCCAGGTCGCAGCGGTAGTCGCTGGGGCAGTCGACGTCGCCCACGCACTCGATGATCTTCCCCAGGTCCGCGGAGGCCAGCTGGCAGACGAAGCCCGACGGGCAGCTGTCGTTGGCGCCGCAGGGCACCGTGCACAGCCGCGCGGTGCCGATGTCGAGGCAGGTGCCCGACTGGCACGGCGGCCGGCCGGGGCGGCAGTCGTCGCCGAACAGGCCGCCGTTGGGGGCGCACACGCCGGCGCCCGAGAGCGGGCCGTCGCCGGTGGCGTTGCGCTTGGCGTCGCTGCAGTCGTAGAAGTCGCCGCTCTTGTCGCAGCAGCGGTAGCGGGTGTCGGCGCAGTCGGCGTCCTTGGCGCAGGTGCCGCTGCACAGCGCGACCTTGCCGTAGGAGAGGCAGACCCCGGTCACGCAGTCGCTGGGGCCCGCCGAGCAGTCGTCGCCCAGCCGACCCAGGCCGGCCAGGCAGGTGCCGCGCTGCGGGACGCAGAAGGCGCCGCTGCCCACCTTGGCGCAGACGAAGCCGGCGCCGAAGCGGTCCTGGCAGGCCTTGGTGCCGTCGGGGCAGCCGTCGCCGGTGCAGGGGCACGGCTCGGCGCAGAAGGTCTCGCCCTTGGTGGGGCAGTCCTGGCAGTCGTTGACCACGCACTCGTTGCTCTCGTGGCCCGCCTTGCGGCAGTCGTCGTTGGTGCTGCAGGGCGAGCACTCGCGCCCGTCGGAGGCGTTCTGGCAGAGCTTGTCGGTCAGGCTGCACATGCGCCCCAGGCCGCACTGCAGCACCTGGGCGCGCTCGTCGGCGGAGTCGCAGTAGCCCTGGCAGGTGCTGGAGTTGGGCACGCACTGGTAGGGCCCCTGCTCCGTCCCGGACAGGTCGAGGCAGTTGAAGCCCTTGGGGCAGCCGGCGGCGCCGCGCGCCGGGTCGCAGACGACGCCGCAGAACTGCTCGCCGGAGACGACGTTGCGCACGCACAGGTCGGAGAACCCGCCGCACTCGTCGTCGCCCTGGCACGGCGCGCAAAGGCCCTTGCCGCCCTCGCAGGTGCCGGCGGGGTTGTCGGGCACGCACTGCTTCTTGGTGGTCGTCTGGCCGTCCTTGAAGAAGCCGACCTCGCGGCAGACGAAGGTGGACGGGCAGGCGTCTTCGGCGCCGCAGGCGACCGTGCAGTAACGCTCACCCGAGGAGGGAACGGTGAAGCAGCCGCCGCCCTCGGGGCACTGCAGGTCGGTGGTGCACGGCGCGCACAGCTGGCGGGACACCTTGATGTAGCAAGTGCCGGTGCCGACGTCGCAGCGGTGACCCGACGGGCAGGCGTCGTCGCTCACGCACGCCGTCTTCTTCAGGCACACCAGACCGTGCGTGCCCGAATCCTCGCAGGTGAACTCCTCCGGGCACGGGTCGACCTCGCAGCTTCGCGAGCAGACCCCGCTGGCGTTGTCGAGCGCCAGGCACAGGCCGTCGGCGCACGCGCTCGAGCGGTTGGGATCGCAGGGGTCGCCGAGCTTCTTCTTCTTGACCGTGCTGCTGCTGCACGCGACGGCGAGCAGCAGGGCGGCAAAAAGTGGGACTGCCAAGACGCGCCCGGCGGCCCCCAGGGGGAGCCGTACCGGGCGCGTGCCCGAGCATTCGCGCGCACGCGCCATGTGCCCTCTTACGGAGTGGTTCGAGGTTAGTGCTTGCCCTTCTTCTTGTCCTCAACCTCTTCCGGCGCCTTCACCACCGGCTGGTCCGCCTTCTTCCGGGCCGAGGGGTTGATCTCGACGAGGCCGGTCTTGAAGCCGGGGATGGCGCCGCGGATGAGCAGGAGGTTGTTCTCCAGGTCGATCTCGACGATCTGCAGGTTCTGGATCGTGACCTGATCGACGCCCATGTGCCCGGGGAGCCGCTTGCCCTTCCAGACCTTGCCAGGCGTCTTGCGCTGTCCGACGGCGCCGATGTGGCGGTGGTTCTCGTGGCTCGAGGCGCTGTCTCGCGCGGCGCCCTTCATGTTGTGCCGGCGCATGACGCCCTGGAAGCCCTTGCCCTTGGTGATGCCGGTGACGTCGACGAACTGGCCCTTGCGGAAGATGTCGACCTTGATCTGGTCGCCGACCTTCAGGGCCTCGAGGTCCTTGGCCTCCAGGCGGAACTCGCGCACGACCCGCTGGGTCGGGACGCCAGCCTTCTTGAACACGCCCAGCTCGGCCTTGTTCAGCTTCTTCTCTTCGATGGCGAGGAAGCCCACCTTGACCGAGGTGTACTCGTTGCGCTCGGCGGTCATCTTGTCGACGACGACGCAGGGGCCAGCCTGGACCACCGTCACCCCAATGGTCGTGCCGTCCTCGGCAAAGATCTGCGTCATCCCAACCTTCGTGCCCAGAATGCCCTTCGCCATGGTGCTGCTCCTTCACTTGGGGAACGTGCGTCAAGCGCAGAGGTTCCACGTCCAGGACCTGGCCGACTGCCGGACAGATCGCTCCTTGAAAGCGCGGCAGCGTACCGGAGCGTTCTTGACAAATCAAGGCCTGGTCTGCCCCGTCGGAGGGCAAGCCGCCGCCCCAGCCCCGCTCCCCCGGGCCAGCCGCCCCAACTAGCGGGGAACCCGGTCGATTTTCGGGTAGAACGCCGACAGCGCCGGGTCGGGGATGCGCGCCTGGTAGACCTGCTCTCCCAGCATGTAGAGCAGCTTGTCGAAGTAGCCCTTCGCCGCCTGGATCTCGTTGTCCTTGGCGGCGGCCTCGTCGCCCAGCTGGGTGATGGTGTTGTTGTAGGCCTCGGTCCGCTCCTCGAGCTGCATCTCGAGGTCCTTCTGCCGGCGGCGGGCGCGGATGGCCTCCGCGGCGGGCCCCACCTCGGGGTTCATGATCTTGTCGTACTCGGTCTGCATGTCGTCGCAGTCGCGCGAGCGCTTCATCAGGTCGAGCTTGGACTGCTTGAGGTTGAGCCTGGCGGTCCTGGCCTTGTCGGCCTCGCCCAGCTCCTCCATGTCCTTGACCTGCTTCTCGAACTTGGCGAGCGCGATGCGGCTGGCGCCCACGTCCTTGCGGCGGCTGACGAGCTTGCTCTCGATGGCCTTGGCCTTGCTCTCGGCGAGGGAGACCGCCTTGGCGTGCTTCTCCACCAGCGCCTGGCACTCCTCGTCCTCCTGGGCGCAGGCGTCGCGGAACTCGTTGTAGGACACCTCCTCGGCGTCCATCGACTGCTCGAGCTCCTTGAGCTCCACCTGGCGCGCCTCGTACGCCTCGGCGGCCTTGATCACCTTCTCGATCACCCCTGGGGCGCTGGGCTTGTTCCACAGCCGCTCGTAGGCCACGTCGCCGAGCTTGAAGATGAGGTCCGCGTAGGTGTCCATGCCCGAGCGTTTATCCGCGGGCATTCTCGACTGTCAAGCGGGGCGATCGGCCCAGGGGAGCCGGCCCGCGATCAGGCGGGAGGCGCCAGGAACTCCGGGGAGGCGAAACGCTGGGCCATCTCCGACAGCTCGAAGGCCCGGTCCAGCTCCTCCGCCCGGTTGAGCTCGCAGACCCAGGCCGCCGAGGGATCCATCGCGCGGCGCGCCACGTTGGCCATGGCCGCGTAGCGCTCGGCGCAGTCGCGGGTGCGCGCGGCCTCCTCGCGCACCGCCTCGGCGAAGCCCTCGGGCAGGTCCACCTCGTCCGGGGGGACCGGCAGGGGGCCGCCCCCCACGGCCGCCATGCGCGCCAGGAGCCGCGAGGCGTGGGCCTGGCAGCCCGCGGCCAGCGCCGCGAGCCTCGAGCGGGCGCGCACGTCGGGCGCCCGCTCGGCGAGCTTCTCCAGGACGAGGACGGCGCGCATCTCCGCTTCCCACGCCGCCGCCAGCGCCGCCGTCAGCTTGGTCTTGACCCCGCCCATCCCCGGCCACCTCGCTCCCGGCGCTCCGGCGATCGCCGCCGCGGGCGCGCACCCTCAGGGAACCAGTAGGCACCGGCCACCAGAGAGGCAAGCGAGGGGTATGGGCGGCGCGGCCGCGCGCGCCGGCAGCGAGCGCGCGCCCGGCCTGCCCCGCCCCGCCCTTCCGGCAGCGGTCAGTACGAGGCGGTGAGCTGGACCTGGAAGGTGCGCCCGTAGGCCGGCAGCGTCGCGGTGGAGACGTCGGGCGAGGCCGGCAGCTGCGGCCGCTCGTCGAGCAGGTTCTTGACGCCGGCCCAGTAGCGGAAGCGGGCGCTGGGCAGCTCGCCCGACAACCCCGCGTTCAGGTACAGCAGCTCACCCGTCCTCAGCCCCGCCCGGTCCAGCCGCGCGGCGTTGTAGACCGCCTCGGCGGAGCCCACGACGAAGGGGGCGCTGATGGGGAACATCCCCCTGAGCGAGAACATGTGCGGAGGCACGTTGGAGCGCAGCGCCGCCTGGTCGGCGGGGTCGCTCACCCCGGTCACGAACATCTGCTGGAAGGTGTAGGTCGCGGTGACCATGGCCAGGCGCGAGGGCTGCCAGCGCAGCTCGAGCTCGGCGCCCTGGGTGCGCACCAGCCCCGGGGCGTTGCGCGCCTGCAGCAGGCCGTCGGCGGGGTCCATGACGTAGCGGACGACGTTCTCCAGGAAGTTGACGTAGAGGGCCGCGGTGGCCTTGAGGTCGCTGCCGATGCGCTGGGAGAGCTCCAGCTCGCCCGTGTAGATGTGCTCGGGCTGGAGCTTGTCGTTGGGCTTGATGCTGAAGAAGACGTAGTGGCCCGCCTCGTCGTAGTAGCCGTCGTCGTAGAAGCGCTCGTAGTTCGAGGGCGCGCGGAACGAGGTGCCGCCCATCAGCTTGATGGCGCCGCCGGTCCAGGGCTTGGCGATGATCGCCAGCCGCGGATTCACCGCCAACCCGAAGGAGGAGTACCAGTCGGCGCGGGCGCTCAGGTTGAAGGCGAACTGCTCGACGGGCTTGGACTCCAGCGCCAGGTAGGCGGAGGCGATGGTGACGCTGCCGTCCTTGTCGGGCGCGGCGACCCCTTCGGTCTCGGTGCCCATGTGCAGCCGGAACTGCTCCTGGAACTCGAGCCCGACCGTCAGGCGCGAGCGCAGGATCTCGAAGGTCCGGTAGCGCAGCTCGACGCCCCCGGTGTCGCCCTCGGTGTGGTCGGTCTGCTCGCCCGCGTCGTACTGCCACCAGCCGGCGTAGCGGTTGGCGTCGTAGTACAGGCGCGCCGCGAGCTGCCCGTCGTTCTCGAAGGCGTGCTCGTAGCGGGCCTCGACGATGGCCCGCTGGTCGCGGACCTTGGTGCCGTACTGGCCGAGGATGGTCTCCGAGGCCCCGGTGGGCAGCAGCTTTTCCCGGCTGTTGACGTCGGCCAGCAGCGAGAAGCCCTTGTAGCGCACCCTCGCCGTGCCGTGGAAGGCGACCTCCCGGTCCTGGTCGCGCACCAGCGTCACCGGGTCGGTGGGCATCGGGAACTGCTCGTCGCCCCCCACCCTCCCGCCGGCCACCGTGACCATCGCCTCGCCGCCCTCGTAGCGGTAGGCCCCCATCACCCGGCCCCCCACCGCGCCCAGCGAGCCCGCGCCCGCCGTGGCCTCGACGTAGTGATCGTCCAGGTGCTTGCGGGGCACCACGTTGACCACCCCGAACACCGCGCCGGTGCCGTACAGCGAGCTGACCGGCCCGCGCACCACCTCGATGCGCTCGATGGCCGCGAGGTCGGCGTCCAGGTCGCGCCCCACGTAGGCCGCGCCGCCGACGGCATCGGCCACCGAGTGGCCGTCGAAGAGCACCATCACCCGGTTGTTGACGTCGCCGGGCGGAGAGAACCCGCGGATGCCCAGCATCTCGTACTGCCGGTCGTTGCTGCCGTAGAGCCCGCGCACCCCGCGCAGCGCCTCCAGGACCGTCTGGTAGCCGAAGGCGCGCAGCTCGTCCCGGGAGATCACCGTGATCGACGCCGGCGCGTCCTCGACCGAGGTCTCGCTCTTGGAAGCGGCGGTGGTCTTGCCGCCGCCGAAGCTGAGCGAGGCGCGCACCTGCACGGTGGCGTTGGCCTTGACCTCCACCTTCTGGGCGAAGGCGGTCATGTCGGCCAGGGTGACCTCGACCCGGTGCGGGCCCTCGGCCAGCGAGATGACGGTGGGCGTGAAGCCCGACTCCTGGCCGTCGACGCGCACCAGCGCGCCTTCGTGGTTGGCGGTGACCATCACGTTGCCGGTGGGCGGGGGGATGGGCTGCAGCTCGGCGCTGGCCTCCACCGTCTGGTCGCCGCCCACCTCGATGGGCACCTGCATCGCCAGGAAGCCCTGCTCGCTGATGTTGAGGATGTGCTTGCCGGGCTTGACGTCGAGCTTTCCGGGCAGCTTGCCGGCCGGCGGCCCCTCGGTCTGGTCCACGCGGACCTGGGCGCCCTCCGGGCTGCCGGTGAGCTTGACGTGGCCCCAGACGAACTCGAGGTTGAGCTCCACGCTGGCGGTGCGCCCCACGGCGAGGTCCACGACCTTGCTGGCGTCGCGGTAGCCGGGGCGCGAGAGGACGACGGTGGTCTTGCCGGCGGGCAGCGCCAGGACCTTGGGGGTGACGCCCAGCGAGCCCAGGTCCTTGCGCTCGATGAAGAGGTCCGAGCCAGCCGGGTTGCTGGTCACCTGCAGCAGGGCCACTCGGGGGGCGATGCGCGCCAGGCTGTCGTTGAGGGGCCGCTTGTCGTCGGCCTTGGAGGTCTCGTTGAGGACCTCGCGGTAGTAGCGGTAGGCCTCGTCGTACATCTTCAGCTGCTCGTAGCAGCGGGCGATGTTGTGGGTGACGTTGAGGTTGCGCACCAGGCGGTTGGAGAAGAAGAACTCGCTGAGCGCGTCCTCGTACTTGCCCGCCTTGTAGGCCTCGACGCCGCGGCGGAAGCGCAGGTCGGCCTCGTCGGCGGTGTTGTCGGCGCGGGCCGGCCCGGCGGTGGACGCCAGGACGGCGGCGGAGATTGCGGTGAGGAGCGCCAGGCGGCGCAGCGCGTTCATCGGACTGCCTCCTCGAGGACGCGGCCGCCTTTCGAAAGGATCAGCGGCCCGTCTTGATGCCCAGATCGCCGGGCGGCGGCTGTGGCGGCGGCGGCTTGCCCCCGCCGCCTCCAGCCTTGGCGAGCGTCGCCTTGACCTCGGCGTCGGAAGACGGCGTCACCGTCTTCTTCTCCGGCCGGTGCCCGGCGAGCTTGAACAGGAAGGTCACCTCGTTCTGCGACTTCGCCAGCTTGTGCTCCAGCGGCGTCTTGCCCAGCACCTCGTCGCCCAGGGACACCGTGGCGCCCGAGGGGTGGCTGGCGAGCTTGAGCACCACCTCGGCCGCCGGAGGCGGGGGCGTGGGCGGCGCTTCGATCTTGACCAGGGCGAGGTCGATGCGCTGGGCGCCCTGGCCGATGACGTCCTGGCGGACGGCCTGGAAGCCGTCCATCACGATCTCGACGGAGACGCGCTTGCCCGCGGTGAGCGGCAGCTTGTCGATGGGGCTGACGCCGGCGGAGGCGCCGTCGATGACCACCTTGGCGCCGGCGGGCCGCGTGCTGACGGTCAGGCTCGCCGCGGGCTCGACCGCAGGCGGAGGCGTCACCGGCGAAGGCTTGGGCCAGAGCGCGAAGGCCAGCCCGGCGACGAGCGCCAGCGCGGCCGCGCCGAGGCCGGCGAAGAGCGGCGCCTTGGACTTCGGCTTGCGGCCGCGCCGCTCGGAGGGCGTGACGGCCTCGGTGGACGACTCGGAGGATGCGGCCTGGGCGACCTTGGAGCCCGGGCCGCGGCGGAAGATGGCCGACGGCGTGCCCTCGAACTCGCTGAAGGGCTTGCCCTCGGCGCGCTCGGCGGCGAGCCGGTCGGCGTAGAGGCCCTGCATGTAGGCGCTGAGGTGGGCGGAGGAGGCGGAGGCCCGCTTCTGGACGGCCCAGTCCTCGAGCGCGAGGCGCAAGGCGGCGGCGTCCTGGTAGCGCTCGTTCGCGTCGCGCGCCAGCGCCTTCATCATCACCGCTTCGAGCTGCTCGTCGATCTCCGGGTTGGTCTCCGAGGGCCTGGGGATCTCGCAGGCCTCGACGGCCTTGAGCGTGGAGATCTCGGTCTCGCGCTTGAAGAGCCGCAGCGAGGTGGCCATCTCGTAGAGCACCACGCCCAGCGCGAACACGTCGGAGCGGGCGTCGATGGGCTTGCCGCTGGCCTGCTCGGGCGACATGTACGAGTACTTGCCCTTGAGCGTGCCGGTGGCGGTGTGCGACGCGCGGCCGGCGGCCTTGGCCACGCCGAAGTCGATGAGCTTCACCCCGCCGTCGAAGGTGACCAGGATGTTCTGCGGCGAGACGTCGCGGTGGACCAGGCCCAGCGGCTGGTTGTTGGCGTCGGTGGCCTTGTGGGCGTAGTCGAGGCCGGCGGCGGCGTCGGCGGCGATGCGCACCACCAGCGGCAGCGGCACCGGCTTCTCCTGGGTGCGCGCGGTCTTCCACAGGCGGACCACGTCGTCGCCGTGGATGTACTCCATGGCGATGTAGTAGCTGCCCTCGACGTCCCCCAGGTCGAAGATCTGCGCGACGTTGGGGTGGTTGAGGCGGGCGGCGATGCGCGCCTCGTCGAAGAACATCGTCACGAACTCCTGGTCCTCGACGAGGTGCGGCAGCAGCACCTTCACGACCAGGAGCTTCTCGAACCCCTGCATCCCCACCTGGCGCGCGAGGAAGACCTCGCCCATGCCTCCGGCGGCGATGCGCTTGAGCAGCTCGTAGCGGCCGAACGGGATTCCCATGGGCTCCGGCGGGGGGATCGCGGGTTGGCGCTCAGGCCAGCCACCCCCTGAAAAACGACGTCACTCTACCCCACTCGACCGGCCGCTTCCATCGCCGCGCGCATGGCGGCCGCCCGTGTGCGACAGCGCGCCGCCAGCGCCTTCGAGCCCGCCAGTTCCCACTGGCTGCCCAGCTCTTCCAGAAGCCGCGCCCGGCCGGAGCCGACCTTGGCCTGCCCGAGAGCCAGGTGGAGGATCCATCGCCCGCCCGGCAGATCGCCTCCCAGGCCGCGGCGGCGCGCGGCTTCGACCGCCTCCGTCGGCGAGATCGGCAGCTCGCAGTTCGTGTTGCCTTCGAGGTGCCTGGCGAAGAACTCCCAGGCGACGACGCGGCGCGCGTCGCGGTCGAGCGCGGTGGAGTTCTCCTGAAGGAAGCGGAAGGCCAGGACCGGCTGGAAGGGCTCGAAGAGCGCTCCGGTCTCCTCGTCGGGCTCGTCCAGCCGATAGGGCGCCGCCTGCAGGTTGGGCTCGAGGCGCGACATCGCCGCCAGCAGCGCTCGCGCCGCCTTCTTCTCCTGGCCCTGGTCCAGCGAGAGGTCCGCGGTCTGCTCGAGCAGGCCCGCCGAGAAGGGCGCCGCCAGCAGCGCCGGCGCGAGCCGGGAGAGCGCCGCCTTCGGTTCCTCCAGCGATCTCGCGAGGATGGAGCACGCCCACGGCGAGGCGCGGTCGACCTCCAGCAGCCGCTCGGCGATGGCTACGCGGTCCGGCTCCAGCGGGCCCGTCTCCAGCTCCAGCCCCAGCCCCTGGGCGAGCCTCTGCGCCGCCGGCTCGGTCTCCTCCATCAGCTCGCGGACGGCGAAGGCGGCGTGGCCGGGCAGGCTGGCCTGGGCGCGGCGCAGCAGGAGCAGCCAGGCGGCAAAGCCCTCGAAGGTGGAGGCCAGCGGGGCCCAGACGCCGCTGTCGCGGTCGACCGCGCACACCACCGACGAGCGGGCACCGGCCTCCGGCGGGTCGTAAAGGGCGAACAGGTCGCGCTCCCCGGCCTCGGCCAGCGGCACCAGCAGCGGCGAGAGGGAATCGGCCCGGGGGGCCAGGCGTTGCCCGGGCGAAAGCAGGCGGACGGTCCCCAGGTCGGCGCCGTCCGGGAAGATCGCATCGAAGGGGCACGGGGGCGTAGGCACGGGGCAGACACTCCCACGCGGGACCCGGGGTTGAGAAGGCCGAGTTTTTGGGTGCCCTCGGACCCGGCGTTATCATCCAGCCATGAAGATCACCGCTCTCGACATCCGGCAGAAGCAGTTCAAGTCCGCCATGCGCGGTCACGATCGCAAGGAGGTCGAGGCGTTCCTCGACCTGGTCGCGAGCGAGTTCGAGGAGGTCGTCAAAGAGAACATCACCATCAAGGACGACCTGAAGCGCAAGCAGCAGCGCATCGACGAGTACCGCGAGCGCGAGAAGACCCTGCAGGAGACGATGGTCACCGCCCAGCGCATCAGCGAGGACATCAAGGCCGCCGCCAAGAAGGAGGCCGAGCTGATCCTCAACGAGGCCGAGCTGCAGGCCGAGAAGATCGTCGCCGACGCCAACCGCAAGCTCGTGCAGATCATCGACGACATCAACGAGCTCAAGCGCCAGCGCGTGCAGTTCGAGGCCCAGGTCAAGGGCGTGGTCGAGGCGCACCTCAAGCTCCTCGAGGCCTTCCGCACCCCGACGCCCTCGGTGAAGATCGAGGAGAACGTCTCCTTCCTGGCCGCCAACAAGTCCGCCAAGTAGCCGCAGCCCTACCCCGCCCCTGGACGACCGGCCTATGCTCTGAACCTCCCGTGGCTGGAGGCGTTCATGGCTCGCCGTCTGCTCCTCGCCGTCCTTCTCGCCGCCGGCAGCGGCTGCGCCACCGGCAACGTCGGCGACGCGATCCTCATGTCGGGGATCGCCGCGGCGTCCGCCGGCATCAGCCGCGCGCAGGGCGGCTGCTACGCGGCCTGCCCTCCGGGCACGACCTGCAACACCGCGACGGGACTGTGCGATTCGCTGCCGTGCCGCGGCCAGTGCGGCTCTGGCCAGCGCTGCGAGCGCGCCCCCATCGAGCACTGCGTGCTGGACAAGCCCGCCACGATGCAGATCGACCGGCCGGTCGACCAGACGGGCATCCTGATGCCCGCCTCGTCTCCTCTGCCCGAGCCTCCGCCCGCCCCGGCGGGTCAGCAGTGACGCTCTTTCGTCTCGTTGCGTCGGGACACGCGGCGGGCTTACAAGATCGCCGTCGGGCCTCTCGCTGGAGTTCGGGGTGGTGAAGACGCAGTCCGCAGCCTTGCTCTTGGCGCTCCTGGCCGGCGCGGCGCCGGTGCGTGCGAAGAGCGCGGGCGGGACCATCACCCTCAAGCGGTTCCGCGTGGTGCACACCGAGCGGTCTGGCGGCCCGGCGACCTCCCTCTCGCGCACGCTCGAAGACGAGCGCAACGCCATTGCGGCGATGCTGGGACGGGACTTCGAGGGCCCGGTGGACGTCTTCGTCGCCGAAGGTCCCCAAGACGCCAAGTCGCTGGGCCCGCTGCCGCAGGGCGCCATCCTCCTCGATGCCCGGGCGGTGCTGGGCGAGGAAGGCAAGCAGGCGCTGCGGCATGCCCTGGCGCACCGCGCGCTCGAGCAGCTTGGCCCGTTCCCGCGCTGGTTCGCCGAGGGCTTCGCGGCGCTGGCCGCCGACGAGTGGTCGGCCAGCAGCTGGTTGGCCTCCTACCGGTCGTCGGTGCGCCCCGAATCGGCCATCCCCCTTCAGGAGCTGGCCGGGACCTGGCCCGAGCGCCTGTCCGAGAGGGAAGTGGCCCACGCCCAGAGCCGCTCGTTCGTGGCGTTCCTGCAGACCGAGGGCGACGACGCCGGGCTGCGCGTGCTGGTCGGCAAGGTGGCAGGCGGATCCGACTTCGCGACCGCCTTCCGCGAGGTCTACCAGTCCGACCTGCCGACGATGGAGGCTCGCTGGCGCGAGGAGCAGTCCAGCCGCTGGTCCTGGGTGCCCGTGGTCAGTCACCCGATGACGGTCTGGGTCGCCTTCACCGTGGCGTGCGTGCTCGCCTACGTGCGGATGCGGCACCGCAAGCGGATCCGCCAGGCGGAGCAAGAGCTCGAAGAGCAGGCCCGGGACGCGGCGCTGCGCATCGCCGCCGCCGAGCAGCGCCGCCCGAACCCCACGCCGATCGGGCCGGACGCCGACCATCGACGGCCGCCGCCCAAGCCGGTGCTGCACTGAGGGTCACGGCAGGCTGTCGCCAATCGACTAGGTCGAGAGCTTCTGCAGCAGCTCCTCGGTCCGCTTGACGCCGATGGCCGAGAGCGCCTGCCGCACGGCCGGGTAGTCCTTGAGGACGCCCTCGACCGCTTCGCGCCCGAAGGAGAGCAGGTCGCAGGGTTCGATCGCCGTGACCGTGGCCGAGCGCGGCTGGTCGACGACGACCGCCATCTCTCCGAAGAACGCCCCGCGCCCCAGCTGGGCGATGATCTTGGAGGTCCCGAAGTCGTCCGCGGCGATCGAGACCTTGCCGGCGACCACGACGTAGAACGCGTCGCCCCTCTCGCCTTCGCGGCAGATGACCTCGCCCGCGGCCACCTCGCGCCGGGTGGCGCCGGCGAGCATCCGCTCGCGCCCCTTCTCGTCGAGCAGCATGAACAGCTTGGACGTCTTGACGAGTTCTTCGGCGGTGGGCAGCGGGGTCGTCATGGCGACTCCTTTTCTACCAAGCGGGCGGTGGGAGCGCCAACAGTGCTTCCCCCTTTGAGCCCCCGACCCAAGCTTTCTCCGGTCCCAAGGTCCTGGAGGCGCGCCGTGGTCGATTCCGAGAAGCCCTCCCCCGAAGAGGGGCGAGAGCCAGCCGAAAAGCCGGGCGAAGAGCGCTCGCTGCAGGGCAAGCTCGCGCTGGTGGTGGACGACGACCCGGACCTGCGCGAGTTCGTGCGCGTGGTCCTGGAGCGCGCCGGCTGCCGCGTGGAGACCGCCCGCGACGGGGCGGCCGCGCTGTCGGCCATCGCGCGCCAGGCGCCGGACGTGGTGCTGCTCGACATGCGCATGCCGAAGATCACCGGCGACGAGGTCCTGGACCTGCTCGCCCGCATCGAGCGCCACCCGCCGGTGGTGGTGATGACCTCGGCCAAGAACGCCCGGGACCAGGCCCTGCGCCACCGCAACCCGTACTACCTGGCCAAGCCCTTCGACCCGGCGATGCTCATCGCGACGGTGGAGACGGCGCTCGAGGGAGAGTCTTGAGCTCCCGGCCGTAGGTTCCAGGTCACCGGTGCCCGCCGTCGGCCGACGACTGCCTATCCCGGAATCCTCAGCAGGAACGTCGTGCCCTTGCCCGGCTTGGACTTGAACGACACGTCGCCGCCGTGCTGCTCGATGACCTTCTTGACGATGGCGAGGCCCAGGCCGGTGCCGTCCTTCTTCCCGGAGGTGACGAAGGACTGGAAGATCTTGTCGGCGATCTCGTCGGGGATGCCGGGGCCGGTGTCCGCCAGCCGGAAGACGACCTTGTCCTCCTCCTTGTCCACCGTGACCGTGAAGGTGCCGCCGCGGGGCATGGCCTGGGCCGCGTTGCGGGCGATGTTGTAGATGGCGCGCTTGATCTTGCCCTCGTCCATCCGCACTGTGCCCAGGAAGTTGCCCACCATCTCCAGCTCGATCTCCTTGCCCTCGAGGTCCTTGGCCAGGAACTCGCTGATCTCCTCGACGAACTTGTTGAGGTAGACCTTGCGCAAGAGGATGTCGGTCTCGCCGCGGGCGAAGGCCAGCGTCTCCTTGGCCATGGCGCTGATGTGGTCGAGCTGCTTGAGGATGATCTCGCTGGAGTTCTCGCGGCTCTCGCGCTGCTCGTCGTCCACCATCATCTGCGCGTAGCCCGAGACCAGGGTCATCGGCGTGCGCAGGTCGTGGAGCATGCCGGCGATCATCTGGCCGATGGCCGCCAGCCGCGCCTTGCGCTCGCCCTCGACGCGCTCGCGCGCCACGGCGATGGCCCGCGAGACCTGCCCGGCGATGAGCGTGGCCAGCCGCAGGTCGTGCTCCTCGAACTTGCGGCCCTTGGCGGGGTTGATGAGCTCTAGCGCGCCGATGAGCTCCTTCTCGCCGACGAGCGGCACGCAGACCACCGCCCGGGTCGGCAGGTTCACGCTCTTGGCGATGCGCGGCGCGTAGGCCGGGTGGCTGGCGGCGTCGTTGGTCATCACCGGCTTGCCGGTGCTGGCCACCTCGCCGGCGATGCCCTCGCCCAGCTGCAGCTTGAACTTCTTGACCTGCTCGCCCTTGGGCCCCTGCGCGCTCTTGAAGAACAGCGCCCCCAGGTCCTCCTCGAGGGTCAGGATGGAGCCGGCCTCGACCTCCAGCACGTCCATGGCGGTGGCCAGGATGCCGTCGACCAGGTCCTCGAGCGAGGTGGCGCTGCTGATGCGCTGCTCGATGTCGAAGAGCAGGTCCAGCTCCGAGACGCGCCCGGCCAGCGCCTCCTTGGCGGCCTGCAGCGCGGCGTTCTGGGCGACGACGTCGCGGTAGAGCCGGGCGTTCTCGATGGCCACGCCGGCCTGGGCGCTGATGGCCTCCAGGACCGCCACGTCCTCCTGGGTGAAGTCGCCGTCGATGCGGTTGAGCGCCTGGATGGCCCCGAGGACGGTGCCCGACTTGTCGTGGATGGGCGAGACGACCATCGAGCGCGTCTTGTAGCCGGTGACCCGGTCCACCATGCGGTTGAAGCGCTCGTCGCTCTTGGCGTCGTTGAGCAGCACCGAGTGGCCGTTGCGGCAGACCCAGCCGGCGATGCCGCTGCCCAGGGGCAGGCGGATCTCGGACAGGCCCTCGCCCTGGACGACCTTGCTCCAGATCTCGGCCTTGTCGTTGTCGACGAGGAAGAGCGTGGAGCGCTCGGCGCGCACCGACTTGCTGGTGCGGGCGATGACCTCGTTGAGCACCTGGTCGAGGTCGAGGGTCGAGCCGATGGCGCGGCAGATGCCCAAGACGCTGCTGAAGCGCTCGCGCGTGCTGTTGAGCGAGAGGAGTAGCTCCTTGGGATCCGTGGTGGTCAGCGCTGGAAACCTGCCGGAGATTCGCGTCATGGCCGGGGATTATCCGGGATCGGGCCATCCGATGCGAATCTTCCAGTGGTATCCCGTGCTTGCGCCGCAATCGTGACGGAGATCACGCCTCGCCCGCATCATTAGATCGCCGGAGCGCGCCTCCCGCCCCTGCGCCGGGTCCCGCGGTATCCTCCGGGCCATGCTTCTGGACCCCCAGGACCGGACCGCCGGAGGCAGGCTCTTCTCCGTCGGGATGGGCGGCATCATGCTGCTCGTCTCCTCGATGCTGACCTGGGGAGCCTTCTTCGAGCAGCACTCCTCCGAGCTCCCGGCCCTGGGCTACCTGCTGCTGGTGGTCGTCTGGTCGTTGACCGTCCACCTGCTGCTCTCGGGCTTCCGCCAACCGCTGGTCCGGAGACTCTCCGCGGCGACGAGCGCCCTCGCCTTCGTCGCCTTCACGGTCTTCATCGTCTGGGTGGCGATCCAGGCAGCTTCGTCGCCCGCGGAAACCTGCGCCCGCTCCGGCCGCTACACCTTCGCAGTCCTGGTCTTCTTCGTCGCCGGCTGTGGCGTGTGGTTGATGGCCAGCGCGCTGCTCCAGCAGCGCCGCGCACGACTGGAGTCGAAGCCCCCTGCCCCGCTCGCTCCGGGCGCAGTCCTCTTCTGGCCCTTCCTGGCCTTGGCGAAGGCGCCCCTGGGCACGGCGGTCGTCGGCCTCGCCCTGTTCGGCTCGGCGGCGCTCGGCGAGTGGCTGGGCGGCCGATGGGGCCACCCCCTGACCGGCGCGGCTGCGTTCCTGCTCGTGCCGATCGTCGTGGGGGTGGTGTTGACCGGCCTGGCCGCCGCCCGGAAGGTCCGCGGCCACACCTGACGGGTCAGTGCGCGGTTGCCCAGGTCTTCCCGACTCCGATCTCCACGAGCAGCGGCACCTTGAGCTGCCCCGCGCCGCGCATTGCCTCGACCATCAGGACCTTGGCCTTCTCCACCTCGGCCTCGGGCGCCTCGACGAGGAGCTCGTCGTGCACCTGAAGGATGAGCCGCGCCTGGAGCGACTCGGAGCGCAGGCGGCGGTCGACCTCGATCATCGCCCGCTTGATGAGGTCCGCCGCGGTGCCTTGGATCGGCGTGTTCACCGCGATGCGCTCGGCGCCGTTGCGGGTGGCCGGGTTGCGGCTGTGGATCTCGGGGACGAAGCGCCGCCGGCCGAAGAGCGTGGCCACCTCGGCGGTCTGCCGCGCCTGGGCGATGGTGGCGTCGAGCCAGGTGCGCACGCCTTTGTAGCGCTCGAAGTACTTGTTGATGATGGCCTGCGCCTCGGCGCCCGGCAGGTCGAGCCGCTGGCCCAGGCCGAAGGACGTCAGCCCGTAGGCGATGCCGAAGTTGATGGCCTTGGCGGTGCGCCGCATCTCCGGCGTCACCTGCTGGGGGTCGACGCCGTAGACCTCGGCGGCGGTGCGGGTGTGCACGTCCTCGTTGCGGCTGAACGCGTCGAGCAGCGCGGGATCGTCGCTGACGTGGGCCAGCACGCGCAGCTCGATCTGCGAGTAGTCCGCCGACAGCAGCAGGTTCCCGTCCTCGGCGATGAACGCCTCGCGCACCCGCTTGCCCAGCTCGGTGCGCACCGGGATGTTCTGCAGGTTCGGGTCCGAGGAGGAGAGCCGACCGGTGGCCGTCAGCGCCTGGTGGAAGCTGGTGTGGATGCGCCCGTCCCGCTCGATCAGCGTGGGCAGCGCGTCGAGGTAGGTGCCCTTGAGCTTGAAGAGGCTGCGGTACTCGAGGATCTCCCGGGGCAGCGGGTGCTGCTCGGCCAGCTTCTCGAGCACCTCCTGGTCCGCCGACGGCCCGCTCTTGCCCTTGCGGATCACCGGGAGCTTCAGGTCCTCGAAGAGCACCTTGGCGAGCTGAGAGTTGGAGTTGATGTTGAAGCTCGCCCCCGCCAGCTCGTAGACCTTCGCTTCCTGGTCGGCGAGCAGCGCGCTGACGTCCTTCTCCATCCGCGCCAGCGCGGCGCGGTCGACCTTGACCCCGGCCAGCTCCATCTCCGCCAGGATCGGCAGGAGCGGCATCTCCAGGTCGGCGAAGAGGGCCAGCAGCTTGCCCTCCTCCAGCTCCGGGACGAGCTTGGCCGCCAGCTGGTGCGCCGCGTCGGCGCAGCTGGCCACGAACGGCGCCGCCTCCTCCACCGTCACGTCCCGCCCGTCGCGCTTCTTGGCCCCTGCCGCCCGGACGTCGCCCGGCAGCTCGCAGCCCAGCCGCTCGCGGGCGAGATCGGCCAGGAGGTGCTCGCGGCGCGACGCGTTGAGCAGGTAGCTCGCCAGCTGCACGTCGCAGACCAGGCCCTTCAGGTGGATCCCCAGCTGTCGCAGCGCCATCAGGTCGGCCTTCAGGTCATGCCCGACCTTCGGCTTCTTCTCGTCTTCGAGCACCGCGGCCAGCCTCTTGCCGACGAGCTCCTTGGCGAGCTGGCGCGGCATCCCCAGGTAATGGTGGCCGAGCGGCAGGTAGTACGCCTCGCCGCCGCCGACCGCGAAGGCGAGGCCCACCAGCGGATCGATGCGGGGGTGCGGCCCGGCCCCGTAGGCGCGCAGGGCGATCTTGGGGGCCTGCTCGAGCCGAGCGACCATCGCGTCGAGCCCCGCCTCGTCGAGCACGGTCTTGATGCTCGCCCTGGCCTCGCTCACCGGCGGAGGCGGCAGGTCGCGCAGCAGCCGGGTGAACTCCAGCTCGGTGAACAGCTTGCGCACGGCCGGCTCGTCCATGAAGCGCCGGGCCAGGTCCTTGGGGACCACCGGCAGCTCGAGGTCGTGCTTGAGCGTGACGAGCTGCTTCGCCTTGCGGATGGTCTCGACGTGCTCGCGCAGCCGCTCGGCCAGCGCCTTGGCGCCGCGGATGTCGGTCTTGGGGACCTCGTCGAGGCGGGCGATGAGCTCCTCGGAGGTGTTGAACCTCTGGATGAGCGCCGCCGCCGTCTTCGGGCCCACCTTGGGCACGCCGGGGACGTTGTCGATGTCGTCGCCGACGAGGCTCATGTACTCGACGACCTGGTCGGCGCGCACGCCGAGCCGCTCGGGGACGTCGGCCAGCCGCGTGTGCTTGTCGAGCATCGAGTCGTAGAGCTCGACGTGCTCGCTCACAAGCTGCATGAAGTCCTTGTCGCCGGTGATGATCAGCACCCGGAAGCCCTCGGCGACGGCCTGCTTGGCGAGCGTGGCGATGACGTCGTCGGCCTCGTAGCCCCGGACCTCGAGCACCGGCACGTTGAGCGCCCTCACCACGTCGCGGACGAGCGAGAACTGCGGCAGCAGGTCCTCGGGCGGCGGCGGGCGGTTGGCCTTGTAGTTGGGGTCGATGGTCTGCCGGAAGGTGCGCGCCTCGAGGTCGAAGGCGATGCCCACGTGCGTCGGCGCGCCCTCGCGCAGCGCCTTGAGCAGCATGTTGGTGAAGCCGTAGACCGCGTTGGTCGGCAACCCCTTGCTCGTCGAGAGGTGGGGGATCGCGTGGTACGCGCGGAAGATGTACGAGCTGCCGTCGATGAGGGTGAGCGTCGGTCGCTCGGTCGTGGACATGGGCGGGGACGCTATGGGCCTTCGGCGGGACCGGTCAAGGCGGGCGTTCGCGTCGCCTGTGGTAGCGTGGAAACACCTCGCTCGGAGCGGCGAACGCCCATGGACGAACGCATCGGCACCTTGCTGCTGCAGGCTCGCAGGATTCGCGAGTTCCACCTCGAGGAAGCCCTGCGCCGCCAGAGGGAGCGCGGCGGGCGGGTGGGCACCAACCTCGTGGAGATGGGCGCGGTGGACCTGGACGTCCTGGCGGCCGCGCTCGCGGCGCAGCGCAGGGTCCCGCTGGCGCTGGACAGCGAGATCCAGTCGGCTTCCCGCGAAGCGCTCGCCCTGCTGTCCCCCTCGCTGGCCTCCCAGCTGCTCTCCATCCCGCTCTCGGTCGGAGCCGCCGGCGTGGTGGTCGCCGTCGCCAGCCCCTGGGACCCTGCAGTCGCCCAGGCGCTGGCCGCGGCCATCAAGCGCCCGCTGCTCCTCAAGATCGCGCCGGAGACGAGGATCTTCGACGCCCTCGAGAAGCTCTACCGGCTCCCCCACCCGCGCAAGGTCATGAGGGCCAGGCTGACTCCGGCCTTCGGCCAGCCTGCCGTCGCCGGCCCGATTCCGGGGCTCGAGCCCATCGTCGCGGCGGCGCCACTCACCGGCCCGCTCGCCAGCGCGCTGGCGCCCACCTTCGACGTGGCGGACATCAGCTTGGACGACGCCGCGGCCGACTCGCCGGTCGAAGAGCTCTCCGGGGACCTGTTCCTCGACGAGACGCCGGAGACCGCCGCCCCACCTGCCCCGCCCGCTGCGCCTGCTGCGCCTCTTCCGCCCGCGCTGCCCGTTGCGCCCATGGCCCGGGTCAAGACGCCGCTTCCCCTCGGCCCGGTCGGCCTCGCAGATCCGCTTTCGAGCATGTCCTGGGACCTGCCGATGGGGGGCGCCACGACTCTGCCGTCGCCGCCGGCGCTGACCTTGCCGGCACCCTTACCGGTTGCGGAAGCTCCGGCGCCGCTGCCCGCTCCACCTCCCGCCTCTCCTCTGGCATCGCCGGCCGCACCATCGCCGGCGGCGGAGTCCGAGGAGGTCTCCGATTTCGAGGTCGAGCTCGACGAGACGCCTCAGGCCCCTGCACCTGCCGTCGCCGCCGCCGCGCCTGCAGCGCCTGCTGCGCAGTCCGAACCCCAGCCGCCCACATCCACGTCCCCGCCGCCCGCGCCTGCTCCTGAAGCGCCCCCGCCGTCGGAACCGGATCTGCTCAGCCCGCCGCCAGAGCCCGTCGCGCCTGCCGCCGCTATCCCGGCTACCCCGGCTGCACCGGCGTCGGCCCAGCCCTCGGAGTTGGAGGTGCTCTCGCCTCCCCCCGCCACCGCCGAGCCGAGCGCCGCCCTGCCGGCACCTGCCGAAGAGGCTTGGTCCGCGCCGCCCGCCGCGGACCTGCGTCCCGCGACCAGCCTCTACATGGTCGAGGACGCCATCGCCCGCGCCTCGCGGCCCGAGAAGGTGGTCGAGAGCCTGCTCTGGGGCTGCGAGGGCCGCTTCGAGGCCGCCGTCTTCTTCGTCCTGGACGGCAAGCGGGCGAGGGCCCGCGACGGCTTCGGGCCGGACGGCCCGGTCCCCTTCCACGACGGCTTCAGCATCGACCTGGCGGTGCCCTCGCTCTTCCGAATCGCCATCGAGCGCCAGCGCTTCGTCCTCGAGGTGCCGACCTCGCAGGCCGAGGCCGCCCTCTGTGCGTGGATGCGCCTGAGCCCGCAGGGCTTGGCGGCGGCCATCCCGTTCTTCATGCACGGCAGCGTGGTGAGCGCGCTGTGGGCCAGCTGTGGCTCGCTCGGCGCCCGGCCCTCGCTCGCCTCCGACCTCGAGCGTCTGGCGGAGCTCGGCGCGAGCGCCTTCGCGCGGCTGACCTGAGGCCCTGGGCCGCACGAAGAACGCCGCGCCGTTGCCGGCGCGGCGTCGAAGAAAGAAAGCGGACCGCCAGGGTTGGGCGCGAGCCGCGCGGCTACTGGGCCTCGGCCGGGGCCGCCTCGAGGTCCGGGCAGCCCTGCTTGCGGCCGATCTCCAGCGCCTTCTTGTGCGTCGAGCTGTCGGGCGCGGTGATGGTGATGGCGAAGTAGACCGTGTCGCAGCTGGGGCTGTCGTTGAGCTTGCGGTTGGCCTCGCGCTCCATGCGCGCCATGTAGCCGGCGAGGTCGGTGTTCTTCGGGTTGAGCTTGTAGCCCTCGTAGACATTGGCGAAGCACTTGTCGAAGTGCTCCTTGTTGAACTCGTCCTTCGCCATGTCGTAGTAGATCTTCGCGAGCTCGGCCTTCTGCTCCTTCATCATCTCGCTCTCGAAGCCCGCGGGCATCAGCCTGGCGTCGGCCTCGAAGGCCTCCTTGAGGATGGCCTGGGCGTCCTTGGCGCGGCTGAGGCGGATGGACTCGGCGGCGGTGTTCACCTTCCCGTCGATGACGTCCAGCCACATGATCAGGTCGTTGTACTGGTCGCGCTCCTTGGGCGAGGCGCGCGAGCGCGCGTTCTTGAGGGCGCTCGACTGCTGCTTGGGGCGGCCCATGTTGAAGTAGGTGATCATCACCTCGGCGATTCGCTCGTTCGGGTACTTGGCGCGCAGCGCGGCCTCGGCCTTGATGCGCGGGTCGGCCCCGCCCTCGCCGTCGGTGAGCTTCTGGAACTTGGCGTACTCCGGCGGGCACTTGTACTCGCCCTTGCCCTTGCCCTGCTGCTTGGCCGCGTGGGTGAAGTACTTGAGGGCCTCCTCGTCGGCCCCCTCGTCGCGGTTGCAGGTCAGCTCCAGGGCCCGGCGGCAGCTGCCGTTGTAGCCCATCTCGAAGTAGCCGCCGTTGACGTCGCCCTTGCAGGCGTTCTTGTTCTTCTTGACGAGGATGCTCGCGGCCTCGGTGAAGGCGGCCTTGGCGCGCGGGAAGACCGCCACCGCGTCCTTCTCCACCTTGACCAGGACCTTGATGCCCTCCTCCTCCTGGCCGGTGGAGATGAGCCGCTTGGCGTCCTTGAGCAGCTTCTCGTTGTCGAGGTCCTTCTTGCAGGTCTTGACCTTCTTGCCCGCCCCCAGGGTCGGGTCGGCGTCGTGCGCCTTGCCGCAGAACTTCACGCACTGCTCCAGGCTGTACTCGCTGGACTCGGGGTCGGAGTACGCCTGGCACTTGCCCATCAGCTTGTTGGCGTCCTCCTCGGGAGGCGCCTGCACGACGAGGGGACCGCCCGCGCCGCCGCCCTTCTTTCCGCCCCCGCCGCCGGCGATGGCGACGACCGCCACGATCAGCAGCAGCGCCACGCCGCCGATGAGGAGGACCATCTTCTTCTTGCCGGCGCCCGCCGCGTCCTTGGCGGCGCGGGGCGTGCCGGGGCCGGTGAACGACAGCTCGACGACGCCGAAGCGGACGACGTCGCCCGGCTCGATGGGCGCCTCGCTCACGCGGTCGCCGTTGAGGAAGGTGCCGTTGGCGCTGCCCAGGTCGCGCACCGAGAACTTCTGGCCGGTCTTGACGATCTCCGCGTGGCGGCGGCTGACCGAGTCGTCCTCGAGCATGATGTCGGCGGGCGGGACGCGGCCGACGGTGAGCTTGGCCCGGTCGAGCTGGAAGCTCTGGCCCTGGAACGGCCCGGCCAGGCCGCGCAGCACCGGCCGCGCGTCGCGCGGGGGCGGCGCCTTGGCGATGGGGCGGGCGCGGACCGGGGCCTCGCCGGCGGCCATCATGCGGGTGGCGCGCTTGACGGGCATGCCGCCGCCGCCCGGGGGGGCCTTGGCCAGCGCCACCGACTGCCGGGTCCCGGGGCGGGCGCCGTTGCCGGCGGGGACGCGCGCCGAGGTGGCGCGACGGGCGGCGGCCAGCTTGACCACGCAGCCGCCGACGCCCACCTCCACGCCCGCGCTGACCTGGGTGGCCTCGCCGATGCGGGCGCCGCCGACGAGGACGCCGTTGGCGCTGTTGAGGTCCTCGACCCACACGGCGCCGGACTCGTCGACGAAGAAGCGGCAGTGCTTGCGGCTGACGCCCTGCTCGGTGAGGACGACGTCGTTGCCGGCCTCGCGGCCCACCGTCAGCTCGGAAGCGAGCTCCATCCGCTGCTCTTGCCCGTCCGAACCACGGAAGATCAGGGTTGGCATCGCGTCCTCGCCGCTCCTTCTGCCCCTTCGCCCATTCCACGAACCTCGGACCCCGGCCCGCAGGCCGGGAGCTACTCTTCCCGGAAGATGTTCATGTTCACCGGGATGCCGCGCCGCTGCAGCTCGTCGTAGAACTTGGGCACGAAGCCGGTGGCCACGAAGCGGCCGCGCACCCGGTTGTTCTCGTCGAAGCCTTCCTGCTTGAAGTTGAAGATGTCCTGCATGGTCACCACGTCGACCTCCATGCCGGAGATCTCGGTGATGTAGGCGATCTTCCGCGAGCCGTCCGAGAAGCGGGTCTGCTGGACGATGAGGTTGACGGCGCTGGCGATCTGGTCGCGGATGGCCTTCAGCGGCAGCTCCATGCCGCTCATCATCACCATCGTCTCCATGCGCGCGATGGCGTCGCGCGGGGTGTTGGCGTGCAGGGTGGTCAGCGAGCCGTCGTGGCCGGTGTTCATGGCCTGCAGCATGTCCAGCGTCTCGCCGGACCGGCACTCGCCGACGACGATGCGGTCGGGCCGCATTCGCAGGCAGTTCTTGACCAGGTCGCGGATGGTGATCTGGCCCTTGCCTTCCAGGTTGGGCGGGCGGGACTCGAGCTGGATCCAGTGGTCCTGGCTCAGCTGCAGCTCGGCCGCGTCCTCGACGGTGACGATGCGCTCGTCCTCGGGGATGAAGTTGGAGACGATGTTCAGGGTGGTGGTCTTGCCCGAGCCGGTGCCGCCGGAGATGACGATGTTCTTGCGCGCCTTGACGCACATCTCCAGGAACTCGGCCATCTGCGGCGTGACCGTCTTGTACTTGATCAGGTCCTCGATCTTCATCTTCTCGCGCTTGAACTTGCGGATGGTGATGCAAGGTCCCTTCAGGGACAGCGGCGGGATGATGGCGTTGACGCGGCTACCGTCCTTGAGGCGGGCGTCGACGATGGGGGACGACTCGTCGATGCGCCGGCCGATGGGCGCCACGATGCGCTCGATGACGCCGAGCACCGCCTGGTTCGAGGAGAAGGTGCGCTCCGAGAGCGTGATCTTTCCCTTTCGCTCGACGTAGATCTGCATCGAGTGGTTGACCATGATCTCGCTGATCTCGTCGTCCGACAGGAACGCCTCGAGCGGCCCCAGCCCCAGGGCCTCGTTGAGGACGTCGGTGACCAGCTGCTCGCGGTCCACCTCTTCGTCCAGCTCCCCGTCCACCTCCATCTGGTCGAGGATGTCGCGGATGGACTTCTCGGTGCGGCTCCACAGCTCCTCGTCGCCGAGCTTGTCGATGTCCAGCCGGCGCAGGTCCATGTACTCGATGAGCCGGTCGTGGATCTCCTTCTGCAGCTGGTTGTAGCGGACGACCTTCGGGTCGAGCTTCTTGCCCGAGTCGCGCGCCTTCATGATGTTGCGCTTGGGCTTGCCGTCGTCCTTGGGGGCCGCGGCGCCGCGAGCGGGCATGGGGGCGGGCCGGTTGGCGAGCGGGGCGGGCCGGTTGGCGCCGCCGCGGCGCGGGGGCGGAGCTTCTTCCTCCTGCTCCTCCTCGGGCGGGGCCTCTTCCTCCTCCTCGGCGGCCGGCTCCTCCTCCTCCTCGTACTCCTCCTCCGCCGGGGCCTCGGCCTCCTCCTCCTGCTCCTCCTCCTCGGGCGGCGCCTCCTCCTCGGGCGGCGGCTCCTCGTCGCCGGCCTCCTCGGCGGCGTGCACCGAGAGGATGTAGTCGCCGATGAAGATCTTGTCGGTGGGCTTGACCACCTGCGGCGCGCCGATGCGCTTGCCGTTGACGTAGGTGCCGTTGGTGGAGCGCAGGTCCAGGACGATGAACTTGCCGTCCTTGAAGACGATGCGGCTGTGGTGCTTGGAGACGTTGCCCTTGGCCAGGACGATGTCGTTGCCCTGCACGCGGCCGATGTTGACCTCGTTCTTCTCGTAGGCCTCGGTGCGGCTTCCCCCGCCCTTCTCTGCGATGACGACGTTGAACATGCTCTTTGAGCCTCCGGCCGCGCGCTTCGAGCCGCCCACCCGGCCCCGGCGCTGGGGCCGTCCGAGTGGGGAATTGGCAATCGGTCAAGTGGCCGCGGCGGCCTCCGTTCATTGTAACGGAAGCGGCGGCCGATGCAAAAGTCCCAAGAACGTCAGGTGGTTGTGGGTGCTACATCCCGGCCCGGATACAAGGCCGGGACGCCCCCTTGGCGGTGGGCGTCCCGGCGGAACGTCCCAGCAACTTCGACCGCTAGGAATCAGTCGAAGATGCCGTAGGTGACCTCGTCGCGGGCCTGCTTGTAGCGGGCCTTGATGTCGTCGATGAGCTTCCGGATGCGCTCGGTGTCCGGGTTGACGATGCGCGGCGTCACGAAGATCACCAGCTCGCGCTTGGTGCCCGTGAAGTTACGGTTCTTGAAGAGCTCGCCGATGATCGGGATGTGGCCGAGGAGCGGGAACTTGGCGACGTTCTTGTCCTCGTCGTGCTCGAAGATGCCGCTCATGACGATGGTCTCGCCGTGGCGGACGGTGACGTTGGTCTTCACGCGGCGGGTGGCGAAGCCGGGGATGGACAGGTTCGAGCCGGCGGTGATGGAGATGGACTTGTCGACCTTGGAGGCCTCCGCCTCGATCTCGGTCTGGATGTTGCCGTGGCGGTCGGCGGTGGGGCGAATGGAGAGCTTCACGCCGAACGGCTTGAACTCCACCGTGAACATGTTGTTGGTGATCATCGGGATCGGCAGCTCGCCGCCGGCCAGGAACTCGGCCTTCTCACCCGAGGCGCACACCAGCTTGGGCTGCGCCAGCAGGCGGCCGTAGCCGTCGTTGAAGATCATGCCGAAGCTGAAGTCCGAGGCGCCGTCGATGGACGCGCTGAACGGCATCGAGGCGGGCACGTCGATGGAGAAGTCCTTGCTGTAGGAGAAGTTCGCGGCGCCCTTGCCTTCCAGGTTCAGGGGCCACTTGATGCCCACCGTGTCCTCGTTCTTGCGCCGGATCTCGACGAACTGGACCTCGGTGAGGACCATGCGCCGGATGCCGACCACCAGCAGGTTCTCGACGTGCTCGCCGATGGCCTTGGTGATGAGCTCCGCCTTCTGCAGGTCCTGCTGCGACTCGACCGAGCCTTCCAGGAAGATGGTCGTGCCGACCACGTTGGCCTGGACGTTCTTGAGGCCGGCGCGCTGCAGCGCGGCGTTCAGGTTGTTGGCGACCAGCTTCTTGGCATTGGGCGCCACCTTCACGAAGCTCTTCACCTGGGTGTAGAGCGTCGAGATCTGGTTGACGCGGTCCGCGTCCTCGGTGGTGTACGCGTAGCCGTCGAGGTAGATGCGGTCGCCGACCATGCGGACCGTGATGCCTTCGCGGTCGCCCAGCAGGCGCTTGATCTCCTCGATGACCTCGTTCGGGTCCTTCTTGCGGACGCGGATGAGGTAGCTCAGGCGCGAGCCGTTGGACTTCCAGATGAGCAGCGTGGTGCCGCCTTCGGCCTGGCCGACGATGAGGACCTGGGTCGAGCCCAGCGGCTTGACGTCGGCGATGCTGGGATCGCCGATGGCGATGCGGGCGATGCCCGGCACGTTGATGACCTTCTGGGTGCCGACGCCCAGGGAGATCGTCGAGGAGTCGTCCTGCGAGTAGGCCGGCGCGGCGACCGCCACCACCAGGGCGACCGCGAGAGCACGGGACAAGATGCGGTAGGCCATCGACATCTCCTTGCGACGGGTGAAAAAGCTGAGACGAGCCATTACATGGGGGAAAGGTCGCTCAAATGCCACCAAACGATTCCCCAGACGCTTCCAATCGCTATCGCCACGCCGTACGGGATCTTGCTCATCTCGAGCGGAGCGCCGGGTTTCGCCAGCTTGAGCTTCTCCAGCCCGACCCTGGCCATGTTCCCGAAGGTCTTGAGCAGTTTTCCCTTCCAGATCAGCACGACGATGGCTTCGATGCCCCCCACCACGCTGATGTAGAGCATACAGGCGAAGATGGCGGGGAACCCGACCGCGGCGCCGACCGCGGCGGCGAGCTTCACGTCCCCCATGGCCATGCCGCCGGTGACGTGCATGACGTAGAAGACGATGGCCCCGATGGCCATCCCGAGCAGGCCGCTGGAAAGGCCCCCGCCGTTCCACAAGGGCCCCATGACCGCGCCCGCCTTCAGCCCCCCGGCGAACCGGAGGAGCAGGCACAGCAGGATGGTCGGAATCGTCACGATGTTCAGGATCTTACGCGCGCGCAGATCGGTGACCATGGAGGTGGCAAGCGCCACCCCCAGGACGACCCAAATCGCGATCTGAATTCCGCGCGCCATCGATTGACCAGACGAGCGGCGAGTAGACCAAATCGCCCTGCCCGGGTCAACGCCGGCGTCCAGTGACGGACACCGCCCGATAACGGGTCACGGCTGCGGCAGGTCCGAGCCCGGCCGGCGGAAGTCGACGTGGATCTCGCCGCCCTCCTGCTTCGCGGAGTACGGGGCCTGGTTCTTGAGCGTGATCTCCACGTGGACCTCGTCGCCCTCCACCCGGGGCGAAACCATGGCCACGGGGCCGGGGAAGAAGGACGTGTCGAAGGGCCGCTTGTTGTTCTTGCGCCCGATCTTGGTGTCCTTCAGCTGCAGGACGATGACCCCAGGGTGGGTCTCGCCGATGGAGTAGCGGACCGGACCGTCCGTGCGGACGAAGACGCGGGAGGCCTCGCCGACCTGCTTGAAGCCCACCGCCTCGACGGTACCGGCAGCGGTCGAGCCGGCGTGGGACTCGCTGCTCTTCTCGGCCTTCTCTGCCTTCTCGGTCTTCTCAACTTTCTCGACCTTGGCCTTGGCCGTGGCGTTTGCGCTCTTCTCGCCGCGGGCCTCCTCCTGCGCCTTCTTCTCGGCCAGCTTGCGGTCCCGCTCGGCCTCCTCGGCCTTGCGTCTCTCCTCCGCGGCCAGGCGCGCGGCCTCCTTGGCGGCCTGCTTCTCGGCCTGCTTGCGCAGCTTCTCCTCCTCCTCGGTCCGCTTCTTCTCCTCGGCGGCGAGCCGCGCGGCGTCCTCCGCGGCCTTCTTCTCGGCGATCCTGCGCTCGCGCTCGGCGGCCTCGGCCTTCTTCTTCTCCTCGTTGCCCGCCCGCGCGGCCTCCGCCGCCGCCCTCTTCTCCTCGGCGGCGAGCCGCGCCTCCTCCTCCGCGGCCTTCTTCTCGGCCACCTTGCGCTCGCGCTCGGCGACCTCGGCCCTCTTCTTCTCCTCGGCGGCCGCCCTCGCGGACTCCTCCTGCGCCTTCTTCTCCTCGAGCTTGCGCTGCTTCTCGGCCTCCTCGGCCTTCTTCTTCTCCGCGGCCGCCAGCTTCGCCGCCTCCTCCGCCGCCTTCTTCTCGGCCACCTTGCGCTGCCGCCCCTCCTCCTCGGCGCGCTTCTTCTCCTCGGCCGCCAGGCGCGCGGCGTCCTCCGCGGCCTTCTTCTCCTCGAGCTTCTTGAGCCGCTCGGCTTCCTCGGCCTGCTTCTTCTCCGCCGCCGCCAGCCGCGCCGCCTCGTCGGCCGCCTTCTTCTCCTCGAGCTTGCGCTGCTTCTCGGCCCCGTCGGCCTTGCGCTTCTCCTCGGCGGCCACGCGCGCCGCCTCGTCGGCGGCCTTCTTCTCCGCCGCCAGGCGCTCGCGCTCGGCGGCCTCCACCTTCTTCTTGTCCTCGGCGGCCAGTCGCGCGGCTTCCTCGGCGGCCTTCTTCTCCTCGAGCTTCTTCTGTCTCTCGGCGTCGTCCGCCTTGCGCTTCTCCTCGGCGGCCACGCGCGCGGCCTCGTCGGCGGCCTTCTTCTCCTCGAGCTTCTTCTGGCGCTCGGCCTCCTCGGCCTTGCGCTTGTCCTCCGCCGAGGTGGCGTCGGCCTGGGCGACCTTGGTGCCCGGGTCCCCCATCTCGCCCTTGGCGATGGCGACGGCGGTGCCGCCGCCGCCGAGCACCTTGACCACCAGCGTGGTGTCGCCCACCGCCGCGACCTCGGTCTCGGTCTCCTTGGCGAAGGTGATGACCACCCGCGCGATGGCCGACTGGTCCGACCCGTAGGAGGCGGTCTTCACCGACACGATGCTGCCGTCGCCCACCTTCTGCTCGGAGGGCACGCCCTTGAAGACGGCCTCGGAGACGTCGATGACCAGGCGCGACGGGTCGCTCATGGCGAAGGTGGTGAAGTTGGGCTTGCGGCTGCCGACGATCTCCACGGACAGCCCGCCCTCCTTCTGCACCTTCACGGCGGTGAGGAGGTTGAGGTCGGTCGCCTGGGCGCGCGCCAGAGACGTCAGCGCCAAAAGGGACCACGCGGCCACGATGAGGCGGGGGCGGCGGGCCATTTGAAGCTCCTTGAAAAAGCGATTGGGCAGCCGAATGGTAACATGGTGCTACAGGCCCGCAAGATTTTGGCCGGCGGATAACACCTGTGTTTTCGGATGCTTAGCCGGTCGCCAGGTGCGCCTTGGCTTCTCCGACCACGTAGAGCGAGCCCGCGACCAGCACCAGGCTCCCCTCGCCTTCCGCGCTCGCCGAGGCCGTCGCGGCGTCGAGGGCGGCGCCGATGCTCGGGTGCGTCGAGCACGGCACGCCCAGCGGCGCGACCTGCCGCGCGAGGTCTTCCGCGGCCAGCGCCCGCTCGCTCTCGGGGCTGGCCAGCCAGACGTGGGCAGCCATCGGCACCAGCCTCGAGGCCACGCCGGAGACGTCCTTGTCGGCGAGCACGCCGAAGACGAGATGGATCCGCTTGCCGGGAAAGAGCGCGGCCATCGCCTGCGCCAGCGAGCGCGCGCCATCGGGGTTGTGGGCCCCGTCGAGGAGGGTGAGCGGCCGGCGACGGACGACCTCGAGCCGGCCCGGCCAGACGGCGGACGCCAGGCCCGCGCGGATGGCGCGCGCGTCCAGCTCGGGCTCGACGAGCAGCGCGGCCTGGATGGCCGACTCGGCGTTCTCGCGCTGGTGCGGCCCCAGGAGCGACAGGCTCAGGCCGGGGATCCGACAGTCGCCGGAGGTGAAGGTGAACGGCTCGGCGTCGCTCTGAAGCTGGAAGTCACGCCCGGCGACGTGCACCGAGCGAGAGGACTTCTCCGCGGCCGCCACGAGCACGTCCAGCGCTTCCTTCTCCTGCCGGGCGATGACCGCGTGCGCCGCGGGCTTGAAGATGCCGGCCTTCTCGCCGGCGATGGCGCCCAGCGTGTCGCCCAAGAGCTTGGTGTGGTCGAGCCCGATGCGCGTGACCAGCGCCACGTCGCAGCGCTCGATGGCGTTGGTCGCGTCGAGCCTCCCGCCGAGCCCCACCTCGAGGACGGCGACGTCCACCTTCTCCTGGGCGAAATGCCGCAGCGCGATCGCCGTGTCGACCTCGAAGAAGGTCAGCGGATCGGCCGGGTCGGCCGCCCACGGGCAGGCCGCGAGCAGCGCCTCGACGCCGCGGGCCTGCGCCTCGTCGGTGATGTCCTGGCCGTCGACCCGGATCCGCTCGTTCATCCGCACCAGGTGCGGCGAGGTGTACATCCCGACCTTCAGGCCCGCGCTGCGCAAGACGGACGAGGCGAAGGCGCAGGTCGAGCCCTTGCCGTTGGTGCCGGCCACGTGCAGCACGCGCAGGCCGCGCTCCGGGCGGCCCAGCGCGTCGAGCGTGCGGCGCATGCGGTCCAGCCCGAAGCGCATGCCGAGCTGCGAGCGCGAGTCGAGGAAGGCCTGGGCCTCAGCGGGGGTCATCGGCATGGGGTTCGGCGGGCAGGGCGCGGGCGCGGGCCATCGAGGTGATCTTCAGCCGCGCGATGCGCTCGGCCTCGGCGGCCAGGCCGAAGAGCGCGAGGTAGCGGGCGCGGCGCTCCTCGAGCGCGGGGGCGGCGATCTTCCGGCAGATCTCGTCGGGCCGGTGGGCGCGGCAGACGGCGGGACGCTGCTCGTAGATGGTGCACCCGAGGTCGCTGCCGAGGTGCAGGCAGCGCACCCCCAGCGGCTTGTCGAGCGCGGCGATGTCGGGGGCGACGCAGCAGGTCCCGCAGCGCAGGCAGTCCATGGGCGAGCCGCTCAGAAGTCGAACAGGTCCTCGTTCTCGAGGACCTGCGCGTCCACCTTGAGCGCCTTGAGCTCCTTCTTGAGCTGGGGCACGAAGGCAGGCTTGAGGTGGTAGAGCAACGCTTCGCAGGCGCCCTTGGGGCGGAACTTGCCCAGCTCGCTCTTGACGGTGTTCGGCGTCAGGTGGCCGCTGATGTCCGCCAGCCCCTGCAGCACGTTGGGGAAGGAGGTCTCCAGCAGCACCGCCTTGAGCTTCTTGGCGGCGTTGAAGACGCGCCACAGCTCGTCGGTGGGCCCGGTGTCCCCGCTCATCCCCAGCGAGGACCGGCCGTCGCTGACCACGAACCCGCAGCTCTCCACCGGGTGCGAGACCGGCACCGCGGTGACCTTGAAGCGGCCCACCTTGAACGGCTCGCCGAACTTGAACGGCTCGATGCGCAGGATGGGGTCGTTGCGCGTCGGGATGCGGGTGAAGTCCGGCCACAGCTCGTTGTTGAAGAGGCTCTCGTGCAGGGTGCGGGCGCAGGCCGCCGAGGCGTGCACGACCACCGGCTTGTCGCGGCGGCCCACCAGCAGGTCCACCATCAGCGGCAGGTCCTTGACGTGGTCGAGGTGCGAGTGCGAGACGACGATGTCGTCCACGCGCAGCAGCTCTTCGAGCGAGAGCGTCCCCGTGAGCGCGCCGGCGTCAAGCGCCAGCGTCTCGTCGAGCAGGAAGCAGGTCGTGCGGTGCTTCGGCAGCTCACCACCGTGGCAGCCGAGGACTCGCAGCTTCATGCGGGCCGATCCCGGGTCTCGAGTGCGAAAAGCGTCGTGCTACAGGTCCCCGAATTTTTCCTTCATCTCCAAAAACTCGAGGAATTCTCTCAGCTTCTTCGCGTCCGGGATCACCACCCCGTCCGCCTCCACCGTCGCCAGCTTCACCTTCGAAAGCTTCTCCAGCACGTTGTCGAGCTGCTGGGTGTCGATGCCCAGGATGCCGGGCAGCGCCGCGAGCGCCACGTCCACCTTCACCCCGCTGCCGGTCTGCTTGCCGCGGGTCTCCGCGGAGTAGGCCAGGTAGTGGACGACGCGGCTGCCGGCGTCGCGCAGGAGCAGGTTCTCGATCTGCGCGTCCGCCTCCTGCAGGCGGTCGGAGAGCTTCTTGATCATCCGGATGGCGATCTCCGCGTTGCCGCGGATCATCGCCTCGAACGTCTTGGGATCGATCACCAGGCAGCGGGCGGGCTCGGCGACCGTCGCCGTGGCGGTGCGCGGCTTGTTGGAGATGATGGCCATCTCGCCGAAGAACTCGCCCGGCCCCAGCTCGGCCAGGACCTTCTCCACGTCGCGCACCTGCTTGGAGATGGCGATCTTCCCCGACTGCAGGACGTACATCTCCTTGCCGCTGTCGCCTTCGCGGAAGAGGACCGTCCCCTTGGGGAACTCTCGCCCGAACTTCGTGAAGAGGTCGTCGCCCATTGCGCTCCGGTAAATCTCTGTAATGCAGAAGGGTTAGCATCCCCCCGCGCGAGCGTCAAACAAACGGCCGCCCGCACAACCCGCTCCCTTCACTTGGTCTTCATCTCGTAGACCCCGTCCCAGCCCTCGGCCGGCGGGTGCCGGCGCTTGTCCTCGGTGTCCTCGAGGTAGTGCGCGCTGGGGCCGTCGTCCTTCCAGGTCTCGAGCACCTTCTTGAAGCGGGCCTCGGCCTCGTCCCAGTTCCTGGCGCGGTAGGCGGCGATGCCGGCCTCGAAGTCGGCGATGACCGCCGCCTCCGCCGGCGGCGGCGTCCCCAGGCCGCGCAGCTCGTAGATGCCCACCGGCAGCTTCTTGCCCTTCACCCGCACGCTGCCCAGCTCGCGGGCGACGACCTGGCCCTTGACCTTGGCGAAGGTGAACTCGCTGATGATGATGTTGGTGCCGTAGGCCTTGTTGGTGCCCTCCAGGCGGCTGCCCAGGTTCACGTTGTCGCCCATGACCGTGTAGTTGAAGAACATGTTCGAGCCCATGTTCCCCACCGACATGGGCCCCGAGTTCAGGCCGATGCCGATCTGGATGTCCGGGCGGCCGGCGGCCTTCCACTGCGCGCGCAGGACGTCCAGGGTCTTCATCATCTCGATGGCCGCGGTGCAGCCGCGCAGCGCGTGGTCGGGCTGCTCCATCGGCGCGCCCCAGAAGGCCATGACGGCGTCGCCCATGTACTTGTCGAGCGTGCCCTGGTGCTTGAACACGATGTTCGACATGGGCGTGAGGTACTCGTTGAGCAGCTTGGAGAGCTCCTCGGCGGGCAGCCGCTCGCTGATCGTGGTGAAGCCGCGGATGTCGCTGAAGAAGACCGTCAGCTCGCGCTTCTCGCCGCCCAGCTTGAGCTTGTCGGGGTTCTTGACCATGTCGTCGAGCACCGACGGGGCCAGGTAGTGCTGGAAGGCGGTGCGGGTCTGGCGCTTCTCGCGGTCGGTGACCACCAGCTTGAAGAGCAGCATCCCCGCGAAGAGGCAGGCGATCTCCATCATCGGCACCACGGTGCTCAGCTCGTAGCCGGCCTTGAACAGCTGCAGGTCGAGGGCGAGGTAGGCGGCGAAGGCGCCCAGCATGAACACCGCCTGCCAGTAGTAGGCCTCGAAGCGCGGGACGACCAGGCCGAAGGCCAGCGCCAGGAGCAGGAGGATGAGCACCTCGAACAGGGCGACGCCCAGCGACTGCTGCAGGAAGCTGCCGGTGAGGATGTTGTCGATGACCGCGGCGTGCGTGTAGACGCCGGGGGACATCGAGTCGAAGGGCGTGACGCGCTGGTCGAAGGTGCCCGCCACCGTCGCGCCGACCAAAATGATCTGGCCCTTGACCTTCTGGACGTCGAAGGTGCCGTCGACGGCGTCGGCGAAGGAGATGGTCTGGAAGAGCGGCTTGCCGTCGACGACCGCGCGGAACGAGCCGGGGTAGTCGATGAGGTAGCGCGCCTGCTTCGGGTCGAGCGGGATCTTCGCCGCGCCGTTCATGGTGCCGTCCAGCGGCATCAGGCCGGCGTAGCTGATGGAGTCGGTGGACGCCTCGGGGTCCATCAGGGGCACGACCCGCCCGCCCATCGCCACCGCGGCGGTCTGCAGCGCCAGGCTGGGGACGATGCGCTCCTTGAGGCGGGAGATGAGCGGGTACTTGCGGATGGTGCCGTCCTCGTCGGGCTCGGTGTCGATGAGCCCGACGTTCGCGGTGGCGGCGGTGATGGCCGGCAGCGACAGCTCGACGCCCAGCAGCGCGCGCAGCTGCGGGAACGCCGAGGCCTTGGTCTTGAACAGCGGCGACCAGCGCGTCCCCTTGATCTCCTGCTTGGTCTCCGGGTCGAAGCCGAAGGCGTAGACGTCGGTGAAGGTGAAGCGCTCGAGGGCCTGCTCGTCGCGCTGGAGGACGGTCTTGTCGGCGCGGGCGATGGCCTCGGGCGTGGGGTAGCCGGAGGCGCCCAGGACCACCTTGGGGCTCTCCCGGAGGAAGTCGGCGAAGACCACGTCGGGGTCGGCCAGGCGCATGGAGTCGAAGGAGCCGCGCAGCTCCACCAGGCGATCCGGGGAGCCCGACCAGCCTGCGGCCGCCAGGTCGCCGGCCGGGTCGGGGAGCTGCCCGAGGGCGGCGTCGATCATCCGGTTGACCGAGAGGTGCGCCGCGTGGCGGTCGGCGTCGGCGAACCAGATGTCCACGCCGATGGCCGCGGCGCCGGCGTCGTTGAGGTTCTTGAGGGCCTTGCCCACCAGCTCGCGGCGCCAGGGCCACAGGCCGTAGCGCTGCAGGCTCACCTCGTCGATGCCGGCGATGGTGACCCGCCCCGAGGAGGGCACCGGCCCGCGCACCTTGAACTTGGCGTCCAGCGCCTTGGCGTCCCAGGCCTCGACCAGGGTGAAGGGCGCGTGCCGGTTCTCGGTGGCGCGGTACATGAAATGCGTGACCGCGAATACGAGCCCGATGAGCAGCGCGAGCTTGAAGGCGGTGATCTTCGTGAGCCGTCGGAGCACGAGGCCTCCCCTGTCCGGTGTGACGGCGAATCCTAGCAACCGCGGGCTTCGCGGCACAGTTCAGCCTTGGACGGTACGGGCTAGAATGCCGCCTCCGGAGGTCCCATGCCGCTCGCGTTGCTGCTCGCCCTGCTCGCCGCCGCCGCCACGGAAGCGCCGCCTGCCGACGCCGCCCCCATCGTCGCGGACACTGCGACGGCTCCCGCCGACGCTGCTCCCGCTCCAGCGGTCGAGCCGGCTCCCGCCGCACCTACGGCACCCGAAGCCGTCGCCACTCCGCTGGAGATACCCTCCCCCGCGCCGGTGGCCGCTCCGGCGCCTGCCTCAGCGGCGGCCTTGCCCAACGCCAACGCCACGGTGACGCCCTCCGACGCGCCGCGGGCGCTGCGGCCGCTGGCCATCGGCCTCTCGTTCGTCCCCGTCCTCGCCCTGGGCCACTGCCTCTCGGGCGACTCGAAGACCGCGAAGCGGCTGCTGCTCGTCTCCGGGGCGGGCGTGGTCGCCGCCGGGGCGGGCGCCGCGATGCTCTTCAAGACCACCGGCAACCGCGACCTGGCCCCGGTGGGGATGGCGCTGCTCTTCGCCGGCGTATCGACGCTGCTCGGCACCTGGCTCGGCGACGTCGTCGGGACGCTCCGGCCGGAAGGCCAGGTCACGGCGTTCCACCGCGAGGACTCACTGACCGCGGCGCTGCTCTACGGGCCCAGCCTGGCGCACGCCGGAAACGTCAAGCACCTGGGGATCCTGCGGGCCGAGTACGAGAACCCGAAGGTCCTCCTCGACGGCTGGGGCTCGCTTGCGCCCGGCACCCGCTACCAGGAGCTGCACCTGCGCGGCGGAGTGAAGATCTACGGCGACGGCAAGCGCTCGCACGTCGCGCTCGTCGCGGAGGGCCTGCGCGAGCTGGGCGGCGACTCGGACTCGAGCGGCCACGGCGGCGCCCTGATGTTCGAGGGGCGGCTGGACGCGGGAGTGCTCGACAAGAGCATGTCGGGCCTGGTCCTCGTGCAGCGCCTCGGCGGCGGCGTCATCGCCTACTCCTACGACGGCACCTCCGCGACCGACCTGCAGCCCTTCCTGGTCCTGGAGACCGGGCTCTCCATCGCGCTGACCGACTGGTTCGAGGTCTCGGCCGTCTACAGCCAGCGGCCCGACAAGCGCCTGGGCATGGTCTTCGACCACGGCGGGCACGGCGAGGTGCAGGTGAGGATCGAGGTCCACCCGAAGGTGCGGCTGGTGGCCCTGACGCACATCGGCGGCGGCATGGACGTGATGGCCGGCGCGGAGGTGGTGGCATGGTGACGGTGACCCGACGGACCTTCCTGTCCGGGCTCTCGCTGCTGCTGCTGGCGGAGCTGCCGGCCTGCGACATGACCGAGGCCGACGAGCGGAACGCCGGCGGGCAGCGGCCCGGGACCGCGACCCTCGCCAACGGGATCTCGCTGTCGATCTCCCCCGGCCGCGTGCGCACCGTCGACGGCGCGGTCGTTGTCCGCGCGGCCTCGCCCACCCCGGAGATCGCCTTGAGCGCGGCGGCCGGCGAGGCCCGCTTCCGCCTCGCCAACGTCCAGCCCGGCTCGAGCTTCAATCCCCCACCGGCCTCTCGGCAGACCGTGGGGCCCACCACCGTGGAGTTCGTCTACCAGGTCCCGACCCAGGGGCTGCGCATCCGCGTCCAGCCGCCCGGGGCCGGCCCGGCGCGCTTCGCGCTCATCTCGGACCTCCACAACAACCTGGAGACCTTCGGCCGCTTCACCGAGGCGGTGGAGGAGTGGCAGCCCGACGCGGCGCTCTGCATGGGCGACATCGCCGACCACGGCAAGCCCGAAGAGCTGGACCAGATGCTCGCGCTTTTCGACGCCCTGCCGGTGCCCTTCTACACGACGGTGGGCAACCACGACCTCATGGGCGCCGCGGCCGATCGATTCGACGAGGTGATCGGCCCGACCAACGTCGCCTTCGACCTGCGCGGCGTGCGCATCGTCCTGGCGGACACCGCCAACGCCCTCTTCTCCCCGGGCGCCTATGGCTGGCTGGCGGACTCGCTGGTGCGCGACGGCGGTCCCGCTCTGGTCTTCTCGCACATCCCGCCCCTCGAGCCGTGGGGCGGCCGCAACCACGCCTTCAGCAACCGCGACGACGCCCTGCACTTCGTCCAGGTGATCGCCCAGGGCGGCGCCACGCACTACTTCGCCGGCCACATCCACAGCTACGCCGACTACACGATGCGCGACGTGCCTTCGACCATCGCCGGCGGCGGGGGCGGCAGCATGGAGGCGATGCTGGGCCAGGGGCACTTCTTCATGAAGCTGGTGGTGGACCCCTACTCGGCCACCCAGCCGCTGTCGATGGAGCGGGTCGGCCTGGACGAGTGAGCAGCGGCAGGCCGGCGCGGAGCAGGCCGGCGCGGAGGAGGCCGGCCGCTACTGCTTGCGCCGGTACACCCCGTACACCAGGCCCCCGTCGCGGCGCTCCTCCTTCACGACGGTGGTGTGCGCGGCGATGTAGCGCCGGTCGTCCTCGCTGCAGAAGGGCCGGCGAGGGATGACGACGAAGTAGTCGGCCTCGTTGCGCCCCGCCATCCGCAGGTCCTTGCGCAGCGGCTCCCAGCGCGCCAGCGGGCCGATGAGGTTGCCGCAGGCGTACAGCTTCGCCCCGTTGGGCGCCTCGCGGCTGACGTCGCGGGCGGCGTTCTTGAACGAGAAGCCCCAGTAGTCGCCCTCGGAGTCGGGGCACCAGAACTCCATGCCCTGGCAGAAGTAGTGCGACATCTCCTTCTGCTGCGCCCCGCCCAGGCCGCCGATGAGCGCGTTGTAGTAGGTGGTCTCGAACGGGTGGTACTGGACCACCGGCCAGGCCGCCAGGCCGAGCACCACGGCGAGGCCCGACGCCGGGATCCACTTGCTGGCCGCCGGCCTGCGCGGTTCGATCCAGCGCGCCGCCGCGGTGAGCCCCGCGTCCAGCCCCATCCCCGCCAGCACCGCCAGCGCGGGGATGTACTCCAGGAAGTGGCGGTTGGCGTCGTAGAAGTTGGAGTACGGCATCGCGATGCGCACGACCGGCAGCAGGAACCACATCCACGCCAGCGCCGCCACGGACTTCTCGCGCCCGTCGGTCTTCCGGAACGGGAGCACGGCGGCGAGCAGCAGGCCGAAGAGCTCGATGGGCGGGGTCATCACCGCCACGTGGAAGAGGGAGTAGGCCGAGAAGGTGCCGCGGTTGCTGCGCCCACGCTCGAGGATGTAGCCGAAGACGTCGCCCACCTTCCGAGCCTGCTCCGCCAGCGTCCCGGCGTGGACGTACGGCCAGACGGCCCAGAAGGTCACGAACCCCACCACCGGGATGGCCAGCGCCGCGGCGACGAGCGCGCGCGAGGGCTTGCGCACGTGGCGATAGGTCAGCCACCAGGCGACGGGCAGCCAGACGGCCAGGGTCGGCCCGGCGAAGAGCGGGTTCGCCTTCGAGCACAGCCCCAGCCCGAACCAGAAGCCCGACTGCAGGAGGAAGCGCGGCCGGTGCTCGAGGATGCCGCAGGCGAAGGAGACCAGCGTCAGGGCGTAGAAGCCCACCATCGGCCAGTCCTTCACGTTGTAGTGCGAGTGCCCCACCGCGCAGGGGTAGAGCGCGTAGAGCGCGGCGATGAGCAGCGCCCGGCGCGCGCCCAACAGGCGGGCGAGGTAGAGCGCGAAGGCGAAGACCGCCAGCGCGTGGAGCAGCACGATGCCCGCGTGGAAGGCGTCGACGACGTCGTAGCCCGGGAGGTGCTGGGCGGCCTGGGCCACCAGCGCGCAGAAGAAGCCGGCGAACCCCGGGAAGGCCCAGTGCCCGACGGCGTCGGGGTGGTAGTCCCAGCGGGTGATCTTCTCGAACTCCTTGGGCCGGTGCTCCTTGAAGTTCCAGCGGCCCGGGTCGTCCGCCTGCATCGCCCAGAGGTTCCACTCGCCGCCCATGTAGATCACGGGCTCGTCGCTGGTGACCCCGTAGTTCGGCGCGGTGACGAGCCCCGCCACGAGCACCACCAGCGCCAGCGCGGCGGCGGCCAGCGTCACTCCCCTGCCGGCCGACACCGGACCGCGCTCTCGCGCGACCTCCGCTGGCGGTACGGGCTTCGGGCTGGGGTCCGTCGGCTGGCTCGGCTGGGCGACCATCGTGTCTCTCGAGTCCCTTGGGAGGCGCCCACGATAGCCAAACCGGACGTCCGGCGGCGAACAGAAAGGCGCCCGGGTCTCGCGTGGAGACCCGGGCGCCCGGAGATCGATCGGCCGCAGGCTCGCTTCAGTAGCCGCGGGCGTACTGGAAGTGCATCTCGTCGTTGAAGTTCTTGCCCCAGTAGAACCCGTACTTCTCGAACACGGCCGCCAGCTGCGGGTTCACCTTTCCCTTGGTGCCCTCGCTGGCATTGATGTCGAAGCTGATGCCCCAGGAGTGCGTGCTGAGGTTCGAGTTCGGGTTGTGGTTCTTGGTGCGGTAGCAGTACATGCCGTCGTAGGTGTGGATGTACTTGAGCAGGCCCTTGTCCTTGGCCTCCGCCAGCATCGCCTTCATCACCGGGACCAGCTTCTCGTGGCAGCGGACGTTGACCTCCTTGCCGCCGGGGCCGAGGGGGAGCTTCACGGTGGTCTGGTGCGTGCCCGCCTTGCCGAAGACCGACTCGATGCCGGACCGGCCGCGCGGGACCTTGGGGAACGAGCCGCTGGCCTTGTCGTAGTCGTCCTTGGGGGCCGGGGTGTTCTTCGCCGGCGCCTCCGCCTTGCCGCCGATCGCCTTCTCGAGACCGGCGCGCGTCTTGGGACCGTAGATGCCGTCGGCTCCGAGCTTGTGCGCCGCCTGGAACTCCTTGAGCGCCTGCTTGGTGCGGGGGCCGAAGACGCCGGGGCCGGTCTTGTACTCGGACTGCGACAGGTAGCCGAGCTTGACCAGGCTCTTCTGCAGCTGATCCACCTGGGAGCCGCGGGAACCGTAGAACAGCTCGGCGTGGGGGGCGTGGACTCCGGAGACGGGCATGAGGGCCTCGTGAGCGTTGGTTTCACTGAGGATTATCAGGCGCCGGCGCGGCCGGTTGCTCCCACAGTGTCCTACCTGGGCGCCTGGAGGATCGGCGCGACCGCCTTGGCGTAGCGCTCGGTGCGGATCGGCTCGGCCTTCACGGCTCCGAGCTTCTTGGCGTTGGCCTCCAGCTTCTTGACCCGGTCCGCGTTGCTCGGGTGCGTGGCGAGCATGCCGCCCTGCGAGGTCGCCTGTTGCCCCTTGATCGAGCCCAGCAGGGAGATCATCGCGCGGGGATCGTAGCCCGCGGCCGCGGCGATCCTCTGGCCGAGCGCGTCGGCCTGGCCCTCGCTCGAGCGCGAGTAGCCGTTGCCGATCAGGGTGTCGGACACGTCCGCCACCGAGCCGTCGAGCGACTCGGTCATGGCGTCCATCTGGGTCGGCGTGAGGGCCTGGGCGCCCTTCTTGAACCACTTGCCGGCGACCTTCCCGAAGCGCTCGGTCTTGATGGAGCCCAGGCCGTGGCCCTGCATCACGTGGGCGATCTCGTGGGCGAGCATGGCGGCGATCTCCTCCTCGTTCTTCGCGGCCAGGAGGGCGCCGCGCGTGACGAAGACGAAGCCCCCGGGGGCCCCGAAGGCGTTGATGACCTCGGCGTCCAGGACGACGAAGTTCCAGCCCCCGACCGGCGCCGCCCGCATGGTGCCGTCGCGCAGGCCCTCGGCCGCCGCCGCGAGCACGTAGCCGACGCTGGCGACGTAGTCCGCGGTCGCTCCGGCGGGTCCGGCGGGCTCCAGGTACTTGAAGTCGTACTTCGCCAGCAGGTTCGCCGAGACCGCGCGGCCGACGTAGTACTCGTTCTCCGGGCTCAGCTCCTTGGAGGCGTCCTTGATGTCCCCGACGGCCTCCCCCACCGTCTGCCCCACCTTCTTGCCCTCGCTGACGATGCCGGCCTTGTCGCGCCGGGCGACCGCCTGGAGGAGGGCGCAGCCGTCGAGCATGAGCACCGCGGGGATCAGCAGGAAGAGGCGCTTCACTTGGCACCTCCCGCGAGCTTGCCCTCTTGCGCGAACGCCGCCGCCTGCCCGGGATCGACTTGGCGCTTCTCGATCTGGTCGAGGACGGCGAAGCCCTTCTCCAGCTCGGCGCGGGAGGAGCGGTAGCTCGCCTCGATGTCCTTGGTGAAGCCGCGGCCGGCGGTCTCGATCTCGTCCTGCGAGATCGCGGCGCCCTCCCCTCCCATCTTCTTGGAGAGAGCCACCTTGGCCTCGACGAGCGCCGCCTTCTTGACCCAGCCCTCCCGCCCGTCCTTGGCCTTGACCTGGTACCAGTCGGAGTCCTTCTTCAGGCACGTGACCAGCTCGCCGCGCTCCAGCGGCGCCCCGACCCGCGGCGCCAGCAGCGCCGGCTTGGACATGAGGTTCACGCCCAGGTTCTTGACCGTCATCGTCTCCTCGGCCTGCGCGCTCCCCGCCGCGAGGGCGAGGACGAGCGCGAGCGCCAGGAGCGCCACCCTTGCGAGCCGCATCGTCATTTCTCCTTCATCCGCCACACGCCGTCCCAGCCGGCACCGGGCGGGTGGTCGAGCAGATGCTTGCACCTATCCACGTACGCGCGCGAGGGGCCGTCGTCCGCCCGCACCCGGAGCGCCTGCTCGAACGCCGCGATCGCCTCGGCGAAGGCCTGGTTGCGGTAGTGCCCGAGCCCGCGCCCGAAGTGGGCGACGGCCTCCTGCAGCAGGGGCGGGACCCGGCCCTTCTCGTCGAGCACCTCGTAGACGCGCACCGGCTTCTGCTTGCCCTTGACCGCCAGCAGGTCGAGCTCGCGCGCCTCGACGAGGTCCCGGACCTGGGCGAAGGTGGTCTCGGAGACCATCAGCACCGTGCCGTAGGGCTTGTTGGCGCCCTCGAGCCGCGAGGCCAGGTTCACCGTGTCGCCCATGACCGTGTAGTTGAACTTGTGGCGCGAGCCCATGTTGCCGCTGACCGCGGGCCCGCTGTTGATGCCGGCGCGCGCCACCACCACCGTCCCGAACTCGGCCTGCCACTTCGGCCGCAGCTCCTCGCAGCGCCGGCGCATGGCGATGGCGGCGCGCACCGCCCGCCGCGCGTGCTCGGGCTCGGGCAGCGGCGCGCCCCAGAAGGCCATGATGGCGTCGCCGATGTACTTGTCGACCACGCCGCCGTGCTCGAGCACGAGGTCGGTCATGTTCGTCAGGTAGTCGTTGAGCAGCTTGACCAGCCGCTCGGGGGGCAGCTTCTCGCTGAACTCGGTGAAGCCGGCGATGTCCGAGAAGTAGACCGAGATCTCCCGGGTCTCGCCCCACTCCAGCGACAGGCGCTCCGGGCGGGCGAGCAGCTGGCGCACCAGCACCTTCGAGGTGTACTGCCCCAGCGCCTTCTCCACGAAGCGCCGCTCGCCGCGCTCCAGGAAGTTGGTGGCGAGCAGCGAGGCCACCACCGACAGCCCCGCCCCGCCCAGCGGCACCGAGAGCGCGAGCCAGAGCCCGTGCGCGCGCAGCAGCCAGAGGCCGAGGCTCCACACCCCGAACCCGCTCGCGGCCAGGATCCCCAGCGCCGCGATCACCGCCAGGGACGGGCTCTTGAGCAGGCTCCAGACGAGCAGCACCGCCAGGGCGGTCAGCGCCGCCAGCGCCAGCGCGAAGGCGGCGTCCCACCCCGCGCCCAGCCGGCGGATGGCCCGGCCCGAGAGCAGGTTGTCGAGCGCCGCGGCGTTGATCTCCGCACCGGGGTGGTTCTCGCGCACCGGCGTCGTGCGCAGGTCGCGCAGCGCCCGCGCCGCCGCGGAGACGACGACGTACTTGTCCCGGAAGACCTCCGGCGAGAGCGTCGGCGTCTCGCCGGCCTCGAGCTGGGCCTGGGCGCGCAGGATGCTCCAGGCGCTCACGTGGCGGTACTCGCCGGCGGGGAAGCGGATGGGGAAGCTGCCCCGCTCGTCCAGCCGGAGGCGCCGCTCGCCCAGCACCAGGTCGGCCCCCTCCAGGCGCGGCGTCACCTCCGGGTGGCCCACCAGGAAGGCGGAGAGCGCCAGCGAGGGCATGAACCGCCCGCTCCCGTGCTCGACCAGCGGCAGGTGCCGGCGCAGCACGCCGTCGGGGTCGGTGGACTGGACCACGTTGCCCAGCCGCGCCGCCGAGGCCGCGAGCATCGAGACCGGCGGCAGCATCTCGCGCGCGGGGAAGCGCACCCCGGGCGGCGCCGCCAGGGAGAGCAGGTCGCGGGAGCGGACCACCTGCACCGCGCTGAGCTCCGCGGCCCGCTCCTGCTCGGTCAGCTCGCGGCCGGCGACGGAGGCCGGGGGCGAGCGGCCCTCGGGCATCAGCTTCTCGAGCAGCCCCGCGCCGAGGAGCCTCTCGTAGGAGCGCTGGACGTCCTCGGCGCTCTGGCGACCGCCGAAGAGGAGCTCCGTCTCGGCGCCGCGCGCGACCAGGTAGGTGCGCACGTTCCAGCTCTGGATCTGCAGCGCGGCGTCCCGGGCCCGCTCCGCGTCGGGCCAGCGGCCCAGCGAGGCGCCCCAGGTCCCCGCCAGCGCGCCGCCGGCGCCCGACTCCACCCGGCCCGGCATGGCCACGCCGAGGACCGACCGGCCGCTCTTGCGCAGCGCCAGGGCGAAGGCGTCGAGGTCGGAGGCCGAGGCGCCGCGGTCCTGGTAGACGAAGTCCAGGATCACCGCCTTGGCCCCGCCGCGCGCCGCGAAGTCGACGAGGTAGCCGTGCAGCTCGCGCGGCCAGGGCCAGCTCAGGGACAGGTGGTCCTCGGCCAGCTGCAGGTCCTCGTCGGCGATGTCGACCAGGACGATCTCGCGCGAGGCCCGCTCGTCGCGGGCCACGGCCGCCACGCGGGGGTCGTAGGAGGCGAACTCCAGGGACTCGGCCAGGTCGGGGCGCGCCAGCGCCAGCGCCGCGGCCAGCAGGCCAGTGCAGGCGCCGGCGCCCACTCCGACGACGACCTTCCTCGCCGTCCCGGAGAGCGCCCGCGCCAAGGCCACGGCTGAACCCTAGAAGAAGTTGCCGATGGTGAACTCGAACAGGTAGTCCTCGTCGCCGGGGCGCTTGGTGAGCGGGATGCCCCACTCGAAGCGCAGCGGGCCGATCGGCGAGAACCAGCGGAAGCCGACGCCCACCGAGTGCAGCAGGCCGATCGGGCCGGACTGGGTCTTGGAGGCGAACCAGTTCTCGTCCTGCGCGTAGACGTTGCCGGCGTCGTAGAAGACGACACCGCGGATGCCGACCTTCTCGAAGATGGGGAACTCGAGCTCGAAGTTGAAGAGCAGCTGCTTGTTGCCGCCCACCAGGAACGAGGTCAGCGCCGCGTCCGGGTTGCGGCTGTCGCCCACGCGCACCGACGGCGCGACCGAGCGCAGGCTGTACCCGCGCAGGGTGTTGATGCCGCCGGCGAAGAAGAGCTCGCTGATGGGCAGGGAGCCCTTGAGGCTGTGGATGTAGCCGAGCGAGCCCTGGGCCTTGAAGACGATTCCCCAGAACAGCGGGAAGTACCAGCGGCTGTTGGCGTTGACGCGGACGAACTGGAAGGAGGCGCCCAGCCAGTCGGGCGAGTACTCGATGGACGCGGACTGGTAGTTGCCGGCGGTGGGGAAGAGCCGGTTGTCGCGCTGGTCCCAGTTGAGCGTCAGGCGCAGCGAGCTGGTCAGGCCGTTCTGGAAGCGGTTGGCGAGCAGGACGTCCGAGCCGCCGAGGCTGCTGGAGCGGCCGGGCTCGACCTCGACTTGCTCGATGGCGTAGCCCAGGTGCAGCATCAGGTCCTGGGTGAGGTGGTAGCCGAAGGTGAGGTCGCCGCCGTTCGAGCGCCGGATGAAGCCGTAGTAGTCCAGGTCCTGGCGGAAGTAGTCGAAGCTGAAGATCCAGTTGGTGTCGAAGAAGTAGGGGTCGATGAAGGACACCTGCACCAGGCTGCGCAGCGAGCTGATCTGCGCGGCCAGCGAGGCGGTCTGGCCCCAGCCGAAGGCGTTGTTCTGGCTGACCTGCGCGGTGAGCAGGAAGCTCTCGATGGACGAGAAGCCCAGGCCCACCTGGAACGTCCCGGTCGGCTTCTCCTTGACGTTGACGGTGACGATGATCTGGTTGTCGGCGCTGCCGCGCCGCTGCGCGATGTCCACCGTCTCGAAGAAGCCGAGCGCGGTGACCCGCTGGCGGCTGTTGCGCAGCCCGGTGCCGCTGAACAGCTCGCCCTCGTAGACGCGCAACTCGCGGCGGATGACCTTGTCGCGGGTCTTGTGGTTGCCGGTGATCTCGATGCGCTCGATGAAGGCCTGCTCGCCCTTCTGCACGTCGAAGGTGAGGTCGACGATCTTCTTGTCGGCGTCGACGGTGGTCTGCGGGGTGATGTTGGCGTAGGCGTAGCCGGCGTCGTAGTAGACGTCGGCGATGGCCATGATGTCGCGCTGGAGCTTGCTGCGGTTGAAGAGCTCGCCGCTGGAGACGGTGACCTTCCGGAACAGGTCCTCCTTCTTGCCGACGAGGTCCCCGGCGAAGTCGATCTTGCCGACGTTGTACTGCTCGCCCTCGGTGATCGGGACGGTGAGGTAGATGAGCCGCTTGTCGCCGCTGAGCGAGATCTGCGGCTGGCCGACCTTCACGTGGATGAAGCCGCGGTCGTAGTAGACGCCCTGGATGTTGGAGAGGTCGCGCTTGAACACCTCCTCGCGGAAGGTGCCGGAGCTGGTGAAGAACGAGAGGAACCCGCCCTCGCTGGTCTCCATCACGCCGCGCAGGTCCTCGTCCTTCACCTTCATGTTGCCCACGAAGGTGACGCGCTTGACCTCGACCTTGGCGTGCTCGTTGACGTCGAAGAAGACCGCCACCTCGTTGTTGTCGAGCTTGTCGACCACCGGGGTCACGTCGGCGAGGAAGTAGCCCTTCTCGACGTACTTGTCCTGGATCTTCTTGGAGTTGCGGCGCACCGCCCCCATGTCGAGGATGCTGAACGGCTTGACGTCGACGATGTCCTTGAGGTCGTCGTCGGACAGCTCCTTGTTGCCGCGGATCTGCACCGAGCGGATGGCCGGCTTCTCGGCGACCCGGACGACGAGCACCAGCCGCTGGGGGTCGCTGTCGTCGACCAGGATCTGCACGTCGCTGAAGAAGCCGAGGCGCCACAGGCCCTTGATGTCGTCCTGGGCCAGCAGCGGGTCGAAGAACGAGCCCACCTTGGTCCGCAGCGCGCCGCGGATGGCGTCGGGCTCGACCCGGCGGTTGCCCTCGACCTGGATGGCGACGACGCGGGGCCGATCCGGGTCGCCCGCGCGGGGCACGTCCACCTTCAGCGCGTCGTCGCCGGCGGCCTCCGCAGCCGGCGCGGAGCCGGTCTGGGCATAGGCGACGCCCTGCGTGGCGAGGACGGTGACGAGAAGTAGGAGGGGCGTCCGGCTCATGCCTCAGTCGGCGAAAGGGCGGCTAAAGGGAGGCGAAGACTACGCAAAGGGGCTCGGCGCCACAACGGAAATCTGTAAGGAGTCGGGGCTTTTCCCAAAGTTCCACACCCCAACTGCCAGCTTGCCCTTTCCTTCCCGGAGGAACGAAAGGCCTGGCGCCCTACGGCGCCGGGGCGGGCGGGAGCTCGACCACCTTGCCGTCCGACAACTGCAGGCGGCGCGGCATCGAGTGGGCCAGCTTCTCGTTGTGGGTCACGACCACCGCGGCGATGCCCTGCTTGCGGTTGATCTCCAGCAAGACCTGGTGGATGCCCTCGCCGGTGGCCGGGTCCAGGTTGCCGGTGGGCTCGTCGGCCAGGAGCAGCCGCGGCTTCATCACCAGCGCCCGCGCCAGGGCCACCCGCTGCTGCTCGCCGCCGGACAGCTCGCCGGGCTTGTGGTGGCTGCGGTCCTTCAGGCCCACGTCCGCGAGCAGGAGCGCCGCGCGCGCCTTGGCCTCGGGGTACGACAGGCGCTGGATGAGCGCCGGCATCATCACGTTCTCCAGGGCGCTGAACTCGGGCAGGAGGTAGTGGAACTGGAAGACGAAGCCGAGCGAGGCGTTGCGGAAGCGCGCCAGCTCGCCCTCGTCCATGCTGGTCACGTCGCGGCCCCCGAAGCGGATGCTGCCCTCGGTCGGCGCGTCGAGCGTCCCCAGCACGTGCAGGAAGGTGCTCTTGCCCACGCCCGAGGCGCCCGTCAGCGAGACCAGCTCGCCCTCGCGCAGCGTCATGTCGACGCCGCGCAGCACGTCGATGCGCTTGCCGTCCATGAAGTAGGACTTGTGCAGCCCGGCGATTTCGCAGAACGGCTTTTCCATGCTCACTCGTTGCGCAGGCCGTCCACCGGGGCGACGCGACTGGCGCGCGTGGCCGGGTAGATGGTCGCCAGGTAGCTCATGGTGACGGCGATGAGTGCGACGATCGCGAACTGCAGCGCGTCGATCTTCACCGGCAGCTTGTCGATGTAATAGACCTCGGCGTCGAGCTGGATGATGCCGAGGTCGACCAACAGGCAGGCGAGGTAGCCCAGCACCAGCCCCGCCGCGGTCCCGATGATCCCGATGATCAGTCCCTCGAGCACGAACACCTTCATCACGCTGGTGTCGGTGGCCCCCATCGACTTGAGAATGGAGATCTCCTTGCGCTTCTCGAGGACCATCATGATCAGCGTGGAGAGGATGCCGAAGCAGGCCACCAGCACGAACAGCCCGAGCAGCACCGCCATCACCAGCTTCTCCAGGCGCAGCGCGGAGAAGAGGTTCTTGTTCATCTCGCCCCAGTCCTTGGTGCGGTAGGGGTAGCCGTCGAGCGCGGACAGGATGGCCCGGGTGATCTGCCGGGTGTCGTCGATGTCGTCGGTCTTGATCTCCAGGCCGGTGACCGAGTCGGGCACGTTGAAGAAGGTCTGGGCCTCCCGGAGCGAGATGTAGGCGAACTTGGCGTCGTACTCGTACATCCCGGTCACGAAGATGCCCGCGACGCGGAAGGGCCGGCTCTTGGGCATCGGCCCGGTGGGGCCCAGCTCGCCGCCCAGCGGGCTGACCACGTTGAGGCGGTCGCCCACCATCACCTTGAGCGAGTGCGCCAGCTCCTTGCCGATGAGGATGCCGGGAGTCGGCGCCGCGGGGGCCTCGTCCTTCTTGTCCTTGCCCTCACTGTCGGCGGCGCCCGGCTTCTTGGGCGCGATGATGTCCTCCATCGTCAGCGGCGGGTCCGCCTGCTCCTTCGCGCGCGCCTTGGGCGCCGAGTCCTCGTCGCTGGGCAGCAGGCGCCGCAGGCGGGCGCCGCTCTCGGGCTCGGCGATCTTCTCCGGGTGGTTCAGCCAGTCGAGCGAGCCCTCCTTGACGTTGGGCCCCAGGTTGGTCACGCCGGTGACGGTCTCGGGGTCGATGCCCTTGATGAGCGCGCCGGAGAGGTTCTGGTCGGAGGAGACCATGACCTCGTTGAGGATGAACGGGGTCGCGGCGACCACGCCGGGGACCTTGCGCACCTTGTCGGCGGCCTCGCGCCACTCCTTGAAGTCGTTGCCGTACTTGAGGACCACGGCGTGGGCGTTGGTGCCGATGATCTTGCCCTTGAGGTCGAGCTCGAAGCCGCTCATCACCGAGAGGACGACGGTGAGGGCGAAGACGCCCAGCGCCACGCCCGCCACGGTGATCCCGGTCATGATGCGGGTCGCCGAGTGCTTGCGCAGGCGCAGGTGGCTGCGGGCGATGAAGGCCTCGTACGAGAAGCGCAGGTCGAGCTTGCCGCTTCCGGCCAGGAGGTAGCCGAGCGACCCGCCGATGAAGGTGGCGAAGAAGATGGCGGCCGTCGCCACCCCGACCCCGCCCATGGGGTTCTGCCCGAACATGCTCGCCAGGTAGCCCAGGTCGGACAGGAAGGGCCGGTACAGGCCGAACGGCGAGAGGAGCTGGCGGCCGAGGATCAGCGTCGTCGCGACGCAGAAGACCAGGCCGGTGCAGAGCACCTCCCAGGTGCCGACCTTGCGCTTGACCGCCGCGGCCAGGAACCCGGCCCCGCCGGCCGCCAGGATGGCGAGCGTGCCCGCGACCGCCAAGGCGCGCTCGGGGGCCATGCCCACCTTGGAGGAGAGCGTGATGGTGCCCAAGCCGGCGACCAGCCCGGCGATGCACTGCCCGACCAGCGTGATGATCAGCACCGCCGGAGAGAACGGCGGCGGCGAGGTCTTCGGCCGGCGCTCGTGCGCCCCCGGCCCCGCGGACACGGCGGGCGGCGGCACCGGCAACGCGGCGCCGGTCGAGGTCGATGGTTGGCTTCGCGGTTCGGCGTCCAGGTTCATGCCTTCTTCCGGAAGGTTGCCCGCGCCCTCTACTTGTTGGGCCTGAGCAGCGGGAACAGGATGACGTCGCGGATGGACGCCGAATCGGTCAACAGCATGGTCAGGCGATCGATGCCGATGCCCTCCCCTGCCGTCGGCGGCATGCCGTGCTCGAGCGCGCGGACGAAGTCCTCGTCGTAGGGCATGGCCTCGGCGTCGCCCTTGCGGGCCAGCTCGACCTGCCGCTCGAAGCGCTGGCGCTGGTCCACCGGGTCGTTCAGCTCGCTGAACGCGTTGGCGAGCTCCATGCCGGCGGCGTACAGCTCGAAGCGGTCGGTGACGCGCGGGTCGCCGTCGCGCCTGCGGGCCAGCGGCGAGACCTCGATGGGGAAGTCGGTCACGAACGAGGGACGGTCCTTGGGCAGGGCCGGCTCGCCCAGGGCCTCGAACGCCCGGGCGATCATCTCGCCGGGGGTCGCCAGGCCGGCCGCGTGCTCGAGCACCAGGCGCAGGTCCCGGTCCGTCTGCTCCTTGGCCGCCTTCTCGATCGCGTCCTTCAGCCCCAGCCCGGCCAGCGCGGCCGCGGCCTCGAGCCCCAGCGCGTGCGCGGTGTGCTCCACCATCGAGATGCGCGGGTACGGCGGCGTGAAGTCGATGACCTGGCCCTGGTAGGTGACCTTGGCGCTGCCGGTGACGTCGAGCGCGAGGTGGGCGAGCAGGTCCTCGGTGGACTTCATCAGGTCCTGGTAGGTGGCGTAGGCCCAGTAGAACTCGACGGTGGTGAACTCCGGGTTGTGCCGGCGGTCGATGCCCTCGTTGCGCCAGATGCGGCCGATCTCGTAGACGCGTTCGATGCCGCCGACCACCAGGCGCTTGAGGTGCAGCTCGGTGGCGATGCGCAGCTTCAGGTCCATGTCGAGCGCGTTGTGGTGCGTCCCGAACGGCTTGGCGGTGGCGCCGCCGGCCTCCTCGGGCTTGTGCAGGGTCGGCGTCTCCACCTCGATGAAGCCGTGCCCGTCGAGGAAGCGCTGGATGCCGCGGACGATCTTGTGGCGCTTGACGAAGAGGTTCCTGACGCCCTCGGTGACGATGAGGTCGAGGTAGCGCTGGCGGCAGCGGGTCTCGATGTCCGACAGGCCGTGCCACTTCTCGGGCAGCGGGCGCAGCGCCTTGGTGAGGATGGTGAATTCCTTGGCCAAGAGCGTCAGCTCGCCGGTCTTGGTGCGCGTGCAGGTGCCGGTGACGCCCACGATGTCGCCCAGGTCGGCCAGCTTGTAGATGTCGAAGCCCTTGTCGCCCAGGACGTCCTTCTTGACCCAGACCTGGAGGTCGCCCTGGCGGTCGCGCAGCTTGAGGAACGCGGCCTTGCCGAAGGTGCGGTTGGCCAGGATGCGGCCGCCCAGCGCGTAGGTCTCGGAGGCCTTCTCGATCTCCGCGGGGTCCTTGATCTCGCCGAACTTCTTGAGCAGGTCGGCGGTGGTGTGCGTGGGCTCGAAGCCGTTCTTGTAGGGGTTCAGGCCCTGGGCGCGAAGCTCGTCGGCCTTCTTCAGGCGGGCGTTGAAGATCTCCTGCTCCTTGGAGATTTCGTCCGCGGCGGGGGCGGCGGCGGGGGTGTCGTTGGGCTCGTTGCTCATGGTCTTTCCTGGGTCGCGTTCGAGGGCGCGGACCCTACCCCATCAGTCTGCCGTTGTCAGTCGTCTGTCTTCCGGCGGTGGCCTACTGCTGGCAGGTGAAGAGCGTCCTCGACTGGTTGCCCGGCCAGTTGGTGAATCCGTACGCGAGGACCCCGCCGTTCCAGGTCCAGAGGTCGCCCGGGACGTAGTCCAAGCTGGCCCCGGCGCCGGCGCACTGGGTCAGGTCCAGCACGTTGGCGATCTGGTATCGGCTCCCGTCGGGGCAGGTGACGAGCAGGCCCTCGCCGGGCGACGACTGCTCGACGGTGCCGGCGCTCGTCTGCACCTTGAAATGGCCCTTGGCCAGCCCGGTCCTGGAGACGCAGTCCTTGATCGAGAAGCTCAGGCCCAGGTCCGACGGCGGGAGGGTCGCCGCCGGATCGAACGTGACGACCTTGCCGCCGCTGAAGGTGCAGGTCTTCAGGTCGGCGCTGAAGGCACCGACCTCGCTCTGGGAAGGCAGGCAGCCGTCGGCGACCTTGATGACCTCCTTCCAGCAATTGCTCTCCGAGGCGGCCCAGGCGCAGTCCAACTCCTTCGGGGCGCTGGGGGTGCCGGCGTCCCCCGACGACGAGGTGAGGCCGCCGCAAGCCAGGACGAAGAGCGCCAGAAACGGGATCACGCGGTGGGCCATGGGCTTTCCTCTCTCTCGAAGCGCGCTAGCCTCCCAGACCCGCCCGCGTGCTTCAACAACTGCTCTGGGGCCCCCAGGTCGCCTACAGGGAAGCAGGCGCGGAGGCCTGCCCCTCCGGATTGCGGGCCTGACAGACAGGCGCTAAGACAGCCGCCCGACGTCCGAAATTCCATCGCCCAGCGACAGGAAGGGAGCGCGCCATGAAGTCCGTCGACCCCGCCACCGGTGAGCTGCTGCAGGACTACGCCGAGCACGACGACGGCGAGGTCCGGCGCCGCCTCGCGCTGGCTGGGCAGGCCTTCGCGCGCTGGCGCAAGACCGGCATGGCCGAGCGCTCCCAGGTGCTCAGGGCGGCGGCGGGAGTGCTGCGCAAGGACCTGGCTCGCTGGGCGGAGACCATGACGAAGGAGATGGGCAAGACCCTGCCCTCCGCGGAGGCCGAGGCCGAGAAGTGCGCCTGGGTCTGCGAGCACTACGCCGACGCCGCCCCGCGCTACCTGGCCCCCGACCCGGTCAAGACCGACGCCTCGGACAGCTACGTCCGCTTCGATCCCTTGGGCCCGGTGCTGGCGGTGATGCCCTGGAACTTCCCGTTCTGGCAGGTCTTCCGCTTCGCCGCCCCGGCGCTGATGGCTGGCAACGTGGGCCTGCTCAAGCACGCCTCCAACGTCCCCGGCTGCGCTCTGGCGATCGAGGAGATCTTCGAGCGGGCCGGCCTGCCCGAAGGCTGCTTCCAGACGCTGCTCGTCGGCTCGAAGGCGGTGGACGCCATCCTCGAGAGCCCGCTGGTCCAGGCGGTGACGCTGACCGGCAGCGAGCCGGCCGGCCGGTCCATCGCCGCCAAGGCCGGGAGCCTGCTCAAGAAGAGCGTCCTCGAGCTGGGTGGATCCGACCCGTTCATCGTCCTGGCCGACGCCGACCCGATCGAGGCTGCGCGCACGGCGGCGCGGGCGCGCTGCATCAACAACGGCCAGTCGTGCATCGCCGCCAAGCGCTTCATCGTCGAGGAGCCGATCGCCGAGGCGTTCGAGGGAGCGTTCACCCAGGAGATGTCCGGCCTGAAGGTCGGCGACCCGATGGACCGGGCCACCGACGTCGGCCCCCTGGCGCGCGAGGACCTGTTGACCGAGCTCGACGCGCAGGTCCAGGCCTCGCTGAAGCAGGGCGCCCGGCTGCTGACCGGCGGCAAGCGCCTCCCGCGGCGCGGCCACTTCTACGCGCCGACCGTGCTCGCCGGCGTCGAGCCCGGGATGACCGTCTTCGACGACGAGACCTTCGGGCCGGTGGCCGCCGTCACCCGGGCCAGGGATGCGGCGCACGCGGTGGAGCTGGCGAACCGCTCCAAGTTCGGCCTGGGGGCGAGCCTGTGGACGAAGGACACGGAGAAGGCGCGCGAGCTCGCCAGGTGGCTCGACTCGGGCTCGGTCTTCGTCAACGGCATGGTCAAGTCCGACCCCCGGCTGCCCTTCGGCGGGATCAAGGCCTCGGGCTACGGGCGCGAGCTGGCCGCCTTCGGCATCCGCGAGTTCGTCAACGTGAAGACCGTCTGGATCCGCTAGGCCGGCAGGCTTCCCGTTTGCGCCGCGACGCCGGCGTGGCCATGCCTCTCCTCAAGGAGGGGTTGGTCCATGAAGATGATCCTGAAGGCGGCGCTGGGGGTGGAGACCTTCAACAACGCGGTCCGCGACGGCTCGGCAGGCCCGAAGCTCGGGCGGATCATGGAGGACCTCAAGCCCGAGAAGACCTACTTCTACGAGGAGAGCGGCAAGCGGACGGCGCTGCTCATCCTCGACGTGGCCGACCCCTCGAGGATCCCGATGGTGGCCGAGCCCTTCTTCCTGTTCTTCAACGCGAACGTCGAGATTCACCCGGCGATGACGCCGGACGATCTGGCCAAGGCGGGGCTCGAGCAACTCGGCAAGCGGTACACGAAGTAGCGGGGCAGCCCCCGGCTCTACTTGGGCGGGGCAGCCGGCTTGCGGGCCGCCTTCCAGACCGCACCGGCGACGATGCACGCGCCGCCCGCCGCCAGAATGACCTTCACCCCGGCCGTCGCCGCCTCGGCCTTGAGGAAGATGCCGAACGCCAGCACCGCCCCGACGACGCCGGCGGCGATGAGCCAGTTGGCGGGATCGAGATCCGACGACTCCGCCCGGACGCTCACTTGCGGCCCGTGGGGCGCCACCGGCTCGCCGCGGAGCCTCGCAGCCTCGTCGCGCTCGACGTGCGCGCGGTTGCGCAGGCGGATGACCTCGTCCCTGCGTTCATCGTCGCGCTCATGCCTTTCGCGCTGCTCCCGCTGGTCCCCGCGGCCGAACAGCGAGTCGTGGACGAGGCTGCCGACCTTCCCGTCCCGCTCGACCTCGTGGGCCTCCTGCTCGCGAACCTGAGCCGTCACCGCGTGCGTGAGCGCGTGGAGGTCCGCCGACATCCCGGCGTGCGGATCTCGCTGCTGCGGCGGCGGCGCATTGAAGGCGTCGTTCTCGGCCCGCCGCTCCGCGCTCCTGAAGTCCTGGCCGCAGTCGGGGCAGCCCTTCATCCCCTCCGCCATCTCCCTGCCGCACCTGGGGCACTTCTGCTTTGTCATGAGCGGGCCCTCCGCGAGGAAAGCCTACCTTGGCTCAGACCCTCCGTCGAAGCAGCACGAGGGCCAGCGCCGCGAGCGTGACGCCCCAGGCCGGCACGCCGCCGGGCGCGGTCGAGCAGCCCGACTGCACCACGCCCGTCCTCCCTGCCTGGCCCGGCGGCGGGACGATCGAAACCGGGATGCCCGCGTCCGGATCGTCATTTGGCACAGGCGCCCCCGGGGGCCACGGGAAACGTCAGGCCATTCGGCGGATTAGGCCGCGGTCCGGCGCCGACGTCGGAGCAGCACCAACGCCGCCAGGGCCAGCAGGAATCCGGGCTCTCCGCCGACTCCGCACCCGCAGCCGCCCCTGCACTCCCCTGCCTTGCAGCGCCCCTTGGAGCACTCGGTCCCGTCGGCCACCGCCGGTCCCGGCTCGCAGCTCCCGCTCGCCGGGTTGCAGGTGCCGGCCAGGCGGCACTCCTCGGCCGGGCAGGACTTCGCCTCCCCGGAGCAGGCTCCCCAGCGGCATTGATCGTTCGAGGTGCAGAGGTTGGAGTCGTCGCAGGGGCTGCCTTCGTCCTTGCGGATGACGCCGCAGGAGCCGTCCCCGGGGGAGCAGGTCCCCGGCAGGTGGCACTGGTCGGCCTCGGTACACACCAGGGGATCGGCCCCGGTGCAGACGCCCTCGACGCAGCGGTCGGTGCGCGTGCAGACGTTGCGGTCGTCGCAGGGCTCCCCGCTGGTCGGCGACCAGGCCAGGGGCGCGGCCTGCGCGGCGCAGGCGCTGCAGTCCTTGCCCGGCTCGCGCGCGCCGTCGGCGATGCACTCCTCCTGGATGATGCAGAGCGCGCACCTGCCGCCGCAGCCGTCGTCGCCGCAGTCGCGGGTGCGGCACTCCGGCGTGCAGCCGGCCTGGGGCCAGTAGACGGCGGCCTCGAGCAGGCTTCCCCCGCCGTCGGCGCCCCCGTCGCGAAGCTCGAGCGACCACGTCCCGTCGGCGCTCCCGCCGTCCAGCTCCGCGAGGCCGGCGGGCAGCCAGGTGTGCCCGACCACGCCGATGAAGTTCGACAGGCCCTTGGGCAGCCGGAAGTCGGCCCGCTTCCCGGAGGGCGCGACGAGGCTGACCTGCAGCTCCTCGGGCTTGGGGTGGATGACCTCCAGATAGAGGTAGACGCCGTCGACCTGGCGCCCCAGGCCGCGGGCCTGCGCCTCGACGATCAGCGGGGCGCCGCCTTTGGGGATGGTGTTCTCGGTCGCCTCGCGGGGCCAGCGCGCCAGCTCGAGCGAGTCGAAGCTGCGGTCGTCGGGAGAGGCGCGCAGCTGGGCGAAGGGCCAGCCCCCGAACGGCCGCGCCGCGGCGTCCACCAGCAGCTTGCGGTGCAGCTGCTCCGGCGGCCACCAGGCACCGGTGCGGGACTTGCGCGCGCCCTGCAGCAGCGCCATGGCCCCGGCCACGTGCGGGGCGGCCATGGAGGTGCCGGTGTAGCCGTAGAGCCCGCCGGCGTCGATGTTCACCCCGGGGGCGACCAGGTCGACCATGCCGTTGCGGCAGGAGAAGCAGGTGATGTCGCCGGGGTGGCCCAGGAAGCCGCTGCAGGAGCCGCCCTCGTACTCGTCGTCGTACTGCGCGGCGACGGTGACGCCCAGGCTGATGCACGCCGGGGTGCCCAGCCCGTTCTCGTAGCCCTCGTTGCCGGAGGCCACCGCCATCAGGATGCCGTTCGTCTCCCACAGGGTCTGGAAGGCGGCGAAGAGCGGGTCCTTGTTGCAGGGCCGCGTGCGGTTCTCGTCGGCGCCCAGCGACATGTTGGCGGCGACCACCCGGTAGTACTCGGCGTTGGTGGTCAGCCACTGCATCGCGTCCAGCTCGTTGATCAGGGAGCTGACGTAGCCGTCGTACCAGACGTCGTAGTGGAAGACGTTGAGCGAGACGATGCGCGTGTCCGGGGCCATGCCCAGCACGATGCCCGCGACGTTGGTGCCGTGGGCCTCGCCGGCGGCGACGTCCGCCGCCGGATCGGAGGAGAAGTTCTGCACCGTCGAGACCAGGCACCCGGGCGCTCCCGGCCTGGGGCAGTCGCCGAAGAAGCCGTTGTCGTAGCGCACCGTGGAGTCGATGACCGCGACCGCGGTGCCCGAGCCCTTCTGGCCCTGGGCCTGGTACTCGGTGGCGCCGGTGAAGGCGAACGAGGCCTTCCCCAGCGGCCGCGAGAGGCGGTCGAAGTGCACCGCGCGCACCTCGGGGTCGCTGGCGAGGGCGTCGAGCGCCGCGGCATCCACCTCGACCGCCAGGAGCGGGAAGCTCGGCCAGCGCGAGACGGCCTTGAGGGGAGCGGTGGGCCGGGCCTGGAGCGCGCGCTGCAGGATGCGGTCCTTGCGCCAGGTGAGCTGGGACTCGCGCACGGCCTGTCGGCGGGCGCGATCCTCGCTCTTGGGCAGGAACGTGAGCGGCCGGTCCGCGTCGTCGTCGGCGACCTCGACGACCACCCGCTGGAGAGGAGCCTTCCCGAACGCCGGGGCGATCCTCGGGTCGACCTCCGCCCGGGCCGGGCCGGCGGCCGTCAGGAGGAGCGGGGCGAACAGCGCAGCCAGGAAGACCATTTGATGCCCTTCGTCCCCCACCTCACTTCATAAGGATGCGGCGGCGCGGATTCCTACTGTCTCACCCCGCTCGCCGGCTGGGGCGCCGCAGCCTTCTCCGGCTTGGGCTCGAGCTTGGGCTCGGGAACCGCGGCCGAGGCCGGCGGCGGAGAAGGCGGTGCTTCGGCGGCGGCCGGCACCGGGGCCGTTTCCGCAGGCGTCGGCGGCGCGGCCGCGGTCTCGGGCCTGGGCGGCGGGGTCAGCAGGGCCGGGGTGGAGGGCGGCAAGCGGCGCGGCGGGACCACCACCTCCGGCGGCACCGGGCAGTCGATGCACGCGGTCCCCAGCGGGATGGTGAGCGTGCGCCCGGCGCGGAGGAACGAGCTGGTCGTCCCGTTGGCCTTCTTGATGGCGGTGATCGTCGTGTCGTACTTGTGGGCGAGCTTGCCCAGGTTGTCGCCGCTGCGGATGCGGTGGACCGTGAAGTTGTACTCGGGCTTGCCCTTGGGCATCAGCGGCTGGACGCGGCGACCCAGCTCCTGGGAGCGCGGGCTGTAGTAGCGCACGTGGAAGTGGTCGCGGTGGCGGCGCGCGTGGAAGACCATCGAGCTCATCCCGTTCTTGAACAGGGAGGTGAGCCAGTCCGCGTCCTCGCCGATGGACTTCGCGTAGTCCCACAGCCGCTGGATGAGCTTCTTGTCGACCAGGACGAACTGGACGTCGCCGGTGACGAGCAGCGCGCGCAAGAGCGCCCAGTTGCGCGCGACGTCGAAGCGGTCGGCCTTGCGCTTCGCCGGGTCGAAGGGCGTCAGGTAGAAGCTCAGGTCGACGTCGCGGCCGGCCTGGTGGCTGATGTGCGGGCGCAGCCAGCCGCCGTCGGGGCGCGAGATGTGGCCCACGCGCAGGGGCTCGCTCTCGGGGTAGACCGCGTTGACCTCCTCGATCGCCGCCTTGAGGTAGGCGACGACCTCCTCGGTCGTGTAGGTGTGCGCCGGGTCGGCCACGACCCACAGCGGGCCGTCGGGGAAGCGCACCGAGTTCACCAACCGCCCGGCGTCGGCAAAGCCGATGGAGAGCGGACCCAAGGAGGCGGGGTCCTCCTTCCAGCGCGTCTCCAACGCCTCGTCGTCGAGGTCGGCGGTGTAGCGCTTGCCCGGGACGACTTCGCCGTCGGCAGCCGTCGCCTCGGCCTGCGGCGCCTCGTGTTCCGGGTCGCGCTCCGGCTCCTGGTCTGCCTTGGCTGCAAGAGCCGGCCCGGCGGCGGCAGTGTGCGGCTCCGAAGGCGCAGCGGCGACGATCGGAGCTGCAGCACCCGCGTCCACTCCGTCCACCGGGTCCACCCCGTCCACCCGGTCCAGTGCGGACGCCTGCTTCAAGGCACCCGCGTCAGCCGGGACCGCGAGGCCGGCGTCGGCCCCCGCCGCCAGAACCGAGGCGTCCTGCCCCCGCGCGAGGAGCGGGAGGAGGACGAGCGAGCCGATGACCGCGAGCAGGAGCGACCGCATGAAGGGCGGCAGTCTAGCCTGGAAGGCGCAGCGCCTCCTCCAAAATCTCCCCTCCCATCGGGAGGGTCGGGAAGGGCCGCGGACCACGGCCTACTTGAGCAGCAGCACCACCACCGCCGCGATGGCCGCCGCGATGAGCACCGCGATTCCCGCCTGCGCCGGCATCCCCACGCTCTCGAAGATCTGGGTGCCCTGCCAGCGGCGGCGCTTGCGGACGCGCTTGAGCACCTGCTGCGCGAAGTCGGCCGGGGCGCGCTCGCGGCTCACCGAGCGGACCAGCGTGACGGCGCGCGAGTACTTCTCGAAGCCGTGCTGGCACTCCGGGCAATGCTCGAGGTGGCTCTTGAGCTCGGCCTCCTGGGCCGGGGCCAGCTCGTGGTCCACCATCGGCGCGAAGAGCGCCTGGGCTTCCTGGTGAGCCATCCCTGTCGCCGCCGATTCCACCCGAATCACTCCCTTTCCAGCTTCGCGATGATCTCCGCCAGCGCCGCGCGAGCCCGATGCAGCCGGCTCTTCACGGTGCCTTCCGGCTGGTCGGTGATCGCTGCAATCTCATGGTACGAGAGGCCTTCCACGTCACGCAACACCACGAGAAGACGGTGTTCTTCGTCCAGCTCGGCGATGGCCTGCTGCACCATCGTGCGCGTCTCGTTCACCGAGGCCGCGTCGTCCGGCCGCAGGCTGGGCGCGTTGCGCTCCAGGACCGCCTCCGGGACGTCCGAGATCTCCGTCGAACGCCCTCGCTCCCGCCGCCCCAGGTACTTGAGCCGGTTGAGGCAGTGGTTCTTGGCCACCCGGAAGATCCACGTCGACAGCCGCGACTCGCCCCGGAAGCGCCCCACCGCGGCGTGCACCGCCACGAACACTTCCTGAGACAGGTCCAGCGCCTCCTCGCGGTCGCCGATCATCCGGAAGACGAGGTCGAAGACCCGGTCCTGGTTCGCCTTCACCAGCTCCGCGAACGCCCGCTCCTCCCCGTGCCGCAGCCGCCGCAGGAGCATCCGCTCCCGGAACTGCTCCACCACCTCCGGGTCCGCGTTCGGCGGCGGCGGCGTCGAGTCCAGGTCCGCGCCCGGCCCTCCGGCCGCGACCGGGAGATCCGCCTCTTGGGGCACCGGCCTGGGGACCGCCTCCGGCATTCCGCCTCCCGTCTCCGAAGCATTATGACAGCGCCGCTGTGAACGCGGTTCCCGGCAGGAAAGTTCTGCGACCCCCGGGCGTGGTTAGCTCGTACGGCGGCGATTGGCGAGCGAGCAGACCCGATCCAACCACTTGAATTGACTCGGGCTTGGACAGCCGACGCCGCCCTTTGAGAGACTCTCCACCTTCCCCTCTGGAGCCGGTCATGAAGCGAGTCATCCTGACGTTGGGCGCCCTCGGGCTTTTGGCCGGGTCCATCCTCTCCGGCTGCGGCGAGGACCGCCTCGTCCACACCGCCATGGGCCTCCTCAAGGTCACCGTGGTCAACGCCGGCTCCCAGGCGAGCCTGGTCGACGTCACCCTGCGCTGCACCAAGGACTCCCGGGACGAGCTGGTGAACGTGGCCCGGCCGAACACCCTGGTGGAGATGGGCGACCTGTCCCCCGGCACCTGCCAGGTGCGGGTGATGACCCGCAACTCGACCAAGAACCCGCTGCGCTCGGTCTGGGTCAGCGACCTGCTCATCGCCAGCGGCCGGACCACCGAGGTCACGGTGGACATGGCCGACCAGACCGTGCAGCCGGTGGAGCTGTGCAACGGCATCGACGACGACGGCGACGGGCAGGTCGACAAGCCGAAGGAGAAGCTGCTGCTCTGCTCCGAGTGCGTCAACAACATCGAGAGCCCCGTCGCCGACGACGCCCGCTGCGAGGTCGTCACCTGCTCGGCCTACTTCAGCTACGAGCTGCGCGGGACGGCCGCCAACGGCTTCACCTGCGTCAAGAGCTACCTCGAGGACATCGCCGACAAGCGCTGCGCCGGGCTGGGCACCTGCCTGCCGGTGACGGAGAAGACCTGCCGCGACCAGGCGACCCGCAAGGAGGACGCGGTGGCTTCGCTGCCGGCCGGCGAGCCGTGCAAGAAGATCGACGGCTGCGCCGGCCAGGCCGCCCCGGCGGTGGCGAACCAGCCCGACGGCACCGACTGCGGCGCCTCCAAGTGGTGCCAGGCCGGCGCGTGCGTCTGCAAGCCGGCCTGCGACGGCAAGGTCTGCGGCGAAGACGGCTGCGGCGGCACCTGCGGCGACTGCGGCGCCGACGGGGCCTGCTCGGCGGACGGCAGCGCGTGCGTGTCGACCAAGCCCGAGGTCGGCTGCTCCGACGGCACCCGCGAGGGCTTCCAGGATCAGGCCGCCTATCCGGCCATCGCCTCCTGCTCCGGCGGCTTCAGCGTCGGCGGCGTCACCCGCGCCGACCTCGTCCCCACCTGCGAGCGCAAGGGCGGCAACAACGGGCAGAACAAGGCCGGCGACGGCTGCTCGGCCGCGGACCTCTGCGCCGCCGGCTGGCACGTGTGCAACGGCAAGACCGAGGTCGCCGCCAAGGCCGGGGCCAAGGGCTGCGAGGAGTCGGTCCCCGCGGGTTCTCCCGAGAAGTCGATGTTCTTCGCCGTCGCCCAGCACAGCGCCCAGTTCAGCCAGTGCGACGACGCCGCCACCACCGGCGACAACGACGTCTTCGGCTGCGGCAACCTCGGCATCACGCTCACCGCCGACAAGGGCTGCGGCGTGCTCACCCGCGCGCTGGCGTCGATGAAGGCCGGCAGCTGCGGCTACAACGAGGCCGAGCCGGGCCTGGGCCCCTGGCAGTGCGTCGGCGGCGCCGGCAGCGACGTCCACGAGGGCGGCATCGTCGCCAAGGCCGGCTGCCCCAACTCCAGCTGCACCTGGAACGGCGCGCCCACCGGCAACTGGGACCGCGGCGGGGTGCTCTGCTGCAAGGACTAAACCTCCCCCCAACCCCCTGCGGACCCCTCGACAGGCTCGGGACAGGACTGGAGGGGGGGCCGCGGGTGCCTCCGGCGGTCCGGTAGGAGTTCCTGGCACCGCCGCGCGCATGCTCGGCTTCGGCTTCGGCGTCCATCCCGTCCCTCCTCTCCACAAACTCCACCCGCCCACCCCGCACCGGACTTACGAACACCGCGAAGCGAGTGCCTGACCTCGGGGCCGCGTATCCTCAGGCTCATGCGCGTCCTGCTCGTCTCCGCCAACACCGAGCGCATCAACATGGTGACGGTGCCGCTGGGCCTGGGCTTGGTGGCCGCCGCCACCCGCAGCGCCGGGCACGAGGTCCAGTTCCTCGATCTGCTGGGCAAGACCGATCCGCCGGCCGCCGTGCAGCAAGCGGTGCTCGCCTTTCGCCCGGACGTGGTCGGCATCTCGGTCCGCAACATCGACGATCAGTGCGCCCAGGCGCCTCGCTTCCTGCTCGAGCCGGCCCGCGCCGTGGTCCAGGCCTGCAAGGCGGCGAGCCAGGCGCCGGTGGTGGTCGGCGGCGCCGGCTTCAGCCTCTTCCCGCGCGAAGCGCTGGCCTACCTGGGCGCCGACTTCGGGGTGGCCGGCGACGGCGAGCAGGCGTTCCCGGCGCTGCTCGATCACCTCTCGCGGGGCGCCGGCGCCCGACCCGACCTCCCCGGCGTCTGGTCCCGCGACGCGGCTCCTTCCGTCGCCCGGGCCCACGAGGTCGACCTCGCCACCTGTGCCGGCTGGGACGAGGTCCTCGACATCGTCGCCCGCGGCCCCGACCTGTGGGTCCCGGTCCAGGGCCGCCGCGGCTGCCCCAACGACTGCTCGTACTGCTCGACTTCGCTCGTGCAGGGCCGGCGCATCCGCTGCCGGCCTCCCGCCGACGTCGCGGCCACGGTCCAGCGACTCGCCGACGACGGAGTCCGCCACGTCTACTTCGTCGACAACTCCTTCAACATCCCCGAGGCCTGGGCGCTGGAGCTGTGCGAGCGGCTGAAGAAGGTGGAGCCCAAGATCGAGTGGCGCGCCATCCTCTACCCGGAGCGAGTGCGCCCTGAGCTGGTCGACGCGATGGCTGCCGCGGGTTGCGTCGAGGTGAGCCTGGGCTTCGAGAGCGGCATCGACTCGATCTTGAAGTCGATGAACAAGCGCTTCACCACCCGGGACGTCCGCGAGACCTCCGAGTTCCTCCGCTCGCGGGGAATCCGCCGGATGGGCTTCCTGCTCTTCGGCGGCCCCGGCGAGACGCGGGAGACCGTGGAGCAGAGCCTGGCTTTCGCGCGCGAGCTGAAGCTGGACGGGCTGAGAACGACCGTCGGGATCCGCATCTACCCGGGCACGGCGCTGGCTCGGACTGCGCTAGCCGAGGGCCTCATCGCCAGCGAGGACGACCTCTTGCAGCCGAAGTTCTACCTGGCTCCCGGGCTCGAGCCCTGGATTCACGAGCGGCTGGCGGTAGCGGCGTAGCTGCGCTCACCGCGCCGGCACGGCGTGGTGGTAGCCGGGCGAGGGGTCCGGCAAGCGGGGCGAGCGGCCCTGCATGAGATCGACGAGCGCCATGAAGGCGATGGCGTTGAGCCGCAGGCCGCCGATGACGCTGAAGTTGAGGCCGTGGCCGTCGACGGACGCGAAGCCCTGGGTGAACAACTCGATGGCGTTCTTGCTGCCGAGAGCGCCCTCGATCTGCAGGCCGCCGCCGGCGACCACCTCGCCCGCTCTGCTCGCATATTCGAAGTGCGGGCCGATGCCGAGGCGGGCGAAGAGCGTCCACCAGTTGTAGCCGGAGGACACGGTGACCATGGGCGCCACCTCGATGCGCCAGTACCGCGGCGGCGGGTTCGAGGCGTCCTGGTCCGGGAAGTTGGTGGCGTAGGCGACGTCCAGCAGCCAGCCGACGGCGCCGCGCGGGCCGCCGGTGTCGTACTCCTGGCCCAACATCAGATCGAACTTTCCCAGGTAGTCGGCGAAGCCGTTCTCGGTCACCCGGCCATAGCCGAAGCCGACCTGCGGGAAGACGAAGTAGTGATCGGCGAGAGCTGGGATCGGCGCGACCAGTGCGGCCGCGGCCAGGAGCATCGGCAGGAAGACGCGGAGCATGAGGCGAGGATAGGCCGGCCGCCGCCGGAGCCTCAACAAACCGGCTATCCTCGTCGGCGTGAGCAAGACCGCCCTGCGCAACTCCCTGTACGGCTGGCTGGCGATGATGTTCGTCGCCCTGGTCGTGAGCCTGATCCCGGCCAAGGTCCCAGCCTGGCAGCTGCCGACGAGCTCGGGCACGACCGGCTCGCTGCGAGACCTGGAAGGCAAGCCGGTGGGCCTGCTCCTCTACTCCTCGAAGGTCCAGTGCGGCGCCCACACTCGCGCGCTGGCGGACGCCGTGCAGATCCGCGAGATGCTCAAGGAGAGCCCGCGCTACTCCGTGAAGATCGTGTACGGCGAGAAGACCGAGGCCGGCGCGCGTGCGCTGGCGGCGGGGCACAAGGACGTGCCGATCCTGCTGGACCCAGCCAAGAAGCTCGCGGACGAGCTGGACGTCGGCAGCTACGCCATCGTGCTCTACAAGCCCAACGGCCGGATCATCGAGCTGCAGAAGGACCGCGTGCTCGTCGCTCAGCCGGGACTCCAGCAGTATCTGGACGGCCTGACCCAGTAGCGCACTCGAATCGCGGACCACCGGCCCTCGTGCCGGGGGTCCGCAATCCAAAATCTACTCGATGACCACCCGGTCCTCGGGCACGAGCAGCATCGCCTGGTGCGGCGCCGCCTCGACCGAGACCGCCCCGCCCTCGCCCACGGTCACCGTCGCCGTCGCCGTCCCGCCGAGCACGTCGACCAGCTTGGTGCCCATCGGGAACGAGGTCTTCATGTCCTGAGCGCCGTCCGAGGTCCGCGCCGCGTGCTTGTCGCCGGCGTTGATGACGACCAGCGCGGTGTAGTTCTCGTCGGTGCGCTCGAAGGCCAGCATGCCCGCGTCCGCCTCGTCGCCCAGGTGCTCGGTGACGTACTTGAACTCCATGGTCCCGCGGCGCAGCGGGCTGTAGGCCTTGCGCAGCTTGGCCAGCTTGGCGATCCACTGGAACGTCGGCGTCTCGGTGGAGAACCCGCTCAGCGACAGGTCCTCGCGGTTGGCCGGGTCGTTGCCGCCGTCGTACTCCTGCTCGGTGCCGTAGAAGACGTCCGGGATGCCCTCCTCGAAGAACAGGTAGGCCAGCGCGCCGTGCAGCGTCTCGCGCTTGGCGCCGCCGTAGAGGAAGCGCGGGGTGTCGTGGTTGTCGAGGAAGTTGACGATCGACTGCTGCGCGGTCAGCCCGATGCCCTTCGAGGGCGTGTTCGAGTAGTTCACGCGCCGGCCCGCCAGGTTGTCGGCCAGGGCCTTCGTCGGAGCGGCGCCCTTGAAGACGTTCTCGATGGTGTACTTCTGCGCGAAGTTGAAGAGGGTATCGAGCTCGTCGTTGAAGCTGTAGCTGCCCACCTTCTGGTCGTCGCCGTCGAAGACCTCGCCGAACATCAGGAAGTTCTTCTTGCCCAGCTCCTCGGCGCGCGCCCGCATGCGCGGGCAGAAGTCCTGCCAGAAGCCGTGCTCCACGTGCTTGACGGTGTCGATGCGAAAGCCGTCGAAGTCCGCGTTCTCGATCCACTTGGCGTAGGCCTCGAACAGCGCGTCGCGCACCTCCTGCTTCTCGGTGAACAGGTCCTTCAGGCCGCCCGGGAAGTCGCCCTTCTCCACCTGCTCGGGGTCGCTCCAGCCGGCGGGATCCACCACGCGCCCGCGGCGGTGGTACCAGCTGGGGTTCTGGAACACCTCGGGCATCGGCGGGATGCGGTTGATGTCCGGCATCCACAGGAAGCGGATGGGCGCCGGGCCGTACTCGCCGGTCGCGGTGCGGCCCATGATGCCGCGCGGGTCCCAGTCGGGGTCCCACTCCGAGACGTGCACCACCTCGTTGCCGCTCTGCCCGCCGTAGGTCCAGGCCCGCTCGTCGGCCTGGCCGTTGCCGTTGATGTCGTAATAGAAGAGCTGCCCCATGTGGTTGGTGACGATGTCCAGGACGACCTTGAGCCCGGCGTCGTGCGCGGCGTCGACCATGTGCCGCAGCGAGGCCATGTCGCCGAAGTGCGGGTTGACCGCGGTCAGGTCCTGGGCCCAGTAGCCGTGGTAGCTGGCGAAGCCCGCGTCCTCCTCGACGTTCTTGACCACCGGGGAGATCCACAGCGTCGTGACCCCCAGCTTCTGCAGGTAGGGGATCTTCGCCTCGATGCCGGCGAAGTCGCCGCCGTGGTACTTGCCCGGCGAGGCGCGGTCGACGTTGTAGTCGTTGCCCAGGTCGCCGTTGGCGAAGCGGTCGGTCATCAGCTGGTAGACGACCTCGTCGCGCCAGTCCTGGACGTTGCTGGTGATCTTGGGCTGCAGGCCCGCGCCGTCGAAGCAGGCGGTGAGGACGAGGGCGGCGGCGGCTGCGGCGACGGCGGCGGTCGGGAAGTTGCGGTTCATGGTCGGCTCGAGAGTGAAGTCTGGCCCCTCGACAAGCTCGGGGTGACGGGGTTGCCTCGACAAGCTCGGGGTGACGGGGTTGCCTCGACAGGCTCGGGTGATGGGGTGGTCCCTCGACGTGCTCGAGGTGTCGGTCACTGCTTGAGGACGCGGACGCCGCGCGCCGGGACGGAGAGGCTGGGCCCGGAGACGGTCTCGCTGTTCAGCTCGTCGGTCAGCGCGCCCGAGGGCAGCCCGCCGACGTTCTTGGCCGAGTCGGCGCGGTTGATGGCCACGTAGACCGTGTCGGTGCCGTCGCTCATCTTGAAGGCCCAGGTGTCGCCGTCCGCGGAGAGCGTCTGGCGGCCGCCGCGGCGCAGCGCGGAGTGGGCGGCGCGCAGCTGGCCCAGCTTGGCGACCTTGGCCTTGAGCAGCGCCTGGCCGGCGCTGTAGCCCGAGACGTTCCAGTCCATCGGCCGGCGGTTGTCGGGGTCGCCGCAGCCCGCCAGGCCGATCTCGTCGCCGTAGTACACCAGCGGCACGCCGGGGCCGGTGAGCAGGATGGCGAAGCCCAGCGCCATCCGCTCGTAGGCCGACTGCTCGCCCACGGTGCCCGGCTGGTTGGACCAGTTGCAGTCCTTGCCGTCGGCGTAGGGGCTGTCCCACTTCACGCTGTCCTGGGCGAAGTGGATGGTGCGGCCCATGTCGTGGTTGCCGATGAAGGTCGACATCACCGCGCCCGGTCCGTAGAAGGCGTCGTTGCTGCCGACGAAGCCCGCCAGGTCGCTCAGGTTGCCGCGGCGCATCAGCACGTTCTCGACGATCTGCTTGCGCAGCGGGAAGTCGAACTGGCCGTCGAGCTTGGTGCCCGGGTCCACGAAGCTCTTGAGGAACTCGCGGTTTCCGTAGTCGAAGGTCTCGCCCACCATGTAGACGTGCTGGCCGCCGTTGGCCGGCTCGACCTGGGCCTTCATGGCGGCGCGGAAGTCGGTGAGCCACTGCCCTTCCACGTGCTTGATGGCGTCGAGCCGGAAGCCGTCGATGCCGAACCTCTTGGCCCAGTTGACGCCCTCGTTGACCGAGTAGGCGCGGGCGTCGGCGTTGTCGAAGTTGAAGTCCGGCAGGTAGCTGGTGAACCAGCAGTAGGTGCCCGACGGGCCGTCCCAGGGGCACACGCCGCTGCCGCAGGTGCACTGCTGGCCGTTGACGTACAGGTCGTGGAACCAGCCGTCGGTCTTGTGCTGCTGGTAGACGGGCGCGTCCTCGTGGACGTGGTTCATGGCGTAGTCGATGAGGATCTTGATGCCCTTGGCGTGCGCGGCGTCGACCAGGGCCTTGAAGTCGGCCTCGCTGCCCAGGCGCGGCTCGGGCTTGGTGATGTCCTTGGGCCAGTAGCCGTGGTAGCCGGCGTACTGGTGGGTGTCGCCGCCCATGCCGGCGCCGGCGCGGTCGGTCTGCTCGAACGGGACCGAGAGCCACAGCGCGTTGACGCCCAGGTCGTTGAAGTAGTTGGAGTTGACCTTGTCGAGCACGCCCTTCCAGTCGCCGCCGCGCCAGTTGGCGATGCTCTCCACGTTCTGCAGCGGATCGTTGTTGGCCGCGTCGCCGTCGAGGAAGCGGTCGACCAGCACGAAGTAGAGGACCGCGTCGCGCCAGTCGAAGCCGGTGGAGGTGGGGACGCACTTCTTGGTCACCGCGTCGCAGGCCTTGCCGGTGCCGCAGGAGCCGGTGCTGCACTCGCAGGCGCCGGAGGTGGCGTTGCAGGTCGGGGTCTCGCCGCTGCAGGAGGCCGCGGTGCAGCCGGGCTGCGGGCCGCCCTTGCAGGTCCAGGCGGCGCAGGTGGACGGCTGCAGGACCGAGTTGCTGCCGCCGTAGGGATCCTTCTCGGCGTCGGGGTTGGCCGGGTCGGAGATCCACTGGCCGTCGACCACGAACTTGTAGAGGACCTTGGTGTTCCAGGCGGTCGGGACCACCACGGACCAGAGGTTGCCGGCGCCCTTGGTCATCGCCAGGCCCGCGCCCCAGCTGTCGAAGGAGCCGTGGACCTCGACGACCTTCTCGCCGCCGTTGCCCTGGTACTCGAACTCGTGGCCGCACAGGCGCTGGGCCTCGGCGCACACCTGCGGGCCGGAGTCCTGGCCGGCGTCGGCGCCGGGCGTCACGCCGCCGCCGTCCTGGCCGGGATTCACGCCGCCTCCGTCCGGGGTCCAGGGAGTCCAGCCGGAATCCGTGGTGGAGCTGCCCTGGCCGCCGTCACGATTGCCGTTCTGCGAGCCGCTGCCGGAGGCGTAGCCGTCGGAGGAAGGATCGCCCGGGTCGAAGTAGTCCTCGGGCGGCAGGAAGTCTTCGTAGCTGGGGGCCTGGCAGGCGGCCAGGGCGAAGACGGAGAAGAGGGCGGAGAGGAGGGTGGCTCGCATCAGGAACTCCTTGTTTGGCGATATCCACGCGCTGCCCGGCCGGAACTTTCCTGAATCGACTTCAGGGAACCGGGGCGTCGGCGCGGACGAAGACGGCGGCCGTCAGCGCGGGGACGCTGAGGCGGGCGGCGCCGCCCGAGACCTGCAGGCGGCGCTCGGAGAACAGGTCGCGGTACTCGCCGTCCGGCAGCCCGGCGAGGTCGCGCTCGGTGGCGATGCGCGCCAGCACGACGATGGCCGCTCCGCCGCCCTCGCCCGCAGGCTCCTCGCGGAGCGCGACGTCGAGGTCGGTCTCGGACAGTGCCACGCGGCGGGCGCCGTGGCGAAGCGCGGGGAGCCCCTGGCGCGCCCGGCCCAGCCGGCCGACGCTCTCGAGCAGGCCGGCCTGCAACGGCGGAAGATCGCTCATGAGATCGGGCATGACCCGGCGCGAGTCGGGGTCGCCGCCGCCGGCCAGGCCCACCTCGTCCCCGTAGTAGAGGACCGGCAGGCCGCCGGTGGTCAGGGCGAAGGTCAGCGCCATCAGCGTGCGCCGGTAGGGCTCTTCGCGGGTCGGCTGGACCGCGCGGTCGTCGCTCCAGCCATCCTGGCCCGCGTCGCCCTCGGCCTCGGAGATGAAGCGGGTGGTGTCGTGGTTGCCGACGATGCGCGCCACCGTCGAGCCGGAGTCCGCCCAGGCCGCCTCGCCCTCGGCGACCTCGCGCTCCAGGTCGTCCAGGCCCAGCGAGTCCCGGGCCAGCGCGTCGCGCAGGGACCACATCAGCGGGAAGTCGAAGGCGCTGTCCAGGCCGGCCACCTGGGTGCCCAGGAACGCGCGGATCTCGGAGCGGCCGCCGTCGCCGGGGCCGGTGTAGACCTCGCCGAGGATGAGCGCGTCCAGGCCCTGGCGGGCGGCGGTCTGCCGCACCGCGCTCGTCATCCGGCGCAGCGCCGCGCGGGGCATCATCGGCACCGCGTCGATGCGCACGCCGTCCAGGTCGAAGCGCTGCATCCACCAGGCGAGGTCGGCGCTGCCCTGGTCCATCACCTCGGAGCGGCGCCAGTCCAGGTCGGGCAGGTAGTCGGCGAACCAGCACGTCTGGATCTTCTCGCCCCAGCCGCAGCCGGGGCTGCCGCAGACGCAGGCGTCCGGGCCGTCGTTGAACCAGCTCTGCGCGCCGGCTTCGGCGAAGCCGTGACCCCGGTAGTACGGGTGGTCCCTGAAGAGGTGGTTGGGGACGACGTCGAGGATGACGCGCACGCCGCGGGAGTGAGCCGCCTCGATCAGCGCGTCGAGCGCCGCATCGCCGCCGAGCTTGGGGTCGACCTGGCGCGGGTGGACGGGCCAGTAGCCGTGGTAGCTCTCGTACTCGTGGCCGTCGCGGCCGGGAAAGCGGCCCTCGGGGTTGGTGTAGACCGGCGAGAGCCACAGCGTGGTCACGCCCAGCTTCGCGAAGTAGCCCGCCTCGAGCGCCTCGCGCACTCCGTCGATCGTCCCACCTGCGCGGTCGCCGGGGCTGCTCGGGGCGCCGAGCGCGCCGGGGCCGCGGAAGCGGTCGACCATCACCTGGTAGACCAGGCCGTCCTCGAGCTCGCCGTTGACGGAGGCGCCGGCGAAGGCCGTCGCCGAGCGGGGCTCGAGCGAGCCGTCGACGGCGGACAGCGTCGCGGTGTACTTGCCGGGCTGCAGCGCCGAGAGCTCGGCCGAGACCTTCCAGGCCTCGCCATCGAACGCGACCGAGAGCGCGGGGACCGAGACCGAAGCCGTGCCGCGGCGAAGCTGGAGTTGCAGGTCGGGAGTCTGCTGGCCGGTGACGGTGGCCAGGAAGACCAGGCCCTCGTCGCCGGAAGCCGCCAGGCGGAGGTCGGCGATGGCGGGGCGGGCATCCGAAACCAGAGCGATCTCGGAGACTTCAGTGCCCAGCGGATCGCCCGAGGGATCCAGCGGGTCCTCGGTGAAGGCGGTGCGCGGATTGCCCTCGTCGAGCAGCAGCGTGTCGTTGAGGACGATGGCGTACTGCCAGGTGCCTTCGGGCAGCGTGGCCGCCAGGCCCATCCAGTCGGTGCCGTCGCTGGAGCGTCGGGCGACGAAGCCGGTGGCCCCGGGGCGGGCCCAGCCGTTCCAGCTGCCGATGAGCTCGGCCTTCGTGGCGTCCAGCGCGTGGGCCTTGGCCATCGCCGGCGCGGTGCGGAACCAGACCTGGAGGGTGGCCGTCTCCGAAGCGCAGCCACCGAACAGCCCGGCGAGCGCGAGGGAAGCCGTCAGGACGTGCGCTCGCATCAGGAAGCTCCTTGTTGGCAGAACCACGCGCGGCGTGGTGGGAACTTTCCTGGTAGCTCGCTCGGACCGCACCACGCGCACCGGGGGTCCACGCCGTCCACCCAGTCCACCCGGTCCATGGACTGGGTGGACTGCATGGACTGGGTGGACACCGTGGACAGGAGGGCCTCGCGCAGGCGCTCCGGGCGTCGTCTTGAAACGCGAAGGCGCCGAGGTCCGCCAAGAACGCCAAGGAACGAGCAACCTTGGCTGCCTTGGCGCTCCCTGGCGCCCTGCGTTGAAGACAGGCCTACCGGTAGGAGCTGTTGAACCACCACTCGACGCCGGCGCCGATGAACTGCGAGACCTTGCGACCGTTGCGCAGGTCGTCCTTGGGGAAGAGCTGGTCGCGGGCGTCCCCGTTGAGGAACCGCACCGCGTAGATGAGCCGGATGCTCGGCCGGGTCCACATCCCCTGCCCGCCCGGGACGATCATCGGCATCACGCCGACTTGCCAGACGTCGGCGCGCACGGGCCGGCTGCCGTCGGCGGTCATCGTGTGCGGGGCGCGCAGCTGGTACGAGACGTCGAGCGCGAGGTGGATGAGGTCGGTGAGGTAGACCACCGGCCGGGCGTTCACCACCACCTCTTCGTAGTCGCGGCCGTTGACCTCCAGGCCGCTCGCGTCGCGGAAGCTCGCGAAGTATGCCGACACCGGCACCGAGAAGCGCGCGCTCTCGTAGGCGACGTTGGCCGCCACCAGGCCCAGCTTCGCGCCGGTGATCGTTCGGTCGAGCGCGAAGCCGTACGGGACGGTGAGGTCGCCGAAGGCGCCCAGCCCGGTGCCGATCTTGCCCACCAGCATTCCGCTGAAGCCGGCGTGGCCGCCGCTGACCTGCGCGCCGAACACCCAGCCCTCGTCGCGCGGCAGCACCTGCTTCTCGCCGGTCGCCTGGTTGACGCGCTGGCCGGCCGGCAGGTCGTGCCGCTCGAGGTAGACGCGGGCGTTGACCGGGCCAATCGGGTAGGTCGCGCGCAGCGAGACCACCGAGCGCTGGCGGTCGAGGACGATGAGGTCCTGGCCCTGCGCGTCGGCCGAGCCGGTGCGCACGATCTGCAGCTGGTAGGCGTTGTCCAGGCGGTTGGCGCCGGCGTGCAGGTCGAGCTTGAGGCCCTTGATGGCGTAGCTGATGCCACCGCCCAGCGTGTTCAGGTTGTCCAGCGGCCAGAAGTCGAGCAGGTACTGGTCGTCGCCGCGGTACATCCGCGAGCCGAACCAGACGTCCAGGTCCTTGGTCACCACGTTGCGCATCTCGACGTAGAGGTTGCGCACCGCGATGGTCGCCGCGAACTTGCCGTCGTAGTGGAACAGGTCCTCGTCGAAGCCGAGCGCGGTCACCAGGCTGGCGTCGGTCTTGTTCTCGCCGCGCGGGTCGAGCATCCGGAAGTAGAAGTCCAGCTCCTGGTAGCTGCCCTCGATGAGCCGCGGCCCGTGCCCGACGACGTTCACCGGCGCGCCCGGCTTGTCGGCCATGTCGTAGCCCAGCTGCAGGCGGCCGTAGGTCCCGAACCCGATCGCCGGCGGCAGCGTGGTGGAGACCTCCGGAACGGCCGGAGCGACGGGCGTCGTGGCCGCAGCGGGCGCCGCGGCCGGCGCGGTCGAAGCGGCCGGCTCAGCAGCCGGGTCGGCCGAGGGCTTGGGCCAGGGAGCGGCATCGGCGGTGACGGCGACGGAGAGCAGCAGCGCGGCGACGTGGGCGAGCATCGGAGGACTCGTGGGCAAGGAGGTCCCGGGACGCCCGGTCGAGGGCGCGTGGGACGGCGTTGGGAAGGCGGTGGGGGCCGGTTCGAGGGGCTGGGCTAGCTCATGGCCCCGGACATCCGAGCCGTCGCGCCGCTTGTTCGATCTCGCGGTCGTAGCGGCCGTTCGGGAATCTCTTGGAGTGTTCGTGCCAGTGCGAGCAGGCGCGCTCGGGGTCCGATCCGGAGCGGCTCCAGATGGTCCCGAGCTCGAAGCTGAGCCGCTCGCGGGTCGGCGCGCTGTAGCCGGCCTGCAGGGCCCGGGTCAGCTCGCTCGCGGCGGTGTCGAACTGGCCGCGGCTGCGCAGCATGTCGATGCGCTGGAGCAGGTCCTCGATCCGCTCGGCCTCGGGCTCCGGCTGCGGCGCCGGCGTGACCGGGTGGCGGACCGCGGGAGCGACCGGCCTGGCCGCGGTGGGCTGGGCGGGCTCGGGCTGAAGCGCCGGAGGATCCACGGCCAGCGGCGGCTCGGGGACGACGACCGGCCCCTCGACGAGCTCGGGGTGAACCGGCGGGGGCAGCGGCCAGGTCAGCGACTGGCCAGGGATCATCAGCACCTGCCGGCCGTCGGTGGCCACGAAGCGGATGGAGCCCTCGTGCAGCGTCACCTGGCCGCCGTTGCCGGCGAGGTTCTGGTCGACGGTGAACTGCGTGCCCAGCACCTCGATGGCGCCGCCCGAGACGAGCACGCGGGCCGGGTTGCTGGAGGTCTTGCGCTTGACGACCGCGGTCTTGAAGACGCCCGCGACCACGCGCACGCCGTTGGACTCCATGCGGAGCTTGCCGGTGGTCGAAGTAGTCAGCGCGATGCCCTCGGTCTCGTCGACGAGCGTCGCGATGCCGGAGGTGATCTGCACTTCGTCGCCGACACTCTCGGCCCTGAAGTCGCTGGAGCGCTGGCTCACTCGGAATTCACCGACGTGGCTTGGCGTGTGGCCGCCCGAGTGGATTCCGAAGGTCACTAGGACGATTGCAGCCACCGCAGCGGCGATGGCGAACGGCCTCCAGCTGAAGCTGAAGGAACGCTTGGGGGCCTCGACGAGCCCGAGCCGCTCGCGCAGCCGGCGGTCGACGGCGGCGGGCATGCCGGCTTCGGCGTTCTTGCGGTCGGCGTCCTGCAGCGCCTGTCGGAAGTCACGCGGCATCGGAGACCTCCCAGCCAGCGGACTTCACGCGCTCGATGCCTCGAGCCACGAGCTTGGAGACGTACCCCTCGGACATCGAGAGCGCCTCGGAGATCTCGCGTTGGCTCTTTCCGTCGAGCAGCTTCATGGAAAGAACCACGCGCTCCTTGGCCGGAAGTTTCCTCAGGAGCTCCAGCGCGGCCTGCGAGTCCTCCCTCCGGGACATCCGATCGTCCGGGGCCGCGTCCTCGTCGTGCTCGTCGCCGGCCAACTGGAAGACGGCCTTGAGCTTGCCCAGCGCGCTCTCGCGGCGGATGCGGCTGATGGCGACGTTGGCGGTGACGCGGAAGAGCCAGGGAGCCAGGTCGTCCTGGTCCTTCAGGCGCGGCAGGTGCTCCCAGAGGCGCACGAAGACGTCGTGCGTCAGGTCTTCGGCGAAGGAGCGCGAGCCGCCGGCGTAGCGCAGCGCCCAGCGGTAGACCGCGGCGCGGTGGTCCGAGTAGCAGCGCTCGAACGTCGCACTCTCGAGCGTCGCCTCGGTCATCGGGAGGAACAGCATGTTCGCGGCGGTGATCATTCGCCTACATCCACGCCGGAGAGGCCGCAGACTTTCCTGGCGCGCGTTCGCCAGGGCAGGCGAAGGGATAATCGCTTGAAATTGCTGGGATTGTCGAGGGCGGCTTCTCCCGGCCCTTCGTACGGATTGCCTGTGCTCGTCGCCAGCCCCTCGTGCAGAGCCGCAAGCGTCAGCGCGCGGAGGACACGAGCCCTGGGCAGTGACCGAAAAGGGAATCGCCCAGGATTGCCAGTGCTCGTCGCCAGCCCTTCACCGCACGGGGCAGGTGCCCTCCGTGCGCTGACGCTTGCGGCTCCAAACGACCGCCGACCGCCGACCGCCGTCAGCGGTGCCCGAGCCCGACGTAGCCCAGTTCTGACATCCGGTCGATGGCGCGCAACGTCGGCAGCTCCCGGAGCGGGCTCGCCAACACCAGGGTCGAGACGTCCCAGCGGCCATTGATGAGCGAGGCCACGATCCGCTCGTCCTGGCGCAGCGTGGCCAGCGAGGACTCCGGGGCGAGCAGGGTGGGCACCGCCATGGGCGTGAGCTTGCGGTAGAGCGCGTCCATGTGCTCGCGCTCGACCGCGCGCGCGAACTCGCGCACGCGTTTGTCGCTGGGGTCGGAGGCCAGCAGGCTGTTGAAGACCAGCGCCGCCGCGTCGAACTCGCCCTGCCGCAGGAGGCCCTCGCCCTGGGAGAGCATGATGGAGAGCGGGTCGTGCTTGGGCGCGGCGACCCCTTCGATGCGCACCAGCCCGTCGCGCCAGAGCTGGAAGAGGATGAGGGTCGCGCCGAAGGCGGAGAGGCCCAGCGCCAGGCGCACCGCCCCGACCGCCGCGCCGCCGCCGATGGCCGCCAGCGCCGCGCGAGCCAGTCCGCGGGGCTTGGGCGTGGCCTTGCCGGTGGGGAACATCAGCGTGCCGTCGGAGCCGACCTGCTTGGAGGCGGGTCCCGCCTCGTCGTAGCGCCGGGCCGCCTCGTAGAGCAGCTCGCGCAGGGGGAGATCGACCTGGACGCTCTCCTCGCCTTCGTCGTCGACCTCGTCGGCGAGGTGGAAGCTGGAGTTGGCGTCCTCGAAGAGGTCGGTGGCCGCTTGCGTCGCCACGTCCCGCCCGACCTCCTGCAGCAGCTCGGAGGTGACCCCCGCGGCGGCGAAGGCCTCCTCGCAGCGCTTGCCCGAGCGAGCGGCAGCCACCGCGATCCGCACGCCATTCGGGTCCATGACCTTCAGCAGCTGGAAGATGCGCGCCAGCCGCTCGAGCAGGCCCGGTTCACCGTAGCGGGCGATGCCCCAGGGCCCGAGCAGGAAGACGCGCTCGCCGCCCCCGCAGATGACGGTCAGCCGGCCGGGCGCGCGCCGGCCCTCGAGCCATTGGAGGAGATCCGGAAGCGGGAAGGTCTTGAAGTCGCCGTGGAGAGCCACGAGCCGAGCTTACCAGCCCTGTCCGGGATGGCGAGGTTACCAATCCTTCATCGGGAGCGCCCCGTCGCCCAGCACCGCGACCTCGATGGGCACCTCGGCGTGCAGCTGCTTCAGGACCTCGAAGAGCGCCGGGATGGCGTCGAGCTGCGACAGGCCGAGATCGATCTCGTAGCGCAGCCCGGTCGTCCCGATGCGCAGCGGCCGGGAGATGAAGTGGAAGTGGCCGCGCCCGCCCTCGGCGAACTCGCCGCTGACTCCGCGCAGGTACCAGGCGCCCAGCAGGGCCTCGGCGCGCTCGACGGTGCGGTCCGTCACGCCGTTCACGAAGCGCAGCCGCACGAAGAAGTAGTCCCAGGCGGTGCGCGTGCACAGCAGCACCGGGAAGGGCGTGTTCGCCGAGTGGGGCACCGAGAAGAAGCCGTCCGCCGCCGCCGGGCTGTCCTTGGGGAAGCCGTAGGTCGGGGCGTCGTGGATCATCCAGCGCTGCCCGCTCTGGGGCTCGACCGCGTCGAAGCGCACGCGGGAGAAGGGCCGGTCCTGGTCGGCCAGCACCGGCACCGCCTGGCCTCCGGGCCCGTGCGTGTAGGGCTCGGCCTCGATCTGCACGCCCGGCGGGAGCTTGGTGACCGCCTCGTCGAAGCTCCTCACGTAGGCCTCGCGGGTGGCGACGAGGATGAGGTTGCCGTCGACCGCGGAGGCGTTCTTGAGCGCCTTCTGGAACTTGCGGACCTGGGCGATGTTCTGCTTCTCGGCCAGGATGCTCACCGCGGCCATGCAGTACTCGGTGGCGACCTTGTCGGCGTCGCGCAGGTGCCCGGCGCGGGCCAGCAGCGTGGAGAGCGCGGCCAGCGGAGTCGGCGCGCGCGGGTCGTTCTTCGCCGACTCGCGGTAGGCGGCCGCCGCCTCGTCCGTCAGCTCCAGCGCCTCCAGCGTCGCGCCCCAGGCATGCAGGGCGGTGGCGAGCAGGCCCTTGTCCTCGTGGCCGGCCTTGCGCAGCAGCTCGACGCCCGTGCCGAAGTGCTCGGCCGCCAGCTCCAGGCGCCCCACCCCGCGCTCCGCCGCGGCGAGGTTGATCCACCCGTCGGCCGCGTCGGGGTCGTGCTGGGCGATCGTCGTGAAGACCGCCAGCGCCTCGTCCATCCGTCCGGCGTTGACGTGGTCCAGCGCGGTGGCCCTGAGCTCCTCGAGTTGCTGCGGCGTCACGATCGATTTCTCCCTGCGCAAGGCCTGCGGCCGGCCGGCACTCTAACCGGCCGGCGCTCGCTGCGCACTTCGCCGGGCGGGCTCGCGGCTCCGTGCTAGATTTTCGCCCTCGCCGACAGTCAACACGTTCCCCTCCTGGAGTCCGCCCTCGATGAAGCTCGCCCTCGCCTCCGGTGACCTCACCCTGCAGAAGTGCGACCTGTTGCTCGTCCCGGTCTTCGAGTCCGACCTGGCCGGCGGCGCCAAGAAGGCCCCTGCCCCGCTGGCGGCGCTGGACGCGGCGCTGGGCGGCCTCGTCTTCCGCGTGGCCGCCGAGGAGCAGTTCAGGGGCAAGGCCGACTCCAGCCTCACCCTCCAGTCCCACGAACGCCTCCCGGCCGCCCGGGTCCTGCTCCTCGGACTCGGCGCGCGCCAGTCGTTCGCGCCCGAGGCGCTGCGGATGGCCGCCGGCAAGGGCGCCAAGGCCGCGCGCAGGGTCGGCGCCGCCACCGTTGCCCTTGCTCTCCCGGACGTCCGCGAGATCGCCGGCTGCGTCGAGGCGGCCGCCGAGGGCCTGCTCCTGGGCGCCTACCGCTTCGATCGGTACAAGACGGGCGAGAAGGACAAGCCGGCCCGCGAGACCCGCCAGGCCAACCTGCTGCTGCCCGCCAAGACGCCCAAGAGCCGCGAGCTCGCCGACGCCCTCGCCTGGGCGGAGCGGGTCTGCGAGGCCACCAACTGGGCGCGCGACCTGGTCAACGAGCCGGCCAACCAGCTCGGCCCCACCGACCTCGCCCTCGCGGCGCGGCAGATGGCCGTCGACGGCAAGCTCAAGTTCGAGGCCCTCGACCAGGACAAGATCGAAGCGCTGCGCATGGGCCTGTTCATGGGCGTCGCCCAGGGCAGCGCCGAGGGCCCGCAGCTCGTCCACGTCTGGTACGAGCCCGCCGGCGGCGGAGGGAAGAAGCAGGCCAAGGCCAAGACCAAGCCCGTGGTGCTGGTGGGCAAGGCCATCACCTTCGACTCCGGCGGCTTGTCGCTCAAGCCCACCGACGGGATGGTGGAGATGAAGACGGACATGGCCGGCGCCGCGGCGGTGCTGGGCGCCATGAAGGTGGTCGCGCAGCTCCAGCCCCCCTTCCCCGTCCACGCCTTCCTGGGCGCCTGCGAGAACATGCCCAGCGGCCGCGCCTACCGGCCCGGCGACGTGCTGGTCTCGCGCCTGGGCAAGACGGTCGAGATCACCAACACCGACGCCGAGGGGCGCCTGGTCCTGGGCGACGTGCTCGCCTGGGCGAACGAGCTCGAGCCGGCCATCCTCGTCGACGTCGCGACGCTGACCGGCGCCTGCGTGGTGGCCCTGGGCAACTACATCACCGGCGTCTTCGGCACCGACGACGCGGCGGTCTGGGAGGTGCTGGAGGCCGCCAAGGGCTGCGGCGAGGAGATGTGGCGCCTGCCCATCAGCGACCTCCAGAGGGAGTCGCTCAAGAGCGAGATCGCCGACCTGAAGAACACCGGCGACCGCTGGGGAGGAGCCATCAACGCCGCGATGTTCCTCAGGGAATTCGTCGGGCAGACGCCCTGGGTCCACCTGGACATCGCCGGGACGTCGACCAGCCCCAAGGAGCGCGGCTACTACGCCAAGGGAGCGACCGGCCACGGCGTGCGCACCCTGGCGGCGCTGGTCCGGGCCCGGATGGCGCCCAAGGCCTAGGCACCGAGGCCTGGCTCACTGGCTTTCCTGGCGAAGGGACTTGCTTTTTTCGGCGTCCTTCGGCAAATTACGCAACCTTTTTGCAGCAGCCGGCCGGACCCAAATCAGTCGGCGGCGTAGAGGAGCAACGTCATGGCTTTCAAGTGCGACATCTGCGGCAAGGGCCCCCTGGTCGGCAACAACATCAGCCACGCCAACAACAAGACCAAGAAGCGCTCGCTGCCCAATCTCCAGAGCATCCGCGCCAACTTCAAGGGCAGCATCAAGCGCGTGCGCGTTTGCACCCGCTGCCTGAAGGCCGGCAAGGTCCAGAAGGCCGCTTAGCAAGTAGTCACGGGCCTTCGACAGGCGCGTAGGCCGCCTGCCGCTCCGAATCACGAAAACTCGAGGGGCCCGCCGGGCGCGGGCCCTTTGCGTTGGGTCCTCACCAGACCAGCACGATCTTGCCGAACGAGGCGTTGGTCTCCAGCCGCTCGTGGGCGCGCTTGACGTCCGAGACGGAGACCGCCTCGTCGATGACCGGGCTGAGCCTGCCCTGCTCGAACTGCGGCACCAGCTCGCGCTCGAAGGTGAGCGCCGCCTCGATCTTCTCTTCGATGGGCCGCGACCGGAGCACCGTCCCACGCACCACCAGCCGCTTGGTGAGCAGGAGCCCGAGCGGCAGCTTGGCGAAGTTGCCCGCCATCAGCCCCACCAGGATCAGCCGACCCTTGGGCGCCATCGCCGCCAGGTCCTCCTCCACGTAGTCGCCGCCCACCAGGTCGAGCACCACGTCCACCCCCGCCCCGCCGGTCAGCACCCGGACCTCGTCGGCGAAGCGCGTCGACTGCAGGTGCAGCCCGTGCTCCAGCCCCAGCGCCTTGCAGCGCTTGAGCTTGTCCTCGGTCCGCGAGCTCCCCAGCACCGTCGCCCCGGCGAGCCGGGCGACCTGCAGCGCCGCGGTGCCCACCCCGCTGCCCACTGCGTGGACCAGGACCTGCTCGCCCGGCCGCAGCTCTGCCTGCCGGAGCAGCGCGTCGCTCGCGGTGACGAACGCCTCGGGGATGGCCGCGGCCTCCACCAGCTCCACGCCCTGCGGCACGCGGATGGCCGTGCGCTCGTGGAGCGCCACCTTCTCGGCGTAGGCGCCGCTGCCCACCAGGCCCATCACCCGATCGCCGATCTTGAAGCGGGTCGCGCCCGGGCCCAGCGCCTCGACGACGCCGGAGAACTCCAGGCCCGGGATGTCCTCGCGCTCGCCCGGCGGCGGCGGGTACATCCCGCGGCGCTGCAGCAGATCGGCGCGGTTCAGCCCCGTCGCGCGCACCGCGACGCGAATCTCGTGCGGCCCGGGCTCGGGCTCCGCCACCTCGCGCATCTCCAGCACGTCGAGGCCGCCGGGCTCGCGGATGCAGATGGCTCTCATGACAGGCTCCAGACCCTGGGTCTTCGGGCTCCAGGCCTTTGGGCGTTGGGCGCCCAGGCTTGGGGCCAAGCGCGCGTCACGCCAGCTCGATCAGCTTGGCGACCAGCTTGGCGATGCCCGCCGCCACCGGGGCGATCGTCGGCCCGAGCATGTAGGCGGGCGTGGAGACGACCTTGAGGCGCTCGTCGACGGCGATCTCGTCGACCTTGCAGACCACGTGCTTGGCGCCCAGGCCCTCCAGCACCGCCGCGGTCTCCCGGTCGTCGCCGATGGTCAGGCGCGGGTGCTGGTCTCCCAGCACCTTGGCGGCGATGACCGGGGCGATGCAGATGAAGCCCATGGGCTTGTGGGCGGCGTGCATCTCCTTCACCAGCCGCTCGACTTGGGGCTCGACCTTGAACTTGGGCCCGTCGACCGCGAAGGTGCACAGGTTCTTGGCCACGCCGAACCCGCCGGGGAAGACCACGGCGTCCAGGTCGGAGGCCTTCAGGTTCGAGAGCGGCTCGATCTTGCCGCGCACGAGGCGCGAGGCCTCGAGGAGCACTCCGCGCTTCTCGGCGGTCGGCTTGCCCGCGAGGTGGTCGACCACGTGCATCTGCGGGACGTCCGGGGCCGCGGCGCGCACCGTCGCCCCGAGCCGATCCAGCTCGAGCAGCGTCACGGTCGCCTCGTGGATCTCCGAGCCGTCCAGGTAGCCACACCCCGCCAGCACCACCCCGATCCTCTTGCCGGTTCCCTGAGCCATGGCCTCATCCTCCGATTGGGTTGCCGGGCGATTTGATAGCAAGCGCGCCGCTGCCCCGCCAGCGAGTGCTTCCTTGGCGAGGCCCGCCTGTGCTCCAATCATCGGTGCCGTCCCCGGCCGGCGTCGGCGACCTTCACCTCCGAGACTCCCTCCATGCGTCGAAGCCTCTTCGTCGTTCCGCTGATCCTGCTTTGCTCCTGCCCTCCTCAGCCGCCCTCCGGCCCCGCCGACGCGGCGCCCGACGCCCAGGTCGATCCCGGCGACGCCTGCCTGCCGCTCAGCTGCGGGGCGTTCAACTGCGGCTCGCTCGAGGACGGCTGCGGCACGTCCCTGAATTGCGGGACCTGCACCCTGCCCGAGACCTGCGGCGGCGCCGGGGCCGACCACGTCTGCGGCATCCCGCCCTGCGAGCCCGAGTCCGACGGCGAGCTCTGCCTGGCCCAGGGCCGCAACTGCGGGCCGCTCGCCGCCAGGGACCGCTGCGGGGCCGACCGGACCGCGCAGTGCGGCGACTGCACCGCGCCCCAGACCTGCGGCGGCTCGGGGGCCCAGGGCGTCTGCGGCGACGGGACCTGCAGCGAGACCGACGCCGAGCTGTGCAAGCGCTTCGGCAAGGACTGCGACGCCATCCAGGCCAGGGACCTCTGCAACCAGCCGCGCACGGTGGAGTGCGGCACCTGCACCGCACCCGACACCTGCGGCTACGGCGGGGCGCAGAACGTCTGCGGCCGCTGCCCGACGCCGGAGACGGACGCCGAGCTGTGCACGCGCCTGAACACCTTCTGCGGCTCCATCACCGCCACCGACCTCTGCGGCGACCTGCGCACGGTCCTGTGCGGCGAGTGCCCGGACGCCTGCGTGGTCGGCTGCCCCGACGGCTGCACTCCCGAGACCGCCCAGCAGATGTGCGGCCGGCTGGCCAAGAACTGCGGGACCCTCACCGAGACCGACGCCCACTGCGGCAACCCGCGGACGGTGTACTGCGGCTTCTGCGGCGCCCCGAACGCCTGCGGCGCCGACAACGTCTGCGCCTGCACGCCCAAGACCTGCGCCGACCTGGGCCGCACCTGCGGCAAGGTCCCGGACGACTGCGGCGGTGAGCTGGACTGCGGGCCCTGCAGCGGGTCCACCCCGCCGTACTGCATCAAGATCGCCGCGGCGAACCTGACCAGCGGCAACCTGCAGTCCTACGACCCGGGCGAGGGCATCCGCATCTTCCAGGGGCTCGAGCCCGACGTCGTGATGATCCAGGAGTTCAACTACGCCTGGAACAACGAGTCCGACATCCGCGCCATGATCACCACCGCCTTCGGCGCCAACTTCTGGCACTGGCGCGAGCCAGCCGAGCAGATCCCCAACGGCGTCATCAGCCGCTTCCCGATCATCGCCGCCGGGGAGTGGCAGGACACCGAGACCCCCAACCGCGACTTCGTCTGGGCGCACATCGACGTGCCGGGCCCCAAGGACCTCTGGGTGGTGAGCCTGCACCTGATGACCTCGACGGCGGGCACGCGAGCGGCCGAGGCCAACGCCATCGTCGCCAACGTCAAGGCCAACATCCCCGCCGGCGACTTCCTGGTCATCGGCGGCGACCTCAACACCGGCAGCCGCACCGAGACGAGCATCTCCACCCTCAAGCAGGTGGTGGTCACCGGCTCGCCCTGGCCCGCCGATCAGAAGGGCAACGGCAACACCAACGCCAGCCGCGGCGACCCGCTGGACTGGGTCATGGCCAACTCCGGCCTGGACGCGCTGGAGGCGCCGCTGAAGATCGGCTCGAACACGTTCACCAACGGGCTGGTCTTCGACAGCCGCGTCTACACGCCGCTCGCAGACGTCGCGCCGGTGCAGAAGACCGACAGCGGCGCGACCTTCATGCAGCACATGATGGTGATCCGCGAGTTCTGCCTGCCGCTCTGACTCTTCGACGAAAGGCCCCGGCCTCGAACTGGCGGGAGTACCCGGCCCCGCGCCGGGGCCGGCAGTAGTCGGTCGTTTCGCCGCGCGGACCGACGTTCGATCGTTCGGACGCGCCCGTCCCGGCGCTGACGCCGCCGGCAACCAACGACCGCCCGCCCCGGCCGCGGAGGGCGGGTACTCCGCCTAATTCGCCGGCTTGAGGATGGTCGCGCGGCTCTTCTTGCCGTCGAGCAGGACCCGGATCGGCTTCTCGAGCTTGATGTGCCGCACGTCGGCCGTCTCGACGAACTCCTTCTGCGCCTCGAGCCAGGCCAGGTCGCACTGCCGCTGGTGGGCGGTGTGCTGGTGCTCGAGGTTGGAGAGCGTCAGGTAGCCGATGCGGAAGCTGGTGACGTTGTGGAAGAAGTGCGCGCCCTGGCTGGGCTCCACCTCGCGCTGGCCGAACGGCGTCTCGACGATGACCTTGGCCCCGGCGATCTGCGCCCACTTCACCGGGATGCCCAGCCGCGGATCCGACGAGCCCCAGCGGCCCGGCCCGACCAGCAGGTACGGCTTCTTCTCCGCGGAGAGCCGGGCGTTGACCGCCCCCACCTGGTCGGCGATGGCCGGCGTCTCGTGGGCCTCCAGCTCCTGGCGCTTGACGAAGACGATGTCCTTGATGGTCTCGATGCAGCCGTGCCCCAGCGAGCGGTCGGTGCGGCACAGCACCTGGTCCTCGTCGACCGCCTCGGTGTCGACGTCGGTCTCCATCAGCTGGGTGCCCTGCGGGCGCACCTGCAGGACGAACAGCGTCGGCGGCTTGGGGTCCACCCCGCGCTCCGGCGACCGGCCCCAGTCGCCGGCGTCGAGGGCGAACTCCACCTCCACCGGGCAGCCCATGCCGTCGCGGAACAGGCGCAGCACTTCCGCCAGGGCCTCGGGCATGGGGATGGCGCCCCACTTGAGGATGTTGTGGAAGGTGACCACCCGCGGTCCGGCCTGGCTGAGGTCGTCGCGGATGACGTCGTCGTCGGGCTTGTAGACGCTGCCCACCAGCTTGAGCGTGCCGTCCGGCTCGGCCTCGGCCACGTCCAGCTGGACCAGGGAGGCCTCGGCGCCGGCGGTGAAGTCCACCCGCTGGCGCGAGAGGTCCAGCGCCCAGAACTGCCGCTGCGAGTAGCGCAGGTAGTCCTGCGGCGAGCCGAACTGCGGGAGGATGTTGGGCGCCGAGGGCGAGAACTGCAGCGTCTGCCCGCCCTGGACGATGGTCTGCCCCAGGCCCAGCGCCACCATCGCCAGCCCGTCGTCCGCCTTCTGGTGGCCGATCGGGTAGTAGTTGTAGGAGACGGCGACCCCGGAGGCGTTCGGGTAGAAGCGCTGCCCGTAGGCGGCCCCGACGATCTCCTGGATGAGCACCGCCATCTTCTCTTCCTCGAGCGAGTACGGCGTGCCGTCGATGTAGGCGCGCGCGTCCGCCGAGTAGGTCGAGGCGTAGACGGCCTTGATGGCCTGGCACAGCTCCTGGAAGCGCACTTCGGGGTCGCTGTGGTTGTTCGGCAGCATGTACGTGTTGTAGATGCCGGCGAACGGCTGCAGCTGGCTGTCCTCGAGCAGGCTGGAGGAGCGCACCGCGAGCGGGCCCTTGAAGTGGGCGACGGCCCGCTTGAGGTTCTCCATCAGCGGCTCGGAGAGCCGGCCCACCAGGCAGCGGTTGAGGATCGCCTTCTCGTCAAGGGTCTTGAGCCCCCCGTCGAGGATGCGGTTGGTCTCCATGAAGCGGTCGAACTCGTCGGTGGGGACCACGATCGACCGGGGGATGCGCACCTGCAGGTCGCCGAACTTGTCCTTGAGCGCGTGGCGGGCGAGCACCGAGGAGACGAACGCGAGGCCGCGGGCCTTGCCGCCGATGGAGCCGCTGCCGACTCGCAGGAACGGGGTGTCGGGCCCCGCCTGCTTGGAGGAGAAGTCGGTGATGACTCCCTCCTGGTGCTTCAGCCTGGCTTCCTCGACCACGCCGACAAGGTACTTCCGCAACCCCTCGGCGCCACCGAAGTCGGAGGGCTTGGTTGGGCGCACCCGCCGGGCGAGGTCGAACATGCAGCGGGCCATCATCCACAGCGAGAAGTGGTTGCGGTTGGCGTGGTACTCGAGCGAGCCGCCGGGCACGGTGCGCAGCAGCTGCTCGAGCTCCCACATGGTCTTGGCGCGGCCGACCTCGGTGCGGTCGGGGAGCCGGAAGACGAAGTCGCCGAAGCCCAGGCTCTCGGTGACGAAGCTCTGGATCTTCTTGAGCAGCTCGGTGGAGTTCTTGTCGGCGTAGTGGACGCCGGCGGCGGCGGCCAGCGCGGCGTTCTCGGCCTCGGCGGACTGCAGCAGCAGCGGCAGCTCGGGGTCCTCCTCGCGGATGGCCTTGACCAGCGCGAACCCGGCCCGGGGGTCCTCCTCGCCGCCGCGCGGGTAGCGCACGTCGCTGATGGCGGCGACCACGAAGTCCTGGTAGCGGCGGTACAGCCCCAGCGCCTCCTCGTAGCTGCGGGCGAGCAGCAGCTTGGGCCGGGCGCGCATCCGCAGGATGCGGGTCAGGTCGTTGACGCCCTCGGCGGACAGCGAGTTCGACTGCGCCATCAGCTCCGCGTACAGCAGCGACAGGAAGCTCGAGTAGCGCCGGACGGAGTCCTCGACCACGATGATGCAGCGCACCCCCGCGGCGGCGGTGTCGTGGGGAGCGTTGAGGCTGTCCTCCACCAGCTTGACGATGGCCAGGATGATGCGCGCGTCGCCGGTCCACCAGAAGGTGTGGTCGATGGACTGGCCGTCGACGCCGCCGGGGAAGGCGTTGAGGTCCGCCTCGGTCAGCACCAGCAGGACCACCGGCATGGTGGGGTAGAGCTCCTTGACCTTGCGGCCGAAGGAGGACACGTCGGTGTCGGCGATGCGGACCATCGTCATCACCAGGTCGAAGCGCCGCTCGGCCATCAGCTCGAAGGCGCGGGCGCCGGTGGAGCAGTGGGTGATGCGCGGGGCGGTCGAGAGGCTGATCTCCGCGTTCTCGGTGAAGATGCGCTCGGTGAGCCGCCCGTCCTCCTCGAGGGTGAAGGCGTCGTAGGGCGAGCTGACGAGCAGGATCTCGCGGACCCTGAAGGGCATCAGGTCGTGGAAGGTGACGTACCAGGGGTCCTGGCCGCGGGCGGATCGGACGTCGGTGGTTGCCATGGGGAGGCGAATTCTAGGGAGTCGATAGTCAACAGTCGATAGTCGATAGCTGAACCGCCGAGAAGGGAACCCACCCGTGCGCCATTTCCGCGCCCGCAAGCACGAAGCCGGGCGCCCTTTCGGGAGCCCGGCTTCGCTCTGGCCCATCGACGATCGGGGAGTCGATGGTCAACAGTCGATAGTCGATAGCTGAACCGCCGAGAAGGGAACCCGCCCGTGCGCCATTTCCGCGCCCGCAAGCACGAAGCCGGGCACCCTTTCGGGAGCCCGGCTTCGCTCTGACCTATCGATGATCGGGAAGTCGATGGTCAACAGTCGATAGTCGATAGCTGAGCCGCCGGAGGAGGGAACCCGCCCGAGCGCCGTTTCCGCGCCCGCAAGCACGAAGCCGGGCACCCTTTCGGGAGCCCGGCTTCGCTCTTACCTATCGACTATCGACTATCAACTATCGACTGGTATCGACTACCAGGCCACGCCCTGGGCAAGCATCGCGTTCGCGACCTTGATGAAGCCGCCGATGTTGGCGCCCTTGAGGTAGTTGATGTAGGTGCCGTCCTTGCCGTGCTGCACGCAGGTCTTGTGGATGCCCTTCATGATGCCGAGCAGGCGGGCATCGACCTCTTCGCTGGTCCAGTTGAGGTGCTGGGCGTTCTGGGCCATCTCCAGGCCCGAGGTGGCCACGCCGCCGGCGTTGCTGGCCTTGCCGGGCGCGAAGGCGACCTTGTTCTGCAGGAAGACCTCGATGGCCTCGGGGGTCGAGGGCATGTTCGCGCCTTCGACGACCATGAAGCAGCCGTTCTTGACCAGGGTCTTGGCGTCCTCGCCGTTGAGCTCGTTCTCGCAAGCCGTGGGGAAGGCGATGTCGCACTTGACGGCCCAGCTCTTGCCCTTCTCCTTGAACTCGGCCTTGGGGAACTTCTTGACGTACTCCTTCAGGCTGCCGCGGCGGCCGAAGACCAGGTCCTTGGTCCAGTTGCACTTCTCCTCGTTGATGCCGTCCATGTCGACCACGGTGCCGTCGTAGTCGGTCATGGCGACGACCTTGCCGCCGAGGTGGTTGACCTTCTCGACGACGTGCAGGCCGACGTTGCCGGCGCCGGAGATGACGCAGGTCTTGCCCTTGAGCGAGTCGCCGCGGGCCGCCAGCATCTCCTGGGCGAAGTAGGTGGCGCCGTAGCCGGTGGCCTCGGTGCGGACGAGCGAGCCGCCCCACTCCAGGCCCTTGCCGGTGAGCACGCCGGTGAAGGTGTTGGAGAGCTTCTTGTACATGCCGAACAGGTAGCCGATCTCGCGGCCGCCCACGCCGAGGTCGCCGGCGGGCACGTCGGTGTCCTCGCCGATGTGGCGGAACAGCTCGCTCATGAAGGCCTGGCAGAAGCGCATGACCTCCATGTCGCTCTTGCCGCGCGCGTCGAAGTCCGAGCCGCCCTTGCCGCCGCCCATGGGCAGGCCGGTCAGGCTGTTCTTGAAGGTCTGCTCGAAGCCCAGGAACTTGAGCACGCCCAGGGTCACCGAGCTGTGGAAGCGCAGGCCGCCCTTGTAGGGACCGATGGCGCTATTGAACTGCACGCGGTAGCCGCGGTTGACCTGGACCTGGCCCTTGTCGTCGACCCAGGGCACGCGGAACATCAGGACGCGCTCCGGCTCGGTCATCCGCTCGAGCAGCTTCGCCTGCTTGTAGGCCGGGTTCGACTCCACCACCGGCATGACCGACTCGATGACCTCGCGCACCGCCTGATGGAACTGAGGCTCCGAGGGGTTCTTCGCGATCAGGTCTGCCATGAATGCGTCGACTTGCTTGCTCATTGAGGACTCCTTGGATGAACCGCTGGGGACCCACTTTGGGGAATGGGGCTGGAGGTCGCACCCTCCAATCAACCAACCGAAGCCACCTCCAAGCCCTGGGAAGAAGGGCCGTACTACGAGCGGCGTTCTACCGCTTAAATACCCGTAATGTCAACCCTTTCAGGGGGCCAGAGCACACCCCCCGTACCCCCTTGGAAGCCTTGAGGAAAATCGGGTTGGCCCTCGGCTGCCGGGCTGCGCATTCCAACCCGCTCCAAGCGACTCGTGACGAATTGAACGGCGAGCCGCGGGAACGCGCCGGCCCTGCGAACGCGCAAACGAACTTATGCGCGAGCGTTGGTCCCGCTAATCGGAAAGCCGAGGGTCCGCAGCTCGTCCAGGCCGGCCGCCTGCGACTCCGCTTCGCGCGCCTCCTGCACCTTGCCCAGCGTCCGCGCCACGCGGGCCTTGAGCGACCAGGCCTCGCGGTGCGACGGCGCGAGCACGGTGAGCGCCTCCAGCACGCGCCACGCGGCGGCGGGGTCGCCCGCCTCGGCGTGCCAGCGGGCCATGGCGAGGTGGCTGGCGACGTCGGCCTCCTCCACGCGCAGCAAGAGTTCGTAGAGGCGCGGGGTCTCCACGTCGTCGGGCTTGGCCTCGCTGACGGCGATCCGCAGCCGGTCGACGACGATCTCGTAGGAGCGGCGCAGCGCCGGCGAGGCGGGATCGAGCTCGATGGCCTGCTCCGCGTACTGCAGCGCCTGCGGCAGATCGTCGAGGAAGTCGCAGGTGACGGCGAGCAGCCAGAGCACGTGGGCGGAGCGCAGCCCCTCGTCGGTGCAGTAGGCGTGGGCGCGCTCTAGGATCTCGCGCGCGTCGTCGTAGCGCTCCTTGTCCAGCAACTCCTGGGCGCGGGACACCTCGGCGAGCATGGTCTTGAGCATCGAGATGCGGCGGACGGCAGGCACGGCGGCGGACCTCCGGTGGTGGGAATGCCCGCGTGATAGCACGCGCGTCCGACATCACCGCAGAGAGCAGCCCTCGGTCGATCCGCCGCCTTCCCTGCCGCAAGGCGCTTGCCCGGGACCAGGCCTTTCGAGCAGGTTGCGCGGCAGCCGGTCGCGCCGGTAAGAGTGCGCCAGACCCACCCCCGCCCGAAGGAGGCCTTCGATGCGCTTCGAGTTCCAGAACCCCACCCGCCTGGTGTTCGGCGCCGGCTGCCTCGAGAAGCTGGGCGCGGAGGTCCGCCGCAACGGCAAGCGCGCGCTGCTGGTGACCGGCGGCGGCAGCGTCAAGCGCCACGGGACGTTCGAGCGGGCGATGGCCAGCCTGACCGCGGCCGGGGTCACGGTGGTCGAGTGCTCGGGCGTCGAGCCCAACCCGCGGCTTGCGACCGTGCTGCGCGGCGCCCAGTTGGCCCGCAGCGAGGCCTGCGACGTGGTCGTCGCGCTCGGCGGCGGCAGCACCATGGACGCCGCCAAGGTCATGGCCGCGGCGGTGTTCTACGAGGGCGACCCGTGGGACATGATCGCCCACGGCCAGGCCGAGCAGCGGCTGCCCACGCGGGCGCTGCCCGTCGTCACCGTGCCCACGCTGGCCGCGACCGGCTCGGAGATGAACGACGGCGCGGTCATCACCAACGAGAAGACCACCGAGAAGTCCTACGTCATCGCCGAGGCGCTCTACCCGCGCGTCGCGGTCGTCGACCCCCAGCTGACGGTCAGCGTCCCGCCCGACCACACGGCCTACGGCGTCGCCGACCTCTTCACCCACGTCACCGAGGGCTACTTCAACGGCGTCGACGGCACGCCCATCCAGGACCGCTTCGCCGAAGGCGTGCTGCTCGCCGCGCTGGAGTGGGGCCCCAAGGCCGTGGCCAACGGGCGCGACCTCGAGGCGCGCTCGCAGATCCAGTGGGCCTCGGTGCTGGCGCTCAACGGCTGGGTGCAGGTCGGCTGCAACGCGCCCTTCCCCGTCCACATGATCGAGCACGTCATCTCCGCCCACCACGACGTGGCTCACGGCGCCGGGCTGGCGGTGGTCAACCCCGGCTGGATGCGGCACGCCGCGCGCGCCCGCCCCGAGCGCTTCGTCCAGTTCGCGCAGCGCGTCTTCGGAGTCGAAGCCGCGGCCCCGGGAGACCTCGACGCCGCCCTCGAAGGCGTCCACCGCTTCGAGACCTTCTTGAAGTCCATCGGCTGCCCCACCCGGCTATCCCAGCTGAAGATCGGGACCGAGCGGATCGACACCTACGCCGAGGACACGGTGCGCATCGCCCACGACAAGCAGGGCCGACTGCCCGGGCGCCCGCCGATGACGCGACAGGAGATCGCCGCCATCCTGCGCGCGGTGGCCTAGCGCTCCGAGGACTTCCGCCGGCGCCGCAGCAGCGCGCCGACGGCGAGGGCGGCTCCGGGAAGGGCGCCGGTCTCAGCGCCCGACGCCGCGCAGCCCTGGGCGCCATAGAGCGCGCGCGGCGTGTCGTCCACCGCGCCCGCATCGGGCACGCCCGCGTCGACGGAGCCCCGTGCGGCGGTCGGGGCGAAGAGCCCGAGCACCCCCACGAGGGCGGCGTCGACCAGCCAGCGGACCTTCTTCATGACGACCTCCCGCGAGGAGGCTAGCACCTCGGACACTTGCGGCGGACCCCCGAGGCAGTCGACCCTGGAGCCTCTCGCCTCAGAGCCGCGGAGGACCCGTGCCCAAGTTCGTGAAAGCCACGCCGGAGACCAAGGACCTGTTCGCCTCGCTGATCGAGGGTCTCGCCTGCGAGCCTCGCTCGATGTTCGGCTACCCCTGCGCGTTCCTGAATGGGCAGATGTTCACCGGCGTGTTCGGCAACTCGATCGTCGTGCGCCTCGCCGAGGAGCAGCGCGCGGCGCTGATGAAGGAGCCGGGCACGCAGCCGTTCATGCCGATGCCCGGGCGCGCGATGAAGGAGTACGTGCAGTTCGCCAGCCTCGAGGACGAGGAGCTGCTCGGCGCATGGGTGAAGAAGGCCTTCGCCTACGCCAAGACGCTGCCGCCGAAGGCCGCGAAGGCCAAGGCCAAGGTCAAGAAGAAGCCCGCGGCGCCGACCAGGAAGAGCTAGGGCTGCTGGGCCGGCTGAGCCTCCCGCCGCTCTCGGCCAGGGCGATCCCGCGGCTCAGCAGCGGAATCCAGCCCCGGTTGCTCGCCGCCTCGCAGACGATCCCCGCGAAGGACTGGACCGCGCCGAGGTCCGCCTGTCCGGTCTCGAGCCGGACCGAGTGCGCCACGATCCTGTGGAGCGCCTCGTTGCACTGCTTCGCCCGCTCGAAGCCCTCCAGGCCGTCCAGGAAGTCCGAGCGCGCCGCGACGGTGATCTCGTTCGCGAAGGCGAGGTAGGCGACGACCTGCTGCTGCCTCGAGAGGCGGGAGAGGCGTTCTCGGCATGAGGCCGCGCTGCCGGTCATGAAGGCTCCTGGATCGTCGAGCGGCCGGCGACTCTACTCCCGGCGCGAGCGCATCTCACGCGTGCTGCGGCTCCTGGGCCGGCCGGATCACGTCCCGGGCGCGGACCTCGTTCTGCAGCTGCCCCGCCTCGTAGGCGCTGACGTTGCCCAGCGTCGTCTTCGCGATGTTGGCGAGCGCCTCGCGGGTCAGGAACGCCTGGTGCGAGGTGATGAGCACGTTCGGGAAGGTCAGCAGCCGCGCCAGCGTGTCGTCCTGCAGCACCTGCCCGGACAGGTCCCGGAAGAAGAGGCCTTCCTCCTCTTCGTAGACGTCCAGCCCCGCCCCGCCGACCTGCCCGGTCTTGAGCGCGCCGATGAGCGCCCGGCTGTCGATGAGCGCGCCGCGGCCGGTGTTGAGCACCACCACGCCCCGCCGCATCCGGGCGAACGCCGCCACGTCGAGCAGGTGAAAGGTCTGCGGAGTCAGCGGCACGTGCAACGAGATGATCTCCGAGTCGCGGTAGAGCTGCTCGAGCCCGACGTACTGCAGCCCCAGGTCGTCCGCGAGCACCTGCAGCGGCTGGACGTCGTAGGCCAGCACGTGGCACCCGAAGCCGGCGGCGATGCTGGCCACGACCGCCCCGATCCGCCCGGTGCCGACGATCCCGAAGGTCTTGCCGGCCAGGTCGAAGCCCACCAGCCCGTCGAGCGAGAAGTTGGCGTCGCGCACGCGCAGCCAGGCCCTGGGGATCTTCCGGACGAGCGAGAGCAGCAGGGCGAAGGTGTGCTCCGCCACGGCGTGGGGCGAGTACTCGGGCACCCGGACCACCGGCAAGCCGCTCCTCGCCGCCGCCACCAGGTCCACGTGGTTGAAGCCGGCCGAGCGCAGGGCGATGAGCCGCACGCCCACCTGGCCGAGGGCGTCGATCGTTGGCGCGTCCAGCCGGTCGTTGACGAAGGGGCAGACCGCGCCGTGGCCCCGCGCGAGCGCGACCGTCCTCGAGGTCAGCCGCGCCTCGAAGAAGGACAGCTCGTGGCCGAAGCGGGCGTTGGCCTCCTCGAAAGCCTCGCGGTCGTACGGGCGGGTGTCGAAGACGGCGATGCGCACGCGACAACGATGCGTCGCGCCGGCGGGACAGGCCGGGCCCTGCGGACATCCCGCCGTTTTTTTGCCACTATCGTCTTTTCGCCTCCTGCCGGCGCGGGGTCATGGACAGCGGCCACCCACTCGAGAGACTGCTTTTCGCGATGCTCGCGGTGGACCTGGAGTACGCCACCGCCGAGGAGATCGCCGGCGTGCCCGGCGTCGCCGAGGCCCGGACCGCCAACGAGCTGGCCGGGTGCCTGGTCCAGGCCGGCGTCCTCACCGACGACGAGCGCCGGCTGCTGGAGCAGGCCGTCGCCCGCACCGAGAACAACTCGGTCTCCACCATGGCCGAGCCCGCCGCCAGCTCGCGCAAGTCCAACCGCCAGAAGGCCGCCCTCCAGCGGGAGACGATGATCGAGGCGGCCGAGAAAGCGCTCGGGGGCGAGGACGACGACGCGGGCGTCGCCGGGGAACACCCCGGCCGCTACGAGATGCGCGGGGTGCACGGCCGCGGCGGGCAGGCGCGCATCCTCCTGGCCTGGGACGCCGAGATGGAGCGCGAGGTGGCCTTCAAGGTCATGCGCGACGCCTCCGACGGCTCGCAGAGCCTGCCGCCGTCCGGGGCCTCCAAGCGCTCGACCCCCGGCAAGGTGCGCTTCCTGCGCGAGGCGCGCGTCACCGCGGCGCTGGAGCACCCCAACATCGTCCCGGTCCACGAGGTGGGCCGCCGCGACACCGGGCAGCTCTACTACACGATGCGCTTCGTGCGCGGGAAGACCCTCTCCGCCGCGCTCGCCGAGTGCCTGACGCTCCCCGACCGGCTCAAGCGGCTGGGCGCCTTCTGGGACCTGTGCAAGGCCATGTCCTTCGCCCACAGCCGCGGCGTCGTCCACCGCGACCTGAAGCCCGAGAACGTGATGGTGGGCGAGTTCGGCGAGACGGTGCTGCTCGACTGGGGCGTGGCCAAGGTCCGCGGCGAGCGCGACATCCGCGCGCACGACCTGCAGAAGGAGCTGGAGGCGATGAAGCGCGCCTCCTCCAGCGAGACCGCCGCCGGCACCGCCGTGGGCACCCCGTCGTACATGAGCCCGGAGCAGGCCAAGGGGCTGGTCGACGAGATCGACGACCGCTCCGACGTCTGGGGCCTGGGCGCGGTGCTCTACGAGATCCTCACCGGGCACCCGCCCTTCGCCGGCAAGACGCCGGTGGAGACGCTGCACGAGGTGGTCAAGGAACCGCTGATGCCGGTGCGCGAGTGGTGCTCGGACGCGCCTCCCGAGCTGGCCGCGGTGGCCGAGAAGTGCCTGCAGAAGAACAAGGCCGAGCGCTACGCCTCCGCCAAGGAAGTCGCCGACGAGATCGCCGCGTACATGACCGGCAGTAAGCTGCGCGCCTACCACTACTCGTCGTGGGAGCTGCTCAAGCGCTTCGCCGCGCAGAACAAGGTGGCGCTGGCGGCCGCGGCCATCGTCCTGCTGGTGATCGTCGGCTCGCTCATCTCGGTCACCTTCTCGCTCGGACGCGAGCGCGTCGCCCGCGCCCGCGAGGAGCAGGCCCGGGGCGAGGAGGCCGCGGCGCGGGCGCAGGAGCACCGCGAGCGGCTGGTGGCCAACTACCACCTGGCGCAGGCCTTCACCGAGAAGGCGGACCGGCTGGCCGAGGAGCAGCGCTTCCTGTCGGCGACCGTGCTCGCCTCGGCGGCGCTGCAGCACAACCCCACGCACCCCAAGAGCCCGTTCTTCGCCGAGGGCTTCGAGAAGGACTTCCCCAGCAGCCGGCTGGCGCGCGTCGTCGCCGCCTCGCAGATCTACCGCGCGCGCTTCGCCTCCTTCGCCGCGCTCGAGCAGACGCTCAAGGGCAGCGAGAGCTTCGAGCTGGTCGCCTACTCGCCCGACGGCAAGCAGGTGGCGGCCGCCGACGGCAAGGTCGTCCACCTCTGGGACCGCGAGACCGGCAAGCCGCTGCGCGACCTGGAGGGCCACACCGACCGCGTCTTCGGCGTCGCCTTCTCGCCCGACGGGACCACGCTGGCCACCTCGGGCCGCGACCGGTCGATCATCCTGTGGGACGTGGCGACCTTCACCCGGCGGATGACGGTCCAGGGCCACAAGGACACGGTCTCCTCGGTGCTCTTCTCGCCGGACGGCGCGCTGCTCGCCTCCGGAAGCTGGGACCACCTGGCGCGGCTGTGGGACGCGCGCACCGGCGAGCCGAAGTTCGCGCTCGCGGCGCACAAGGAGCGGGTCAACCAGCTCGCCTTCTCGCCCGACGGCAAGGTCCTGGCGACCAGCTCGCACGACGGCACGGTGCGGCTGTGGAACACCGCCACCGGCAAGCCCGAGAAGATCGTCCTGGAGCCCGGCAGCTCGGTGCTCTCGGTGGCCTTCTCTCCCGACGGGACCACCATCGCCACCGGCGCGGCGGACAAGAAGGTGATGCTCTTCGACGCGCGCACCGGAGCGAGCAAGGCGACGCTCGAGGGCCACAAGGACGGCGCGACGGCGCTGGCCTACTCGCCCGACGGCGCGCTGCTCATCTCCACCGGCTACGACAAGTCGGCGCGCATCTGGGACGGCAAGACGGGCCGGGCGCTGCTCTCCATCGACGCCCACGACGACTACATCGAGGGCCTCGCCATCGCGCCCGACGGCAAGCAGTTCGCGACCTCCAGCTACGACCGGACCGTCAAGCTCTGGGATCTCAAGATGACGAGCACCGTCCCCACGCTCTCCGGGCACGGCGAGGCCGTCTACTGCCTGGCCTACTCGCCCGATTCGTCGATCCTCGCCTCCTCCGGCTGGGACCGGACCGTGCGGCTGTGGGACGTCGCCTCGCGCAAGCCGATCGCCACGCTGCAGGGCCACGCCGACGCCGTGGACGGCGGCCTGGTGTTCCTGGACGAGCACCGCCTGGCCTCCGCCGGCAAGGACCACAGCATCCGCGTCTGGGAAGTGCCCTCGGGCAAGCTCCTCAAGGTCCTGCAGGGCCACAAGCTCGCGGTCTACGGCCTGTCGGTCTCGCCGGATCGCGCGGTGCTCGTCTCGGCGGGCTACGACAAGACGCTGCGCTTCTGGGACACCAAGACGCTCGAGCCCATGAAGGTGGTCGAAGGCCAGTCCGAGCCGCTGGACCGCACCGTCTTCTCGCCGGACGGGGCGCTGCTCGCCACCGCGGGCTACGACAAGGCCGTCAAGCTCTGGGACCCGAAGACCTACGCGGTCCTGAAGACGATGACCGGCCACGAGGACTGGGTCTCCGGCGTGCACTTCTCGGCGGACGGCAAGACGCTGGCCTCCTCGGGCAAGGACGGCAAGGCCATCCTCTGGGACGTGGGCACCGGCAAGGAGATCCGCCGGCTGCTCGGGCACAGCCAGTGGGTCAACGACGTGCGCTTCTCGCACGACGGCAAGCTGCTCGCGACCGCCAGCGACGACACCACGGTGCGGGTCTGGTCGGCGCAGACCGGCGAGCCGCAGCTCATCCTCCAACTCTCGCGCGAGGGCGTGGCCATCGAGTTCTCGCCGGACGACCAGACGCTGGCCGTGGGCGACGGCTTCGACGTGAAGCTCTACCCGCTCGACTTCTCGGCGCTCGACGCGGACCCGAAGGTGCTGCTCGGGGAGTCGGAGAAGAACGCGGGGCAGAAGCTGGACGGGTCGCAGCTGAAGTCCGCGAACGCGGAGTGACGACACCCCGAGCTTGTCGAGGGGCCAGAGTTCAGTCCCAAGGGCCCTGCGATCGCCTCGGGCGCGCATCCAGCGATCCACCGGGCGTGGGCGACGCCCCGCGCTTGGCGGAACGCCGGGCAGCACTTGGACGGGTCGCAGCTCAAGTCGGCGGCCGCGGAGTGAGCTTCGGTCTCGCCTAGAGCCTTGAGTACGGTCCCCTCAGCTCGGCGATGGGGCCGGCTGGAGACGCGTACGAGGAGTCCTCTCGGACGTCGAGGCCTGCTTTCCAGGTGATGACCCCGAGCCACTCCTGGTCGCCCAGGCCCACCGCCATCGAGAACGAGATGAGCGGTTCAGCTCCCGGCTCCAGCCTCAGGTCTCCCTGCAGAGCGCCACCGACGTCGCTCTGGCCGACCCATGCCGTGCGGAGGGAGTGGGTCAGGCCGTAGGGTGAGTGCTGCGCGTAGACCACAGTCGGCCAGGAGTCCTTCAGGCCGCCGTCCGCGGAGACGATCGTGGTGACGCAGTCGACCTCGATCCACGGGTCCGGCGAGCGCGAGGAGTCCTCGAGGAGCCGGCTCTGTCCGCCCGTGCAATCGGTCTCGACGGTCACGTCGGTGGTTCCGCTCAGAGTCTTCGGAACATCCGCGATCGAGTGCCACTCGAGGGTCCCGGTCACCTTCCGCTGGACTGTCGCAACGACCTCCGCCGCAGTGAAGCCCACAGGCGTGGCTTCGTCGCGGGAGATGGCCTTCTGGCCTCGGCTGGGGCCGCAGGCGGCGGACAACAAGAGCGCCGTAAGGGTCGCGATGCGTGCGTATGAGTTCAAGGGTGTCGCTCCCAAGCCAAAAGTCCTAGGCAGGGTACACCATCAGTGGAGTCCCCAGGCGCGCTCGCGGAACTCCGCTCCTCAGGCCGGGGCTGACGCCCACGTCTCCGGGCTGCTCAACCCGATGCTCGGGGTCTGGATGCTCGGGGGGCAGCCGCGGTTTCAGCCGGGGGAGAGGATGGCGTCCCCCAGGCGACAGGCGAGCCGTCAGGGCACCAGGTGGATCCGCCCCGCCGGCCCGGCGAAGACCTCGCCGATGTGGGCCGCCGCCAGCGTCCCGCGCTTCTGGAGCGTGTCGAGCAGGGCCTGGAGCCTGGAGGCTTCGACCGAGAGCAAGAGCCCACCCGAGGTCTGCGCGTCGTGCGCCGCGACCACCAGCGCCGCGTCCGCGCCGAGGATCTCGACGTCCGGGGCATAGAAGGCCTGGTTGCGCCGCGTGCCGCCGGGTACGTCGTCGGCCTTGATGAGGTCGACGAGGTGCGGGAACAGCGGCAGCTTGGTCGTCCAGATGCGCGCCGAGACGCCGCTCGCCAGCAGCATGCCGCGCAGGTGGCCCACCAGCCCGAAGCCGGTGACGTCGGTGCAGGCGTTGACCGGGACTTCGGCGATGGCCTCGCCCGCGGACTTGTTGAGCATGGTCATCGAGGCGATGGCCGCGGCCAGCGTCTCGGGCGGGCACTCCTTGCTCTTCTCCGCGTTGGAGACGATGCCGGTCCCGAGCGGCTTGGTGAGCACCAGCTGGTCGCCGACCTTGGCGCCAGCGTTGCGCGCGATCTTCTTCGGGTCGACCAGCCCGGTGACCACCAGGCCGTACTTCGGTTCGTTGTCGTCGACGGTGTGGCCGCCGAGGACCGGGATGCCCGCCTCGCGCGCCTTCTCGGCCCCGCCGCGCAGGATGTCCGAGAGGACGGAGAGCGGCAGCCTGGTCCGCGGGAAGCCGGCGATGTTGAGCGCGAAGAGCGGGCGCGCGCCCATGGCGTAGATGTCGCTGATGGCGTTGGCCGCGGCGATCTGCCCGAAGGTGAAGGGGTCGTCGACGATGGGCGAGAAGAAATCGAGCGTCTGGACGATCGCCGTGTGGTCGTCCAAACGGTACACGGCGGCGTCATCGGCCGTCTCGGTGCCCACGAGCACGTTGGCGTCCACGAACTTCGGCAGGTCTTTGAGGACCTCGACCAGGTCCTTAGCGGGGAGCTTGCAGGCTCACCCACCGCCCGGCGTCAGCTCCGTCAGCTTGATCGGCTCGCTCATGGTGCACTCCGTTCGTCGATCCTCAAGAAACAGCGAACTTCGCCAAAACCGTCTTGATCGCCTCGAGCAGCGCCGCGTCCTCGTGCGGCAGCACGGTCCGCGGGTCGAAGACCAGCAGGTCGTCCTCGATGCGCGCCACCACCGGCGGCTCGCAGCGCCGCAGCGCCAGGGCCAGGGGGTCGGGCGCCGGGACCTTCAGCGCCAGCACGCGCGTCGGCAGGGACATCCCCGGCAGCGAGCCGCCGCCCACGGTGGACCGCGAGTCCTTCACCGTCGCGCCGGGGAACCCCAGCTGCTTCTTCCACTCCGTCGCCCGCAGGTCCGCCGCCTCGGGCGTCATGGAGATCGCCCGCCAGATGGGGACCTTCGCGAGCGCCTCGCCGCGCTGGTAGTGCCGCAGCGTGGCCTCGATGCCGGCAAGGGTGACCTTGTCCACGCGCAGCGCGCGCAGCAGCGGGTGCTTCTCGAGCTTCTCGACGAGGGCGCGCTTGCCGACGAGGTAGCCGGCCTGCGGGCCGCCGAGCAGCTTGTCGCCGCTGAAGCAGACGAGGTCGGCGCCGGCGGCGATGCGCTCCTGGACGGTGGGCTCGTGCGAGAGGCCGAATGGCGCGGTGTCGAGGAAGGTGCCGCTGCCCAGGTCGTCGACGAGCGCGACGCCGCGGGCCTGGGCGATGGCCGCCAGCTCCTCCAGCGTCGCGTCGTGGGTGAAGCCGACCATCTGGAAGTTGGAGCGGTGGACCACCAGCAGCGCCGCGGTCCGCTCGGTGAGCGCCGCCTCGTAGTCGCGGGCGTAGGTCCGGTTGGTGGTGCCGACCTCGACGAGGGCCGCGCCCGACTCGCGCAGGACGTCGGGGATGCGGAAGCCGCCGCCGATCTCCACCAACTGCCCGCGGGAGACGATGGCTTCGCGGCCCTTGGCCAGCGCCGCCAGGGCCAGCGTCACGCCCGCGGCGTTGTTGTTGACCACCAGCCCGGCCTCGGCGCCGGAGAGCCGGGCCAGGAGCGCCGAGCAGTGCACGTAGCGCGACCCGCGCTCGCCGGCCTCCAGGTCGTATTCCAGGTTCGAGTAGCCGCGGCCGATGCGCGCCATCGCCTCCAGCGCGTCGTCCGAGAGCGGGGCGCGGCCGAGGTTGGTGTGCACGACGACGCCGGTGGCGTTGATGGCCGGCCTCAGGGTCGGCCGCCCGGCCTGATCGAGCAGGGCGCGGGCGCGGTCGAGGAACTCGGGCTCGGGCGGGCAGGTGCCGCCGGCGAGCACCTTCTCGCGGGCCTCGTCGACGGCCTGGCGCAGCGCCTCGACCACCAGCGTCCGGCCCTCGCGCTCGACCCAGCGCTGGACGTCCGCCGCCTCGAGCAGGCGGTCCATCTTGGGCAGCTTTCGTAGCTCGGAAGAGGCGTCCATGTGGGCCGCCGGGAGCGTAGCAGCGCGGGTCGCAAGTCGTAAGGCCCAAGTCGTGAGTCCATCGAGTCCATCGCGTCCATTGAGTCCATCGCCGCGACCCGACTGGACTGAATGGACTGCATGGACTCGATGGACCGGCAGGGCATGCATTGCCTTCCGATGGACGGCATGCATGGCGCGCCCTTTCCCAGACCGGGCCCGAACGAGGAACTGAAGGGCAGACCCGGAATCCAAGGAGACCGAAATGAAGAAGCTGACCCTGGCCGTCGCCGCCTTCGCCGTCTTCGCCGCCGCCCCCGCCTACGCCGCCGAGTTCAAGTGCAACGGCGACAGCGTCGAGAAGAGCGGCAGCACGCACTACAAGGTGCGCACCTCCGGCTCGGACATCACCATCGAGAAGTCCGGCAGCACCAAGGGCAAGGCCGTCAAGAGCGGCAGCAAGTACACCGTCGAGGTCTCCGGCAGCACCAAGGCCACCATCGAGGGCGGCAAGATCTACAAGTCCGGCTCGACCTGGGCCTCGGTCAGCGACGCCCAGCGCAAGTACGACTGCCCGGACACCGTCGCCGCCACGCTCTGGGTGCTCGACCAGATCGGCGCGCTGTAGACGGAAGCAGGCTCAGAGGCCTGCCCCTCCGACCGAGGGCCTCCTCGCCGCCGCGAGGGGGCCCTTTTACTTGCACACCACCGGCCCGTGCCCGCACGGCCTCTCGTGGATGGACCGCATCCGCTCCGAGCTCGCGACCGGTCCGTTCCAGATCTCCGGAAGGCTCGCCTCGGCGAGGTTGCCCAGCACCACCCCGAACAGATCGCCCAGCCGCACGTCGCCGTTCGGCGAGATGCACACGTGTTCCCAGGCCGTGCGGCACGGGCGGATCTTGCTGCGGTTGGCGAACTCGTCGTCCTCGAGAAAGCGCTGGGCCTCGGCATCGAGCCGACAGCGCCAAAGCTCCCGCTGCAGCGTGTGGTCGATCCCTCGCAGCCCCCGGCTTCGTGCCGCCTCGAGCGCCTCCGCGACGGCCTTCGCCGCAGCCTCCGGAACCGGCTGCTCTCCCGCCTCGGGCCCGAGCCCGTTCACCGGGACCAGCTCCTCGAACTTGATCCAGTCGAGGCCCAGCTCCGCACAGAGCCGGGCCAGCGCCTCCAGCTCGCCCAGGTTCGAGCGCGTCACCACGCTGGAGACCCCCAGCCGCAGGTCGAGCTTTCGGGTCCGCCGCGCCTGCGCGACCGAGCGCAGGTTCGCGACGATCCGCTCGAAGGCCGTGCCGACGCGGAGGGCATTGCAGGTCCTCGCAGTCGAAGGCCGCGCACCCTAGCAGATTCCCCCTCCGCCTCCGACGGTCGAGCCGCGCGGATCCGGTCCCACAACCGCCCATGATTGCTGGCATTTTCCGGCCGCCCGCGCCGCCTCTTTCGCAACCGCCTGGAACGCCTGAGATTTCTGGAATGGGCCCGCATCATCTATATGGAGGGATCCGGTTGGCTCAGTGGCCAGGACCATGGCTAGGCTGCGACGCCGGCATCTTCCCCAACGATTGAGCGGTAGGTCGCTGGAGCGGTTGTCACGGCGATCTCCGCCAAGCGGTGGAACAGCTTGAAGCGCGAA
>DASXVQ010000093.1:0-98861 GCA_036504155.1 Myxococcales bacterium
GGGCCTCACCCTCGCTTCCCGACGCGCTCAGGGCCCGCCTGAAGCCATCGTCAACCGGGGAGCCGCAGGCAGCCACTTCCTGGCGGCAGCCAACCGCGAGCCCAGCTCCGGAAACGCGCCGGGGGCGGGCGCCACAGGAGCCCTCGCACTTTGGGCCCGCCCCCCGCGCCCCACCCACCTGCCCGCTCGCGACTCCGCCACCGCCGGACCTCGCCGCGCTACGCCACCGCAACGCTCAGGTCGCCTCCACCGTCAATCCGGGAAGCCACCGCCGGTGGTTCGCGAACAAACCAGGGAAGCAACAGCACTCTACCGCGGCAATCACGGACGCACCATCGGTGCTGGCCGCCGCGAGGTCCTTCTACTCCTCCCAATTCCACGCCAGCGAAGGGAGCACTGATGTTCCGCCGAAATGCTGGATGCGTTGACCGAAAGCGGAACTGGCTCTTGCTTGGGCGATCGGGGCTTCGGTTTGATACTGGCCTGCCTAGGCCACATCCAGCACCTCGCATCCGACGAGAACCGCCCGTAGCGCTTCACGGTGAGGTTGATGTCCGAGTGCCCGAGCGCCGCAAAGGATTTCTTCACAGTTGTCGTCGGCCGGTTCAAGCATGGTGCGGCGGACTCTGTGAACGGACGGGCCTGAGCAGTCGCAGGCTCCAGTTCAGCCGCGGGCTATCCAACCACTTGCGAATCGCCACCGACGTCGAGCTGTCGCAGCGCTGTTGCTCTCGGTCTTGGAGATTCGGAGGGCGGGTCCAGGAGCTGAAATCGGGAGGGCGTCCTACTGGTGCATTCTCACTGGCCTCGGGCAGCGCGGAAGGCTTCGACTCGGTTCGGCCGATCCAAGTTCGCGACGATGGAACTCCTCTCGAGCCCTGCATCCAATTCAGATCGACTGGGCAGCAGAGCCTGGCAGACAAACTCCCAGGAAAGCTCATCCTTGATGAGTTCCACTTCGTCGATGTGCAGTGGGGCAAGCTGAACGAACACGGAATCGCCAAGTTCTGTTAGCCGCTCTCGGTCAAGCCAGTCGTCGGGCCTCAGATTCGCCGCGACAGGGGCGTGCCTGTCCGCTCGCCAGGGTACGAGCCCTTGAGAGGCAAGCTCTGGCATCGGGGGCATCAGGACAGCCCCCGGCAAGTGGGGAAGCCAGTGAAGGTCCCCGACCGTGTCGCCAAACCAGAACGGCTCTCCCCGATGGAGCAGTGCTGCATAGCTGCAGACAGCAAAAGCAAATTGGAGGGATCCGGTTGGCTCAGTGGCCAGGACCATGGCTAGGCTGCGACGCCGGCATCTTCCCCAACGATTGAGCGGTAGGTCGCTGGAGCGGTTGTCACGGCGATCTCCGCCAAGCGGTGGAACAGCTTGAAGCGCGAACTCGAGCGGCGCCGGTTGAACCGGAACTCGTACTCGTCCAGGTACGCTTGCAGGTGCTTCCTGGAGACGCCTCCCTGATGGGTCCCGAGTAGCCACCGCTTTATCAGCGAGAAGATCCGATGCACTGAGGGCAGCAGTTCGGGGGCGTTCTTCGGGTCGCCGATTGATGTGCCGCTTGTGGACGTACCCGGCTTCCGGTCAGCAGGTTGTAGCCGGCCATGCCGTCGGTCTCGACCACGCTTCCCTTCACGACGTTGTCGCAGGTGAACTGCGTCATCCGCTCGCGAGTGAGGCTGCAGACCACCTCGAGGCGCACTCGGCCCAGCACGGTCGGCGGGGCGCGCGACGGGGCCTGCCCTGGCTCGGTAGGGCCCTCCAGCCGCTCGACCGCGCAAGCCACCACCGGCCTGTTCGTGCCACGGCCTCGCTTGCAGCCCACCTGGGTCCCGCCGAAGTAGCTCTCGTCCACCTCGGACCGTCCCCTCGAGTTTCGGGCGGGTAGGCCGAACCCAATTGCCTTGCGCAGCTTTGTGCAGCCAGGTCCAGGCCGTCTCATAGGTGAAGCCCATCAGGCGCATCAGCGTCTTCGCCGCCATCCCGGACTTCGACGTAGTCACCAGGAACATCGCCTTGAACCAAAGCGACAGCGGCTTGCGAGTGCCGTGGAAGATGGTGCCCGCGGTCACCGATGTCTGACGCCCGCAGTCGCACTCATGCAGCCCGCGCGAGTTCCACCACCAGACGTCCTTGCGCTTGCACGCTGGGCAGACGAAGCCGCCGGGCCAGCGAAGCTTCTCCAAGAAGGCGCGGCACTGAGCCTCTGTACCGAACCGCGCTTCGAACTCGGGCAGGGTCTTCGGGAAGTCCTCGGGAATCTCCACGACGCAGCTCTCAATCCGGCCCCTTCACCCAAGTCCTAGACTAGGCCCTGGCCCCGACATTCCCTTGCCACTGAGCCAACCGGATCCCTCCATTAGATCGATGCGGACCGCGACGTGACCCGGGTCACTAAGTCGCGCCAAGCCTCCGCCATCGCCTAGGATTCCGCGGGTTGAGCTGGGAGCCCGGGGCGCAGGCCGGGCACTGCGGGCGGCAACTTCCTGCATTCATTCGACGAAACTGAAGAAGGACCTTCTCGAGGAACACACCATGCCCAAGACCACCGGGATCCAGCCTGCCATCGGCGCCAGCGGGACCTCCAGGTCCTCGTCGCCCTCGCTCGACGACGTCGCCGCCGGCCGCGGCGCGCTGCGCCGCGGGATGAGCGGCGACTCCGTGCGCGACCTGCAGCAGCTGCTGAAGGACTCCGGGCAGTCGCTGGCGGTGGACGGCGTCTTCGGACCGCAGACCGAGGCCGCGGTCCGCGCCTTCCAGCTCGGCCACAAGCTCGCCGTCGACGGCCTCGTCGGTCCCCAGACGCTCGGCTCGCTGCGCGGGGAGACGCCGCCTGCGCAGAACCCCTTCGCCACCGACCGCATGGACGAGCCGCGGCCGCAGACGCCGCCCACCTCGACCTCGACCTCGACGCCGATCGCCGGGATGCCGGCGCGGGCTGCCGGCGCCGAGACCGGCAGCCAGTTCATCGCGCGCACCGCGGGGATGAGCCGGACGCAGCGCGAGCAGGCCATCCTCGCCGAGCTGCAGAAGGGCAACATCCCGGACTTCCTGCGGCAGTGGAAGGAGGTCGAGGTCCAGACGACCGGGCCCGACGGCACGGTGCACACCGGCAAGGTGCGCGTGATGCCCGACTACCTGGCCATCGGCTCGGACGACGACTTCGTGCGCATCCCGATGAACCCGCTGACCGCGCAGCGCGTCGCCGACCAGTACGGCTGCTCGCTGCCGACCACCAAGATCGTCGACGACGTCTGGAAGCAGGCGGACGTGAAGCTCAAGCCGAGCCCGATGACCGCCGGGCCGCAGATGATGTCCAACGACTACTTCCTGCGCCACCAGCAGACCGTGGAGCGCCAGCTCGCCGGGCAGGAGCCGGGGGCGCTGACCGCCGGCCACAAGAAGGACGTGGTCATCTCCAACCGGCTCGCCGCGCACCCGGACCGCGTGGCCATCTACGGCTGGCAGCAGGCGAACGGGAAGAACATCCAGCCGCTCTCCACCGCGCACGAGAACACCTACGCCGACTACAGCCACGGCATCCGGATGGTGGACTCGACGATGGTGGTCGACGGCGTCGAGCGGCCGCTCGAGGAGATCCTGCGCGACCCGGTGCTCTGCAAGCTCGTCAGCAGCGAGGGTGTCATCCGCGATCCGCGCGTGCCGAGCTAGGAGCCGATCGACCTCCCAACCGAGGCGGACCAGGGAGATGGGGTCATCTCCAAGGACGGCCAACTCGACGAGCGCATGGAGGCCCGCGCCACGGAGAAGCACGGCTACGAGGCCGCCCACGTGGAGATACTGGAAGAGCCGAAGGCGGTCGCCGACTTCAAGAACGAGGTCGAGGAGTTGCTGAAGGACTGAAGCCGCCCGCCCAGGGGTTGAGCCGGTCGATCCGGATCCGTATCCTCGTGCCAATGAGTCCCGCGTTGCAGAGCACTCGATTTAGCGGCCCCCGGCCCTTCCAGGGCGACGGGCGGCGGCTCGACGTGTAGCGCAGCGCTGCGCCTCCTCCCGATTGGCTGAACGCCTCGCCCGGAAACGACCGGGGGACCTCGTTCCCCACTCACGCGCGACGCGCCCTTTGGCGCGCCGCCGGGCCGTTCATCCGCAGTCGGAGGCTCTTTCCATGTCTACCCTCGCCATCCTCAGCGCCGGCCAACTCCGGCGCGCACTGTCCATCCGCGATCTCACCGACGAGTCCGAAGGTCCGCACGCCCTGCAGCGGATCGTCGCGGAGGTCGTCGATTCGCTCTCGCGTGCCTGGGGCTGCGCGGTCCAGCTCCAGCGCGCGAGCCCGGTGGTCTCGGTCGCCGACAACTACGACCGGCTGCACTACCCGCCGGACGCCGTGACCCGAGACGAGCGCTACAGCCGCTACGTCTGCGAGGGCGCTCTCCTGCGCTCGCAGACCTCCGCGATGGTCCCGCCGCTGCTGCGCTCGCTCGCCCTGGAGCCGTCGCAGGCGGACGTGCTGCTCGCCTGTCCCGGCCTCGTCTACCGGCGCGACTGCATCGATCGGCTGCACTCCGGCGAGCCCCACCAGATGGACCTCTGGCGGATCCGGCGCGGTCCGCCGCTGGGAATCGCCGATCTGAAGGAGATGATCCGCCTCGTCGTCGAGGCGGCTCTGCCGGGGCGGGCCCACCGCCTGCTCGAGACGACGCACCCGTACACGACCGGCGGCCTGCAGATCGACGTCGAGGTCGACGGCGAGTGGATCGAGATCGGCGAGTGCGGGCTGGCGCTGTCCGCACTGCTCTCGGAGTGCGGCCTGCCGGTGACCGGGACCTCCGGGTTGGCGATGGGCCTCGGGCTCGACCGCATCCTGATGCTGCGCAAGGGGCTCGACGACATCCGGCTCCTGCGCTCGCAGGACCCGCGGGTGGCCGGTCAGCTGCTCGACCTCGAGCCGTGGCGCCCCGTCAGCTCCATGCCTCCGGTGCGGCGCGACCTGTCGCTCGCGCTTCCCGCCGAGGAGACGGCCGAGGACCTGGGCGACCGGGTCCGGGCAGCGCTGGGGGCGCGCGCCGATCTGGTCGAGGCGGTGCAGGTCCTCTCCGAGACGCCGTACGAAGGACTGCCGGAGGTCGCTCGGATGCGCCTGGGGATGTCGGCGGGACAGAAGAACGTCCTGGTGCGCGTGGTGCTGCGCTCGCTGGACCGCACGCTCACCTCGGCCGAGTGCAACGCCCTCCGCGACGAAGTCTACGCAGCGCTGCACCGGGGCTCGGTCCATGTCTGGGCGGCTGGGACGCAGAGGAAAGCCGTGTGAAGGAGCGCGGCGGCTGATATTTTTGGCGCTTCCATGCCGACCACCCGAGGATGCAGATGGTTGCCGTGACCGCGCTGGAGGAGAACGAGGCCGCCCGGGTGCAGCGCCTGGAGGCGCGGGTCCGCGAGCTGGAGCAGGAGGTCGCCCGGCTCGGCCGCCCGCGCCAGAACTGGGACCATCTCCAGGCGATCATCGATCTCGCGCCGCTGACCATCTACCTCAAGGACGCCAAGGGCACCTACCTGCTGGTCAACCGCGCGTACGAGCGGCTCTCGGCGCGGCCCCGGGCGGAGACGCTGGGCCGCACCGACTTCGACATCTTCGAGGAGCCGGTGGCCCGCCTCTTCCGCCAGCAGGACGAGGAGGTCATCGCCCAGGGCGCACCGGTGGAGTTCCGCGAGACCATCCCGCTTCTCGACGGCGTGCACACCTTCATCACCTCCAAGTTCCCGCTGCGCTCCGAGACCGGCGAGCTGCTCGGAGTGGCCGGCGTGTGCACCGAGATCACCGAGCTGGAGGGCGCGCGCGACCGGCTGGAGCAGGCGCAGGCGGAGCTGGTCAAGCAGGCGCGGCTGGCGACGCTGGGCGAGCTGGCCGCGGTGGTGGCCCACGAAGTGCGCAACCCGCTCGCCGTGGTCTTCAACGCCGTGGCCACGCTCAAGCGCCACCCGGCGGCCGGCGACGGCAAGTGCCGCGAGATGGTGGAGATCATCGGCTCCGAGGCCGACCGCCTGAACCGGATGGTGAGCGCGCTGCTGGAGCTGGCGCGGCCGCCGCAGGCCAGCTTCGGGCCCACCAACGTCGAGCGGATGGTGACCGCCGCCATCGAGGCCGGGCGGGCCATCGGCGACGCTTCGGCGCAGGTGAGCCTGGAGCTGCCGCGGCCGGTTCCGGAGTCCTGCCTCGACGAGCACCTGTTGCGTCAGGCGCTGGGCAACCTCGTCTGCAACGCGCTGCAGGCCCCCGGTCGCAAGGGCCCGGTGACGGTACGGGTCGACGTCGACGAGGCGGCCACGGTGCTGCGCTTCGCGGTGATCGACGACGGGGCCGGGGTGCCCGCGGACATCGCGGAGCGCATCTTCGCGCCGTTCTTCACCACCCGCGCCACCGGGACCGGCCTGGGGCTGACGGTGGCGCTGCGCGTGGCCGAGGCGCACCGCGGCACGGTGGCCCTCTCGACCACGCCCGGCGGCGGGGCGACGTTCACGCTGGAGATCCCGTTCGTCCCGCCGATGGCCGAGGGCTGAGGCGCCCCGCCGTCGGGGCGCCTCGAACGCGCCCGGCGTCCGCTTCCAGCTTGCCTCGAGCAGCGACTGCCGAGCCTCGGCGAGCGGCATGCCCAGCGCGAGGCCGGCCTCAAGGAGGCTCCTGGAAGGCTTTGCGCGGAACATCGGGCGGGCCGCGCGCGGGCTCGGCCGTCGCTCCTCGCGGAAGGCCGCAGGCGCTGACGCGGCGCCGAACTTGCCGCCAAGCCGGCCGGCGAGCCGCCGGCCGGCCTGGCGCGTGAATCACTTCTTGCGGTCCAGGTCGTCGAGCGCGTCCTTGGCGCCCTCGCGCAAGTTGCCGAGCGCGTCCTTGACCTTGCCCTTGATCTGGTCGGCGCGCCCCTCTTGCTGGAGGTCGCGGTCGCCCGTCAACCCGCCTGCTCCCTCCTTCAGGTGGCCTTTGGCCTCGTCCAAGTTCCCTTCGACGCTCTTTCTGTCCATGGCTTCCTCCGGAACCCTGGAGATAGGCACCCCGGCTGGGCACAGCACTCGCGGTCGGGTACTCGCCCTCCAGCCAGCCGGGAAGGCAGCGGAAAGCCGCGGTCCCCATGTTCCAGACGCCAGCGCGCCAAGGGCACGCGGAGGGACTGCCATGACCCTGTTGGGAATCGTCGTTCTGCTCATCGTGGCCTTCGTCGTGGGCGCGCTCGGCGAGCTCATCGGCGGGGCGAAGGTGCCCGGAGGCTTCCTCGGGTCGATCGTCGTCGGCTTCATCGGCGCGTGGCTCGGCGGAGCGCTCTTCCACTTCGGGCCGGTGCTCGGAGGCATCCAGGTCGTCCCCGCCATCATCGGCGGCGCGATCTTCGCCTTCCTGCTGCGGCTGATCTTCTCGGCCACTCGGCGGCACAGGCGCACGCCCGCCTGAGCGAGCTGGACCGACTTCGAGCTCGGTCCCCACCTTCGATGGTGGTCGCTGTCCGACCCGCCGGGTATGTTTCGCCGGTGAGCGAGGCCCCGACCATCCCAGCAGAGCTCGCGAGCCATCCGCTGCTCGTGGGACTCAACCCGCCGCAGCAGGCCGCGGTGGTGCACGGCGAGGGCCCGCTGCTGGTGCTCGCCGGCGCGGGCAGCGGCAAGACCCGCGTCATCACCCACCGCGTCGCCTGGCTCGTGCAGGAGCGCAACGTCGTCCCGTGGCACATCCTGGCGGTCACCTTCACCAACAAGGCCGCCGGCGAGATGCGCGAGCGCCTGGTGAAGCTGCTCGGTCCCCTCGCCGCCGACCTGCACGTCTCCACCTTCCACGCCACCGGCGCGGCCATCCTGCGCCGCGAGGCCGAGAAGGTGGGGCTGACCCGCTCCTTCGTCATCTACGACGACTCCGACCAGCTGACGCTCTTGAAGCGCGCGCTCAAGGAGTGCGGCGTCGGCGACCGCATCAAGGTCCAGCTGGTGCGCCACCGCATCGACCAGGCGAAGAACCTCGCCCAGGGCCCCGCCGACATGTTCGTGGGCGCGGCGGACTTCGTGGGCCAGGGAGTGCGCAAGGCCTACTTCGCCTACGAGAAGCTGCTGCGCCAGGCCGACGCGGTGGACTTCGGCGACCTGCTGCTCAAGGTGGTCGAGCTGTTCCGCAAGGACCCGGAGACGCTGGCGCGCTACCGCCGCCGCTTCCAGTACCTGATGGTCGACGAGTTCCAGGACACCAACCCGGTCCAGTACGAGCTGCTGCGGCTCCTCACGCCGTCGGACCGGCCGAACCTGTGCGTGGTCGGCGACGACGACCAGTCGATCTACCGGTGGCGCGGCGCGGACGTGACCAACATCCTGTCCTTCGAGAAGGACTTCCCCGGCACCGCCACGGTGAAGCTGGAGCGCAACTACCGCTCCGACGCCGGCATCCTCGAGGCGGCCTACGCGGTCATCTCCAAGAACCTGCGGCGCAAGGAGAAGCGGCTGTGGACCGACCGGCCGCGCGGCCTGCCGCTGAGCCTCATCCTGGCGCCCGACGAGCGGGCCGAGGCGCAGCAGGTGGCCCGGCACATCAAGGAGCTCCAGCGCGAGGAGCTGCCGCTCTCGGAGATCGCGGTCTTCTACCGGGTCAACGCCCAGTCCCGCGTGATCGAAGAAGGGATGCGCCTGGCGGGCGTGCCCTACCGGGTCGTCCGGGGCCGGGCGTTCTACGACCGCGCGGAGATCAAGAACGCGGCGAGCTACCTGCGGCTGGCGGTGAACCCCAAGTCCGACACCGACCTCGAGCGGGTCATCAACACGCCCGCGCGCGGCATCGGGGACACCACGGTCGAGCGCCTGCGGGCGCACGCGGCCGCGAACGGGACCAACCTCTTCGAGGCGCTCGCGGACCCCTCGCGGATCGACGGGCTGAACGCCGGTGCCCAGCGCAGGCTGGCGGCGTTCCGCGATCTGGTCGCGACGATGCACCGCGACGTGGTCGGGGCTCCGGACGCCCACGCCGCCGTCCAGAAGATGCTCGACGTCTCGGGGCTGCTCGACTCGCACGCCGCGGACGACTCCGAGGAGGGCCAGGAGCGGGCCGAGAACCTGCGCGAGTTCGCGGGCGCCGCGCTGCAGTTCGACGAGCTGCGCGCCGCGGAGAAGGCCGGGCCGGCGGCGCAGCCCGCGGCGATTCCCGCGGCGAGTCCGCCCCCGGCCATCGACCAGGCCTCCGAGGAGGGCCCGCTGCGCCCGAACCAGAGCGCGCTGGAGGCCTTCCTGGAGCAGATCAGCCTGCTCGGCGACGCGGACGCCGAGGGCACCGGCGGGCAGGTCTCGCTGATGACGCTGCATGCGGCCAAGGGCCTGGAGTTCGACGCGGTCTTCCTCACCGGCATGGAGGAGGGCATCTTCCCGCATTCGCGCGCGACCGCCGGCACCGACGCCGGCTGGGACCCGGAGGAGATGGCCGAGGAGCGCCGCCTCTGCTACGTCGGCATCACCCGCGCCCGAAAGCGCCTGACCTTCTCGCTGGCGCGGATGCGCGCCCTCTTCGGCGACCTGCAGCAGAACGCGCCCTCCCGCTTCCTCTCGGACGTGCCCAAGGAGCTGTTCGGCTTCGAGGGCGGCGGGCCGAGCCAGGTGCGCGAGGACGAGCCCGGGTTCGCCGAAGAAGATGAGGAGCGGGTGCCGGGCGACACCTACGTGGAGCGCGACGAGGCGCCGGCCTTCGAGCTGGACGCCGCGGACGGCTTCGACGAGTTCGACCAGCGGCCGGCCCACGAGCGGCGCGCCCACCCCACCGGGACGCCGATGCGCCGCCACCCGATGAAGCCGGCGCCGCGCCTGCCCGGCCCGAGCTTCCCGGTCGGCGCGCGGGTGCGCCACGACTCGCTGGGAGAAGGCCTGGTGGTGTCGACGAGCGGCGAGGGGCCGAACGCGAGGATCACCGTGCGCTTCCCCGGGGAAGACGAGCGGCGGATCGTGGCGAGGTTCCTGCGGCTGGCGTGAAGGAAGTCCCGGGTCGTGAGCTGCAAGTCGTCGAGCTCCCAAACAGACGGCGCCGGCCCCATGTCTGGAGCCGGCGCCGTCGACTTAAGACTTGCGACCTGGAACGCCAGGCTCCCTAAGGCACCGCCCCGGTGCACAGCGTCTGGTAGTTCGCCGGCAGCAGCGAGTCGCGCGACCTCGTGATCGTCGACAGGCGCTGCCAGTGGTCGGCCGCCACCGTCAGCTCCGGGCCCGAAGGCATGCGCAGCGAGGGCGGGGCGAACTGGGCGAAGACGCAGGCCATCTTCCACAGCCCGTAGTCGCGCGAGACCGAGCCCTCCGGCGCCTCGCCGAAGGTCAGGGTGATGTAGTTGTAGCCGTGCTGCCCGCTGGCGCGGTCCGGGGTGAGCAGGCGGATGTTGGACACCAGGAAGTCGTAGCAGACGCTGCCGTTCGCCTGCGGCGTCGCCTTCACCTCGGTGCGGTAGCTGTCGCAGGCGTGGATCAGCCGGTCGTCCAGCAGCGGGTTGGTGTGCTGGAAGACCTCCAGCACGTCGGCGACGCCGTCCAGGTCGCGGTCGAGGATCAGGCCGTTGGTGGTCAGAGGGTCGAGGCCCAGCGTCACCTCCACGCCGTCGGGCATGCCGTCGGTGTCGGTGTCCGCCAGGGTCGGGTCCGTGCCCAGGTAGGCCTCGGCGGCCTGCGAGAGCAGGTCGCCGTCGGAGTCGGCGCAGCTGTACGGCGCGGTGAACACCCCGGGCACGCTCTTGCAGCCGCGCGGGTCGGGGGTGAGCGGGTCGAAGCCCTGCGACTTGTGCGAGGCCTCGAACGCGTCGGGGAAGCCGTCCTGGTCGCTGTCGATGGAGAGGCGGCTGGTGCCCAGGACCTGCTCGGCGTCGCGGTCGTCCTCGATGCCGTCGCCGTCGCTGTCCACCTTCGGGCCGTCGAGCAGCGGGAAGGCGGCGGTGTTCTGGACCAGCAGCGACTTCTGCACGAAGCGGCTGGCGAGGCTGGTGTAGTCCAGCGAGCCCAGCTCGATGTCGGCCGCGGTGGTGAACTCCTGGAAGGTGCCGTTGCCGTGCTTGACCGCCAGCTCGGTCAGGATCCAGCGCGAGACCTCGCGGGCCTCCTCGGCCGTGGCGCCGGGCAGGTTGTACAGGTCCCTCAGGCCGATCTCGCCCAGCAGCGCCACCGCCTCGGTGTTGAAGAGCATGATGGTGTGCAGCTTGATCTCGCCGATGTTGTACTTGTCGCGCAGCGAGGTCATCCGGTCCGCGGCGTCGAAGATCTGGTAGTTCTGGTTGCGGTCCGCGCCGGTGGTGAAGTTGAGCACCGTCTGGTTGTTGGGGTCGGTCGGGTCGCCGTTCGGGTCGAGGAGGTTCGGGTCGAGCGTGATGTCCCCGTTCGCGTCGAGCACCGGGTTGCAGAAGGTCGGCGGGTTGTCGCGCCAGATGCCCCAGGGGCGGGCCGGCGTGGCGTACACGGTGGGGTCCGCGTCGTTGTCGTCCGAGGTGCAGCGCGGGTAGGGCGCGCCGTCGGTGAAGAGGATGACCACGTACTTGGTGCGCGGCAGCTCGCTGCGGTTGGCCTTGAGGATGTCGGCCTCGATGCGCGAGTAGGCCTCGGCCAGCGCGCCCTGGTAGTCGGTGCCCTTGCCCAGCGCGTTCTGCAGGCCGTCGACGCGCGTGTCGAGCGAGCCGTCGCTGGCGGAGACGAAGCCGGTCTGCGGGTAGACGTTGGTGATCTTGGAGTCGAAGGGGATGAGCGCCACCGAGATGTTGGGCGTCGAGCCGTCGGGCAGCGGGGTCCGGAAGCGCTGGAGCACGCTCTTGAGGGCGCGCACGCGGCCGGGCACGGTGATGCCCATCGCCGCCAGCTTGGGCCCCACCTGCTCGCACAGGCCGGCGGAGGCCTGGGAACCGGGGCCGTCAGAGACGCACATCGAACCCGAGCTGTCGATGAGGAAGACGACCTTGACCGGGAAGCCCTGGGTGTCGGGCGGCTCGGTGCAGACCTTGCCGCGGATCTGCAGGCGATCGTCCAGGACCGACTCGGTGCTCAGCTCGGGCTGGAGGAGGGCTTCGGTGCAGGAAGAGAGCGCGACGAGGAGGGTGAACGCCGAGAGGAGCCTTCTCATGGGACGACCTCCAGATGCGCCAGAGCCTACCGCTGATCCCTTAGTGGCCGGCTCGTCGAAAAACGGCTGGGGCCCAGGTGGGACAAACGCCGACAGCCTGGGCGCGATGGATTCGGAGTGCGGATGTCCGGCCCCGCCGGTCCCGATCACTGGCGGCCTTCAGGGCCGGTTCTCGTTCACGGCCTCGTCCAGATAGATCACGGGATCCGCGGGGATGCGGGTCGCCGGCGGCCTGAAGACGATCTGCTGGGCCTGCCAGCGGGCGATGGAGCCGCCGGTGGGGAGGGCGAAGACCGTATAGAGGTAGAGGTCGTTGCCGCCTTCCTCGTGGGCCCCCGTCGCCCGGGTCTCGACCAGGCCGATGTTGGAGAAGTTGATGTGGTAGCGCGCGCGGCCCGGGCAGACGTCGGTGGCCGCCTCGGGGCTGCCCGCCGCCGGGATGGCCAGCTGCTCCCAGTCGTAGTCGTAGGAGTGCGAGCCCAGGAACTCGTGGTCGTTGCTGGTCGGGTCGGTGTGCCGGCGAAGCTCGTCGATGTTGCCGAAGCCGTCGCGGTCGGCGTCGAGCGTGCCCTCGGCGCGGATGGGGTCGGTGGAGCCGAACAGCTCGACCAGGTCGGGCATGCCGTCGCCGTCGGTGTCGCCCATGCAGTCGTCGGTGCCCAGCAGGCGCTCCTCGCACTCGTTGAGGCCGTCGCGGTCGATGTCGGTGCCCACGTCGCAGCCCTTGATGAGGTTGGGCATCAGCGGGTCGAGGCCGGCGATGACCTCCACGCCGTCCATCAGGCCGTCCTCGTCGGTGTCGGCGATCAGCGGGTCGGTGCCCAGCTTGTCCTCGTCGTCGTCGGGCAGCCCGTCGCCGTCGGAGTCGGGCAACAGCTCGCCGCCGCGCGCCCGGGCGTGGCGGTTGAAGGCCAACACCGTGCGCAGCACCATCGGCTCGGGCACCCCGGCCAGGTCGAGCCCCGCCAGCACCGACTTGAGCCCGGAGACGTCGGTGACGATGGGCTTGGTGCCGCCCAGGCTGGCGATGAGGGCGGCCTGGTCGCGGGCGGTGGGGTCGGCGGAGGTCTTGGCGACGTAGATGGGCTGCACCGCGACCTCGGCGGCCTGGTACTTCTCCATCAGCCCGCGCACCCGCCGCGTCTCCTCCTCCAGCAGGCAGCGTCCGCAGTTGTTGAGGCAGGCGTTGTCGTTCTCGCGGCAGAAGCAGAGGTCGTCGTCGGACAGGTAGGTGCAGTAGTCGCCCGGCGTGCGGTCGATGCCGAACATGATGAGGACGATGGTGTAGCGCCCGCGGGCCCGCGCCCCGGCGCAGTCGTCGATGAGCGCGCCGGAGACGAGCGACTCGCCCAGGGAGAGCGCGCGCACCAGCGAGGCCGGGCCGCCCTGCGAGAAGGTGCGGTAGCGCGGCAGCGACGCCGAGAGCGTGGCCTCGTCGGAGAAGCCCTGGTTGAGCAGGTTGAAGGCGTAGTCGTTGTAGGCCACCAGGCCGAAGCGCACGAACGGGCTCGAGTAGCGCTGGACCGCGTTGGAGATGGCGTCGGTCACCGCCGTGCGATCGTTGATGTCCAGGTCGATGCCGCCCTGGACGTCGTAGAGGATGCGGGTGGGGAAGTGACGGCCGGAGGGGGTGGGCACGCAGAAGGTGGCGTCGAACGCCGCCCGGTCGGGCAGGTTGGCGCCCTGGCCTCGCACCGAGTACACCGACGCGTCGGTGCACCCCGAAATCGCGAGGAGCGCGCCGCAGAGTATCGCCAGGGGCTTGGGCATGGGGGCTCCTCTTATACCACGGGAGCGGCGGGCCAAGCCGCCGTGTCCCCGGCTCGCGCCCGGGCGGGGAGTCGCGGGGTTTGACGCCCGCCTCGCCATTTGGCTTACTGGCCGCCGGCTTTTTCCCTCTCGCGTTTGCGAGGTGCCCATGCGCGCCGTCGCCAAGCTCTCTCTGTCCGTCGCGATCCTCGCGGTCGCCCTGGCTGTGCCCGCCCTCGTCCACGCCGGCCCCGCCGCGGCGCTCTTGCCCGTGGTCCAGGGCGCCGCCAAGGCCAAGAAGGCGGCCGCCAAGCCCGCCGCCAAGCCGACGCCCCCGCCCGAGGAGAAGGCCGCCTCCCCAGCGCCGGCGACCGGCAGCTCCGGCCCCGCCGGCGCTCCCACCGGCGACGTGGCGGTGGGCCCCCGCGGCCCGACGCGCATCGACTTCGACGACCGTCTCATCCAGGGCCAGACCAACAAGTCGGGGGCCGTCTACCTGTTCGACCGCAAGGAACTTTCGGTTCGTTCCATGGTCCGACAGCGGACGAGCTTCCGGGACCAGATCGTCAAAGACATCCTCACGGAGTAGACGCACGTGGCAGACGCTTCCGTACTCCAGGTCGTCATCTTCCGTGAGGGGTCTCTCCTCGGGTCGGAAGTGTTCCCGCCGGGCGACTACGTCGTCGGTAGCGATCCGGGCTGTGAGCTGGTCCTGGCCGACCACGTGGTGGACGGCACCCAGGCCTACCTCTCCTTCCGGGACGGCAAGATCACGTTGCAGGACGCCGCCGCGAGCGGCGTGGGGGTGACCGTCAACGGCGAGCGCCAAGCGGTCGCCGAGGTGCGCACGCTCGACGACGTGGCCATCGGCCCCTTCCTGCTCAAGTTCCGCATCGTCGGCCAGAAGCGCCCGGCGCCCAGTCGCCCCGCGGCGGCCACCGCCTCCTCGGCCGCGACCGCCCCGGTGGTCCCCGCCGCCCGGCCGGCGCCGGCCCCCGTGCACGCTCCCGTCGACGACGAGCCGGACGTCACCATCCGCGCGACCGTGCCGGAGATCGTCATCGCGCAGATCGCGGTCCCGCCTCCTCCGGCGCCCGCCCCGAAGCCGGCGCCCCGCGTCCCCGGGTTCGCGCACCCCGGCCCGTCGCACGCCGCGCCCCCCGCCCCCAAGCCCGCGCCTCCTGCTCCTGCGCCGACGCCGGCCCCGCTGCCGCCCACCGCTCCCGGGCGCAAGGCCGTCGCGCCCGCCTCGCCGACCTCCACCGTCCACTACGGCTCGCAGCCCGACGTGCCGGCGGTCGTGGTGGCCCAGGTCTCCGAGGTCTCCCCCGCGCCCGCCTTCGGGACCTCCGGCGTCAAGGCCCCCTCTCACGCCGCGCCCGCGCAGGAGACCCACGGCGGCGCGCACGGCAGCAGCGTGCTCGACGCGCCCAAGAAGGGCCGCAAGCCGTTCCGCCTGGCTCCGTTCAGGTTCAAGGACCTGGGCTCCCGCCGCGAGGACATGGCCGAAGCGGCCTCCGCGCCGGAAGGCACCGAGCCCAAGGGGCCCAACCTCCGCGTCCGCGTGTTCTGGGGCAAGTCGGCGGTGGGCGTCTTCGGCTTCCCGTTCGGCCAGGCGGTGAGCGCCGGACCGGCCGAGGACCGCGACGTCCCGCTCTACCGCATCGACCTGCCCAAGGCCGACTACGCGCTGGCCCTCTGCGAGAAGGGCGGCTGGGTCATCCGCGTGCCCAAGGCCCTGCGCGCCTTCAAGTTCGAGAGCTCCGGCTGGAAGCCCGCCGACGGGCCCTCCGACGGCGAGGCCCACAAGGTCGCGCTCGAGCCGGGCAAGCTGCTGCGCATCGGCGACGCCGCCTACTCGGTGGAGATGCGGGTCGACCGCACCAAGCAGGCGCCCAAGGGCAGCTTCAAGGACCTGTACAAGTCCGGGGCGCTGCTGCCCTTCGCGCTGGTGGGCATCCTGGGCATCGGGACGACGCTGGCCGCGGTCTTCATGCCGAAGTTCAGCAAGGAGAGCTCGGACTTCACCCCGCAGCAGATGCTGCGCGCCGCCAAGGCCGTCCTCAAGCCTCCGGAGAAGAAGAAGGAAGAGAAGAAGCCGGAGAAGAAGGAGGACAAGCCCAAGGAGAAGGAGAAGCCCTCCGACAAGAAGGTGGAGGTGCCTCCGGACGTGCCGCGCACCAAGAACGTCCAGCAGGTCAACCGGGCCATCAAGAGCGTGGAGAAGGTCACCTCGGGCTTGGCGGTCGAGAGCCTGCTCAAGGCGACCAGCAAGCTCGCCGGTGGCCCCAAGGGCTACGGCGACAAGGGCATGGGCTACAAGCTCTCGCCGCTCATCGGCAAGCCGCCGGTGGCCATGGCGGGCATGGGCTTCGGCCCGGGCATGGGCGGCTTCGGCACCGAGACCAAGGGCATCGGCGCCATCCGCGGCATGGGCGGCGGAGGAGGCGGGGGCATCGGCACCTTCGCGGCTGGCGGGACGGGCAAGGGCAAGGTCGGCGGCACGGTGGTGAGCGCGCCCTCCAGCGGCTTCAAGCAGCGCGGCGGCGGCGGCACCCTGGCCCGCGAGCTCATCGCCAAGGTCATCAACGAGCACCTGGGCGAGGTCCGCGGCTGCTACGAGCGGGCGCTGCTGCGCGAGGCCGGGTTGGCAGGCAAGCTCAACCTGGAGTGGACGATCGACACCACCGGGCACGTCGAGGAGATCAAGGTCAAGCAGTCCACTATCAAGGGCGCCGACGTGCCCAACTGCATCGTCAATAGCCTGAAGACCTGGATCTTCCCCAAGCCCACCGGCGGCAAGGTGATCGTCTCCTACCCGTTCCTGTTCAACAGCGTCGGGTTCTAGTTTGTCTTGACCGCCGCGAGCCTGTAGCTTTGCTGCCCGCGCCTCTCCGAGAGGGGCGCTCCTGCTTCCTTCCTACGGGGCGAGGAGGAACGCGACGCCCCGCGAGAGTGACCCATGAGAGCCCAAGCCACCGTCGCCATGGTCCTCGCCGCCGCGTTGGCCGTCCCGGCCACCGTGATGGCCGAGGAAGAGGAGCCCGGCCAGCTGGCCGCGGTCCAGCGACGCAAGTTCCGCATGGACCACGAGATCTTCCTGGCCGCGGAGCTGCAGCCGCTCGACGCGTTCTACAAGGGCGTGGGCCCGGTGGCCGGCTACACCCTGCACTTCACCGACGTGCTGGCCTGGGAGATCCTGCGCGGCGGCTACTCGTTCCGCCTCAAGACCGGGCTGCGCGACCAGCTGGAGAAGGACTTCGGCGTCCTCCCCACCAAGTTCGAGGAGCTGGAGTGGTACGTGGGGACGGCGGCGATGATCACCCCGTTCTACGGCAAGCTCTCGCTCATCAACCGCGCGGTCACCCACGCCGAGATGTTCATCCTCGTCGGCGCCACGGTGGGCAAGTTCACCGACGCCTACAAGCCCGGCCCGCAGGCCGGCCTCGGGCTGCGCTTCTTCCTCTCCGAGTGGATCTCGGTGCGCTTCGACTTCCGCTACCACTACCTCGTCGCCAAGAAGCCCACGCAGGTCATCGATCTCGCTCTCGGGTTGTGCTTCAACCTGGGCGGCACGGACTGACCGTCATGACCTCCCTCCTGGGCGCGCTGTGCGCCACCCTGCTCGCGGCGGCGAGCCCTGCGCCCGCCGCCGCCAAGCCCGCCGACGCCAAGGCGGAGCCGGCCGCCGCCGACGCGGCCGCCAAGCCCGCCGACCCCAACGCCAAGAAGGACGAGGCCAAGCCCGAGGAGAAGAAGGCCGAGGGCGCCGACAAGGACAAGAAGGCCGCCGAGGGCGACAAGAAGCCCGACGGCGAGAAGAAGGCGGAGGGCGACAAGAAGGACGCGAAGGAGGACGAGCCGCCGCCCCCGGCCAAGCCCGAGCTGTTCGACGAGGCCCTGGCGGCGCACTACGACGGCAACTCGCGCGAGGCGGCCCCCAAGTTCTACGCCTTCATCAATGGCTCCCCGCGCACCGCCGACAACTACGAGTGGGCCCAGTTCTTCCTCGCCGACGACCTCTCGCGCCTGGGCTTCACCCACGCCGCCATCGTCTACTGGTCGGAGGTGGCCAAGACCCGGTCCCGCGCGGAGATCCTCCCCGAGGCGCTCGCCGGCCTGGAGCGGCTGACCTCCACCGTCCCCTACGACTCGGAGCTGGTCGAGCGCGAGGTGCTCTACGGCACCGACTTCGGCACCGTGCCGCCCAACGCCTTCGACTACGTCCACTTCCACAAGGGCCTGGTCGCGCTGCGCGACGGCAACCTGCGCTGGGCCACCGCGCACTTCGGCAAGCTGCACCCGGGGACCACCTACTTCGCCCGCGCCAAGCTGGTGCGCGCGGTGCAGAAGATGACCCGCGAGAACGACGCCGAGGGCGCGCTGGCCGACTTCGAGTCGCTGGCGGCCGACAAGACCGCCGCCAAGGAGGTGCGCAACGAGGCCCGCATCAGCGCCGCCCGCCTGTACTTCGAGAAGGGCGAGTACGACAAGACGCACCAGCTGTACGACTCGGTGGAGCTGGGCGAGCTCGACCCCGGGCGCGGCGAGATCTATCTGGAGAAGGCCTGGACCTACTACCGCCGCGGCGAGGCCTCCCAGGCGATGGGCGTGCTGCTCGCGCTCGACGCCCCCAGCTTCCGCGAGCTGTTCCTGCCGGAGAAGTACATCCTGGCTTCGCTCATCTACAAGGACCGCTGCCACTACCTGCCCGCCAAGCGCGCCGCGCGCGGCTTCACCCGCCGCTACAAGCAGGCGCTCACGCTCGTCCACGAACGCGGCAACTTCAAGGACGACCTGCGCCTGGTGCGCGCCGCCCTCGAGCAGGACGCCGCGGTGCGCCGGGCCGGGGACTTCGTCGAGCTGCTGGGCCGCGAGCGCGACCTGGTCGACCAGTACACCAGCCGCTTCGAGCAGAGCGGGCTGACCCGCAAGCTGCGCGGCATCTACGACCGGGCCCTGGCCGAGGCCACCCGCCAGCGCGAGTCGATGCTCAAGCGCGCGCTCACCAGCGCCGCCGACCGCCTGCTGCGCGACGAGGAGCAGGTCCGCCTGCTCGACTACGAGATCGGCCTGGACCTGTACAAGCGCGTCAAGCGGGGCGCGCTGGGCCAGCGCATGGCGGTCAACGACCCCACCATCGGCGACGAGGACGTGGTCTACGAGTTCGACGGCGAGTACTGGAACGACGAGCTCATGGACTACCGGCTCTTCCTGCCCAGCCGCTGCGCGGCGGTGGAGGCCGACAAATGAAGCGCCTGGTCCTGACATCCCTCGCGGCCCTGCTCGCCTCGGCCTGCGCCACCACCGGCCCGGCGGTGCAGCAGTACAACCTCTCCTCGAAGGCCAACGAGCGCACCGAGCTCGTCGCCAAGCTGCGCCGCGACCTCATCAAGGTCGACCGGTCGATCAACGTCACCGAGAAGCTGATCGCCGCCTCGCGCAGCGCCCCGTACCTGCCCGACCTGGTCTTCCGCCAGGCCGAGCTGTACGTCGAGAAGAGCCGCTACCGCTTCCACCTGGAGGCGGAGCTGAACCTCGAGCAGAGCAAGCGCGGCTCGCTGGTCGTGCCCGACGTGACCCTGCTCAAGCAGAAGGCCATCAGCCTCTACCAGCGCATCGTCGACGAGTTCCCGGACTACAAGGAGAACGACAAGGTCCGCTTCTTCGAGGCCCACGAGTACCGGGAGCTGGGGCAGTTCGACAAGGCCATCGCCACCTACCAGCAGATCGTCGACAAGCACCCGCGCAGCCCGCTGGTCCCCGAGGCGCTGCTCATCATCGCCGACTACTGGTTCGACAAGAGCAAGCTCGACGACGCCGAGACCTTCTACCTCAAGATCCTCGACACCCCGCCCTCGCCGGCCCACGACCTGGCCCGCTACAAGATGGGCTGGGTGTGGATCAACCGCGGCAAGCACGCCGAGGCGGTCAAGTACTTCGAGGCCGCCGCCCGCTCCCCCGTGCTCGAGGGCGCCGGCGCCAAGGCGCTGCAGGTCAAGGGCCTGGCGCTCTCCGACCTCGTCTACAGCTACACCGAGTCCAAGCCCGCCAAGGGCGCCCTGGAGTTCTTCGAGGCCCTCTGCGACAGCTCCAACGCCTTCGAGAACGTCCTCGAGAAGCTCGGCAACCGCTACTTCATCAAGCAGGAGTTCGAGAACGCCGCGCCCGCCTACCGGCGCCTGCTGGTCATGAGCCGCGACTTCGAGCGCGACCCCGAGCGCGCCAGCCGCCTGTACGAGACCATCAAGGCCAGCAAGGGCAAGGTCATCCCCCGCGCCGAGGACATCAAGGCCATCGTCCGCGTCGCCGCTCGCACCCGCGTCGACCAGCGCATGTCTCAGAAGGAGCGCGGCGAGCTGCTCGAGGACCTCGAGGTCTACTCGCGCGACCTGGCCACCACCCTCCAGGTGCAGGCCCAGAAGGCCGAGGACAAGGTCGAGGCCCGCGCCGCCGCCGACAAGGGCGAGGCGCCCAAGGCCGACAAGAAGGACAAGGACAAGAAGGACTCCAAGGACGCCAAGAAGGACGAGAAGGCCAGCGCCGCCGCCGAGAAGGCCGACAAGAACAAGTACGGCGACGACGACGACAAGAAGGAGGAGTCCAAGGAGGAGCGGCAGGTCAAGCGCCTGTACAGCGAGGCCTCGGACGGCTACGAGAGCTACCTCGACCTGTTCCGCAACGAGAAGCACCGGCTGAACATGATGAAGAACCGCGCCGACTCGCTCTTCAACGCGGCCCGGTTCGCCGAGGCGGGCCGGCAGTACGAGGAGGTCGCCAAGAAGGTCGAGGGCGAGGGCCGCGAGGAGCCGCTCTACTCCGCCCTGGTCGCCTTCCAGAACGCGCTGCGCACCCCGGAGAAGCTCAGCTACTTCGAGCGCGTCGACAGCCGCAGCGGCATCCGCCAGCTGGGCGCCTTCTACGTCAAGAGCTTCCCCAAGCACGAGCACGCCTCGAAGGTGAAGTTCAACATGGCGCGCAGCTTCTACGACGACGGCCTGTTCAAGGAGGCCGGCGACCTCTTCTCCTCCTTCGCCCTCGAGTACCCGAACGACCCCGACGCGATCTTCGCCGCCGACCTGGCGCTCGACTCGTTCCACTCGATGAAGGACTTCAAGGGCATGGCCACGGTGGGCGAGAAGCTGATGCAGAGCGGCCTGCCGCAGGGCAAGCGCGACGAGATCGCCAAGATCCTCGCCGCCGCCAAGACCGAGGAGCTCTCCGAGGTCGTCATCGCCACCGACACCGGCACCGAGGACGCGGTCACCCGCCTGCTCAAGATCGCCGACGACCCGGCGCGCGCCAACACCGACGTCGCCGAGAAGGCGCTGGTGAACGCCTTCGTCAACGCCTCCGCCAAGCGCGACCTGAAGATGGTCCAGGAGATCGCCCAGAAGATCCTGCAGCGCTACCCGAAGACGCAGTCGGCCGCCTCCGCGGTGATGACGCTGGCCAGCTTCGCCTACGAGATGGCCGACTACGACCAGATGGCCGCCCTCTACGAGGGCATGATCGACGCCTTCCCCGGCGACCCGACCGCCATCTCCAACCTCGACCGCGCCGCCAGCCTGCGCCTGATGATGGGCGACCTGTCCAAGGCCGCCGCCGACTTCGAGAAGCTGGCCGCCGCCAGCAAGCGCGGCGACGCCTTCGCCAAGCTGGCCGAGGTCAAGCTGCTGCAGAACAACTTCCAGGGCGCCGAGCAGGCCGCCTCCACCGCGCTCGCCGCCGACCCGACCTCCGCCAAGGCCGCCGCGGTCCTCGGCCAGGCGCTGCTCGAGCAGGGCAAGGCCGTGGAGGCCGAGGACAAGATCGTCGCCGCCGGCCGCGCGCTGCAGGGCGCCGCCAGCGCCGACCCCGAGGCCCTCGCCAAGGTCTTCTTCCTGTGGGGCGAGGCGGTCTTCAAGCAGTTCCGCGAGGTCAACGACGTCGAGAAGAAGGCCCCCTACGTGCAGCGCCTGCAGCAGGCCTACACCAGCGCCGCGCAGATGGGCTCCGACTCCGCCATCGCCGGCATGTTCCGCCTGGGCCAGGCGATGAACATGCTCGCCGACGCCCTGATGACCATGCCCGACCCGGCGGGCCTGAAGGAGAACGAGAAGGCCCAGGTCCGCGCCGCCATCGCCAAGCAGGCCGACGAGGTCCGCAAGGGCGGCGACGACGCCTTCGACGCCTGCGTCAAGAAGGCCAAGGAGCTGGAGGTCTACACGCCCTTCACCCTCGGCTGCCGCACCCGCAAGGACGTCAACACCAAGCTCGCCGTCCCGCCCGGCGTCGCCGCCGTCGGGGCCGACCGGGTGGCCAAGCTGCGCGCCGCCCTGGAGAAGAACAACTCCGACGTCGCCGCCCTGGAGGGCATCGGCAAGGCCTACCTCGAGGCCGGCGACCTGCGCCGCGCCCGCCTGGTCTTCACCCGCATCATCGAGCTCGACGAGAACCGCGGCCCCGCCCACGGCGCGCTGGGCTTCGTCATGAGCAAGCTGGGCGAGCCGGGCCTGGCGCACATGGCGCTCAAGAAGGCCATCGACCTCGACGCCCGCGACGAGAAGGCCCACGCCAACCTCGCCGCCCTGATGTGCCGCTTCGGGGACGCCGAGGGGGCCAAGGAAGAGCTCTCGCGCGTCAAGGGCGCGCTGGCCGGGCCGGACGTGGACGCGGAGTACCAGGCATGCCGCAAGTGAGGACCCGCGCGGGCGGCGCGAACCGCCCGTTCTTCGCCGTGCTGGCGGCCGCCCTGGCGGTGCTGGCGGCCCCCGCCTGCGAGCAGCCGCCCAACACGCTGGAGGGCAGCCTGGGCGAGGTCATCGACCTGGAGTTCACCGAGGTCGAGGTCTCCATCACCGAGTGGGCGATCATCGTCGGCTTCTGGAAGCCCCACGGCGAGGGCCGCGACATCGTCTTCAAGCTGGTCGCCAACAAGCGGCCCGACGAGGTCGTCCCCGGGCAGCCCATCGACCTGGCCCCGCGCGAGGACGGCACCGCCCGGGCCACCTGCACCCGCTCGGTCGCCGCCGACCCCATCCGCACCTACGCGGCCATCAAGAGCGGGACGCTCAACCTGAGCGCCATCCCGGTGCTCGACCGGCCGATCGCCGGCGAGTACCGGGTCACCCTCGACGAGGGCGGCGACGCCGGCAAGGGCCGCACCGCCTTCGGCCACTTCAACGTGCCGAGGGTCGCGCCCGGGAACTGACGACGAAGGAGGAGGCCTTGAAGACCGTGAGACAAGCGCTCGCACTCGCCCTGGTCCTCGCCGGCACCGGCTGCGGCCTCCTGCGCGTCGACGAGGGCGCCGTGGCGCGCCTGCCGCTCGAGGCCAAGCTCGACCTCATCGAGGCCGAGAACGACCTGTTCATCGCCGTCGACGCGGTGGACGAGGCGGCCAACCGGGTCCTGGAGACCAAGGACGACTACGGCAACGCCGACAAGCGCATCTCCGAGGCCGAGGAGTCGCTCAAGAACGCCGAGGCCGCCAAGGACCCCAAGCTCATCGAGGTGGGCAAGCTCAGCGTCCAGGAGAGCAAGGACAAGAAGGAGTTCCTGTCGGCCTGGGTGGACGTGATGTGGGCCATGCTCGACCTGGAGAAGGCCAAGCTCGAGCTCGCCCGCGGCCGCTACGAGAGGACGCGGGCGCAGGCGGTGAAGAAGGCCAACGTCGCCGGCGCCGAGAAGATCACCCCGACGGACTTCGACAAGCAGGTCGCCTCGCTCGAGGCGGAGGTGAAGGCCCAGACCGCCTCCGCCCAGAAGCAGAACGCGGCGGCGGAGAAGGTGCGCGGCACCTGGTACGCCACGCGCCGGGTCCTGGCGGGCAAGACCGGCGGCGCGCAGGGCAGTGCCTGGGTCGAGTGAGAGGGCGGCGATGCGCATCCTGACGATTCTGACAACCCTGTCCCTGCTCGCGGCCGCTGACCCCAAGCTGGAGCAGGCCGTCAACGCCGCGCGCGAGGAGGTCAAGGCCGACCCCGAGGACGGCCACGCGCGGCTGGTGCTGGGGATGTCCCTGATGTCCGCGGGCAAGAACGCCGAGGCCGCCACCCACCTCGCCGAGGCGGTGCGGCTCACGCCCGAGAACAACACCGAGATCCGCCTCACCTGGCTGCACGCGCTCTCCGCGGCCGGGCTGCTCGACCAGGCCAAGGCCGGCTACCTGGCGCTGGCCAAGGACGTGCCCGACTCGGCGGTGCTGCGCGTGGACTGGGCGGTGTTCCTGCGCAAGATCCAGGACTACGGCGGCGCGGTGGAGAAGCTGCGCGAGGCCAACAAGCTCAAGCCCAAGGACCCGGACATCCTCTACAACCTGGGCGAGGCGCTCGAGCGCGCGGCCAAGCCGTGGGACGCCATCGCGGTCTACCGCGAGGCGCTGGCGGTCGACGGCACCCTGATGCAGGCGCGCATCAACCTGTCCAAGGCGCTCGCGGACCTCAACCAGCCGGAGGCGGCGCTCGAGGAGATCTCCAAGGCGGTGGCCGCCGCCCCCGAGGACGCCGAGGCGCAGTACAACCTGGGCCTCATCTACTACCGCCAGGCGCGGCTCGACGCGGCGATCGCCAGCTACAAGAAGGCGATCACCGTCGACCCCAAGCACGCCGAGGCGCACAACAACCTGGGCGTGGCGCTCCTGGAGAACGCCGACGAGAACGGCGCGCTCGCGGAGTTCAAGGCCGCGGTCAAGCTCAAGCCGGACTACGCCGACGCCCACTTCAACCTGGGCCTGCTCTACTTCAAGCAGGGCAAGCAGTCGCTGGCGACCCGCGAGTTCGAGCTGGCCATCAAGCTGCGGCCCGAGTCGGTGCAGGCGCGGCTCTCGCTCGCCGACGCGTACCTGAAGCAGAAGGAGTACAAGCGCGCCCTGGTGACGCTGCGCGAGGCGGCGGACCGCCGGCCGAAGGACGCCGAGGTGCACCGCATGCTGGCGCGGGCGTACGTCGAGACCGGCGACGTGAAGAACGGAGTCGCCTCGCTGAAGACCGCGGTGGACCTGATGCCCGACGATCCGGCGGCGCAGCAGGCGCTGGGCGAGGCGCTGCTCTCGCTCAAGGACTACCAGGGCGCCATCGACGCCTACGTCAAGCGGGTGGCGATGGAGGAGAAGCAGGGCGGCCAGGCGAGCGCGGCGGCCTACTTCGACCTCGCCGAGGCGTATGCGGCCAAGCGGGTCTCGGCCAAGGCGCAGCCGGCGTACGAGAAGGCCATCGCGCTGGAGAAGGACAACTCGCGCTACCAGCTGCGGCTGGGCGACCTGCTCTTGGCCAAGGGCGAGCTGGACGCGGCGACCAAGATCTACGAGCAGGTGCTGAAGGCCTTCCCCAACGAGTCCGAGGCGCCCGCCAAGCTGGGCGTCGTCGCCTCGCGCCGCGGCGATCTCGACAAGGCCATCCCCGCGCTGGAGGCGGCGGTGAAGGTCGCGCCGGGCGACGTCGAGAGCCGGATCGAGCTGGGCAACTGCTACTTCCACAAGGACGACACCCAGAAGGCGCTGGAGACCCTGCAGGCGGCGCTCAAGAAGAGCCCGCGCCATCCCCTGGGCAACCAGTACCTGGGCGCGGTGCTCTACCGCGCCGGCCAGACCGAGAAGGCCCTCAAGGCCTTTGCCGACGCCGCCGAGGCCGACCCCGCCTCGCCCGAGCCGCACTACCTGATGGGCCAGATCTACGAGGCCGACGGGAAGAAGGACCAGGCGATCGCGGCGTACCGCGCGGCGGTGCAGATCGAGCCGACGCACAAGGAGGCCCGCGGCGCGCTGGAGAAGCTGGGCGTGCCTGTCGCCGTGGCGCCCGCGCCCGGGGCCGGAGCCAAGGCCAAGCCGTAGGCCGCAGAAACGCCGGGCGGCGTCAGGGCAGCACGAGCGGCGCGCTGGTCGACCAGTTCACCGATTCCGCCTCCGCGCCGCGGAACGCGGAGACCCGCCAGGTGTAGGTGCCCGCGGTCGTCGGCGCGTCGCTGACGGTGAAGCTCGTCTGCTCGCCCAGGCGCGACACGCTCTGGTAGACCCCGGTGAACTTCCCGTTCAAGTCGCGCGAGCAGTAGAAGGCATCGCAGGCCTGCTGGTTGGTCGCGTGGCTCCAGCGGATGGTCACCGTGCCGTCCGCGTTCTTCTCGGCGGCGAGGTCGGTCACTGCCGGGCACTTGCCCGAGGGCATCGGCAGCGCGATCGACTGCAGGTAGTCCGCCCAACCGGTGGCCACGGAGAACGAGAGCGACGGGTACGGCGGCGAGGCCTCCGCAGCGAAGAAGGGCCAGGCCTGGTTCGGGTGGTAGATGGAGAGCCCGGAGGCGCGCGTGTAGTCCGCGTAGAGGGTGGTCTGGGGGTGCACCGCGCTGTGCTGGCTGTTGAAGAGCACGAGGCCGCCGGGCTCGAACATCGCGACGATCTCCGCGGCCGTGGCTCGCGCGTCCGCAGGCAGAGAGGCGTCGGCGGCAAGCCTCACGGCGAGGTCCTTGATGTCCAGGTACGCGGCCATCAGGTCCGGGGCCTGGTACGAGAAGTTCTGCGCCCCGCCCGCGGTGATTCGCAGCCGGGCCTTCAGCTCGTCGGTGGTCGCGAACGACTTGAGCTGGCTCGCCAGCGTCCCGAGCTTCGTCCCGAGGGCGCCGAGCTTGCCGAGGTCGACCGCCGACCAGGTGCAGGGCACGTCCTGCGCGACGATGCCGTCTGCGTGATCCTGGGCGAGGAAGAGCGCCACGTCCTCGGCCGAAGCGGTCGGACGGCCCTCCAGGAACGTGAGTGGATACGTCCCGGTCACGTAGGAGAGCGACTCCGCGCCGACGTGGAAGAGCGCGCTGTCGCGCATGCCCCAGGTGTTCTCCGCCATCTGACCGAGGCAGGTCATCGACTCCACCACGTCGACCTTCCGGCCGATCTTCTTCGCGAGGTAGGCGACGACCTGTCCCTGCTCGTCGGGGTCCAGCGAGTCGGCCGAGCTCTGGTCGTAGAGCATGTTGCGGACCTTCTTGGGCTCGACCGCGCCGCCGCCGTGATCGTGGAAGGAGATCAGGTAGTGGCGTGCGGAGTAGCGCGGCAACAGCCAGTCGAGGAGGTCGGTGTAGGACGTCAGCTCGCCCATGTTCACCTCGCCGCCGGCGGCGCGGGGCGGGGAGACGGCGGTGGTGCCCGCGTTCGAGTCGCCGATGACGAGGTACTTGCTGTCGCCCGCGTCGAAGCCGTCGTACAGGGCGATCGCGTTGACCTTGGCGGTGGTGCCGCCCTGCTGCTGGAGCCCGTCGACGTTGAACCAGTACGTGTAGCCGTAGTCCCCGTCCGAGGCGATGAAGTAGATGAGCGTCCACTCCTTGGGCGGCACCTTGGCAAGGGCCAGCACCGGGGCGCAGGGCAGCGAGGAGCGGTCGCCGACGATGGCCGTGAGCGAGTACTCGAAGCCGATGCCCAGCTCGATCGCCTCGTCGAGGTAGGTGGTCGTGCCTGCGGAGAGACTCGCGAGCTTCTCGAAGGCCGGCTCGCCCTGGCGGCGGCGGACGAGATCGAAGCGCGCGCTCGCGTCACCGCTCCAGGTCCACGCGAGCGAGATGGCGTAGTCCTCGCCGGTCGCGGTCAGGCCCTGGATGAGCGGGATGGGCTCCAAGCACTTGGAAGAGACGCAATCGAGGATCCCGTGGCAGCCGCCGCTCGGCAGGCAAGGCTCACCGAGGTCTCCGGCGGGCTGGGCGCAGAGAGAGCCGGTGCCACACTCCAGCCCCGGATTGCAGGTGCCGTCTTCCCGGCAAGGCTCTCCCTCCGCGCCGCGCGCGACGGCCGCATCCGGTGGTTCAGCGTGGGCGGCGTCCGCCGCGGTCGCGCCGGAGTCGGCCGGGGTCTGGCCGGATCCGCCACAGCCGGCGAGCAACGCGAGGGATACCAGGCAGGCCACGAGCGAGCGCATCTCAACCTCCATCAGCGGGAAGAGGCCTGACCGAAGCACCAGGGATGCCAAGTCGCAAGCCCCCGGACTTCCAGGGGACGCACCGGGGGACAGCGAGCGGAACGGCGAAAATCCGAGGGGGCTGCCAGGACCGTGGCAGGTCCCTGAAACGCCGAGCCCCCTCTCCTCGGAAGGAGAAGGGGCTCGGATTCACAGTCGACCGTCGTCTAGAACAGCAGATCCAGCGTCGCCGCGAGCTCGGTCTCGTCGCGGTGCGTGAAGAACGTGTTGACGATGCCGTCACGCAGCACGCTCCCTCCGTGCTCGAGGGAGACGGTGACCTTCGCCCAGGGCTTCGGGTGGTAGGCGATCCCGAGGTCCCAGCCGTAGTTCTGCCGCCAGGCCGACTGGCTGCTCGCGTCGGCAACATACCCGTCGCGGGAGGGGTACAGCAGCGCCCAGACCCACCAGACGTCCAGCTCGACGTTGATGGTGCCGTACTTGCCCAGCTTGAGCACCTCGGCATCGAGGTACGGGATGGCCTGCATCGTGAAGCGGGTGTTCATCCCTCCCTCGGGCCCCGCCCGCTCTGCGAGCTGGTGGAAGCGGTACGAGGTGCGGAACTCCAGGCCAATCGAAATCCAGTTGGGCAGCACCGGCGCCTCGGCGACAAGCCGCAGCTCCGGCGCCAGGTACAGGGTCTGTTTGTCGCTTGCGCGCGAGGTGGGCAGCCACAGGCGCACGTTCGCGCCGAGCGTGGCTTGTTGCTTCTCGTACAGGCCGACTCCGAGCCCATCCAGCGAGAGCCCCGTCGTGTAGCTGACGCCTAGGGACATGTCCTTGAAGAACGCGCCCGTCTCGTCCTGCTCCGCCCAACCCTTCTGGAGCACGCCGAGCGTGACGAACGTCGACACGGCCTTGGAGGGCTTGAAGGACAGTACGAAGTCGAAGTTGCCGGCGCGGTCGTTCGCCGGGGTCTGGTCCACGACCGCCAGCTGCCGATACTGCAGCACGGCCCGGAACCTCACCGGCAACTCGTAGCCCAAGAAGCCCACCAGGGTTCCCTGCTCCTCACTGGCCCGGGTGGAAGCGGTCGCCTCCTCCGGAGTGCCCGTGGGCTCGGGTACCACAGCCTCTGCCGGGGTTGGCGCAGGCGCGGGCGTGGGCGTGGACGCAGCGGCGTCCGCAGGAGGCGGCGTGGGCTGGGCGGGGATAGGGGCAGGCGCATCCGCCGGGGCGGGTGCAGCCGGCACCGCCGGGGCGGGCGCCGGGGTCGGCGGCGGCGCGTTGGGATCGGGAATCGGGTCCGGCGTCGGCTGCGCGGGCGCGGCCGGCTCCGCCGCCGGTGTGGCGGCGGGAGCGTCGGTCGCTGCCGGGGCAGCGTCGGCCGGGGCCACCGCCGCGGCGGGCGGTGGGTCGGCGGCGGCGCTCAGTGCGAGCGCCGGCCACCCGAGCCCCAGTGCGATGAGGCATGCACGGAGCATGGTCTCTAGTACCCCGAGAAGTTGTTGTAGTACTCGTGGTACGCCAAGAGCACCTTGAGCCCGTAGTTGTCGAGCGTGTCGGAGGCGCCGCCCTTGAGCTCCTCGTTGTAGTCCCGGATGTACTGGTAGCTCACCGGGCTGCGGCTCTTTCCCGCCACCAGGTGCCAGCCGCGGTCCGGCAGGTACGTGTAGGCGTACTCGCCGCACGCCAGCCGCGTCGGGCCGTCGCAATCGTCGCCGGAGAGCGTGAACACCCCGGCGGTGTTGTCCCGGCTGGTGGCCAGGTCGTAGGCCGCCTGGCCGAACTCGGCGACGAAGTCCGCCTTGTTGTTGTAGCGGCGCACCGCGATGCGCTCCTTGAGCTGCACCGAGTCCACCAGGTTGGTGTTGGTGACCGAGGCGTAGATGTTGAGCGCGTAGTACTGGAACCAGGGGAAGGTGTCGTAGTTGGCGCCCAGCATGTTGTCGAGGACGCGCTGCGACAGCGCCAGGTTCTTGTTGCTGAAGGGCGCGTCGTACATCGCCACGTAGGTGTAGTAGTTCGGGTCGTAGTCCCACACCTCCTGCAGGTCCATGAAGGCGAAGGTGGCGTAGAGCTTGTCGGTGATGATGCCCAGGCGAAGCACGTCGCCGTAGTACGGGTCGTACTCGGTCATGTAGTTACGCGAGGAGGCGGGCTGGTTGATGATGGCGTCGTAGAACGCCATGGTCATCGCGATGGCCGCCGAGGCGTCGTTGGTGTAGTCCGCGGCGATCTCGTTGTACTCGGGGTCGGTCTTCACCACCCCGCCGATCTGGTCGAGGCGCTTGAGGGTGTCCTGCACCCCGCCGCCGCCCCAGTCGAACAGCGCCAGGTACCACATGCGCTGGATCGGGAAGACCGCGTCGTAGATGGCGTAGTCGTAGCCGCTGGTGTCCCAGAAGGTGCGGTAGGCGCGGCGGTTGCGGATCTCGTACAGCAGGTCGTAGCGCTCGATGGAGTTGAGCACGATCTGGGCGGGGGTGGTGCCCAGGTCGTGGCGGCGGCACAGCGGCGAGTTGTCGGCGTGCTCGTCGGTGCAATACAGCAGGTCCTTCTGCATCTGCGCCGTGCGCGTCTGCTCGGTCCCGAAGATCCAGCTGAGGGCGGCCACGTCGTACTGGTGCCAGGCGCGCTTGGCCCCGGCCTCCTCCTGGCTCTTGACGTAGTCCATGATCGAAGACGTCACCTCGTCGGACTCCATGTGGCCGGCGTCCACCGAGCCGTAGAAGTTGTGCCGCAGCGAGAGGGTGTGGCCGAACTCGTGCAGCGCCACGTGGAAGGTCACCGCCTCGATGATGCGCTCGCGGTAGACGTCGTCCGACTCGAAGAAGCCGCCGACGCACTGGCGCGCGCTGGTGGCGATGGCGTTGATGGCGTCGCTGGCGTCGAACGTGTAGACGCACTTGTGCGAGGTCAGCGCGTTCTCGAGCTTCTCCAGCTTCTGGTGGTTCTTGCGCCAGGCGCGGAACTGGTCGACCAGCTGCCCCTGGCGGGCGATGCCGTCGTGGCTGTAGAGCGAGACGCCGCCGAACGGGTCCTCGTTGTTGAGGATGCGGTCCATGGCCCGGTGGAATTCGCGGTCCTTGGACTTCTGCTCCTTGAACTGGGCGATGGGGGCGTCGGCCGTCCGGTAGACGTAGGGGTTGTAGGCCGGGTCCGAGAAGCGCAGCTCGTCGAGCAGGCTGCGGTAGTTCTTCAGGAACGCCGTCTTCTCCTGCTTGGGGTCGGGCAGGAAGTCGTCGAGGGTGACGCCGTCGGCCAGCTGCGCGTCGGTCAGCTCCATCACCCGCGCCATCTCCTGGAACAGGCCGGTGGTGAAGCGCTGCTTCTGGTCCTGCGGGGCCACCGTCTCGCCGGCCTGGCAGGCGGTCTCCTCCCACTTCTTGAGCGGGTCCTTCTTGGTGCCGCCGTTGCGCTCCAGGTAGTCCTGGATGAGGAAGCGGTAGTAGTCCTGGCCGATGTTGTAGAGGTTGACGTTGGCGCTGAGCACCTCGCCGGTGCGGGGGTCGGAGCTGGACGGGCCGTAGCCCAGCAGGCCGCGGGTGCCGTCGATGTCCTGGTGCCAGACGATGAAGCTGTAGCGCAGGTCGCCGACGTGCCGCTCGTACTTCTCCGTGCCGCCGGGCCGGGGGGCGTCCCACTCCTGGAAGTCGACGCGCAGCTTGGCCCCGGCGTCCTCCAGGACCTTGTTGGTCTGCTCCTTGATGGTCTGGAACATCGGCTTGAACTTCTCGGGGAAGCCGGGCGCGAAGTAGTACACCGCCGGGTCGGCGCGGTTCGGGTTCCAGCGCTGGATGAAGTTCTTGGACGAGAGCAGGCCCGACTTCTCGTCGCGGAAGGCGTTCATCACCTGGAAGGAGCCGTACTTCTTGTTCACCGGGTCCTTCTCGCCGATGACCTCGGGGACGTAGCCGGTGGCGCCCGGGCGGTAGAGCGAGACGCGGTACTGGAGGGTGCCGGTGCCCGAGCCGCTGACGAAGGTCATCATGTCGTAGCAGCCGCCGTCGACGGTGAGGATGTAGTTGGACTCGATGACGAACGAGAGGCTCTGGTCGTCCTCGTCGAACTCGTACGAGCCGGGCACCGCGTGGGCGCTGACCGGGCGCACGCAGTCGTGCAGGAACTCGCCGTAGTACCAGGCGATGGTGGTGAACGGGTCGAGCGAGGTCTTCTCGAAGTCCACCTTGAACTTCTGGCGCTTCTGCCAGGGCTCCTCGGTGTTCTCCTCGAGGTAGTTGGTGCGCTCGCCGTCCAGGCTCTCGCGCAGCTTGACGTCCACGTGCGAGCCGGCGAACTCCATCATCACCCGCTCGGTGGTGGTGGCCAGGTCGTCGTTGTGGTCGTCGGCACGGTCGATCATGAAGGTGCGGCCGTCGATGACCTGCAGCGCCTCCTCGTTGAAGCGCAGCTTGACGTACTTGGTGTCGCTCTCCATGCCGGTGAAGGCGTAGTCGCCGGCCGGGTTGGGCGAGCTGGCCTTGACCACCGTCACCTTCATCAGCCAGCCGTCGTCCCCGGAGGCGACGTTCTTGGGGTTGACGTCGGTGAGCTTGGCCTTGTCCAGGTAGACGCTCTCGTCGCGCAGGCCGTTGCGCACCGGGCGGTGGTCGACGCAGGAGGCCAGCAGGGTGGCCGCGGCCAGCGCCGCGAGGCGGACGGACTTGTTCGTCATGACAGTTCTCATGGTGGCGGCTCCCCTACTGCCAGATGGAGACCGCGATGGCGCGGCCGTCGTCGGTGTCGAACGAGATCTTGTTGGCGAGCGAGGTGACGCTCGAGAGCAGGTTCCCGTTGGCGCTGTAGTTGTAGACGATCTCGCACTCGCTGAAGGCCGACTGGCCCTGCTTGGAGGCCCAGGAGTCGATCTTGGCGCGCAGGTCGTCGCCGAACTCGATGTCCAGCCCGTTGCACAGGGACAGGGTGCCCTTGAACGACGGCTGGTGGACGGAGCCGACGGTCTGGACCAGGCAGCCGCCGGCCAGGTCGCAGCCGCTCTCGCCGTTCGAGAGGCGGATCTCGGTGACGTAGAACACCATCTGGGTCTCGCGGCCGTACAGGCGCACGTCGTGGGCGGGCACGAACTCGAAGCGCTCGCCGCGCACCTGCTTGAAGAAGCCGCCCTGGTCGGCCATGACGGTGCCCGGCACGCGCAGCTGCAGCGGGGCCGCGTCGGAGATCTTCAGCGAGATGTCCACGGTGCCCAGCTTGCGGTCGCTGCCCTCGACCTTGATGCCCGTGCCGCCGAGGCCGAGCGGGTTGAGCGGGTCGCCGTTGGCGTCGGCCGCCCACGAGTACTCGGCGCCGTAGTAGGTGGCGAACGAGTCGAGCGAGGCGAGCAGGGTGTCGTACTGCTGGTCGATCTGGCTGGCGCCGGCCTCCAGGCTCACCGCGGTGATGGCGCCGTAGTTGAGCGAGTACTGGACCACCAGGCGCATGGGCACGCCGTCCTGCTCGAAGCTGACCATGCCGATGGACCAGCGGCGGTCGTTGGTGATCTCGAAGCCCTTGAAGGTGCCGACGGCGTCGCTCTTGCCGCCGGTGAAGGCGGAGAGCACCGCGTCGACGAACGGCTCGATGAGGAAGACCGGGTGCAGCACCTCCGGCGCGGCCCTCTGCTGCGAGAGCGTCATGGAGGCGTAGAGCGCGCGGACCTGGGCGACGACGTCGTCGACGAAGCTGCTGCTGCCGCCGTTGTAGTAGAGGGCGCCGATGGGCTCGGGGGTGGTGCCCAGGTCGGCGGGCAGCGCCACCTTGTAGGTGCCGAGCGGGTGACCCGGCTTGGACGCCACCAGCGCGGTCAGGCGCGCCTCGAGCTTGGCCTTGTAGAGGGCGGCGATGTCGGCGGGGACGAACTCCTTCACCGGCGCGTTCAGGTCGCGGTAGAAGCCCAGGCCGAAGAGCTTGTCGGTGTCGGCCGGGCGCTCCCCGTCCTTGAAGAGGGTGTCCTTGGTGACCTGGCGCTGGTAGCTCAGCGTCACGCCGTTGAAGTTGACGTCCACCGCGTCGCGGGCGGCGTAGACGTCGTAGGCGGCGCGCGGCAGCGTGCGGACGTCGTCCGCGGCGACGCAGGCGCTCTTGAAGCTGGCGAACGACTGGCCCGACAGGTCGAGGTCGCAGCCCACCCTGGAGTGGCTCTTGAGCTTGGGGGCCAGCTTGCCGCCGGCGTCGAGCATGGAGAGCTCCACGCTGGTCTCGAACTGGGCGACCTTCACCGGCTCGATGTCCACCTCGATGAGGTGACCCTCGGGCGAGAAGGCGAGGTAGATGCCGGAGTCGCGGAAGAGCACCAGCGTGGTCTGCGGCTGGGACTCGTCGGGGGCGGTGTAGATGACCCCGCAGATCTGCGTGGCGAAGCAGTCGTCGGTCCCGGCGGCGAACTTCGAGGCGCCGAAGAAGCTCTCGCGGATCATCTTGTACATCTCGACGATCCGGTCGTGGTTGAGCCACGAGTTCTTGGTGGCAGCCTGGTTGGCGCTGCTGCTGTACTTGTCCAGCTGCACGGCGCCGATGCGCACCCGGTCGCGCATCTGCATCGTGATGTTCATCTTGCTGTCGTCTTCGGCGGTGTACTTGCCCTCGAGCTTGCCCAGGTAGCCGGAGGTCGCCACCAGCGTCTCGATGAGCTTGGTCTCCTCGTTGATGAACGCGATGATCTCGTAGGTCGGGCCCCAGGTCAGGGCGTTGGAGTAGACGTCCGGGTCGCAGAACTTGCCGTCCTCGGGCCGTCCGATGAGGTCGTTGGCGTGGGTGGGCGTGCCGCCCGCCGACCACATGGGGATGCCGCCCATGCTGACGTCGGGGATGATCGGCTTGGACACCATGGTGTTGATGGTGTCGGTCATCTCGCGCTCGTCGCAGAAGCGCGCGCGATCGACGCTGTCGCCCTGGCCGCCGGTGTAGTCGTAGGACTTCTCGCCGTCCTGGAACCAGGGGTCCGCCGGCTTGAAGCCGTTCTGCTGCGACGGGTCGCCCTCGTTCGGGGTGAAGACCTGCGCCGGACCGTCTTCGCAGGCCGCGAGCAGACCCACAGCCGCCAATGCCAACAATGCGCGTCTCATGATCCCTCCTCTTTCGCTGCCCAGGTGGGCGAACGGCCGAAGAAGATCCCCCGCGGCGGGGCAATTGGCAAGACGCGGACGGCGAAGCCGGCGAACATGCCCGTCAGCGGCGCGCGGGCCTCGAGAGCCCGCCTTGCCCCGCGCTCGGAGGCCCGACGAGGCTGCCGAACGCACCCGGTAGAGCCCGGCCGCCGGGGCTCACCCAGGTGATCGCTGTGGGCGAAGGCGTGATCCCGGTCACGAGACCCGCCCGAGGCCGGGCGCCTGCTGGCGAAACCGGGCGCGAGCCCCTCGGCGGGCTCGGGCTACCCTGGGCGGGACTGGGGAGGCGCCGCGTCGGGCAGCGGCGCCGGGAGGGGCGAAGGGATGTCGCTCTCGCGGTAGACGGGCGGGCCGACCTCGCCGAAGACGTGGGCGCGCCCGCCGCGCAGGCGCAGATAGCCCAGGTCGAACAGGACCTCGTGGAACGGGTGCCGGGTGCGGACCGAGGCGAAGTTGTCGAGGCTGACGTAGGCGCAGCCGCGCTCGTGGCCCTCGGCCGCCAAGGCGCCCTCCATCGCCCGGCGGGTGACGGCGGCGGCGCGCCGGCCCTGGAAGGCCGGCAGGGTCATCGCCGCGTAGAAGTACACCTCGCCCTGCGGTAGGCAGACGAACAGGTCGAGCTCGGGCACCTCGATGGGGCGCGTCGCCGCCCAGCGCAGGTTCACGATGCGCTCGCCCAGGAACGCCGCGAAGCAGCGGTCCCCGAGCCGGGCGCGGCGGTGGAAGGAGCCGGGGTGGCGAGAGAAGGCGCGGGCCGCGCCGGCCAGCTCGTCGGCGCGCAGCTCGCGGCCCGCGAAGCCGTCGGGGGCGGGGAGGGAAGCGGAGTCGGCCAGCCTCCAGCGGGCGAAGCGCAGCACCCCGAACGAGGCCGCCGGGGCGAGGAGGTTCTTGGCGCGGCGCGCCGCCTGCGAGGCCGCGCGGCGCAAGCGCTCGTCGGCGAGCATCGTGGCGAGGAAGTCCCTGGGGTCCATGCAAGCTCTCCCGTTCGCGCTGGGCAAGCTGGCGATCGCCCGGCCGGCGGGGCAGCCCCCGCGGAGGCGGGAGGCCCGTCGGCCGCACCACGGCCGACGGCACGAGCGGGAGGTTGCGCCGCGCTGCGGCAGCCGTCACGGTTTCGGGGGCGGTGTCGGGCGCGAGCGGCCCGGGCGGGGGCGCGAGGCCAATGGGCGAGGCGGGGGCGCAGCAGGGGATCCACTTCATCGGCCACGCGCAGCTCGCGGAGATCCTGCGGATCGCAGCGTGCGTGCAGGGAGGCGTGCGCGCCCGGGTGAAGGGCTGGGTCAAGTGGCTGCTGTTCCAGACCGGCGCCCACCGCGCGCTCGAGCGCCGCCCGCGCGGGCCGTGCGGCTACGTCATCACCTACCACAAGGTGGAGCATCGGCCGGCCGGGCCGTTCGGGATGCTGGCGCTCGACGTGCCGGCCTTCACCGAGCACGTCGAGTTCCTGGCGCACAACTACGAGGTGGTGCCGCTATCGGTGCTCACCCGCGGGCTCAAGTCCGGGCGGCTGCCGTCGCGCGCGGTGAGCCTGACCTTCGACGACGGGTATCGCAACAACCTGGTGCTGGCCTGGCCGGTCCTGCACCGCTACCACGTGCCGGCGACGGTGTTCGTGACCGCCGGCCTCATCGGCACGCGGCGCTGGATGTGGACCAACGAGCTCATCGAGATGGCGCTGCGCTACGGGATGACCCCGGTGGGGGCGGCCTCCGGCGACTCGCTGCTCAGCGCGCTCCTGCAGGCGGAGATCCCTCCCTGGATGAGGGCGGAGGCCTCCATCGAGTACCTGCTGCGGCTGGGGGCGGAGCGGCGCGAGGCCATCCTCGGGCGGCTGCGGGCGCGCTACCCGGTGGAGCCCGACGACGAGAACCGCTTCCTGTCCTGGGAGGAGGTGCGGGCGCTCAAGGCCGGCGGCATCGAGATCGGCTCGCACACCATGACGCACCCGGTGCTCCCCGACCTGGACGGCGAGCAGGTGGAGCGGGAGCTGGAGGCGTCGCGCAGCGAGATCGCGGCACAGGTCGGGGAGGCGCCGCGGCTGTTCTGCTACCCGCACGGCGTGTTCAGCCCGCCGGTCAAGGCGCTCACCGGGCGCTACTACGAGGCGGCGGTGTCGACCATCCCCGGCGAGAACACTCCGACGACCGACCCCTTGGAGCTGCGGCGGGTGGCGGCCTACAGCGTCGACGACCTCGCCTTCCAGCTGGCGAGGCCGCACTGAAGGCCTCGCCCATGCCCGGCCCCGCCCGCTCGCTGCTCGCCCGCGCGAGCCCGCTGGTGCTCGCCCGCATCGTCTCGGCGTTGGCGACCTTCGCCATCCCGCTGGTGCTGGTGCGCACCTTCTGCCCCGCCGAGTACGGCACCTACAAGCAGCTGATCCTCGCCTCACAGACGCTCTACTACCTCCTGCCCTTCGGCGCGGCGCAGAGCCTGTACTACTTCGTCCCCCGCGCCGCGGAGGGCGGCTCGGCGCGGCCCTACCTGGTGCAGGCGCTCTCGTTCCTGGCGCTGGCCGGCCTCGCCGCGGCGGGGCTGCTGCTGGCGCTCGGTCCCCAGCTGGCGCACTGGCTCAACAACCCCGCGCTCGCGCCGCGCGTGCCGCTCCTGGCGGCCTACACCGCGGCGCTCATCGCCGCCTCGCCGCTGGAGACGGCGTGGACCGCGCGCGGCCGCACCGGGGTGGCGGCCGCCTTCTACCTGGGCTCGGACGTCCTCAAGGCCGTGGCGATGGTGGTCCCGGCGCTCGTCGGGCGCGGCCTGGAGGGAGTGCTCTGGGGCCTGTGCGCGTTCGCGGCGCTGCGCGCGGCGGCGACCTGGGTGTGCCACGTGCGCGGCGCCGGGCCGGCCTTCGACCGCGCCGCGCTGCGCGTCCAGCTCGCCTACGCGCTGCCCATCGGCGCCTCGGTGGCGCTGCTCGTGCCACAGCAGGCGCTGCACCCCTACCTGGTCTCGGCGGGCGTCGACGCCGCCACCTTCGCCCTCTACGCGGTGGGCACCTTCCAGGTCCCCGTCTTCGACATGCTCTACGCGCCGACCTCCGAGCTCCTGATGGTCCGGCTGGCGGAGCTGGAGCGCGAAGGGCGGTCGGCGGAGGGCGCGGCGGTCTTCCGCGAGGCGGTGCACAAGCTCGCGCTGTTCTTCGTGCCGGCCGTCGTCTTCTTGATCGCCTTCGCCCCGGAGATCGTCTCGGCGCTCTTCACGGCGCGCTACCTGCCCGCGGTCCCCGCCTTCCGCGTCTCGGCCCTCGGCGGGCTCCTCGCCTGCCTCCCGCTGGACGGCGCGCTGCGCGCCCGTGGCCAGACGCGGCACCTCTTCGTGGCCTCGCTCGTGAAGACCGGCGCGACGGTGCCGCTGGCCCTCTGGGGGGTCGCTCGCTTCGGGATGATGGGCGGGGTGGGCTCGTGGCTGGCGGCGGAGCTGATCGGCCGGGGCATGCTGGCGCTGCGGGTGCCGGCCGCCCTGGGCGAGAAGGCGTACCGGCTGCTGCCCTGGGCCGCGCTCGCGCGCGCGGCCGCCGTCTCCGGCCTGGCCTGCTTGGGGACGTTCGCGGTCCGGGCGAGCGTGACGGAGATCCCGCACGCGTTGCTGCGCCTGTCGGGCCTGGCGGCGGTGTTCGGCGTGCTGATCGTCGCCGGGCTGGTGGCGCTGGGCGAGGCGAAGATTCCGCGCCCGAACCCGGCGCCGGTTGCACAGCCCACGGGGCTGGCGGGTCAACGACGCATCGGCGGTTAGCAGAGCCGGCCCGGACCCTGTCGCAGTGCTGGAAATCCCGGGTGGTTGCGGGGTTATGCTTCGCCTTCCCCAAGAGCCGTCAGAACCGGAGGGACCATGGAGCTGAAGACCGTCCGCATCGAGAAGCCCGACGAGCTCAACTTCATCCTGGGCCAGTCCCACTTCATCAAGACCATCGAGGACCTCTACGAGGTGCTCGTGGGCAGCTCGCCGCACCTCAAGTTCGGCGTGGCCTTCTGCGAGGCCAGCGGGCCGCGGCTCGTGCGCAAGGCGGGCAACGACCCGGCGCTGGTGGCGCTGGCCGTCAAGAACGCCCAGGCCATCGGGGCGGGGCACAGCTTCATCGTCTTCCTCGACGAGGGCTTCCCGGTGAACGTGCTCAACCAGGTCAAGCAGGTGCCCGAGGTCTGCCGCATCTTCTGCGCCACCGCCAACGCGGCGGAGATCGTCGTGACCGAGACGGCCCAGGGCCGGGCCATCCTGGGCGTGGTGGACGGCGGCTCGCCGCTGGGGGTGGAGACCGCCCAGGACGAGCAGGATCGCAAGGCCATGCTGCGAAAGTTCGGCTACAAGCTGTAGAATTTGGACCTCGCTCGGCCGGAGCGAAGGCCCCTTCACCCCGAAGAGAGACGGAGCGAAATCATGAAGAGCCTGAAGCGGATGATGCTGGGTGTCCTCGCGCTGTCGCTGGCCGCCTGCGGCGGCTCCATCCAGAACAAGCAGGACGCGGTCACGGTGCTGCAGCGGATGGAGAGCATGGGCGCCGGCTCGGGCAGCACGAAGCAGGGGCTGGACAGCAAGAAGTTCTTCAACTCCACCGTCAACCTGCAGGGCCAGAGCGGGACGGCGACCTGCGAGGTTTCCACGGACATCGTCACGACCGACACGTCGGTGGACATGACCTTCGACATCTCGGCGACCCTGAAGGCCTTCTCGCCCGACGGCAAGAACACCTACGACGGCACCGAGACCCTGAACTACACGCTCAAGGCCGGGCTCCTGGGTGGCGCATCGGGCAGCGTGGCGATGACCGTCAAGGCCGACATGACGGTCGCCGGCGACTACAACAACCACGTCAACGCCGACGTCACCATGACCCTGGACGCCTCGGTCGTCTCCGCAACGAACGGCACCGTCAAGATGGTCGTCGACGGCACCATCACCGCCGACGGCACGACCTACACCTACGACAACGAGACCTTCACGGTCGCGGTCAGCCAGTAGCCGTCGCAGGAACTTCGATTCCACGAGGGCGGCCGGGGCGACCCGCGCCGCCCTTCGTGTTCCTCAGGGCGTCCGTTCCCGCCCGAGCGCGTCGGCCGCTGCGAAGTCGGCCGTCGCCTCGTCGGCGCGCCCGAGCCTGCGCAGCGACTCGCCCCGCCGGCGCAGGAGATCGGGCGGGGGCGGGTGGGCTCCGCGCACCGCGGTGGTCAACGCGCCGACCGCCTCCTGATCGCGGGCCATCCTCGCCAGCACGATCCCCTTGGCCCAGTACAGCTCCCAGGTCTTGGCATAGCCCTTGGCCTGCGCGATGGCGATCGCCTGCGTGAGATCGGCGACGGCGCGCTCGCTCTCGCCCGCGGCGGCCAGGGCCTTGGCCCGCAACTCCCAGGCGTAACCGACGTCCGGGGACACGTCGATCTCGTGGCTCCAGAGCGCGACCCCGTCCTTCCAGTGGCCGATCTGGCGGACGGTCAGCCCGGCGAGCGTGATCAGCGCGACGGCCCAGGCTCCGGCCAGCAGCGCGCGCGCAGCGGGTTTCGACCACCGCTTCCAGGCCTGGAGGCTGGCGCCAGCGAGGAGCAACGCCAGGCCCAGGCTGGCGAGGTAGGTGTAGCGGTCGGCCTTCTCCTGCGGTCCCACCTGGAGCAGCCCGAGCATCGGTCCCACCGAGACGAGGTGCCATAGGCCCGCGGCGAGAAGAGCCCGCTCGCGCCGCGCCCAACGGACCAGCAGGACCGCAGCGGCCGGGAGGACGGCCAGGGCCAAGAGATGAGCGGGGGAGCCCCAGGGGATGGTGCGGGTCCGCGGATAGAGCGGGACGAGATGGACGGGCCAGAGCTGCATCCCGACGTAGTCGAGCAGGACCTTGGCCGCCGTGTAGACCTTGGTCTGCAGGCTGGCGGGCACGGGCATCGCCGACTGCTGCGCTCTCATGAACAGCAGGCCGACGCCGAGGCAGAGCAGCAGGTGTGGCACCTTCTCCAAAACGAGCTTGCCCAGCCGGCCTTCCCGGTCGCGCTCGAGCGGATGCCAGTCGAGGATCCACAGGAGCGGGACCACGACGACCGAGAGCGGCTTGGCGCAAAGCGCGACTGCGAGCGCCGCCAGCGAGGCGGCCGGGACGGGCCAGGCCTGCGTGCCGGTGCGGCGGCGGTTCACCCACTGCAGGTAGGAGAGCATCGACCAGAACGAGAAGAGCCCGCTGAGGACGTCCTTGCGCTCGGTCACCCAGGTCACCGACTCGACGCGCAGCGGATGGATTCCCCACAGGAGTGCCACCAGCACGCCTCCTGCGAGGTCCTCGCGGGTCGGGCTCCAGGGCCGGCCGGCGTTGCGCCTGGCGGCAAGAACGTTCGCTGCGAAGACGCAGACGATGGCCGCGGTCGCGACGTGCAACAGGACGTTGGTGAGGTGGTAACCGTGGGGCTGCAGGCCCCAGAAAGCGTGGTCGACTGCGAAGGAGAGCCAGACCGCGGGCGCCCAGTACGCGGCGTAGTTGTCCGTGAAGGCCCACCGAACGGTGCCCCAGTCGAGGGCGCGGATGTGCGGGTTGTCCAGGACGTAGACCTGGTCGTCCCAGTTGACGAAGCCGTTGCCGAGCGAGCGAGCGAACACGGCGGCGACGACTGCCGCGACGACGGAGACGGCCATCCACAGATGCTTTGGGCTGTGCGAAGGATCGCCGGAGAGCGCGGTGGAGGGCGACGGGTCGGGCACGGTGCGATCCAACTGGCATCGGCCACTTCGGTCAAGGAGGCCGCCCGGTCGCTCGTGGGCCATGCGAGCTTGTTTGGCGATACGCTCGGGGCCTCCGGGAGGCCTCCATGTACCGCCTGCTCGCCGCTCTCGCCTTGGCGCTCGCGCCCTCGCTCGCCCTCGGCGCCGCCGTCCCCGTCGACGACTTCGAGTCGGTCACCGACTGGAGCGGACTGACCGCCGAGACCGCCACCGTCCGCCAGGGCGCGGGCGCCGGCCGCTGGGCGGACCACGTCGCCAAGCCCACCGCGCGCAAGGCCTTCGCCGCGCCGCTCGACGCCTCCGCGGCGCACAACCTCGACTTCTGGTGCTGGTCCGCCGTCGCCAACGGCGCGGGCATCGAGCTGGTGCTCGACTCCGAGAACGGCGCCTCCTCCGGCTCGGACTACTACTCCGTGCACCTGGTGATCGACTGGACCGGGTGGCGGCGGATCCGGCTCCCGCTCGACCAGTTCGGCGTCGCCCGCCAGCCGCTGGGCTGGAACCAGATCAAGGCCGTCAGCTTCAGCGCCAACGGCTGGGGTAACACGCCGAAGGCGGACACGGTGCTCGTCTTCGACGACATGGCCTTCGACGGCGGGCCGGTCGTCTCCTGGGACGGCACCTTCGGCTGGAGCGGCGCGGACTTCGTCTACCGGTTCCCGGTGAAGCTCGAGAACGGCGGGGCACAGTCGCGGACGCTCGCGCTGTCTCTCGATTCGGGCGCCGGGTTCGCGACCGCGCTCAGCCAGGCGAGCGTGACGCTGGCGGCGGGCGCCACGGCGACCATCGACGCCTCGGTCACCATCCCGGGTTCCTACGCCACGCCGAGCCACTCGATGGAGTCGCGGCTCGCGGCGTTCACCGTCCAGGAAGCGGGCAAGGTCGTCGACGAGCAGGCGCTGCGCGTCGTCGTCCCCTTCGCCCAGCGGCCGCACCCGCGCACGCTCCTCGACGGCGCCGACTTCACGCGCATGGCGCAGTGGGCGTCCACGGAGGCCTGGGCCAAGTCGGCGCGCGACGGGATCGTCGCCTCGGCGGCGGACTGGCCCGCCGGATTCCTGATGAAGTACGGCGTCTCCGCGTGGGCGCTGCCTCCCGAGGGCGGGCAGTGGACGCTCTGGTACGTCTGCCCGGTCCACGGCGTGGACCTCAAGTACACCCCGCCGATGACGCACACCTGCCCGGCCGACTCCAAGGTCTGGACGGGCTGGCCGTACGACCAGGTCGTCTACGCCTGGATGCACGACGACCTCGCGGCGAAGGCGCGCGTGCTGGCGATGGCCTGGCGGTTCGATCAGGACTCCGCCAAGGCGCAGGCGGTGGTGGACATCCTGAAGAAGTACGCCGACGCGTACGCCGGCTACCCCCTCCACGACGTCGACGGGAACGCCACGACCAGCGGCGGCCGCGCGCTGGCGCAGACGCTCGACGAGTCCAGCTGGGCCGTCAACCTGGCCTGGGCCTACGACCTGGTCTCCGACTACCCCGGGCTCGCCGACGCCGACCGGACCCACATCGAGAAGGACCTGCTGCTGGCCGCCGCCGCCGTCATCGGCCGCAACCACTCCGGGATCTCCAACTGGCAGTCCTGGCACAACGCCGCGCTGACCGCGGTGGGCTTCGCCGTCGACGATCCGCTGCTGCAGTGGGAGGCGCTCCGGTCCCCGACGGACGGCTTCGAGCGCCAGATGGCGCAGTCCATCCCCGGCGACGGCCTCTGGTACGAGGGCTCGTGGGGCTACCACTTCTTCGCGCTCGATGCCCTGGCCAAGACCGCCCACGCCTTCACCCGCGCCGGGCTCGACCTCTTCGCGCGGCCGGAGCTGCGCTCGATGTACGAAGCCCCGCTCCTCTTCGCCCAGCCCGATCTGACCCTGCCCAGCTTCAACGACGACGGCGGCAGCAGCCTGACCGGCAACGCCTCGGACTTCGAGGTCGCCTACGCACGCTACGGCTCGGCCGAGTTCGCCGCGCCGCTCGCCGGAAGGACCCGGAGCCAGGACGCGCTGCTCTTCGGGGCGCAGAGCCTGCCGGCCTCGCCCCCGCCGCCCTCGGCGAGCGCGCTCTACCCGGAGTCGGGCTACGCCGTGCTGCGCACGGGCGCCGGGCTCGACCAGACCTACCTGGCGCTCGACTTCGGCCCGCACGGAGGCTGGCACGGCCACTTCGACAAGCTGGGCTTCGTGCTCTACGGACGCGGCGGCGTGATGGCGCTCGACCCGGGCACGCAGTCGTACGCGGCGCCGACGCACACGACCTGGGACAAGGTGAGCCTGGCGCACAACACGGTGACCCTCGACCAGAAGAGCCAGGTCGAGGCGACGGGCGCGATGCACCGGCTGGTGACGCTGCCGGGGATCTCCATGGTCGCCGCGGACTCCGGCGCGGCGCTGACCGGGGCCCAAGGCCTGCGCACGGTGGTGCTCGTCGGCGAGTACGTGCTGGATCGCTTCCGGGTCGCCGCGACCGACGGCGCGTCGCATCAGATCGACTGGGCCTTCCACGACTACGGCGCGCTGACGACCTCGCTGGCCACCGCGGCGTACTCGGGCCTGCCCGCGACCGACGGCTACCAGCACCTCTCCCAGGCGCAATCGGCGCAGACGGCCACGGACTGGAGCGCCCACTTCCAGCTCAGCGACGCGACGCCCCGGCCCTACGGCTCGGTCTATTCCAACGACTCGGCGACGGCGACCGGGGTCTACACGCAGTCCTCCGAGAAGGCGGCGGTGGGCAATTGGTCGGGGAAGCTGCAGTACGCCTTCACGGTCGCCGGCAAGTACCTGCTCTTCACCACGAAGACGCTGCAGCCGGTCGCCGAGGTCCCCCAGACCCTCAAGCTGCAGGTGTGGGGGGACAACTCGGGGGACAAGCTCTCGGTCCGCCTGATGGACGCGACCGACGAGCGGTTCGTGAAGGTCGTCGGGAACGTGGACTGGAACGGCTGGAAGACGATCGAGCTCGGCGACGTGGAGGCCACCTGGAGCCACTACCAGGGCAACGCGGACGGCGTCTTCGACCCGCCGGCCAAGTCGGTGGTCGTCCAATTGGACGGGACCAACGTCGGCTCGGGTGCGCTCTACGTCGACGACCTCCACCTCGTCTTCCCGTCGGCGGGCGACGTGCTCGCCGAGGGCTTCGAGCTGCCGTCCCGCGCGCTGTCGCTGCGGATGCTCGGCGCGGCGGGGACCACGGTGGTGAAGGCGGAGGGGCTGGGGCCGGACCTGCTCGAGCCGGTGCCGATGCTCCTCGCGCGCCGCCAGGCGCAGCAGACGACCTTCGTGGCGAGCTACGAGCCGTACGGCGACACCTCGGCGCTGGCGAAGCTCGAGGCGCTGGCCACCGATGCGGTGGCGGCGGACGAGGCGCTCGCGGTGGGCGCCTCGGGCAGCGCGTTCTCGGACGCGGTGCTGGCGCTGGCCGACGGCGCGGGCGGGAAGCGCAGGACCTTCGGGAACTTCGGCTGCGACGGGGTGCTCTGCCTGGTCCGCAACGCCGCCGACGGGACCCTCGCCCGGCTGGTGCTGGCGCAGGGCAGGTCGATCGAAGGGCCGCCGGGCGCGCTGCTACAGACCGCCAAGGCCAACGCGGGCCTGGACGTGACGCTGGCCGCGGGCGGCAACCTCGCGATCGCGACGGTGGGCGGGCTGGATGGCGAGCTGAAGGTGCGAGCCGCCGGCGCCACGTCGGTGACGCTCGACGGCGCGGCGATCTCCTTCTCCCAGGTCGGCGACATGGTGGTCGTCCAGGGCGTGCCACCAGGACCGGACGCCGGGACCGCGGACTCGGGCAGCATCGCGCTCGTCGATGCCGGCCACCCGGTGGGCTCCGACGCCGGGGCGCCCCTCGAGGCCGATGGCTCGGTCGTGGTCGTTCCCGGCGACGCCTCGGCGACCGGCAGATCGGACGCGGCAACGATGGAGGGCGACGCCGCGATGGCCGCTGCGGACTCCGGTGGAATGGCGCCGTTCACGAGCGGCTGCGGCTGCTCGACGAGCGGCGTCGCGCCGCTGGGGCTCGTCGCCCTGGCCGCGATGCTCAAGCGGCGGCGCCCGCAATGAAAGAGGCGGCCGCGCGAAGTCACGCGCGGGCCGCCTCGATAGTGCTTGAAGCCGGTGTTACGGCTGGGTGATGGGAGCGCAGCTCTCCGACAGCAAGTTCGCCTTGTTCTGGCAGGCGATGGCGCCCGTCGCCCAGGTGCCCGTCTCGGTCTCGGGCGTGCAGACCGGCAGGGCGGAGAGGCAGCGGACCATGTCGTCGAGCACCACCTGGTCGGCTTCCGTGCAGCTCGGGTAGACGGTGTCGCACTTGCCGTCGGGCGGGCGGCCCGCCTCCATCCCGGACTTCATGGTCGGGCAGTTGGCGACCTTCTGCAGGGTCAGGTCGAGGGTCGCCTTCTGCACCTTGCAGAACGACGGCCTGGAGATCTTCGCGCACGCCGTCGAGAGCGAGTTGGCCTTGCTCTGGCAGACGATGGCCTTGCTGGCCCAGGTCGTCGCTTCGGTGTCCTTGGTGCAGGTCGGCAGACCCGACAGGCAGGTGACCGTCGCGTCGAGGATCTCCTTGTCGGCGGCCGAGCAATCCGCGTAGTTCGCCTCGCACTTGCTGTCGTCGGGACGGTTGGCCTCCATCATCGACTTCGCGGACGGGCAGTCGGACATCGTTCCCAAGACGCTGTCGAAGGACTCCTTCTGGCGGTCGCAGAAGGGCTTGCTGCCGCCGCAGCCGGCGAGGCCGAGGGCAGCGACTGCGAGGAGGGCGACGAGGCGGTACGTCTTCATGGGTGCTCCCGGAAATGAATGTGCGGCCCGTGCTGAACGCGGGATTGATAGGCGGAAAAGGCCCGGGATGTCGAGCGGCACGGGGGTGCGAAAGCGCACGCGCGCGGGCACGGCGAGGGAAAAGAAAGAGCGCCGGGATCCGAGGAGGATCCCGGCGCTCGGATGCTCGTCCGCTACAGGGCTACGAGCGCGCTTCGCTCGACTTGCCCTTCTTGGCCGGGGCCGGCGAGCCGGTGGCGGCCTCGATGAGCCCGAAGTGACCGTCCTTGCGGCGGTACACCAGGTTGATGTCGCCCGACTTCGCGTTGGTGAACATGAGGAAGTCGTTGTTCAGGAGGTCCATCTGCATGATGGCCTCCTCGACGCTCATCGCCTTGACGAAGAAGTCGTTGCTGCGGATGACCTTGGGGCCCTCGGTCCACGCCTCCGCCTCGTCCTGCTCGGGTGCCTGGAGCACGTGGTGACGGCCCTTGAGCTCGGTCTCCTCTTCGCGAGGCCCGCGCTTGGTCGTCTTCATCTTGTCCTTGTAGCGCTTCAGCTGCTTCTCGATCTTGCCCACCGCCTCGTCGATGGACTTGTACATGTCCTCGCTTTTGACCTTGCCGCGCAGCAGGTACGAGCCGGCCTGGATGGTGATGTCGCTGTGGTGCAGGTAGCGCTCCACCGACAGCACCGCGTGCACCTCCACCGTCCGGTCGAAGTACTTCTCGATGTGCTCGATCCTCTCCTTCACGTACGACTTCAGCGACTCCGTCGACTCCATGCCTCGGAACGTGATGTTCACCTGCATGCCATTCCTCCCACTGGGGGTCCGGAACTGGGTACTTCCGTGAGGGCCCCGTCGGCGGATTTCGAGGGCGCCGATGGGCCGGGGGAACTGCCAACTGCCACTGCGCGGTCAGGGTCGGCTAGGTGCGAGGCCTCCTTTGAACGAGTACGACCCGCTTGCTGACTTACAGCCTACGACGACAAACCCACGCCTAGTAGTAACTCTTCCGCTTGCTCGACGGCAGGATGCCCAGCATCTCGCGGTACTTGGCCACGGTGCGCCTGGCGATCTCGATGCCCTGCGCCTTGAGCAGTTCCACGATCTTCTGGTCCGAGTACGGGTTCTTGGCGTCCTCCTGGGCCACGATGGTCTTGATGTGGCTCTTGACCGCCTCGCTGGCGATCTCGTCGCCGCCGGTGCAGCCGATGGAGGAGTTGAAGAAGTACTTGAGCTCGTAGATGCCCTGCGGCGTGTGCACGTACTTGTTGGTCGTCACCCGCGACACCGTGGACTCGTGCATGCCGATGTCCTCGGCCACGTCGCGCAGGATGAGCGGCTTGAGGTAGGCGATGCCCTTGTCGAAGAAGTCCCGCTGGAACTTCACGATCGACTCGGTGACCTTGTAGATCGTCCGCTGCCTCTGGTGGATGGAGCGGATGAGCCACACCGCGCTGCGCATCTTGTCCTGGATGAACTCCTTGGCCTTGCCGCTGTTCATGCCGGCGCGCAGCGCGTTGCGGTAGGTGGAGCTGATCCGCAGCTTGGAGAGGCCGTCGTCGTTGAGCACCGTCATGTACTTGTCCCCGACCTTGTAGACGTGGACGTCGGGGGTGATGTACTGCGGGTCCTCGCCGGTGAAGTTGCGGCCGGGCTTGGGCTCGAGGTTGGCGATGATCTTCATCGCGGTGATCACCTCCTCGAGCGTGACGTGCAGCTCCTTGGCGATGGCCGGCAGGTTCTTGGCCTCCAAAAGCTTGAGGTGGCGCTTGATGATGGCGCCGACGATGCCCTCCTCGGCGCCCAGCTGCCGGGCCTGGATGAGCAGGCACTCCTGCAGGTCGCGGCTGGCGACGCCGATGGGGTCGAGGTGCTGGATGCGCTTGAGGATGGTCTCGGCGCAGTTGATGGAGACGCCGGCCTCCTGCGCCACGCGGATGAGCGGGTCGCCCTGGAAGCCCTCGATCTTGAAGTAGCCGTCGTCGTTGAGGCTGCCGATGATCTGCATCGCCACCCGCTCTTCCTCGGGGGTGAGCTTGCCCATCCGCAGTTGCCAGACGAGGTGGTCGAAGAGGGTGGTGGCGCGGGTGAGCGTGGCCTCGTAGCTGGGCAGGTCCTCGACCGAGGAGTCCTTGTTGCTGGGCGCGGTCGAGCCCAGCGTCTGGTAGCTCTCGAGGTACTGCTCCCAGTCGATGTCGGTGCTCTTGTCCTCGCCCTTGACCTCCTCGGTCTTGGCGGCCTCGGGGGCCTCCTGGGCGGGGATGGTGTCGGCCTCGAGGGACGCCTCGCCGGGCGACTTGTCCTCGAGCTGGGCCTCCTGGCCCTCGACGTCCTCGAGGAGGGGGTTCTGCTCCATCTCCTCGCGGACGAGCTCGACCAGCTCCATGCGCGACAGCTGCAGGAGCTTGATGGCCTGCTGCAGCTGGGGGGTCATCACCAGCTGCTGGGAAAGCTTGAGGCTTTGCTTGAGTTCCAGACTCATGGCCGCTCGAATCGCTCCTATCCTAGCCTACTCTTGGACGCCCGGGGCGCCGCCGTTCGCGGCCTCGCCCTCGAGCTTGAATCGCTCGCCCAGGTACACCTGCCGCGCCCGTGGGCTGGCGGCGATCTTCGCCGGCGTGCCCTCCTCGAGGATGCGCCCGTCGGCGATGACGTAGGCCCGGTCGCAGATGGAAAGGGTGTCGCGCACGTTGTGGTCGGTGATGAGCACGCCCAGGCCGCGAGAGCGCAACGCCGCGACCTGCCTTTGGATTTCGTGCACGGCGATGGGGTCGATGCCGGCGAAGGGCTCGTCGAAGAGGATGAAGGACGGGCTGCGGATGAGCGAGCGGGCGATCTCCGCGCGCCGCCGCTCGCCGCCCGAGAGCATCTCGCCCAGGCTGTCGGCAACGTGGTTGAGCCCGAACTCCTCGAGCAGTTCGCCGGCGACGCGGTCCCGGTCGGCGGAGGAGAGCGGCATCATCTCCAGCACCGCGAGGAAGTTGTCGCGCACGGTGAGCTTGCGGAAGATCGACGCCTCCTGCGGCAGGTAGCCCACCCCGGCGCGGGCGCGCAGGTGCATCGGCAGCCGGGTGACGTCCTTGCCGTCGAGGCGCACGCGGCCGGCGTGCGGGGCGAGCAGGCCGACGACCATGTTGAAGGTGGTGGTCTTGCCGGCGCCGTTGGGGCCCAGGAGCCCGACGACCTCGCCGCGCTGCACCTTGATCGACACGCCGTCGACCACCGTGCGCTGGTGGCGGTTCCACACGTGCCAGGTGGGCGCGGTGCGGTAGCGGCGCACCAGGCCCTCGGCCTCGAGCGCCGACGGGGCCGGGCCCGTCGCCGCCATCGCGACCGCCCCCGCGGCCGTCATCGCTTGGGCTCCTTCGCTCCGGCGTCCGGTGCGGGCCGGGCCTTGGGGGCGAGGGGATCTTTGTCGGGCGGGGTGTCGATGACCATGCTGACGCGCTCGACGCGCAGCTTGTCGGCGTTGCTGTCGAAGAGGATCCGCTCGCCCTGCATCGTGCTCTGGCCCTCGCGGGCGCGGGGCGAGCCGGTGACGGTGAGGATGGCGGTGTCGTTGTCGAAGACCGCGACGTCGCCCCAGGCCTCGCGCTCGGGCCGTTCGGCCTTGGCGACCTGGCGCATGTGGGCGTTGCCGGTGCAGGTCAGCTTCTTGAGGCGCTTCTGGTCGTCGTAGTCGGCGACCAGCGCCTTGCAGGTGACCGTCATGTCGTCGCGCACGGCGACGACGTTGCCCTTCCAGCTGGCGTGCTTCTCTCCGGCGAGGATCTCGAAGGCGTCGGCGGTGATCTTCACCGGGCGCTCGGGGGCCTGCTTGGCCGGGCTCTTGTCGATGCGCTTGCGCTGGGCAGGTGCCGGCTTGGCGGCGGCGGTCGCGGCGGCGGCGGCGGCGTGCGCGCCGGCCGAAAGGGCGGTGGCGAGGAGCACCGCGAGCGAGCAGGCGAGCCTCCTCATCGAAGCCCTCCCACGGTCGTGTCGATAGGCCCCTGGAGCGCCAAGGCGCCAGGCGTGGAGAAGTCGAGGACGAAGCCCTTCTCGGCGCGGATTCGGTAGCCCTGGCCGACGAGGTCGACCGGCAGCGTCCCCGAGACGCGGCGGGCCTTGGCGTCGAGCGAGGCGGCCTCGGTCACCCCGGCGGCGCCGGCGGTCTCGGCGATGCGCACGCCGCCCTTGGCCTGGGCCTCCTGCGAGTGGAGGTTCCCGTCGGCCTCGCGGGCCGCCACTTCGATCTCGGGGCGGTCGGACGCGGCCAGGAAGCGCAGGCGGACCGACTGCGCGGCCAGGTCTCCGTTGCCGCGGCGGAAGGTGGCGTGCGCGGCCCGGGCGACGGCCCGCAGCTCGTTGCCGCGGAAGAAGCGGACCCCCACTCCTTCGAGCTGGATTTCAGGGCTCGTCTCCTCCTGAACGGGCGGCGGACGCACGTTGCACGCGGCCAGTAGGAGGGCAAGTAAGATGGGCCAACACCCCAATTTGACAGGAGATTTCATGCTGTATCAAAAGCCGTGCCAAGGATAGCACGCGCTCATGGGGAGGTAAAGCCGAGGCCCGTGGCATAGGGGTTGCTTTTTGGGAGCGTCTCTCGAAAGGTCGCCCAGCGGACGAAGGTGCTCAGGGCTGGGTCTTCCAGCGCTGGTGCATCCACACCCAGGCGTGGGGCGCCCGGCGGATCGCGCTCTCGATCGCCTTGCTCATCGCCGCCGTCAGCGCCACCGCGTCGGCCTCGCGGTCGCCGGAGCAGGGGACCTCGAGCCGGCCGACCTCGAAGCGGTGCCCACCGTCCTCGCGGCGGAAGACGAAGCCGGTGACCACCGCCGCCCCGGTCTGCAGCGCGAGGTCGGCGGCGGCGCGGGCGGTGAACGCCGGGCGGCCGAAGAAGTCGACGAAGACGCCGCGGGTCTTGATGTCCTGGTCGACGAGGAACCCGACGTACTCGCCGGCTTCGAGCAGCCCGACCATCCGGTCGTAGAGGCCGTCCTCGCCGCGGAAGAGGATCTTGTAGCCGCCGCTCTCGCGGATGCGGCGGATGAGCGCGGTCATGCGCGGGTCCGACGACTCCTTGGCGACCGTCTGGCACGGGTAGCCCAGCTTGCCGAAGCGGCGGGCGAGCAGCTCGAAGTTGCCGACGTGCCCGGTGATGAAGACGCAGCCCTTCCTCGCCGCGTGCACCTCGGCGAGCAGGCGGGCGCTCGCCTCGGGGAGCTCCACGTAGCGCTCGACGACGGGATCGATGCGGCGGTGCTGGCAGACCTCGGCGCCCAGCACGCCCAGGTGGCGGAAGCAGTCGCGGGCCAGGGCCTCGCGCTCGGCCTCCGTCTTCTCCGGGAACGCGACGGCGAGGGAGGTCAGGGCCTTGCGGCGCTCCTTGCCCGCCAGCGCGTAGCCGAGAGCCCCCAGCCGCGCGCCCAGCCGCTTGGCCGCCTCGAGCGGCAGCAGCGAGACGAGCGCGAGCAGCCCGTGCAGCAGCCAGAAGCGGACGAAGCGCTTGGCGAGCTTGAGCGGCCGCTTCTCCGCCATGGCCTACTTCGCCTCGACCGAGATGAGGCCCGAGAAGCTCTTGCTGGTCTCGGTGCGCCCCAGCGAAGGCGCCCACAGCTCGCTGATGGCTCCGTCCAGGTACAGCGCGTCCGGGCAATCGAGGCCGTCGCGGAACAGCGTGGCCAGCGACCAGAAGGTCACCTCGTCCCGCGAGACGGCGAAAAAGACCCGGCCGGCCGAGACGCCGACCCCGCTGCGGAGGGCCTTGTGCTCGCTGGCCTTCGACAGCTCGGGGTGGAGCTTGCCCGCCTGGACGAGCAGCGGCCCGGACTGCGTGGCATGCCTGACCGGATTGGGCGCGAGGCGCGCGTACTCCGAGGTCTCGAGGATGCCCGCGCCCAGGTCGAGGAAGAAGACGCCGTTGGGCTGCATGAAGAAGTTGCCGCTGCCCTTGCCGGGGTTGAGCTTGCTGCTCTCACGGCCCCCGGAGATCAGCAGGCCGGTGGGCCTGAAGTCCGGCTCGAAGATGCCCGCGTTGGTGATGGCGAACGGCTTGCCCCCGGCTCTCTCCAGCTGGCTGCGCAGCTCGCCGATCGTCTGCGAGGGCGAGCCGGAGTGGACGCGGATGTTGGCCTTCCTGGTGGGCGCGCAGACCACGTCGAACGTGGCCCCCTCGTGGAGCACCGTGGCGCCCTGGACGGCGTCGCAGCGCAGCTTCTTCGGGTCGTTCGTCCGCTGCGAGCAGGCTCCGAGAACAGCCAGGAGCGCGATGGCTACCGAGAAGCGCACTTCAACCTCCGGCCGGCGGTTTGGGAGGCAGCTGGCCCATCTTCGCCACCGCCTCGGCCCATTTGCCCTGGGCCTTGAGGATCATCTCGAGGACCTCGCGGACGGCGCCTCGCCCTCCCGCGGCCTGGGCGACGAAGTGGCAGCGCTCGCGGACCTCGCTCACGGCGTCCGCGGGGCAGGCCGCCAGCCGGACCTCGGACATCGCCGGCAGGTCGTTGAGGTCGTCGCCGACGTACGCGGCCCGCTCCGCCCGGACGCTCGCCTGCGCGAGCAGCTCCGCCAGCCCCGTGCGCTTGTCCCGGTGCCCCTGCAGCACCGGCGCGATCCACAGCTCCGCGGCCCGCTTCTCGACGATCGCCGAGCGCCGGCCCGTCAGGATGGCCACGCGAAGCCCCACCAGGTGCGCCAGCACCAACCCGTGCCCGTCCTTGACGTCGAAGCGCTTGAGCTGCTCGCCCTCGGCTCCGTAGTAGAGCCCGCCGTCGGTGAGCACGCCGTCGACGTCGAGCACGAGCAGCTCGACCTCCCGCGCCCGCGCCTCCAGGTCCGGCGAGCGGGTCATGCCAGCGCCTCGCGGATGGCCGCGACTTCCTTCAGCAGCAGGTCCAGCTCGGCGAAGTCCAGCGAGTTGGGCCCGTCGCACAGCGCCTTGGCCGGGTCCTCGTGGACCTCCAAGAACAGCGCGTCCACGCCCGCCGCCACCGCCGCCCGCGCCAGCGGCCGCACGAACGCACGCTCCCCGCCGGTCGAGTCGCCGGCGGCGCTGGGCAGCTGCACGCTGTGCGTCGCGTCGAAGCAGACCGGCGCGCCCAGCGAGCGCAGGATGGGCAGCGAGCGCATGTCCACCACGAGGTTGTTGTAGCCGAACGAGGCGCCGCGCTCGGTCAGGAGCACGTCCTGGCAGCCGCTCTCGCGCAGCTTGGCGAGCGCGTGGCGCATGTCGCGCGGGGCCACGAACTGGCCCTTCTTCACGTTCACCGGCCGCCCGCTCTTGGCGCAGGCGATCAGCAGGTCGGTCTGGCGGCAGAGGAAGGCGGGGACCTGGAGGACGTCGGCGACCGCGGCGATGGGCGGCACCTGGGCCGGCTCGTGCACGTCGACGAGCAAGGGCAGGCCGGTCTCCCGCTTCACCCTGGCGAGGATGCGCAGCCCCTCGGGGACGCCCAGCCCGCGGAAGGCCTTGAGCGAGGTGCGGTTGGCCTTGTCCACGCTGCACTTGAAGACCAGCGGCAGGGCGTGCTTCTGGGCCAGGGCCTTCACTGCCCGGGCCGAGCGCAGGGTGATCTCCTCGCCCTCGACGACGTCCGGGCCGCAGATGAGCAGCAGGGGTCGCCCGTCCCCCACCTCGAAGCCGGCGATGCGCGCGAGAGCCATGGCGCGCAAGCTTAAGCCCTCGCCTCGAGTCGTGGTAGGTTGTGCGCCTCACTCGAGGGGGCGCGGGTTTTCAACCATGGTCTTCGGCTGGCTGTTTGGCGAACGCAAGAAGCAGGAGCCCAACGTCGACGTCGCGGCGCTCGTCACCCAGGCCGACGAGGCGACCAACGCGCGCGACACGCAGAGGGGCGAGTCCCTCTGCCGCGAGATCCTCAAGGTCGCCACCGACAACGCCGACGCCTGGAACATGCTGGGCGTCAACCTCATCCGCCGCGGCATCGGCGACGCCGACGTGCGCACCGAGGCCGTCATCGCCTGGATGCGCGCCCTGGCCCTGCGCCCCGGCGACTCGCGGGCGGCCGACCACCTGCGCGCGGAGATCCAGTTCCCCGACGAGCTCCTGCCCCGCTTGGTCTCCCGCCTCTCCGACGGCTCGCAGGCCGGGGACGACGCGGCCGCGGTCCTGGCGCAGATCGGCGACAAGGCCCGCGCTCCGCTGCAGGCCGCCTCCCAGACCGCCGGCCCGGCCGCCGAGCGCGCCCGGGGCGTGCTGGCTAACCTCGGGTAGGTCGGGCCTCTTCGGATTGCCCAGATGAAACGCAGGGTTGCCGGGTCGGTCGAAGGTTGGCTCCGGAACCCGGCGCGCGCCCGCACGGCTCGCCAGTTGACCTCGCTCGCTCCCCAGGTTCAGTCTCGGGCGACCCAATGCTCGATCTCCTGACCCGGCGTACGGTCCTGGTGACCGGAAAGGGCGGGGTGGGCAAGACCACCTTCGCTGCGGCCCTGGCGCGCGTCGCGGCCTGGGGTGGCAAGCGCGTGCTCGTCGCCGAGGTGGCCAGCGAGGGCAACGTCCCTTCGCCGCTCGCCGAGGCGCTGGGCGGCCAGGCGAGCAGCGAGGAGCCGGTCAAGATCGCCCCGGGGATCCGCGCGGTCCTGCTCACGCCCTCCATGGGGCACCGGCGCTTCCTGCAGGACACCTTCCCGGTCAAGGCGCTGGCCGACGCGGCCATGCGCTCCACCGCCATCCGCCGCTTCCTGCACGCCGCCCCCGCCTTCAGCGAGATGGGCGTGCTCTACCGGATGCTCGACCTGATGCGCCAGAAGCGCAGCGACGGCTCCTTCGAGCACGAGATCGCCGTGGTCGACCTGCCGGCCACCGGCCACGCCCTGGCCATCACCCAGCTGCCGGAGGTCATCCTCAAGATCATCCCCGGCGGGCCCATCGGCCGGGCGGTCCGCGAGGGCTTGAGCATGCTCACCGACCCGCGCTTCACGGCGACGCTGGTGGTCACGTTGCCCGAGAGCCTGCCGGTCAGCGAGTCGCTGGAGCTGGTCGAGGGCCTGGCCCGCCACCAGGTGCCGCTCTCGGCGATGGTCGCCAACCGCATCCCCGCCGACCCCTTCACCGCCGACGAGCGCGCCGAGGTGGACACCCTCAACGCCGCCACCGGCCCGCTGCTCGGCGTGCGCGCGCTCGAGAGGCTCGACCGGGCGCGGGCCGCGCTGGACCGGCTGCGCCGCACCTCGACCCTGCCGGTCTACACCGTGCCCGAGGTGGCGGAGCGCGGGCCGGCGCTCTCGGAGCGGCTTGCGCGGCACCTTTCGGAGGCCTACCAGGGGTCGAAGGGTCCGCGCGGGGAGGGCGCGCCGTGACGCCGCCGACCACCTCACCGCCGTTCTCCCTCAGCGACGCCGCTCAAGTGGCCGCCCTGGTCCGCGAGAAGAAGGTGATCGTCTGCTGCGGCGCCGGCGGGGTGGGCAAGACGACGACCGCCGCCGCGCTGGGCCTCGCCGCGGCGCGCGCCGGGCGCAAGGTGCTGGTCCTGACCATCGACCCCGCCCGCCGGCTGGCGGAGGCCATGGGCATCCCCGCCTCGGCCGCCAAGCCCTCGCCGGTGCCGCACGACCGGCTCATCGAGGCCGGCGTCGAGGGCGGCGAGCTGCACGCCTGGATGCTCAACCCGGCCGCCGTCTTCGAGAGCATGGTGCGCCGGCTCTCGCCCAGCCCGGAGCGCGCCGAGAAGCTCCTCGCCAACCGCCTCTACCGCCACCTCTCCGAGCTGGTCGCCGGGATGCAGGAGTACACCGCCGCCGAGGCGCTCTACGAGCTGTCGACGAGCAACGTCTACGACCTGGTGGTGCTCGACACCCCGCCCTCGCGCAACGCGCTGGAGTTCCTGGAGGCTCCGGGGCGGCTGGCGCGCTTCCTGGACGAGCGCATCCTGGGCTTCTTCCTTCCCGACGGCACGCGCAAGCGCGGCTTCTGGAAGAAGGCCAGCGAGCTGGTCAACGGCCTGTTCGCCCGGGTGTTCGGCGCCCAGTTCTACGAGGAGCTGCAGCAGTTCTTCGGCGCCGCCTCCGGGATGTTCGCCTCGATGCGCGTGCACGCCGAGGGCGTCAAGCAGCTGCTCTCCTCGCGCGAGGCGGCGGCTTTCCTCCTGGTCACCAGCCCCGAGCAGGCGGAGATCGCCGAGGCGGTCTACCTGCGCGACAAGATCCTCTCGATGGATCTGCCCTTCGCCGGCTTCGTGCTCAACCGCAGCTACGCCTTCGCCGGGGGCTTCCGCGAGCCGGAGTGCGTCGAGCTGCCGCCGGACGCCACCGACGCCGCCAAGACCGGGCTCGCCAAGCTGGTCGCCCTGGCGCGCGACGAGCGTCGCCGGGTGGAGCGGGACCGGGGGCTCCTGGCGCGCCTGAAGGAGCACTCCCCGCAGGGCGCGGTCGCCATCGCGGCGCCGCACCTGGGCGAGGCCATCGAGGACCTGCGCGGGCTGATGCGGCTCGCCCAGGGCCTGACCGAAGGCGACCTGCCCGAGGCCGCCCAGCCGACGATCCAAGCCTGAAGAGGGCTCGAGGCCGGTTCTCCCAGCCGCTGCCCGCACCCGGACGCGGTTCGCGCCGGCCCTCACCCCGATCGCCCGCAACGATCACATGGGTGGACCCTAGTCCCAGGGAGCCGGGAACTTGAACGCCCGCGAACACTGTGGGTAGCGTACCTACCTCGCAGCGCTCAGACCCCGGGAGTTCTTCGGGCGTTGGAGCACCCGAGATTGCTCGCAGGAGGATTGGCATGTCGTCGCTCCGGTGCACGCTGGCGATGTTGCTCCTGGCCGCTTCCTGCACGCGTTCGGAGGTTCCGCTTCCTGCGACGGTCCGGCCCTCGTCCCTTCCGACCACGGGTGCGCCGGTGGCGCGGGTGCTCTTCTTCCAGGGCTCGCCGAAGGTCGTCGCGGGCCAGCAGAGCGAGGACGCCCGGCCGGATCTCCAACTGCAGGAGGGCGACGTCCTGAAGGTGCCGGCCAAGAGCTGGCTCGTGCTGCGCATCGAGGCCAACGGCTACGTGGTCAACGTGGACGAGGACCTGGAGCTGCCGGTCAAGGACATCGCGCTGCTCAAGGCGCCTCCGACCAAGGACACCATCGAGCAGCAGCTCACCGCGCTGCAGACCTCCAAGGAGATCGGCGCGGACCGGGTGACGGCCTACCAGAACCGCCGGGTGGCCGGCGAGGCCGCGGGCAGGGGAGAGACGAAGGCGAAGCGCAAGGCGCTCGACTTCGAGTCCGAGTCGGCGGGCGCGCCGGCGCCGTCGGTGGCCAGCGTCGAGAAGGGCCTCAGACCTTCGATGCCGGCGCGGGAGCCCGCGGCGAAGAGCGAGATGGTGGTGCGGGGCGGTGGCGGCGGGCTCAAGGCCTACGAGGATCTCAAGGCGCCGGAGCCGGAGAACAAGAAGCGGATGGCGCTGGACGAGTCGGCCACGGCCAAGGAGAAGGACGCCGACCCGAGACCGCCGGCCGAGACGCAGAACCGGGGCGAGGGAGTCCGCAAGGCCGTCGCCGATGCGAATGCCCAGGAGTCGCTCTGGGAGGTGGTGCAGAACGGCGAGGCGAGGCCCCAGCCGGGCGCGCTGCCGCCGGAGATCGCCGCGGCGCTGGGCGAGCTCAAGGACGTGCAGGCCTGCGTCCGATCCGTCTGGGCGTCGAGCGGCTTCTCCGCGGGCAAAGCCGAAAAGCTGCTGCTGCGCTTCGAGAACGGGAAGATCACGCGGGTGAAGCTGGGCTCGGGCCTGGCGGCCGGTAGCTGCGCGCAGGCGGCGGTCGGCAAGGCCGCCGGCGTCGCGGGCGAAGGCTGGATCCGAATCAAGCTTGCGCTGGACTAGAGGGCGTCTGGACCGAGGGACACCATGCTTTCACGGCTCGTCGTCGTCGCAGCCTCGATGCTGGCCTGCTCGCTCGCCCAGGCGCAGCCCGTCGTCCGCGTGATGATTCTCAAGGGCTCTCCGAAGGCGGTCTCCAAGGCCCAGAAGACCGCCCTCCGGGTGGACCAGGAGCTCTCGCGCGACGACCGGATCGAGGTCCCCTCGTCCAGCTGGGTGGTCCTGCAGATCCTCAAGAACGACTTCGTCGTGAAGATCGACGAGGACCTGGAGATGCCGGTCGGCGACATCGCCCTGCTCGACGCGTCCCCGAAGGGCGCGAGCATCACCGACCAACTCGAAGCGATGGTCCGGGCCCGCGAGATCGACACGGATCGGGTCACCGGCTACCAGAACCGCAGGGTGGCCGGAGAAGGCTCGGCGTCGGGGCTGCGCGCTCCCTCGCGGGCGCTCTCCAAGGACTCGGCGAAGAAGTCCGCCGAACGCAAGGAGGCCCCGGCGGCCGCAGACGAGAAGTCCGACCGGGCCGAGTCCGAAGCCGCCGCTCCCGCGCCGCCACCGCCGCCCGCCAAGCCCGCTCCGGTCCCATCCTCTCCGGCTCCGGCTCAGTCTGCCGCCGAGCTGCCGGGAGGGGGGGCAGGCGCGCACGGAAAGTCGCTGGGCGCTGCCTCGAACAGGGCCGGGGCCCCGCCTGCGAGGAAAGCCGCAGCGCAGCCTGTCTTCGCCTGGGCCACCGTGATCGGCGGAAGGGTCGAGCAGCAGCGGGACCCGCTGGACCCAGAGCTCGCCGGCGCCCTGAGGCAGGCCGACCTCGCCCCGTGCATCGAGGCCGCCTGGAAGGCCGCGGGGCTCCCGGCGCCGAAGGCCGACTCCCTGCTCCTGCGCCGAGTGGACGGCAAGGTCCAGGCGAAGCTCGGCTCGCGGCTCGCCCTCGACCCGGCGTGCGCCCGCCCCCTGGACGCCTTCGCCCGCAAGCTGCCTGACCGCGGCTGGATCCGCGTCGAGATCAGGCTGGCGGGCCAGTGAAGCGGCTGCTGCTGCACCCGTTCGTCGTCGGGCTGCTGCTCACGCTGGCCGTGGGCGCGCTCGCGGGGCTGGAGCGCGCCCGCGACCTCAAGCTGCTCTCCACCGTCGAGACCCTGGAGCGGATGCTGCTGGACGTGCGCTTCCAGGCGCGCGGGCGCCGCGAGCCCGGCCCGGAGATCGCCCTGGTCGTCATCGACGACAAGACCAGCCGCGAGGACCAGGCCATCGTCGAGAAGCGCGAGGGCATCGCCCGGCTGGTGCGCGCCATCTCCAAGGCCGGGGCCAAGGTCATCGCGCTGGACATCTTCTTCTTCGAGCCCGAAGCGCCCCTCGACCCCAAGCTCGCCGCAGACGTGCTCGCCTACCTCGAGCGGTGCCGGGACCAGACTTGCGAGGCGTCCGAGCCGCTGGCGCTGCTGCGCCGGCTGGCCCCGGAGCTGACCGGGGACGCCACTCTGGCCGCCGCGTTCAAGGAGGCGGGCAACGTGGTCCTGGGGCTGCACTCCGGCAGCCGCCGGGTGGGCGGCGCCTCGCGGGTCGAGGGGCTGGCGAAGGGGCGCTTCGGCCAGACCGTGATGGGCGACTCCCCGCCGCGGGCCGCGGTGGAGGTGGACGCCTCGCTGCCCCTGCTCAACGCCCAGGCCCGGGCGCTGGGCTTCGTCACCTCCAGCGCCGACGAGACCTCCACGCTGCGCGAGGTCTCGGCCGCCTTCGCCTACGAGGGGGCGGCCTACGCCGCCCTCGGCACCCAGGCGGTGGCCAGCTACCTCGAGGTCCCGCGGGCGCGCATGGTCTACGACGGCCAGCACCGCGTCCTGCGCCTGGGCGACCGCAGCCAGCCGTTCGACGCCTCGGGCGCGCTGTTCCTGAACTACCACGGGGTGGACCCGCAGGCGCCGCAGGGAGTCGCCCGCTCCTTTCCCAGCTACTCCGCGGTCGACGTGGTTTCGGGCAACGTGCCGGCCGGCGCGCTCCAGGGTCGCATCGTCATGGTCGGCTACACCTACCTGGGCCACGACCGCGTCCGCACGCCCTTCGGCGACCAGTTCCCGGGCCTGGAGGTCAGCGCCACGCTGGCCGACAACCTGCTGCGCGGCGACCCGCTGCGCCGCGCGCCATGGTTTTGGGACGTGCTCGCCTGCCTGGCGCTGGGCCTCTGCATCGCGCTGCTCTTCTGGCCGCGGCTGCTCCCCGGGGCGCTCTGGCAGGTGCTGGGAGCGGTGGCGGTCTTCGGCCTGTACCTGGGCGGCAGCGGCTGGGCCTTCGGGAAGATGAACCTGTGGATGGCCTGGGCCTGGCCGGCGCTGACCTTCGCGGTGGTGCTGCTGGGCTGCGTCGCGGCGAGCTACGCCAAGGAGGGCCTGCAGCGGCGGGTGCTGCGCAAGGCCTTCAGCCACTACCTGGCGGACGAGGTCATCCGCGACCTCGAGCGGCGCGACGAGCCGGTGCGGCTGGGCGGCGAGCGGCGGGTGCTGACCGCGATGTTCTCGGACATCCGCGGCTTCACCACGCTCTCCGAGCGGCTCGACCCGCTGCAGCTGGTCAAGTTCCTCAACACGCACCTGGGCGCGATGACCGAGGCGGTGCTGGCCCAGGGCGGGCTGCTCGACAAGTACATCGGCGACGCGGTGATGGCCTTCTTCGGCGCGCCCATGCCCTACCCCGACCACGCCGACCGGGGGCTCTCGGCGGTGATCGCCATGCACCAGGCGCTGGGCCGGCTCAACGCCGGGCCGTTCAAGGAGCTGGGGCTCACCGTCAAGATCGGGGTGGGGCTCAACACCGGCGAGATGGTCGTCGGCAACATGGGCAGCGAGCGGCGCGTCAACTACACCATCGCCGGCGACGCGGTGAACCTGGCCTCGCGGCTGGAGAGCCTGACCAAGACCTACGGCGTCTTCTGCCTGGTGGGCGAGGGCACGCGCAGGGCGGCCTCGGCGGCGTTCGTCTTCCGCGAGGTGGACCTGGTGCAGGTCAAGGGCAAGACCGAGGCGGTGGCCATCCACGAGCTGGTGGCCGGGCCCGGCGGGACGGTGGCGCGCTACGAGGACGGCGAGGCGTTCGCCAAGGGGATGGCGGCCTGGCGGGCCGGGCACTTCGGCGAGGCGAGGCGCGCGTTCGAGGCCTTCGCCGCCAAGAACCCCGACGATCGCGTCTCGCCGCTCTACCTGGAGCGGCTCAAGGCCCTGGGCGACAGCCCGCCCGTCGGCTGGAGCGGCGTGTTCGTGCACACGGCGAAGTGACGGGGCTCGCTCGGGGCCGATCGGCCGGTGCGGGCGTGCGGGACGCTCTGTCGCGCGCCTGGCGAGCTCGGCGCCGCACGAGGGTCCGGTCCCTTCTGGAAATCGCGCCGGTCGTATAGTGCCCCGAGGTTGTTCTGGAACAGGTCGACAGGCGCGCTTCGAGGGCGGCCCATGGCGCACAAGACGCTGGTGAAGCAGCTCCGCGGCGCCACCCGTCTCGCGGTCGAGGCGACGCGCGGCGTCACCGACCTCGTCCAGACCATGCACGTCACCATCGGCGGCGGCCCGGCCCTCCTCGGCAAGCCGCTGCAGACCGCGGCCAAGCTGCTGACCGCCCCGACCTACGGCACCATCAAGGGAGTGACCCGCGCGGTGGGGGCCGGCCTCGACTTGGCGCTCTCGACGCTCGAGCCGCTGATCGACCGCGCGGGCGCCGAGCAGGGGGCCTTGCTGGCGGCCCTGAACGGCGTGATGGGGGACTACCTCGCCCAGACCGGCAACCCGCTCGCCATCGAGATGCGGCTGTGCGGCGGGGACCGCCAGGCGTTGGACCTGGCGCCCCAGGCCCTCGCGACCCGGTTCCTCGAGGGCAGCCGGCTGCTCGTGCTCCTGCACGGCTCCTCGATGGACGAGGGCGCGTGGAGCCGCACGGGCCTCGATTACGGCTCCGCGCTCGCCGAAGAGCGGGGCCTGGTGCCGCTCTACCTTCGCTACAACAGCGGGCTGCACGTCTCGCAGAACGGCCGCGCGCTCGCCGCGCTGCTGGAGCGGTTGGTGGCGGCCTGGCCCCGGCCCGTCGAGGAGCTGGTGCTCCTGGGTCACAGCATGGGCGGGCTGGTCGCGCGCAGCGCCTGCCTGGTGGGCGAGGCGGAGGGCCATGCGTGGCGGCGCAGCCTGCGCACGCTGGTGACGATGGGGACTCCGCACCACGGCGCGCCGCTGGAGCGCGCGGGCCACCTGGTCGACCTGCTGCTGGGCGTCAGCCGCTACAGCGCCCCCTTCGCCGTGCTGGGGAAGCTGCGCAGCGCGGGAGTCACCGACCTGCGCTACGGCTACGTGATCGACGAGCACTGGGAGGGGCGCGATCGCTTCGGGCGCGGGGGCGATCCGCGCGGCGCGCTCAGCCTGCCTGCGGGCGTCGACTGCTACGCCATCGCCGGCACCCGCGCCAAGGTGGCGGCGGGCTCGCTGCCGGGCGATGGGATGGTGCCCGTCGCCAGCGCGCTCGGGCGCCACAAGGATCCGGCGCTGACGCTCGAGTTCTCGGAATCGCGGCGGTGGATTGCGCTGGGGACCGGCCACATCGATCTGCTCGGCAGCGAGGCCGTCTGCGCCCAGCTGCGCGCCTGGCTCGGGTAGCCCCGCAACGAGCCCGGCGGCGGGCCGCTTCGCCCGCCGCCGAGGATCCGGGAGGCCCCGGGGCACGCTCGCGCGGAGCGTTCACGTCTGTCCGTCGACGGGAAGGTCGCGCTCGAGGTCGACGCGCCCGCCCGTCGATGCCAATCGGAGTCCGGTCGGGTCTCGCTAGGGATAGGTGCCGGTCCCGCCCACCCCTGCGTCCGCGCCCGAACCACCGGTGCCTGCGTCCGCGCCGCCGGTGCCTGCGTCGCCGGTGCCTGCGTCCGCACCCGCGCCGCCAATGCCGGCATCGGCGCCCGCTCCACCGGGTCTGCCCGCGTTGGTGCAGGCGGCGTTCAGACTCGCGCCGCCGCTGCCGCCCGTCGAAGTCGTGGTCGTCGATATGCCGGCATCCGGTCCGCCCTGCAGGAGCGACTGAATCTGGCAGGCCACTTGGAGGTGGTTCTGCGCGGTCGTTTGCTCTGCCTGCGCCACTTGCAGGAGTGCCTGGTTGCCAGCGGCCGCGGTGAGAACCGGATCCATGAGCTGCAGGAAGGTCGAGTGCATCGTGATCGCTGAATCTATGTAGGCGCGGTCGAATGCGTCGCCCGTGAGGTTCCGCAGGGAGGCGAGCGTCTGCGACGTCAGTTGGTCGATCTGGTTGCTCTGCGCGCTCGGAGCTGGAGTCAGCGTCCCGCCCGTGAGGTAGCTCCCGCCGCCCCCGGTCCCGCCCCCGGTCCCGCCCCCGCCGGTGCCGCCCGTACCGCCGACCGTCCCGGCGTCGGGCGTGCCACCAGCCGCGGGAGTCCCGGCGTCGGGCGTGCCACCGGCCGCGGGAGTCCCGGCGTCGGGCGTGCCACCGGCCGCGGGAGTCCCGGCGTCGGGCGTGCCACCGGTTCCGGGAGCCCCGGCGTCGGGCGTGCCACCGGCCGCGGGAGTCCCGGCGTCTGCCGTTCCACCGGTCCCAGCGTCTGCCGTGGCCTCGAGGCTGGTGAGGATGCGCAGCGTGGCCGTGTGGTCGTTGACCATCAGGTTGGCGAAGGACCGCACCGCCGGGTTCGTCGCCTTGCTTTGCGCAAGTTGCCCGACCTGGATCTCGCCTGTGTTCTCGGAGATCTGGATCTGCAGCGCCTGGCCTTCGGTGAGCGTCGCCGTTCCGGCGTCGGCGCCCTCGTTGTTCGAGCTCCCGCAGGCCCAGGTCGCCAGGCTTGCGGCGACGACCAGCGCGAGTCCTGCGGCAGCCAAGTAGGTGCGCGCTCGCAGGGCTCCGCCCGCCTTGTGCCGTGGCTCTCGTGAAGTCATCCCACCCTCTCTCTCGAAGCCCGTGGACCGAGACCGCCCATAAAGCTGAGGCCTTTGCGGCGAGCGGCGACTCCCGCGGCCAGGGGGATGGCGGGGAAGCGCCGAGGCGGGACACCCCGGGCGGACCGGCGCAGTCTCCCAAGGCAGGCGGCCGAGACGACCGCACACTCGGCTTCCTGGGGCCAAGCCGGCGAGCGCGGCGCCAAGTTCGCGTGTATCCTCCCGGCTTCCTCGTGGCCGCGAGCGCACGCACCTCTTGATCGAACCAGCTCCCAAGTCGCGCCGCGCCTCTCTGGCGATTCTTGCCTCGCTCCTGGTGCACGGGGCGCTGGCGGTTTGGCTGCTGGGCCGGGAGCCTGCCCGAGTCCCCAGGGCGCCTCGGGTCGTGGAGCTGGAGGTCATCGAGACCCCTCGGCCGCCGCCCGCGGCGCCGGCCCCCGCACCCGCACCCGCCGCCGCGCCCGCTCCGAGCGCCAAGGCACCTGCCTCCCTCGCCGCCCGGCCGAAGGCCAAGCAGCCCGCTCGCGCTGCCGCCGCGGTGCCGGCCGCGCCTCCGCCCGCCGCGGCCCTCAATGCGTCCGCGATGGGCTCCGAGGGCCTGGCGGTCGCCGACGCGCCGCGCGAGCCCTCGCTGGACCTGCCGCGGGCGGGCGCGTTCGGGCAGGGCTCGCTCGCACTGGATCTGTCGGGAAGCGCGGCGCGCCACTTCGCCGGCTCGGGGACCGACCCGGACACCGATCGGAAGCCGGATGCAGGGCCGACCGAGCAGCAGCTGGTCAAGTCCCGGGTGGACTCGATGTTCGCCGAGGCGCGCAGCGCGCAGCGGGCCGCCGGCGCCGTGGACGGGGCGGTGGCCGGAATGGGTCGCGGCTTCGAGCAGGCCGCGCGGCGCGCCTCCTTCACTCCCGACCTGCAGCGCTGGGTGGACGCCGCGCTCAAGAAGTACCGCGAGGACGCGCACCGCTTCGGCAGGCTGGGCAAGGACGACTCCACCGACACCTGGGCGCGTATCGAGGACCGGGCGCTGCGCGGGGTCGACCGCTCCGAGGCCACCTACGTGGCGGTGGTGGAGCTGCGCCAGGCCTCCGACGGCAGCCTGCTCGACCTGAAGCTGGTGGTCTCCAGCGGGGCGCACGAGTTCGACGTCCGAGCCCTGGGCTCGGTGGCCGACGGGCTGAAGGCCGACGCCACCGCCTTCGCCGTCCCCAAGCCGGAGGGCACGCTCTCGCTGTGGGCCCTGCTCGGGCACCGCCAGACCGAGTCCGAGGCGCTCAAGGCCATGCAGAAGGTCTACCGCTACGCGCTGCTCGACGTGGTGGACCTCAAGCCCACCGTCATCGACCTCGAGCGCAGCGGCCACAAGGAACAGCTGCGCTTCAGCGCCCGGCTGCTCGCGGTGTACTAGGCGCGGCCGGCTCCCGCAGCCGGGACCCGACCCGCGAGACGCCCGACATCCGGCCGCCCAGCCAGCCTGTCTCGGTCACGTCGTCCAGGCCGATGAAGTTCGCGCCCAGCCCGACGACCCGCGAGTAGCTGGCGTCGTCCCGCGCGACACCCCAGACACGGGAGAGGCAATGGGCCTCGCGGATGATCGGCGCCAGGCGCTCATGGCCCTTGGAGAGGTTGAAGAAGACGACCCACTCGGCGACTTCGTCGGCGAAGCCGGGAGGCGCTCCGCTGACGTGGCTGGGCTTGAAGGCCTCCGGGGCGACGAAGCAGACCGCGCCGCCTCGGCGATCGTCGGCGTAGGCGTTCAGGGTCTGGTTGGCGCGCAGGCCGTGCCACCTCCCGCCGTGCAGGACGACCGCGATGCGCCCGCGCAGCTCTCCCTCGGTGGGCCAGGCGTTGGCGCGGGCCACCGCGCGCAGGCTGGGGTACTGGGCCTTCATCAGGTCCTGCGGGGCGAGCAGCCGGTCGCGGCCGAGCGCGCGGACGAGGACCTCGTCGAGGACGGCCGGCCCGTGCGTCGCCTTCCAGGCCTGCTTCTTCTCGACGAAGACGGTGACGAGCTCGTGCCCAGGGTGGGCCCGCGACCAGCCGGCGACGTCGCCCAGGCAGGCGTCGAGGTCGCCCGGGGGCGAGGCGTTGTTGTCGTTGCCGTACCAGGGCAGGTGGCGCACGAACCAGTGCCGGGGCCGCGCGCCGAGCCAGAAGCCGGCGTCGTCCCAGATGTCGACCTCGATGCTGCGCAGGTGCTCGAGGACGTCCAGGAGCCGGGGCGCCTTGTCGCGCAGGTAGGAGTTGTGGCTCGTCGGCCGGAACACCGTGTCGAAGCGGGCCTCCGGCGAGTAGGGCAGGGCGAGGGGCGCAGCGGCCTCGGGGAGGCCGCCGGAGGAGGGCCGGGGTGCCGGCTGCGGGTCGATGGGCATCGCCGCGAGCAGTGCCACAGGGGCCCGGATTCTGCCAGCGCCCGGTCCATCGCGGCCGAGGCGGACGGGCCGGGCGAGCGGACGAGTGCCGCCTACACCGCCTGATGAAGTCGCGTAGACTTGCCGGCGAGCCATGCCCGAGCCCTCCTCCGCCCTCTACGACTTCGCCGTCTTCACCTACGCCGACGCCCTGGACCGGCTGCCGGAGCTGCTGCAGGCGCTGCGCGAGCGCTTCGGCAACCCCGGCCCGACCATCGAGCTGTTCGGGCGGCCGGAGACCGGCGAGGTGGGAATCCTCTTCCGCTTCCCCTTCGGCCTCTACTCCGCGGCGCTGCGCGCGAAGATGGAGCGCGAGGCCGGCCTGCTCAAGTCGCGGATGGTCGAGCCGAGCCTGCTCGCCGTCGACGACCGCAGGCGCTTCTACTCGGAGAAGCTGGGCGGCTGCTCGGCGCAGGCCACCGTCGACGGCCATCCCAAGGGGGCCATCGACGCGCTGCGCGAGAAGATGGGGCTGCACAAGGCCCTGCCGACGCTGGCGGTCCGCTTCGACACGCTGGAGGGGCTGGCGGAGGCCCTGGCCAAGAGCGCCGCCGAAGGCTCCCTGCAGCTGCCGCGCACCCGCGCGCTGGCGGTGGGGACCAAGGTGATGCTGGCCCTGCAGTCGCCCGAGAACGAGCCGCTGCTGGTCAACGCCAAGGTCGTGGAGCCCGCCAAGCCCAACCTGCTTCAGGTCTCGGTGGACATGACGGCGGAGCTGGAGGCCTTCGTCGGGAAGATCGCCGCCAAGGCCAAGGAGGGCCGGCGCCGGCCGGAGGGCGGCGCCCGGAAACACCCCCGCTACGACACCTACCTCGAGGTCCGCTTCGAGTCGGGCGCGCACCTGTGCGAGGAGTACGCCCGCAACATCGGCCGCGGCGGGCTGTTCGTGCGCACCGAGAAGCCGCCGCCGCTGCGCACCCAGGTCCGCCTGCGCCTGAAGATGCCGGACGGCGCGGTGGCCGAGACCAACGCCGAGGTGGTGCACGTGGTCAACCCGGAGGAGGCCAAGGCGCGGCGGACCTCGCCGGGCGCCGGGCTGGCCTTCGCCACCGGCGACACGCTCTTCCAGCGCGCCATCTCGCAGTTCGTGGAGGGGGCGGGGCGCAAGCTGCGCGCCCTCATCGCCGACGACGACGAGCGGCTGCGGCAGGTGCTGGGCGAGGCGCTGCGCGCCGCGGGCTTCGAGGTGGAGACGGCCCGGGACGGCAACGAGGCCATGGCCAAGCTGGGCGCCAGCCTCTTCGCCATCGACCTGCTCCTGCTCGACCTGGACCTGCCGGAGCTGGACGGCTACTGCCTCATCGACCGGGTGCGCCGCCTCGGCGGGGAGCTGGACCTGAGGATCGCGGTCTTCTCCAACGAGAAGGACGCCCAGGTCATGGCGCAGCTGGTGGGCCCGGGCGGCGCCGACGCGGAGATCCGCCGCGGCACGCCGCTGGAGGAGATCGTGGCGAAGGTGAAGGCGCTGCTGGAGCGCTGAGCCGCGAGGTCCGCGCCGCCGGTCTCCGGGACGGCGGCCGGCCGGGCGAGCGGCTGCCGGGCGAGACTTAAGACTTAGAAGTTGGGACTGGCGGCTGCTAATCTCCCCCCGCCATGCGAACCAAGACGACCCTCGCCCTGTGTGTCCTCGCCGCCTCTCTGGGCGGCTGCCTCTACCCGGCGGAGCGCGGCCGGATGCTCGAGGAGCGGCTCGACCGCCTCGAGGCGGACAAGAAGGACCTCGAGCAGGACCTCAAGAAGCAGAAGGCGAAGCTCGAGGAGCAGATCACCCAGGTCCTGGGCACCCTCGAGAAGGTGGAGAAGTCCACCAACAAGACCGGCGCCGACGTGACCGCGCAGGTCGAGCAGCTGCAGTCCGAGCTCGCCTCGCTGCGCGGGCAGCTCGAGCAGTTCGGGCACCAGGCGGGCGAATTGGCCTCGGCCTTCGACAAGCTCAAGTCCGCCACGCCGCCGCCGCCCCCCGAGCCCGTCGCCGACGCGAAGGACGGCAAGGAGGGCAAGGACGGCAAGAAGCCCGAGGACAAGCCCAAGCCGCCCGAGCGGCCCGCCGACAGGAAGGGCTTCGCCGAGCTGGTCGAGAAGACCTGCGCCGAGGAGCCCGCGGGCTGCCGCAAGATCGCCGACGAGTGGCTGCGCAAGTTCAACAGGCCCGACGCCGCCGCCGAGGTGAAGGGCTGGGCGCCGCTGGCCGCCCGCGTCCACTACGCGCTGGGCTCGTCCTTCATGGACCAGAAGGAGCCGCGCGCGGCGCTCTCGGAGTTCGGCGAGATCGTCAAGAACCACGGCAAGAGCGAGCAGGCGTCCGACGCGCTGCTCAAGTCGGCCGACTGCTTCGCGGCGCTCAAGATGGTCGAGGAGTCGCGGCTCGCGCTCGAGGAGATCGTCAACTCCTACCCGAAGAGCGAGGCGGCCAAGGCTGCCAAGACGAAGCTGGCCGAGCTGAAGAAGCCCAAGAAGAAGAAGTGAGCCGCCGATGACCCTGCCCGTTCTCGCCGCCCTGGCCGCGCTGGCCGCCGGCGCCGCCGCGCCCGCCCCGAAGCTCACCCTGCTCTTCACCGCGGACAACTGGGGCGAGCTCGCCCCGTGTGGGTGACACTCCAACCAGTCTGGCGGTCTGGCCAGGCGAGCGACGTACTTGGCGCAGGAGAGGGCGGCGGGGCCGGTGGTCCTGGTCGACGCGGGCGACGCCCTGGCCACGCTCTGGCCCTCGGCGATCGAGAAGGCGGACCGCGAGGTCGCCGAGAAGCGCGCCGACTTCCTGCTCTCGCAGCTGGGCGCGATGGGCTATGGCGCGCTGGCCGTCGGCGAGCGGGAGCTGGTCTTCCCCTACGCCGAGCTGGCGAAGAAGGCGGCGGCGGCCAAGCTGCCGCTGCTCGCCGCCAACCTCGTGGACCCCGAGGACAAGAAGCCGTTCCCGGGGCGGACCATGGCCAGGGCCGGCGGCCGCAGGGTCGGCATCTTCGCGGTCGTCGACGGCGGCGAGTACGAGCGCCACCAGCTGCGCTGCAAGCCGGCGGCGGGCGCGGCGCAGGCCGAGGCCGACGCCCTGCGCAAGGAAGGCGCGGAGGTCGTGGTGGGCCTGCTGCACATGAACTACGACGCGGCGCTGCGCGTCGCCGGCGAGCTCAAGGGCGTCGACTACGTCGTGCAGGCGCACGAGGGCCGACCGGTGCTGGTGCAGCAGGCCGGCGCGACGCTGCTGGTCGGGGCGGGACAGCGCGGGCAGGTGGTGGGGCGCGCGGTGTTCGACCTGCAGGGCGCGGGGCCGTTCGTGAAGGTCGACGACCCGGCCCAGGCGCGGGTGGCGCTGCTGGAGCAGGAAGGCACCATCAAGAACCTCAAGGAGCGGCAGAAGGCCTCCGCGACCCAGGACGAGCGGGCCCGCCTCGGCGTGGCGCTGGTCGCGGCCGAGAGGCGCTACGAGCAGGCCCGGGCCCAAGCCAAGCCACCCGCCGGGCGCCGCAGCGTGGTCACCGACCGGGCAGCTCTCGACGCGAAGGTCGCCGACGACCGCAAGACCAAGGCCGCGCAGGACGCCGCGCTGCAGGCCGCTCCCGAGCGCCGCAAGTGAAGCTCTGGGTCGACGACCTGCGGCCCGCGCCGCCGGGGTGGACGCAGGCGCGGACCGTCGACGAGGCGCAGGCGTACCTCGTCACCGGGCTGGTGGAAGAGGCCAGCCTCGACCACGACCTGGGCTTCGAACAGCCGGACGGCAGCGCCCTGGTCCGCTGGATGGCGATGACGGGCAAGTGGCCGAAGGCGCAGCCGGTGGTCCACAGCATGAACCCGGTCGGCCGGGCCTACATGCAGGGCGTCATCGAGCGGTACTTCGGGACGAAGGAAGGGCGGTAGGAGTCGCCGGGTCGGGAAGCGGCAGCCCCGCTACGACGGCTTGATCATCGCCCAGAGGATCGTGGCGACGAGCCCCAGCGCCATCAGGGTCATCAACAGGTTGTTCAGGTGGTGCGTCCGCAGCTCGCGGCCGCCGAAGCTCGCGAACCACTCGCCCTCCGCCCGCACCCGCGCCTCGAGCGACAGGTCGGCGAGCGGCGAGCGGCCCGCTTCCTTGAGCCGGTCGACCCGGCGGCGGTGCGCGGCCACGAGCTGCTCCGGCACGGCCCCGGGCATCCCGCCGGCGAGGCACCTGCCCGCCAGATCGTGGCTCTGGATGCGGTGGTCCGCGGTGAGCACGAACGCCCCCTGGTCGAACGGGGTCAGCAGCGTCAGCGTGATCTCCCGGCCGAGCGACCGCGCCGTGGCCCAGGTCCGCTCGCCCTCGTGCACGAAGTCGTAGGCCACCACGCTGCGCTTCAGCGGCGCGCGCTCGACGTGCACGCCCAGCCTCTTGAACCCCAGCGGCTGCAGCTCCTCCTCCATCCGGGCGAAGAGGTCCTTGTCGACCTCGGGCCAGGACTCGTCCTCGCCGCGGGCGCGCATGAGCTTGGGGAACACGCTGAGCAGCGCGCCGGGCAGGTTGCGCCAGAGCACGAAGACGGCGAGGGCGAAGGTGAGCGCGAAGCGGCCGGAGTCCAAGGGGCGGCGAGTCTAGGGAGCGCGCGCCACCCCCGTCAATCCGCACCTCGGCCGCGCTCACTGCAGCGTGCGCAGCAGCGCTTCGCTGAAGGCGGGCAGGTCGCTCGGCTGGCGGCTGGTGATCCAGTTGCCGTCGCGCACCACCGGCTCGTCCTTGGTGCGCACGCCCGCAAGCTCCAGATCCTCGCGGACCGTCTTCCACGCCGTCAGCGTCCGCCCCTTCACCAGCCGCGCCGCCATCAGCAGCTGCGGGCCGTGGCACACCGCCGCCACCGGCCGGCCGAGCGAGTCGAACTTCTTCACGAACTCGACGAACCGCCCGTCCGCCCGCAGCCGGTCCGGCGAGAAGCCTCCGGGGATGAGCAGCGCCTGGTAGCTCTCCGGTTTCACCTGATCGATCGATACGTCCGCCTTGACGTGCTCCTTGCCGCGCTCGCCGCGGAGCTGCTGACCCGCCGAGCCGCTGATGATGTCGACGCCGATCCCGGCCTGCTTCAGCGTGTCGTAGGGCACCCGGAACTCGGAGTCCTCGAAGCCGTCGGCGAGCAGGCACGCCACTCTGGTCTCTGCCATGGCCGAACCCTCCTCCCGGAAAGGATGGAGATGCTCAGGTGGCCGTCAATGCCGGCAACCGTCCCGCGTCGCTCGGAATAGGACCGCGTCAGCTTGGCCCGCTGCCGGGTGGGATGAGGCAGTGCAAACCCGTCCGCCCGGCCGCCCCTGAGCTACTTGCAGACCCCGGAGCAGCCGTAGTCGGGCAGGCACTGCGTCGCACCGCAGCACGCCTGGCCGAGGTTGCCGCAGCCCGGGGTGCAGCGCCCTGCCTCGTCGCACGCGTAGAGGCCGGTGCAGATGGCGCCGACCCCGACGCACACGCGCGAGGTGGGGTCACAGCACCCTTCCTGGCAGTCCAGGCCCGGGCAGCACGGCTTGCCGACCGTGCCGCACGCCTCGCACGTCCGCGGGATCTTCCCCAGCGTGCTGCACCCGGAATTGGTGCACTCGTCGCCGTCGCAGCAGAGCTGGCCCTGGACACCGCAAGCCTCGCAGGTGTTCGACAGCGGGTTGCAGGCGGTCCCCGTCTGCGAGCAGAAGGAGAACGACGGGCCGGGCGGTCCGTTGTGCACGCAGCAGGGATCGTTCAGGCCGCCGCACTTGGGCAGCGTGGACGACTTGGGCACGCACGACTTGGTGCAGTTCGCGCCGGTGGCGACGTTGCAGCAGCCGTAGCCCGTGTCGCAGTCGGCGCCGGGAGCGACGCAGGTTCCGAAGGCGCTGCAGCAGTTGGTCTTCGAGCAGCCCGAGCCGGCGCAGCACGGCTGGCCCGGCTCGCCGCAGGACGTGCAGAGGCCGGCGGAGCATTTCGAGACGCCGTCCGAGCAGGTGCTCCCGGGGCAGCAGGGCAGGTTCAGCGAGCCGCACATGAGGCAGGTGCCCGCGCCACACGTGCCCGCCGCGCACTTGCCGCCGGGACAGCAGGGCAGATCGACGGCGCCGCAGAGCGTGCACTTGCCGCCGATGCAGCCCAGGGCGCCCGTGCACCCGGACTCGCAGCACGGCTGTCCGGCCCCGCCGCAGCCGTGGCAGGCGCCGCCCTTGCAGATTTCGCCGGCGAAGCAGCCCTGCGAGGTCCCCTCACAGCAAGGCTGGCAGGTGCCGCTGCAATCGGTCAGCCCTGACGGGCACACGCAGACGCCGCCCTGGCAGACCTTCCCGCCAGAGCAGGGCTGACTGCAGACGGCGCCGGCGTCGAGGCCCGGAGCGGCGGCGTCGAGGCCGGGCGCTGTGGCATCGAGCCCCGGGGAAGCCGCATCGGGCCCGGGAGAGTTCGCGTCGCGGCCGGGGCCGCTCGCGTCGGGAGGCTGGGCCGCGTCCGTGCCGGTGCCCGCATCGGCGCCCGTGGCCGCGGCGTCCTCGCCGGCGACGGTCTCGGCGTCTGGATTTGCGACCGCGGCGTCGGTCGGCTCGAGCGCGGCATCGCCCGGCGGCGTGGCGGCGTCGCCGGCGGCGCTCGCGTCCCGTCCGGCCACGAGCTGGCAGAACCCGTCGCTGCAGACCTCGGCTCCCTGCAGGCAGTCGTCCTGGGTCGCGCAGGCGTACCGGCCGCTGGGCAGTTCCGCGCACTGGCAGGCGGCAAGGAGGAGCGCGAAGGCGGCGGCGAGGAAGGGGAGCGGGAGAGGGAGTCGCATCGTCGAGGAGGATACCGCGCCGGCTACCGGCAGGTGCGGCTGAGAACGTCGCAGGAATAGCCGGTCAGGCAGGCGGCCCCGGCGGGACAGCAGACGAGGCCCAGGTTCCCGCAGTCCGCGCAGCGGCCCGAGTTGGAGCAGAAGCCCCACTGCCCGCAGGACTGTCCGGGGTCGACGCACAGGTTGTTCTCGGGGTTGCAGCAGCCCTGGTCGCAGTGCATCCCGGGGCAGCAGGACTCTCCCGGCACGCCGCAGTGGCTGCAGGTGGGAGGCGTCACGGCCTTGATGCAGACGGAGTCGAAGCAGGTGGCGCCGGCGCAACAGGGCTGGTTCTCGAGCCCACAGGGCAGGCAGGACGGGATCTGGCCGCTCGGGTCGCAGACGGTCAGGGGCGCGGAGCAGTAGCGGACGACGGTCGTGCCGACCGTGTGCGAGCAGCAGGGCTGGGACGGCCCGCCGCACAGCGACTGGTCGGCGTGCTCGCAGGACTGCACGCAGTTGCTTCCGGCGGTAGCGCCGCCGCAGCAGGTCGCGCTGAGGTCGCACAGCAGCCCGGGCGCCGTGCAGAGTCCCGCCGAGCTGCAGCAGTAGTTGCTGGCGCAGCCGTTGCCGGGACAGCAGGCGAAGTTGGGCTCGCCGCACGGCGCGCACTTTCCGAGCACGTTGCAGGTGGTGAACGGGTCGAGGCAGCTGTCGCCGGGGCAGCAGGGATCGCCCTTCCTGCCGCACTGCAGGCAAGTGCCGGCGGAGCAGAAGCCCGCGTTGCACAGGTCTCCGGCGCAGCAGGGCTGGGGCGGCTCGGCCGCAGTCTTCGGCAGCTCGCCGCACTTCTCGCACATGCCCTTGAGGCAGACCGTGCCGGGCGCGCAGGCCTCCCCGCAGCACCTCTGGCCGGCCTGGCCGCAGGCGAAGCACATCCCCAGGTCGCAGATCTCGCCCGCGCCGCAGCAGCCGGCGCCGCACTCGGTCTGCCCCTGCGCACACTGGCACTGGTTCGCTTGGCACCGCCTGCCCGAAGTGCACGCCGTGCCGTTGCCGCACAGGCAGGCGCCGTTCACGCACTGGTCGGCCGTGGCCGGGTCGCACGCGGGGACGCACTTGCGGCCAGCGTCGGCCAGCTCGATCGCTCCGTCCGCGGCCACGGCGCCATCGAGATCGGGGTGTCCCGCATCGCCCGGCCCCACCGCTCCGTCCGTTGAAGGTGCCGCCGCATCGGGCCGGCTGACCCTGGCATCCCTGCCCGGCGACACCTCGGCGTCCGGTTCCTCCGCGGCCGCGTCCGGCGGCTCCACGGTCTGGGCGTCCTTGCCAAGCGTGGCGGCGTCCAGAGCGACGCTCGCGTCGGCGATGGGCCAGCAGTAGCCGTCGTGGCACGTCTCGGCGCCCTTCAGGCAGTCGGCTTCCGACTCGCAGGCGAACCGGCCGTCTACGGGGAGTTGTGCGCACGGGCAGCCGGCGGCGCACAGCGCGGCGGCGGCGGCGGCGAAGAGGGCCCGTGGAGAGGAGGTGGAACGCATCGTACACAGAGTACCGCGAGTCGCCGGCGGGCGGCGCATCGGCGGGCGGCCCGCGACGCGCGGCTATAATCGCGCGCCCGCCCCCCTCAGGAGTCTTCATGCGCCGCCTGCCCTGCGCCACGGCCGCCGTCCTCGTCGCCCTCGCCGCCTGCACCGTCCCGGAGACCCCGCCGCCGGCGAGGCTCGCGGTGTGGAGAGACGACGGAGGCCTCCGGGCGGGCCTGGTGTCGACCGAGGACTCCGGCATCCCGGGCCCCGACGCCGGGCTCGATCGCCTGGTGCGCTCCTCCCCGGCGCGCAACCGGGATCTGGGCATCTGCTCTCCGGACCACTTCTGCTGGGAGAACCCGCTGCCGCAGGGCGCGCACCTCTACGGCGTCTGGGCGGCGAAGGACGACGAGGTCTGGGCGGTGGGCGCGGCGGGCACGCTGCTCCGGTTCGACGGGAAGGCGTGGACGCGCTTTTCGACCAAGGTCGCGACGCCGCTGACCGCGCTCTGGGGAGCGGGGCCGGAGAGCGGCTGGGCGGTCGGGCCGGGCGCGCTGCTGCGCTACGACGGCAAGGGCTGGCAAAAGCAGGAGGCCCTCGCCGGCGCGACGCTGCTCGTCTGGGGCACGGCCGCGGACGACGTCTGGGCGGCGGGCAGCGTCCTGCACCACTGGGACGGGACCTCGTGGGCCGCCGCGGCGGTGGACGGGGCCTGGTCGGTGGTGGCCCTCGCCGGGCTCTCCGCCAACGACGTCTGGGCGGTGGCGCGCAACGAGGAGCCGACGGCCAAGGGCCAGGGGCTGCTGCTGCGGTTCAACGGGAAGGCGTGGACCCGGAGCGCGCTGCCGTTCGCCCTGGCGCAGGCGTCGCTGGCGGTGATCTCGCCGAAGGAGGCGTACCTCGCGACCGACCAGGGCGTGCTGGCGCGCTTCGACGGGAAGGCTTGGAAGAAGGTGGCGGATCTCGGCTCGGGCGAGCGGCCGGTGCTGCTGGCCCTTCCCGAAGGCGGCGTCGAGGTCGCGGGGCCCGGCAGGAAGTGGGGCCGATTCGCGGGCGGCGCCTGGACCAAGAGCGAGGCCGACTCGCCGGCGCTGCGCGGGCTGTGGACCGCGACCAAGCAGGCGTGGGGCGTCGGCGACCGGGGCCTGATCGTGCGGCGCAGCGGGCAGGCCTGGGAGCGGGCCATCCCCGGATCGGACGGCGACCTGCGCGCAGTCGACGGCACCGGGGCCGACGACCTCTGGACCGTCGGCGATCAAGGGCTGGCTCTGCGGCGCAACGAGAAGGGCGAGTGGCGGAAGGTGGAGACGGGCTCCAAGTCCAGGCTCAACGGGGTGTGGGCGGCGGGACCCGACGACGTGTGGATCGTCGGCGACTCCGACCTTCTGCACTGGGACGGCCAGGCGTTCGCCTCGAAGTGGGAGCCGGCGATGGGACCGCTCAAGGCGGTCGTCGGACGAGGTTCCAAGGACGTCTACGTCGCCGGCGACAACGGGGTGCGCCGCTTCAACGGGACGGTCTGGCAGAACGTCGACGCCCCCGCGGCCTACCCGCTCAATGCGCTCGCCACGACCGGGGACGGGGCCGTCTGGGCGCTGGGCGACGGAGGCATGGTGCGCTTCGACGGCCACACCTGGACGGAGGTCGGCGCCTCGAAGGAGAACGCGCCCTCGGTGCTCTTCGGCGGGCCCTACGGGCCGCACGTCGCCGGCAAGAAGGGCGTGTGGCGCTACGACGGCAAGGGCTGGGCGAGCGTGATCAGTGGCGTGGAGATCACCGCCGGCTGGTCCGCCTCCTCCGACGACGTCTGGGCGCTGGCCAAGGGCGAGGAGGTGCGGCAGTGGAACGGCGTGGGCTGGCGCAAGATGGCCAGCGGTGCCACGGGGCTGTCGGCGGTGTGGTCCAAGACCGGCGAGGCGTTCGTCGTGGGGGAGGGAGGGGCCATCCTCCACTACCGGCCGTGAGCACCGAGCGGGAGAAGCGCTCGCGCAAGGCCGTCCGCGCCGCGCTGGTGGCGCTGGACGGGGCGCTGACGGGACGCCCGCTCGCCGCGGCGCTCTCCGAGGCGCTGCGGGCCGAGGAGAAGCTGGGGCCTCAGGAGCGCCGGGCGGCGGCGCTGGCGGCGCGGGGCGTGGTGCGCGAGCTGCGGCGGCTGGACCTCGCGATCGCGCGGGCCGGAGCCGCCGCTGGCCTCGAGCTCAAGAAGCTGCCGGTGCCCGACCGCAACCTCCTGCGCTACCTGGCGTTCCGGGTCAGCGTGGAGGGCGAGGGCGCCGCGCGCCCGCTGCAGGAGCTGGCGCTGCCCGGCCCGCGCCGGCCGCGCTCGATCGGCGACGACGTCCTCGCGAAGGTGGCGCAGAAGCTCGAGCCGGTGGACGCGCTGCCGGCGCCGCCCGATCCCCTGGGCGCACTGGCCCACCGCCGCTCGGTCCCGGACTTCCTCGCGCGGCGGCTCGCGGCCCAGTTCGGCCTCGGGCGCGCCGACGCGGTGCTCGCGGCCCTCAACCGGCCGGCGCGGCTGGACCTGCGCGCCAATCGCCTGCTGGCGACCCGCGAGGAGGTCGCCGCGGCGCTGAAGGAGGACGGGGTCGAAGTGGCGCCTCTGCCGTTCGCGCCCGACGGCCTTCTCGCCGCGGACCGCGCGGGGCTGTTCGGCACGGCGTTCCAGAAAGGGCTCTTCGAGCTGCAGGACGAGGGCTCGCAGCTCATCGCCCTGCTCTGCGCCGCGCGCCCCGGGGAGCGGGCCATCGACTTCTGCGCGGGCTCCGGCGGCAAGACCCTGGCGCTCGCGGCGGCGGTGGGGCCGACCGGCCGCGTCGTTGCCTGCGACGCGGTGCCGGGCCGGCTCGCCGAGCTCCCGGCGCGGGCGAGGAGGGCCAAGGCCGGCAAGATCGTCCGGGTCGCCGGGCCGAGGCCCGAGGACGAGCTGGCCGGCAAGGCCGACGTGGTCCTCGTCGACGCGCCGTGCAGCGGCGTCGGGTCGCTGCGCCGCGAACCCGACCTGCGCTGGCGGCTGAACGAGGCCACGCTCGACGGGTATCCCGCCCGCCAGGCGGCCATCCTCGAAGACGCGGCGAAGTTCGTCCGCCCCGGCGGCGGCAGGCTGGTCTACGCCACCTGTTCGCCGTTCCGGGAGGAAGACGAGGCGGTGGTGGAAGGCTTCCTCGCCGCGCACCCGGAGTTCTCCGCGCGGGACGCCGCGACCGTCCTGCCGGAGGGTGCGCGCGAGGTCGCCGAGGCGGGGATGCTGCGCGTTGCTCCGGACCGGCACGGCGGCGGCGCCTTCTTCGCCGCGCTCCTCGTCTGTTCGCAGGCCCCCACAAAGGGGAAGGCACCCCAGCATTAGCGTTGCCGGGCAGACACTCGCCTCTTAGGTTGAAACGAATCCACCTCCGGAGAAGCCCATGGCGGAAGACCGCTTCCTCAGCTACACGCGCAACTTCACGAGCCTTTTGGGCGCCGTGTTGGTCACGGTCAGCGCCATGCTCTTCCTCATCTTCTTCGGCATGGAGCTGATGGGGATGGAGGCGGGCGGGGCCTACCTGGGAATCGTCTTCTTCATCATCCTCCCGTCGATCTTCGTCTTCGGCCTGCTGCTCATCCCCTTCGGCGCGTGGCTGGCGCGGCGCAAGGCGCGCAGGAACGCCACCGGCGTGCCGAACCTGCCGATCATCGACCTCAACCTGAACCGGACGCTGCGCGGGGCGCTGGTCTTCGCCGGGCTGACCTGCGTCAACGTCGTCATCGTCGGGCTGGCCGCCTACAAGGGCATCGAGGTGATGGACTCGGTCAAGTTCTGCGGCAGCGCCTGCCACGACGTGATGCAGCCCGAGTTCACCGCCTACCAGCGGTCGCCCCACGCGCGCGTGAAGTGCACCGAGTGCCACATCGGCGCCGGCGCCTCGTGGTTCGTGAAGTCCAAGCTCTCCGGCGCCTGGCAGCTGGTGGCGGTGACGTTCAACCTCTACCCGAGGCCCATCCCCACGCCGGTCAAGAACCTGCGCCCGGCGCGGGAGACCTGCGAGGCCTGCCACTGGCCCGAGAAGTTCGTGGGCGACAAGCTCAAGATCAACACCCACTTCACCGACGACGAGGAGACCAAGCCCAGCAAGAACGTGCTGCTGGTCCGCGTCGGCGGGCAGCAGCCCGGCGGCGCCAAGGGCATCCACTGGCACGTCGACCCCAGCGTGAAGATCCGCTTCCTGTCCGACGCCAAGCGCCAGAACATCCGCGACGTGGAGATGACCACTCCGGCCGGGACGACGGTCTTCAAGCCCCAGGATCCCGAGGGCGCCAAGCCGCCCGAGGGCCCGCTCGAGTGGCGCAGGATGGACTGCGTGGACTGCCACAACCGGCCGACGCACATCTACTCGACGCCGGAGACCGAGCTCGACAAGGCGCTGGCCGAGAACCGCATCGACCGCAGCCTGCCTTTCGTCCGCCGCGAGGGCCTCAAGGCGCTCAAGGGCGAGTACGCGAGCGCCGAGGACGCCAAGGCCAAGATGGGCGAGGCGCTCAACGGGTTCTGGTCCAAGGACTTCGCGGAGAAGACCAAGGACAAGAAGCCGGCCATCGACGCGATGGTGGGGACGCTGACGGGCATCTGGGAGACGCACGTCTTCCCGAAGATGAACGTGAAGTGGGGCACCTACCCCAGCAACCTCGGCCACAAGGAGACCGAGGGCTGCTTCCGCTGCCACAACGACCAGCACACCAGCGCCGACGGGAAGGTCATCTCGCAGAAGTGCGCGACCTGCCACCGGGTGCTGGCCGAGGACGAGGAGAATCCGGAGATCCTCCAGCAGCTGGGGATCAAGTAGCCGGGACCTCACCCCCGGCCCCTCTCCACTGTCGAGGGACAGCAGGATTCACTCGGGCTCGTGGAGAGGGGGGGCGTGGCTCCCACCGCCGTGCTCGAACCGGTGGCCGTCTCTTCGGCGGGCCCAGCCGGGATCTATCTGGTCGATCGTGGCCGGGCTTCGCTGGCTACTTGCGCAGCAGCTTGAACGCGTGGTTCCAGCTGTTGGTGCGCATCCCGTAGCCGACCCAGAGCAGGCACATCGGTTCGAGCAGCCGCGAGCCCTCGATGCCGCCGACGTCGACGACGTCCCAGCCGAAGCCCTTCACGAAGCCGGCGACGGTCCTCTTGGCCTCGGCGTCGTTGCCGCAGAGGAACATGTCCGGCGGCCCGCCCGGGAAGCTCGGGTGGATCATGTGGGCGTTGCCGACGGTGTTGTAGACCTTGACCACCTTGGCCTTCGGCGCCCAGCGCTGGACCTGCTCGCCGCCCGAGTCGGTGTGGCCCAGGGCCAGCGAGGGGCCGGTCGGCGTCTGGGCCAGCGGGTTGGTCGCGTCCATGAGGATCTTGCCGGCCAGGTTCTCGGCCCCCGCGAGCTGGAGCGCGTTCTCGGTCCCGCCCCAGAGCGTCGCCAGGACGATCACCTCGCCGAACTTCGCGGCGTCGGCGAAGGTGCCGCCCTTGCCGCGCGGCCCCGCCTTGGCGACCCACTGCGTGACCTTCTCGTTCTTGGCGTCGCGCGAGCCGAGCATCACCTCGTGCCCTGCCTCCACGAACCCGGAAGCCAGCACCCGCCCCACGTCGCCCGTCCCCAGGATCCCGATCTTGTGCTTGGCCATGGTTCTCCTCCTCGTCCGCCTTCAGTAGGAGCGCGGGAGAAGCGAAGCAATGGAACCCGCTCTCCGGTCGCGAGGGCGCGGAACGACGACTTCCTCTCCCCGCCGCGGGAGCGGGCGTGGCAGGAGCCGGAGCCGGCGGGACGCCGCGCGGTTCCCGGCTCTCGTCAGGGGGCGGCGACCGTGAACTTCACCGTGGGGTCCGCGGCGCAGCCCCTGCCGCGCGGCACGAGGCTCAGCTCGCCGGCGGGCGCGTCGGCGGGCACCTTGCCGACGAAGGCCTGCTGAGCGTCGTCCCAGGCCGCAGACGACAGCCAGCCGGTGCCGGCCCGGACATCGAGGAGGTCGGCGAGCTCGAAGCCCGTCAGCGTGACGGTCGTACCCGGGGGCCCACTGGCTGGCCTGATCTCCGTGACCACCGGAGGCGGGAGGTTGGGGTCGCACAGGATGAAGGGCCGCGCGTGAGTGTCCACGCCGCCGCGGCTGTCGCGCAGCACCGCGTAGAGGGTGCCGCGCCGGTCCGGCGGGAGGTCGGCCAGCACCAGCGGCTCGTAGATGTGCTCCGGCTTCTCGATGTCGCCCTCCACCGTCCGGGACTTGTCCAGCTCGCCGAGGGTGGTGAACCAGCTCGTGCTCAGGTGCTCGGTCTTGCTGACGGCGTTCCCGTCGACGTCGAGGTCCTGGTAGGTCTCCTTCGAGCCCTCGCCCGCGAACGAGTACAGGTGCGTCCAGATGCCCGGCAGGAGCTTCGCGGGCTGCGGGCCGGCGCCCCACTCCTCCTCGCCGATCTTCAGCGTGGCGAGGGTCGGGTTGTGGTTGGGCGTGGAAGTCTCGGAGATGCGCAGGCGCTTGATGGTCAGCACCGAGTCCACCTGCTTGTTGCGCACCCGGCCCAGCAGCGCGGTCAGGTCCGCCTGGGTCGGCGGCCAGGTCGGCGGGGGCGGCTCGGCGACGGCCAGCATCAGCACGATGGCCAGCACGCCGCGGGTGCGCCGCGGGTCGTCGGAGGGCAGGTTGGCGAAGACGTCCGCGGGCGCCGGGTAGATGACCGGCAGCTGGGGCGCTCCGGGCGGCGGGGTCATGCCCAAGGCGATGAGCCCCTCCGGCAGGGCCGAAGCGTCCAGGCCGGCGTCGGAGCTCTGCAACAGCGACAGCGTGTCGTAGTCGGCGCACTTGGGCTGGTCGAGCGAGGCCGGGTCGGGGTGGCAGGCGAGCCAGACCAGGGTGTTCAGGCGCTCGGGATCCCGCGGGTCGACGACCAGCGCGTCGAGGCGGGCGTACTGCCCCGGCGCCAGGTCCGGCGGCTCGGCGCGCACGGCCAGCACGCGCAGGCCCTCGACCGAGTAGACGTTGCGCCAGGGCTCGGTGCAGGCGGTCGAGAGGGAGAGGAGCAAGAGCGCGCAAACCACCCCCCCCGCCCCCTCCAGCGGAGCTGGCGGGGGGGCCGTTGGTTGCCTTCGGCTAGCCGGTAGGAGCTCGCGGCACCACCACGTCCGTGCTCGACGTGCCGTTGGTTGCCTTCGGCGATCCGGTGGGAGCTCGTGGCTCCACCACGTCCGTGCTCGACGCGAAGCGTTTCGTCCTGCTCGGGCGTCCGTGGTGAGAGGAGCTCCGCGAAGCCCGAGTCGAGCAGAGCCGGCTCCCCCTCCAGCTCCGCTGGAGGGGGCGGGGGGGGAGGTTTGCATCAGAACTCCGCCTTGATCCCCAGCGTGGGGAAGATGGGCATGCCCATGACGTACTGCGACTTCGTGTAGTCGTAGTTGTAGAGGATGAACTCCGAGTTCTTGTTGTTGGTCACGTTCTGCACGTCGAGGAAGACGTTGACGCTCCACTGCTGGAACACGAAGCGCTTGTCGACGCGCAGGTCGAGCGAGATGAAGTCCGGCCCGCGCACGCTGTTGGTCTCCCCGGGGATGGCCATGAACATGTCGGAGTCGGCGTCGTACACCGCGTTGCCGTAGGGCGTGGCCAGGTTGCCGGAGACGTACTGGAAGCGCAGGCCGGCGACGAAGTCGTAGGGCAGCTTGTAGCTGGCCACCACGATGAGGTGGTGCGGCTGGTCGTAGGCCCCGTAGAACCAGTTCTTCTGGCGCTCCAGCACCGTGCTGCGCCGCTCGGTGCGCCCGTAGCTGTAGGCGATCCACCCGAAGAAGCGCGAGGTCAGCTCCTGGCGCAGCATGATCTCGAAGCCGTAGGCCCGCCCCAGGCCCGAGTTGTCGTAGCGCTCCAACACCGTCTGGCCGCCGCGCTCCACCGTGTTCGTGCTCGACCAGAGCAGGTTCCACAGGTGCTTGTAGTAGAGCTGCACGTCGAGGTGCAGCGAGTCGGTGATGCGCTGCTCGAGGCCGAGCATCGCCGAGATGCTGTGCTCCGCCTGCAGGTGCGGGTTGCCCAGCTTCTCGCTCCACTGCTGGAAGCGGAAGTCGGGCGGCTGCGAGTACAGGCCCACCGCGCCCTTGAGGATCGTCCCCTCGACGATCTGCTGGAAGAGGGTCAGGCGCGGGTCGACGGTGAAGTAGTTGAGCGTGCCCTCGTAGTCGAGCCGCACGCCCGGCACGATGCGCGTGCCCTGGAACGGCTTCCAGCTCGCGTCGACGAAGATCGACGGCTCGAAGAGGATGCCGGAGTCCACGCTGTGGATGAGCTGGCGCGAGGCGACGGGGTCGGGGATCTCGTCGGCTCGCGGGAACGGCGGGCTGGTCACGTCGTTGTCGTAGTAGCCGACATAGGTGTCGGTGCCGGCCTCGATGGAGAGGGAGGGCGAGATCTCCCAGTTCAGCGCGTCGCGCAGCTGCAGGTTGTAGAGCATCAGCTCGCCGTGGATGTCGCCGCCGATGTTGCTGGTCGCGTTGTCGGTGCCCAGGCCCACCGTGAGCTTGTTGTCCAGGCCCGCCTGGACGCGGTGCTTCCAGGTGAGCACCAGCCGCTGGAAGTCGGCGGAGGCGCCCACGTCGTTGCGGCCCTCGGGGTCGATCATCGCGGCGTTGGTCGCCAGGAGCTGCATCAGGTCGTGGCCGCCGAAGTACTGCAGCGAGACGCGGTCCTTGCCGTTCTTGGGCGCCCACTCCGCCTTGGCCTGGTAGTCCCAGTAGCGCGGCGCGGTCATGAACTGCACCGAGGAGGGCAGGAACTCCTGCAGCACGACGTCCACGTAGCTGACGCGCCCGGCGGCCGCGAAGCTCCAGTTCTCGCTGAGGGGGCCCTCGATCAGCAGGGTGGAGTCGAGCAGGCTGATGTTGGCGTAGCCGTGGAAGGCCTCCTTCGACGGCGTGCGCGAGGTGGCCTCCACCACGCCGCCCATGGCCCGGCCGTCGTGGGCGCCGAAGTTGCCGGGCAGGAAGGTCAGCTCCTGCAGCAGGTCGGAGTTGTAGACCGCGGTCAGGCCGGCGAAGTGGAACATGATCGGGATCCACACGCCGTCGAGGTAGACGCGGGTGTCCTGGGGCCGGCCGCCGCGCACCACCAGCAGGCCGAAGCTGTACGGCACGCGCGCCACGCCGGGCAGGTCCTGCACCACGCGGAAGGCGTCGCCGCCGGTGCCGGCGATCAGGCGGATCTCCTCCTGGCGCAGCTCGACCCGGGCCACGTCCTTCTTCTCGCGCTTGCCGCGGACCACGGTCTCGTAGGGGGTGAAGACCTGCTTGCGCACGTAGTAGGTCACCTCGGTGACCTTGTTCTCGACGACCTCTTCGTCGGTCTCGTACTTCTCGAAGCCGGCGGCGGCGACCACCACCTGGTGCGGGCCGACGGGGATGCCGGCGATCTCGAAGTGGCCCTTCTCGTCGGCCATGGCGCCCCACCGGCCCTCGTCGACCGAGACGCTGGCGCCGTTGATGGGGACGCGGTTGCCGCGCTGCAGGAGCGTGCCGCGCAAGGTGACCTCGGCGGCCTTCTCCTCGGGCGTGGGAGGAGGCGGCTCCTGCTTCTGCAGCGTGAAGTTGTAGTGGTAGGCGATGCGCACCGGCGCGGGCTTGCCGTCGATCTCCGCGGGCGCGAACTGGAACTGCCGGACCGCCTCGACCGCCGCCTCGTCGAAGCCGTGGCCGGCGGGCTCGGTGACCTCGACCTTGGTGACCGCGCCCTTGTCGTCGATGTCCACGAGCAGGCCCACCGAGCCCTGCAGACCCAGGTCCTGCGCCTCCTGGGGGAAGGGCGCCTCGACGAACTTGAGCAGCTCCGGAGGCTTGGTGAGCTGGCCCGTGGGCTTTGGGGCCTCCTGCGCCGCCGGGGCGATCAGCGGGTTCTCGCTGCGTCGGAACGGCGGGTCCTCGGGCGGCGGAGCGTCGGCCGGCTTCGGCGCCTCCGCCGGCGCCACCGACGGCTCGGCGGCACGGGCCTGCGCCGGGGCCAGGACCGAAGCGGCCAGGACCGGAGCGAGGAGCAGGCCGAGGATGGAGGTCGCGCGAGCCAAGAGGAACGAAAGTCTAGACGAGGGCTTCGAGGCAGGGGAAGCGCCGGCGCAGGCAGATTCCTCAGGCTGGTCCTGGGGCTTCGCCGATTTCGTGACGCGGATCACGCCATCGCCCGCAACGATCTATATGGGTCTCCGGCCACGAGGCGCGAGTCCGGGGCCGGCCGCGACAGCCGTGCCGTGGCGACTGCGCCTGCTCGGGTGCTCCACGCTCTGGGCGCCAGGCGGCATTCGGCTTGTTCGGCAGCCGGTCGTCTCCACGGCAGCCGCCACAGCTGGACCGGCATCTCCGTCCCGCTGGTCGTTGGCATCCAGTTCCTGGACCACGCGGACTGGGACGCTCCGGGCAAGAAGACTGCCGCGGCCCATGGCCAGTGGAGGCAGGCCTCCGCGCCTGCCAGAGTTTCAGCGCGAGCTACGGGAGCTGGCAGTACCCGCTCGTCCCGCACGCGTACGGTTCCGGCGCAGCTCGGATCAACCGCGGCAGGTTGAGTCGCGTCAGGAGGGCCGGTCGGCGCTGCTGGCGGGAGGCGGCGGCGATGGGTGCGGCTGCGGCTGCTTGGCCGGCGCGCGCAGTTGGTCCACCAGGTCCATCAGCACGACGAAGACGATCGGAGTGACGAACGCGAGCGCGATGCCGCCGAGGAGCGACTTGCCCAACGACACGTCGAAGCCGCGCAGGAGCAGGAGCGGGTAGGCCACCAACCCCACCAGCCACAAGATCTTCGTGAACAGCTCTCGCCAAGTCACTCGAACGACCTCGCACGCCATCCCAGCAGCCCGGCAACTGTAGTTTCGGCGGCGTCCTGATGCTTGCGGAAAGGTGCCGCATGGGCGGCGTTGCCTTTGCCACGCCGAGCCCATCCGCGATGGCCGCACGCTCGCGCCCCGAGTAGGCCACCGCCCGGATGGAGGTCGCGGGGCGGCGTTGCCGATCGCCGCGTGCCGGCTCACCCTTCGCCGAGGGAGCGAGGGCACGTCTGCCCGAGGGGGGCGTCGATGGGGCGGTGGATCGCGGTGCTGGTGCTGGTGCTGGCGGCATGCGGCGGGAGCGCGGGGCAGTCGCTCGGCGAAACGCAGGCGGCCTTGCAGGGGCTTCCCGCCCAGGGCGAGAGCGGCGTCACGGTGATGACCCGCAACATCTACCTGGGGACGGACCTTGCGCCGCTGCTCCAGGCCAGCTCGCCCGCGGAGCTTCCCGCGCTGGTGGGCGCCGCCCTGGCCAACGTGCAGCGGACGAATTTCCCGCTCCGGGCGGTAGCCCTCGCCGACGAGATCGAGGCCACGCAGCCGCACTTGATCGGCCTGCAGGAGGCGGCGCTCGTCGAGGCCAGCGTCAACGGCGTGCCGGTGATGCGGCTCGACTATCTCCAGATCCTGCAGGCGCAGCTCCTCGAACGCGGCCTGAGCTACGCGGCGGTCGTTTCCCCCCAGACCGACCTGACCGTGCCCGGGCCCGAGGGGCTGGTCGTCCACGTCGTCGACCGGGACGTCATCCTGGCTCGCGCCGACGTCGGCATCGCCAACCCGGAGGTCCACAACTACCTGGCGCGGCTGACCATCCCCGTCGGAGGCGCGGGCGGGCCGGTGGTCACCATCCTCCGGGGCTGGGCGGCGGTGGACGCCACGGTGGGCCCGAGGACCTTCCGCTTCGCCGCGACGCACCTCGAGACGACCGATCTGCCGGTGTTCGCCCAGGTCCAGGTGGCCCAGGGCGCCGAGCTCGCCGCCGCGCTCGCCCGGAGCCGGCTGCCGCTGGTGCTCGTCGGCGACTTCAACTCCGCGGCCGACGGCACCCTGACCCCCACCTACGGCAACCTCGTCGCCGCCGGGTTCGTCGACGCCTGGGACCAGCCCCGCCCGCGCGGCGTCGGCTTCACCTGCTGCCAGCTGCCCACCTTGGACAACCCGGTCTCGCTGCTCGACCAGCGCATCGACATCATCTTCCTGCGCCAGGGTCCGCCCGCCGCTGCGGGATACCCGCGGATCGTCGGCGGGGTGCAGGCGTTGGAGGTCGGCAACCTGCCCTCGGACCGCATCGACGGACAGTGGCCGTCGGACCACGCCGGCGTCGTCTCGACGCTGCGGCTGCCGCGCGCGGTGGGGCTCGTCCGGGAAGACGACCCGCTGTCGGCGAGGTGAGCTCGCTTCACGGCGTCGACGGCGCCGTCGGCGCGATGGGGAACATCAAGACCCCGGGCCCGATGGGCACGGGGGAAAGGCGAGCCGCCGGCAGCTGGGCCCCCAGCTTCTCCACGCGCCGGGCGGAGCCGAAGACGATGACCCCGTCGTAGCCCCGGTACTCCAGGGCCTTGCGGATCTGGCGCAGGTCGAACGCGTTGGCGGCGTCGTCGTCGGCGAGCGAGTGGCCCTCGTTGGCGTCCCACTCGCGCGGCGCGGGCGTGCCCTCCTGGAACTGCTGGGAGTCGAACCACACCGGCAGGTAGCGCGCGAAGGCGAAGAGGTACGGCGTGCGCCCGTCCAGCGACAGCACGTAGGCGCACGTCTGCCGCATGCTGTCGTAGTCGCCGTGGTTCCACGACAGCCGGCCCAGGCCCAGCTCCGAGAGCCGGTAGGTGAGGTAGCGGCCCTTCAAGGGCGCGTGCGCGGCCGGCTCGAGCCGCGAGCGGATCTCCAGCGCGCGGCTGCGGACGTCGCCCCAGGAAGCGAAGACGAGCGGCAGGATGGCCAGCGGCGCCGCGAAGCGCAGCGGGGAGCGCCAGCCGGCCCACGCGTTGGAGAGCAGCACGGGCAGGAGCGCGAAGCCGAAGATGCCCACCCGGTCGCCCCACAGCCAGGTCGTCCCGATGGAGTGCGGGGTCACCGCGGCCAGCGCGAAGGCGGCCCCGGTGGCCCAGGCCAAGAACCGCTTCTCGCGCGAGGGCGGCGAGGTGTCGAAGTCGCGCTTGCGCACCAGCAGCCAGGCGAAGAGCAAGAGGAGCGGGACGGCCAGCAGCCAGTCCCGCGGGCCGGTGAGCGCCAGCGTGCGAGAGACGAGCTGGCGGACCGCGTGCCACGGCGCGCGGAAGATGAGCGGGGAGGGCTCCCAGGTCTGCTCGGTCCCTTCGATCTGCGAGAAGGTCCCCTGCAGCCAGTCGGCGACGAGCATCGCCGCGGGCAGCGCCAGGGTGGCCGCCAGCCGGGCGGCGTGGGCCAGCCGCCGCTCGTCGAGCGTGAGGAACGCCACCACCGCCAGCGGGCAGGCGACGGTGTACGGCATCGGGTGCGCGACGTAGGAGGCGGTCAGCGCCGCCGCGCCGCCCAGGAGCCAGCGCCGGTCGCGCAGGTCGGGCAGGGCGCGCAGCCAGACGAAGAAGAAGGGCAGCGCCAGGGCGTAGGGCACGAAGCCCATCCGCAGCGGCCAGCTCAGGGCCAAGGGCAGCGCCAGCCAGCCGGCGTGCGCCGCCGAGCCCAGGCGCCGGGCGACGAGCATCAAGGAGGCCGGCAGCGCCATCGCCGCGAAGACGACCTCGGCGCCGAGGGTCTGCTCCGCGGTGAAGACGTGCCGCAGCACCCGCCCCACCCAGAAGTAGGCGGAGTAGCCGAAGACGAAGAAGTCGCGGGCGCGCATGCCCTCCACCGGCCGGCCGTCGGCGACCGCGTTGGCCAGCTTGAGCACGTGCAGGTGGTTGGGGACGTCCTGGAAGGGCAGGTAGGGCAGCGACCAGAGCCAGGCGGCGGTCGCGCCCAGCATCGCGGCGAGCGTGATGAAGAGCGCGCGGCGCTCGGCGGGGCTGCACGCGGGCGCCGGGGCCGGTGTGCCCCCCTCGCCGGCTGGTGTCGCGCCCGATGCCATGGGCCGGCACTCTAGCCAAACGAACGCGCCGGCGCGCGACCTTGTGCCAGTCGGCCAACACGGATAAGGTGCGCCCACTTTTCGGCCTCGCAGAGGAGTTGGAAGATGCGCAGGAAAATCACGCGCTATCACCTGATGGTCGTGGCGCTGCTGCTGGCGCTGGCGTTCGTCGGGGCCTGCGGCGGCGACGACGGCGGCGACTACGGCAACGACGCCTCCACCGGCGACGTCTTCGACGCCGGCAAGTAGTTCCTTCCAGGAAACCCCAAGGAAGCAGGTAGCGCCGAGCGGGACTTCCCGCGCGAAGGCAGCGCCATGTCGCAGACGAGGCTGTCGCTCCTGCTGCTCGCGCCCCTGCTCCTGGCGATCGGCTGGCTGACCCTCGATGCCCGGCGGGTGAGCGCGACCAGCGTCGACGCGCGCACCGTGATCGAGATGACCCGGGGCATCGCCGATCACGGCCTGCCCTACCTTCCCAACGGGCCGGTGAAGGACTTCCCCGAGCTGCGGGTGCGCTGGAACGTCGAGCAGGACGGCATGCTGTGGGGGAAGAACCCGCCGCTCTTCGCCTACCTGGCCGCGCCGCTGCTCCGCGTGGGCGGGCTGCCGGCGGCGAGCCGCCTGAGCGCCGCTCTGCTCCTGGCCTTGGCTGCCGGGGCCTTCCTGCTGGCGCGCCGGCTCGCCGGGGACCCGAGGGTCGGCGTCGCCGCGGCCTGGCTGAGCTGCCTGTCGACTCCCCTGGCGGCGATCGCCCTGGACTTCGGCCCGTACGTGCTCGTGACCGCGCTGACGACCTGGACCTGTTGGGCCGCGCTCCGGGCGGTCGACGAGCGGTCTTGGAAGTGGGCGCTCGCCGCGGGCCTGCTCGGAGGGGCTTCCTGCACGGCGCACGTCGGCGTCGTGCCCTTCCTGGCGGGGGTCGTCCTCGTGCTGCTGTTCTGGCCGGAGGAGGGGCAGCCGCTCGCACCCCCGGCCTCATGGGCGCCGAGGCGCGCCTCGCTGAAGCTGGGCCTGGCGGCGCTGGGCGCGGCGGCGGTGGCGCTGACCCCGCTGGCGGCCATGAACTTCGTGCGCTTCGGTTCGCCCAACCCCGTCAGCTACGGCGCCTGCTCCTGGAGGAGCTGCGCGGAGACCAGCCTCGCGCAGGAGAACGTCGCTTCCATGGCGGCCTTCGCCTTCCCGGTGGCGGCGTGGCTCTTCGCGACGGCGCTGCTCTTGGCCTTGGGCTGGGGAAGCCGGCCGAGGCGGCTCTTGGCCGTGCTCGCCTCGGTCCTGCTCTTCGCGGCCTGGGAGCCGATGCGTGCGAACGCCCTGGCCTTCGCCCAGATCGCGCTCGCGCTGGCGGTCGACTGCAGCCGCTTGGACATGCCGCCGTTCGCCCACCCGGCCGATGGTCTGGGCACCTTCTTCGGGCCCTTCGCCATCCGCTCCGCGCTGCAGGAGACCCCGGTGGTGCTGCTGGCCGCGCTCGCCCCGGGAGCGCTGCCCGGCGCGAGCAGGCGCGTGGCGGTCCTGGCCGTCCCGGCCGCCGCGCTGTTCGCCTCGCTCTGCCTGCGGGCGAACCTGCAGCTGTCCTACGCCGTGGGCTATCCGTTCATCCACCTGCGCTACGTGCTGCCCGCGATGCCGGCGCTCATCGTGCTGGCCCTGGCGGCCGTGCGCGCGCTGCCGTGGCGGTGGTGGCATGTCGCCGCCGGTGCGGCCTCCGCGGCGCTCCTCGTCGTCTGGTTGGCGCAGTGGCCGGACGACGCGGACTTCGCGCGGCGGCTGGTCGTCCTGCGCGGGACGCTGCTCGCCGCCGTCGTGGCGGCCGGGGCGAGCTGGGCGCCGCGCCGCTGGAGCCGGGCCTGGCTCTCGGGCCTCGCCATCGGCGGGGTCGTCGCCGCCTGCGCGGCCGGCGTCGCCGTCAACCTGGCGATCGACCTACCGGCGCTGCGGGCAGCCCGGGACCGAGAGGACTCGAGGGTCGAGGCGGTCGCCGCGCGAACCCCGCAGCGCTTCGCGCTCCTGGGCTGGCCGCCGGAGATCGACTCGGTGCTGGCGCTGCGCGCGAGCCGGGACATCGAGTACGCCGACATGTACGAGAGCGAGCAGCCGCTCCACTCCGAGCACATCCGGTCGCTGCTGCACCACTGGACCCGCGACGGCCGGCCCATCTTCGCCCTGCTCCCGACGCACGTGGTCTGGGGCGCCAGCCCCTGGCCCGACTACGACCTCGTCCGACTCGATCCGGTGACGAACCTGTTCGCGGTGTGCGAGCGCGGGAGGTAGCTGCGGGCGACCGAGCTGCCCTCCGAGGCGGTGCTCGCCCGCGCGCTCGAGGCGCTGCGCGGCCTTCCCGGACGCTGGGAGATCAAGATCTCCGGGGGCGAGCCCTTCCTGCTCGGCTCGCTCGAGGACGTCGCCCGTCGGCTGGCCCAGGCGGGGCATAAGGTCTCGCTGCTCACGAACCTCTCCGCTCCGCTCGAGCGGATCGAGCGGTTCATCGCGTCCGCGGGCGAGCGGCTGCGCACCTTCTCCTGCTCGCTGCACCTGGAGCAGGCGCGCGAGGAGGCGTTCCTGGAGAAGGTGCTCGCCGTCCGCGCTCGGCTCGCCTCGCTGTCCAAGGCGAGCCTGGTGGTCAACAGCGTCGTGGTGCCCGGAGCGGTCGAGAGGCTGGGCGAGGTCCGGCGTCGCTTCGAGGCGGCGGGGCTCAAGTTCTATCCGCAGCTGATGCGCGTGGACGGCGCGCCGCACGCCTACTCCGCCGACGACGCCAAGGCGATCGCGCCCGCCTTCGGCGACCTGGTGGGCCCCAAGCAGATGAACCGCGGCTACGACCTGCGGGGCCGGCTGTGCCACGCCGGCGCGAAGTACTTCATCGTGCACCCCGGAGGCCGGGCCTACTCCTGCTACCCGGGAAAGCGCAGCGGCGACGGCGACCTGGGCAGCCTCTTCGAGGGCTCGTTCGCGTTGCGCCCCGGCCCGATGCCCTGCCCCTATCCCGCCTGCCCGTGCACGGTGCCGCAGAACCGCGGAATCGTGGATCTGCCGGCGGGGCTGCGCGCGCCGCGGGCGGAGACCGAGTAGCCCGGCCCGGGAAGGCGAGCGGCCGGCATCGCCGCTACAATCGAGGGCGCATGCTCGAGATCCACCTCGGCGAGATGAGTGAAGAGGCGCTCCGGGCGGTGCTGCGCGAGCAGGTGGCCCAGCGGCGGGCCTTCGTCCCTGGCCTGCGTGGAGTGCAGCCGCAGACGGCGTGCGAGCTGGTGGTCGCGCTGCCCTCGGGCGCGCTGCGCCTTCCGGGCGAGGTGGTCTTCGCGTGCCAGGAAGGGGCGGGCTGCGGCGTCGGGCTCCAACTCGAGCCGCTGCGGGCGGCGGCGCTCGCGGCCCTCGACGCCTTCCTTCGCGCCGAGAAGAAGCCGGAGCCGCCTGCGCCGGCACCTGCGACGCCCGCGCCCGCGCCCGAGGTCGCCGAGGCCGAGCTCGAGGACGAGCCCGCCAACCCCTCGGCCGAATACAAGGCCATGCACCTGAAGATGCGCTCGCTCACGGGCACCGAGCAGCGCAAGGTGGCGCAGACCGGCAACCTCTCGGAGCGCGTGCTCGTCGAGCGGCTCTACGGCCCCAACGTCTGGGAGGCGCTGCTCTCCAGCGGACGGCTCAGCCTCCCCGAGGTCGCCACCATCGCGCGCAAGGGCACGGTGCCCAAGCCGCTGCTCGACCTCATCGGCGCGAACACCGGCTGGCTCGCCTCCGAGCAGGTCCAGCGGGCGTTGCTGGGCAATCCGCGCACCTCGCACCCGCTGGTGAAGAAGATCCTCCGGCTGCTGCCCAAGCACGAGCTGGCGCGGGTCCCCAACCAGACCGCCTACCCGATGAGCGTCCGGCAGGCAGCGGTGGTGCTGCTCAAGCCCGAGCGGCGCTGAGCGCCTCGCTCAGCCGGGCCGGGCTCGGGAGGCGGCCTCAGCTCCTCGAGGGCCCAGTCCCGGGGCAAGAGCGCCCGCAGCACTCGCGCTGGACCGCCTCGCCGTCGCCTGAGGCGCGGCGCAGGCATGGCAGCGCTCACGAGGGCGAGACTGCCAAGGCTGGTGTATCGACCCGGGTGCGTCGGCGCTATCGGCCCTTGGGCCACGGCGCGCCTTCGTGGGTGAGCACCGACAGCGGCGCGACCGGCAGGCCCGCGGCGAGCGCGCAGAGCGCGTCGAGGGCCTCTTCGCCGCGCAGCGGCAGCTTCGAGACCTCCTCGATCTTGAGCCAGCGCGCGGAGAGCGAATGCTCGTCGGGTGCGCTCTTCGGGGTCGGATCGCCCTTGGGGTGCGCGAGAAACCACACGCGGCAGCGGGCCGTCGCGTCCGGGTACGGCGTGTGCTCCACGCGCAGCACCCCGGTGACCTCCACCCGCACGCCGGCCTCCTCGAGCGTCTCGCGCTCGGCGGTCTCGACGAACGACTCGCCCAACTCGACGCGCCCGCCCGGCAGGTACCAGGCCTGGTCGTCCTTGGACTCCTGCACGAGCAGGTACTCGTCGCCGCGCCGGACCACGACCAGCGCGAAGTTCCAGGTGGGGATGGGGTCGCGGGGCACGCCTCACGATAGCCGGGAGCGCCCGGGGCGGGCTACGGCTCCGGCCCTGGAGGCCAGGAGGAAAAGCCGAGGCGGGGCGAGGACAGGAGGGCCTGGACGGGTCGGGCACCTCGCTCAGGCACCCCGGAGAGGCAGGGCGGGTACCGAGCGGATGGGCCTCGCCCGCCGCAACGGACGGGCAGGAGGCCCCCAGGGCCCGGAGCCTCTTCCATTCCCAAAACGCCCTGGATTGGGGAACATCCCCTGGTCCGGCCGGAACCCAGGAGAAAGCGTCCATGTCGCCACGTCTCGTGCTCATCTCGACGCTCGCGCTCGCGCTCGCCGCGTGCGGCGGCAACCCGCCCATCTCCCAGGTCCCGGACACCGGGACGGATACCGGCCTGGACGCCTGCGCCAAGACGACCTGCAAGGCCGAGGGAGCGCAGTGCGGCAGCGTCGACGACGGCTGTGGCGGCAAGCTCGAATGCGGGGGCTGCGCCGCGCCCGACGTCTGCGGCGCCAACAACCAGTGCGGCTGCACCACCGAGACCGACAAGGCCTTCTGCACCCGGCTGGGCAAGAACTGCGACCCGGTCAGCGACTTCGACAACTGCGAGAAGTCGCGCACCGTGAACTGCGGCACCTGCTCGGGCGCGGACACCTGCGCCGGCGCCGGGGTGAACAACGTCTGCGGCCACGGCGGCAACCCCTGCAACAGCGTCACCTGCGGCGCGGGCGAGACCTGCGATCCCGTGGACGCCCAGTGCAAGTGCACCTCCACCTCCTGCGTCGGCCCCAAGGTCTGCTCCGCCTCCAAGCACTGCGTCGACCCCGCCGACCCCTGCGCCGCCAAGACCTGCGACGCCAAGACGCCCACCTGCGTGAACCAGGGCGGCACCGCGGTCTGCCAGTGCACCAACAGCTCCTGCGGGACGGGCAGCACCTGCGTGAACGGCGCCTGCCAGGGCCAGGACAAGTGCTCCGGCGTCACCTGCAGCCAGGGAGAGACCTGCGACGCGGCCGACGGGCTGTGCAAGTGCACGTCCGGCTCGTGCCCGAGCCCCAAGGTCTGCGGCGCCTCGCAGCGCTGCGTCGACAGCACCGACCCCTGCTACGCCAAGGTCTGCACGGGCGCGACGCCGCTGTGCGTCAACCAAGGCGGCACCGCGGTCTGCCAGTGCAGCGCCAACTCCTGTCCGGTCGGCAGCGCCTGCAGCGCCGGCTCCTGCGTCCAGGACAAGTGCTACGGCGTCAGCTGCAACCAGGGCGAGACCTGCAACGCGGCAACCGGGCAGTGCGCGTGCAGCACGGGCTCCTGCCCCTCGGGCAAGGTCTGCGACGCCGGCACCAAGCGCTGCGTCGCCCAGGCGAGCGAGATCTGCACCAACGGCATCGACGACGACGCGGACCAGATGATCGACTGCCTCGACCCCGACTGCGCCACCTCGCCGCAGTGCTCCAGCGAGATCTGCGACGACGGGAAGGACAACGACGCCAACGGCAAGATCGACTGCGCCGACCCGGCCTGCCTGACCAGCCCCGCCTGCGCCGCCAAGGTGGAGAGCAACTGCACCAACGGCCTGGACGACGACCTCGACAGCTGGACCGACTGCGCCGACCCGGACTGCAGGGCGAACGCCGCCTGCATCGAGAAGGACTGCGCCAACGCCGTGGACGACGAGGGCGACGGACTGGTCGACTGCGCCGACCCCGACTGCGAAGCCAAGTCCTGCGGCGCCGGCTGCGTGTGCAAGCAGGGTTACAAGAGCGAGACGAACTGCACCGACGGCGTCGACAACGACGGCTCGTCCAACACCGACTGCGCCGACCCGGACTGCAACAAGGACCCGGGCTGCGCGGGCAAGGTCGAGCTCGCCTGCGCCGACAAGATCGACAACGACGCCGACGGCACCACCGACTGCGCCGACCCGAACTGCGCGGCGGACCCCATCTGCGTCGAGAGCAAGTGCGCGGACGCCATCGACAACGACGGCGACGGCTACACCGACTGCGACGACGGCGACTGCGCCTCCGACGCTTCGTGCGTGGTCGACTGCGCCGCGGCGCCCCTGTGCTCCGGGCTGATGCAGTGCTGCTACGGCGCCTTGCCGGACAACTGCGGCCCCGGCTGCATTTGCAGCGCACCGTTCCTCCTAGCCTGCGGCGCCGTGGAGACCAACTGCGCTGACGGCCTGGACAACGACGCGGACGGCAAGGTCGACTGCCTCGACGCGGACTGCACCGGCAGCCCAGCATGCGAGGTGAACTGCGGCGACTCGATCGACAACGACAAGGACAGCCTCACCGACTGCGCCGACGCTGACTGCACCGGCGTCCCACCCTGCTGCGGAGGGTTCGGCGCCATTTGCGGCTACTTGACCGGCGCCAAGGACTGCTGCACCGGCCTGGTCTGCAGCGACAACCTATTCGGCGGGACCTGCACGACGCCGGCGCCCTAGGCCGAAGGAAACGGAGGCGGCCGCACCGGGACCGCGGCCTCCTCCGTGCCGGGCCATGGCCCGGCTGTCGCGCCCCAGCGCCCTGCACGTCTACGACGTGGGGACCTGGCGCGACCAGGTCGAGCTGGCCGAGGAGCCGGGCTGCTCGCTCGGCCGGGTCGCCGACCGCGTGGAGGCGCGAGCGCGGGGGCGCTCCGTGACCCGGAAAGGCGCGGACCCGATGCTGGCCACGGAAGTGGCGCTTCCTTCAGCCTCAGCCTCAGCCCCAGAGCCCGCGCTCGCGGATCCACCTCACCAGGTACACGAGCATCCCCGTGACCGGCTCGCGGCCGTCGCGGACCAGCGCGTCGAGCTGCTCCGGCGTGAACCACCGCGCCTCCTCCAGCTCTTCGGCCTGCAGCGTGAATGGCCCGGCGTGGTGCGTCTTGAAGACCCGCGCCTGCTCGTAGTCGACGCCCTCGGTCGGCGGGAAGTGGCCCACCGGCTCGAGCGGCGCCTGGACGCCCAGCTCCTCCTGCAGCTCGCGCATCGCCACGTCCCGGTAGACCTCGTCGAGCCGCTCGTCCGGGCCGCCCAGGTAGTCGCTCTCCTCGACGTGGCCGGCCACCGCGTCGTCCCAGTGCCGCGGGAGGTCTGCTTGGAGGCGTGCCGGCGCTGCAGGTAGATGGCGCCGGAAGCGGGGTGGAAGACCAGCACGTGGACGCTGCGGTGGACCAGCCGCTGCTGGTGGATCGTCGGCCGGGCCTCCCAGCGCAGGAAGCGGTTGGCGGCGTCGACGACGGCGATGCGGCCGGACACGGGCGATTCCTCCTACGGGGCCTTCTCGACGCCGCCGCCGCTGGCCGCCTTGGCGCCCCGGCCCACCAGCGGCGCGACGACGGCGACCACGGTGCCGGCGATGACCAGCCACAGCCCGAGCCCGGTGATCTCGATGAACGAGCGCCCGACCTGGTAGGTGCCGTAGCCGAGCAGCGCGAGTCCGACGATCAGCGAGGTCCTCGTGGCCAGCGCGCCGCCCTTGACCGCGGCGGCGACGAGCGCGAGCCCGGCCAGCGGGACCAGCGCCAGGACCACGCGCAGCGGCGACAGGCCGTTGGCCTTGAGCACCATGTCCAGGCCCGAGGCCAGTCCCGACCCGCCCAGCCCGGTGTCGAGCCACGGCAGGAAGAACCCCGCCACCAGCGCCGCGCCCGCCAAGCCCGCCGCCACTCGTCCGCCAGGGCCCATCTGCGACTCCTTCGCGCCGGCGGCGTCGCCGGCAAGAGGCCGCCATCATTGCACGCTGGGGCGTCCGCTCGCGGGGCCCCTGGCTCGCCGGAGCCTGAGCCCGGGAGGGGCTCGTTCGGGGGAGGACCGGCGTCCGCTCCCGGCCGCGAGGTATCGTGGGACCGTCACGGCGCCGGGGCGAGCGCGGGGGTGAGTTCGGTTCGTCCACGGCGCCAGACGCTCATGCCGAAAGCGAGGGTGCGCGGATGCTGCTGCTCAATCCCCAGAGGTTCCAGTCGCTCTGCCCCGACGCGCCGTCGCGCGAGCTGGTGCACAAGACCATCGCCTTCTTCGAGCAGAAGGGGCTCGACCGCATCAAGAAGGACGACCACGAGCGCACCTGGTACGCGGACTTCCTGGAGTTCCAGAAGAAGGAGAAGCTCTTCGCCACGTTCCTGACGCCGGCGACGGCTCGACGCGCTGGGACACGCTGCGCAACTGCGAGCTGAACGAGGTCCTCGGGTTCTACGGGCTGTCCTACTGGTACACCTGGCAGGTGACCATCCTGGGCCTGGGGCCCATCTGGATGAGCCGCAACGAGGCAGTCAGGAGGCGGGCCGCCCAGGCGCTGCGCGAGGGCGGCATCTTCGCCTTCGGCCTCTCGGAGAAGGAGCACGGCGCCGACATCTACGCGAGCGACATGAGGCTCGTGCCGCAGGCGGACGGCGGCTTCCTAGCCGAGGGCGACAAGTACTACATCGGCAACGCCAACGAGGCGGCGCTGGTCTCGGTGTTCGGCCGGATCGGCGAGCCGACGGCGGCCAACAAGGACTACGTCTTCTTCGCCGCCCAGCCCAAGCACCCGAAGTTCGACTGCGTGCGCAACGTGGTCAGCTCCCAGAACTACGTCGCCGAGTTCGTCCTGCGCGGGTACCCGGTCGCGGAAGGAGAGTTCCTCTCGCGCGGGCAGGAGGCGTGGGACGTCTCGCTCAACACCGTCAACGTCGGCAAGTTCAACCTCGGCTGGGGCTCCATCGGCATCTGCACCCACGCGCTCTACGAGTCGCTCAACCACGCCGCCAAGCGCCGGCTCTTCGACCACCAGGTGACCGACTTCGTCCACGTCCAGCAGAACCTGGTCGACGCCTGGTCGCGGCTGGTGGCGATGCGGCTGTTCGCGCTGCGCGTCTCGGACTACCTCCGCAGCGCCTCGCTCGAGGACCGGCGCTACCTGCTCTACAACCCGCTGGTGAAGATGAAGGTCACCACCCAGGGCGAGCAGGTCGTCGACCTGCTCTGGGACGTCATTGCCGCCAAGGGCTGCGAGAGCGACGTCTACTTCGAGATGGCGGTCCGCGACATCCGGATGCTGCCCAAGCTCGAGGGCACGGTGCACGTGAACATGGCCCTGGCCGTGAAGTTCATGGCCAAGTACTTCTTCGAGCCCAAGGCCTACCCGGAGATCGGAATCGTCGACCAGCCCAGGGACGACGCCTTCCTCTTCGACCAGGGGCCGGCGCGCGGCCTGAGCAAGATCCGCTTCCACGACTACCACGCGACCTACGAGGCCTTCGCCCGCCGCTCGCCCAACGTGAAGGTGTTCAAGAACCAGGCGCGGCTGCTCAAGGCGCTGCTGATGGTGGCGCGGCCCTCCAAGGAGCAGCAGGAGGACTTCGACTTCCTGCTCATCCTGGGCGAGCTGTTCACCCTGGTGGTCTACGGGCAGCTCATCCTCGAGAACGCCAAGCTGCGCGGCGTCTCCGACGACGTGGTGGACCAGATCTTCGACTTCATGGTCCGCGACTTCTCCAAGTACGCGCTGCAGCTGTACTCCAAGGCCAGCAGCTCGAGGCGGCAGCGGGCGCTGTGCCTGGCGATGCTCGCCAAGCCGGTCACCGATCGCGCGCGGCAGGAGCGGGTGCTGCGCGAGCACGTGCTGTCGCTGGTGGACGCGTACGAGATGCCGCGCCGCGCCGGGGGCTGAAGCACCCCGGCTCTCGCTGGGAAGCCGGCTGGGCTCGCCTCGGAACGGCAACCCGGGGCTGGCTCGCCGAGCAGCCCGCTTCAGCGGGCTTCATCCGTGTTGCACCCGTGCCCAGATGGAGCCGGGGCGCTTCAGCCCTGCTGTCACCCCACATCTCTTCGGATGATTTCCACCAATTAGCCGGCGAGCTGGGTAGAGCCCGGCCTCCGTGCCGGGGGCGTGTCGGTCGGTTGGTCGTGTCGGGCTGGGAGTGCCCGGC
>DASXVQ010000094.1:0-23307 GCA_036504155.1 Myxococcales bacterium
GGGCCTCACCCTCGCTTCCCGACGCGCTCAGGGCCCGCCTGAAGCCATCGTCAACCGGGGAGCCGCAGGCAGCCACTTCCTGGCGGCAGCCAACCGCGAGCCCAGCTCCGGAAACGCGCCGGGGGCGGGCGCCACAGGAGCACTCGCACTTGGCGCCCGCCCCCGGCGCACGACCGACCTGCCCGCTCGCGACTCCGCCACCGCCGGACCTCGCCGCGCTACGCCACCGCAACGCTCAGGTCGCCTCCACCGTCAATCCGGGAAGCCACCGCCGGTGGTTCGCGAACAAACCAGGGAAGCAACAATCATGGGACGAAGAACGTTCTCATCTACGATGTCTATTTCTGGCGGCACGACCTTTTCAGAGAAGAATTCCCTCTGGAGGCCCTACCGGAGCCTCACCAGCAACCGCACTTCGCAACTGGCGTCTATCGCTTCGCGCGCAACAACCCTGTCGTAGGCGCTTTGGCCGACCTGCGTGTCTTCGGCTTTGAGAAGGGCCCAAGCTCCTATCACACAACGCCTCAGAAGCAGAAAGGCCTCCAAGAGCTTCGCTGCTCGGCCGCCGCATTTGCGCATCGATTTGCGAAGTAGGCATTGGGCTCCGATCTGCCACCAGCACGAACATCCCCCCGCTGGAAGCCGCAAGTCTCCCGCCCTCAACCCCAAGGCTGTTCAGGCAAAATGCGCATCTTCTACTCATGGCAGAGCGACCTTCCGAATCGAACAAATCGCACCTTCATTGAGAAGGCGCTCGAACACGCGGCCAAGTCACTCAGAGCCGATCCGACGCTATCAATCGAACCGGCCATCGACCGCGACACGCTGGGCCTACCCGGTGCTGTCGAGATTGCGCGAAGCATCCAGCGAAAGATTTACGAGGCGGATGCCGTTGTGGCTGACGTTTCAATTACTGGCTCGGCTGGTCCAAAAAGCCGTCCCACGCCGAACCCGAATGTGCTTGCTGAAGTGGGCTACGCGGCTGGCGTACTCCGGTGGGAACGGGTACTGCTCGTCTGCAACCTCGCGCTCGGGGCAAAGGAAACGCTGCCATTCGACCTGCGACACATGAAGGTCTTGGGTTATCACGATGCGGATACGGAGCACGAGCGCGGTCCGGCTCGCGAGGAGTTGGGTGCGGCGATAGCAGCCGAATTGGCCACCATCGCAAAGGCCAGACTCACGCCGACCTTGCGAGAGATTGAGGCCGAGCACGTTCGGGATCGTACAGCGAACCGATCTGTCACTCCCCCAAAGAACCTCAAATACATGAGCGGAGTTCTTGGCTGGAAAGAGTTGGAACCTGGGATGCTGGAGGACAGTGCGGCCGAAGTGGCAGCGTTCGGCGAGAAGCTTCGCAGTCTTCCGCTCCCTGCGAGCGAATTGCTCTCAATCGCCCTTCAGCGTTCCGTAGCCAATGGCGGGCGGGCGGTGTTGTACGACGACCTCCTTCATGCCACGGAGCTTGAGCCCACGGTGTTCAAGAGCCTTCTTGATGTGCTCGAGTACCACTCGCTTGTGCTGGCTGAAGACGACATGGACGATGGGCTGCTCTACATCAAACCGCGGGCGCTGCGCTCGGGGTGGCCATTCCTGCAAGACCTCGTAACATTCTGCGGGCGCACTGGAGTGCGCATCGCGGATGTCATTGTGGGCCTGCAGATGGATCTGCTCGACGAGACGAAACAACGCTAAGCATTCATGGCGCCAATCGGGGCGGAGGGTCGGAACACGAGCGCGGCGCGTAGGGTTGACAGGCAACGCCGCCGGCATCAGCAGCGAGTAGAGCAGCTAGGGGTTGGGCAGGCTAGGTCGGAGCCCAGCTCGGCTGACAACACGCAGAGCCTTTCTCTGATCGGCGTCATGGCAGGAAGAGAGTCAGGCCTGGGTGCCTTCACGAAGGTCTCGCCGCCAAAAACTGTGTCGGCCACGTTTGTGAAGGACTTCGGGCGGCGTCTTCTTGTAGCCCCTTTGACACCCCGCACCCCGATGGCTACTCTGCTTGCTAGATTCGGGTACCCCACCTCAGCCGCAAGGGTCCGGCGGCGGAGTCGATGACTCTCGGTGACGGTACGACTGGCAATCAGTCGGGACTCGCGTTTGGCGGACGTTCATCGCGCGCAGCGATGGGGCTTCCAGGCTCTCCGGTAGTTCAGGGACGTCATCCAGACGAGACATAGCGTCGGCCGAGTGGCCGACTTCTGGAGCACATCATGACGGCCACGCCGTTCCCCCCACACCGCCTCTGCCATTGGCGCGCCCGCAGCCTGGCCCGCTTCCTCATCACCGTTGTCCTGCCGTTCCGAAGGTGTCGTTTGGCGCTTTCGTTCGGGGTCTTCCAGGACCGGTAGGCCTTTTCTTGAGGATTGGGTGGCTGCTTCCGAATTGAGCCGATCGAGCTCTGCGCTGAGAGGTAAGAATGCGAGTCGTATTTGTCATCCATGGCTACCCGATGCGTTTCAACGCCGGGTCCGAGGTCTACACGCAGTCGTTGGCTCACGCGCTCGCCGATCGTCATGAGGTCCATGTCTTCACAAGATACGAAGACACCCTCGCGCCCGAAGGTGTCACGCTGGACGAGCAGGACTCTGAGGACCAGCGCGTGAAGCTGCGCCTCGTCAATGTCCCCAACAGCCGCGACCGCTACCGGCGAGAGGCAGTCGACGCCCGCTTCGCCGAGTTCCTCGAGGAGGTCCGCCCGCACGTCGTGCTCGTCGGGCACCTGAACCACCTCTCGACCTCCCTGGTCTTCGAGGCCCGGCGCCGCGGCGTGCCGGTGCTCTTTACCCTTCACGACTACTGGCTAATGTGCCCGCGCGGCCAGTTCCTCCAGATGAATCCGGCCGCCGGCGACGAGGTCTGGTCCTGTTGTCCCGGACAAGAGAATCGCCGGTGCGCGGAGCGCTGCTACGCTCGCTACTTCTCGGGCGCGCCTGACGAGCATGAGGCGGACGTAGCCTACTGGAGCGACTGGGCAGCGCGCAGGATGGCGCACGTGCGCGAGGTGGCCTCGGCGGTCGACCTTTTCGTTGCCCCTTCCCGGCATATGCTCCGTCGCTTTCGCGACGAGTTCGGGCTCCCCGAGGACCGCCTCGTCTTCCTGGACTACGGCTTCAAGACTGCCCGGCTCGAGGGGCGCGAGCGTGTCCCCGAGAAGGACTTCGTCTTCGGCTACATCGGCACGCACACCCCGGCGAAGGGCATCCACGTGTTGCTTGAAGCCTTCGCTCAGGTGCCTGGGACGCCGCGCCTGCGCATCTGGGGCCGGCCGCGCGGCTCCGACACGGACGCCCTGACGGAGCGGGCGCGCAGGCTGCTGAACGGCGCCGCGGACCGCGTCGAGTGGCTCCCCGAGTACCGAAACCAGCAGATCGTGTCGGCGGTCTTCGAACGGGTGGACGCGATCGTCGTGCCGTCCATTTGGGAGGAGAACTCACCGCTCGTCATCCACGAGGCGCAGCAGGCGCGCGTGCCGGTCATCACTGCAGATATCGGGGGCATGGCCGAATTCGTCCGCGACGAGGTCAACGGGCTGACCTTCCGCCACCGCGACGCTCAGAGCCTCGCCCGAGCAATGGCTCGGCTGGCGGGAGCTCCGGAGCACGCGCGGAGCCTCGGCGCTCGCGGGTACCTCCTCGGCAACGGCGGCGACGTCCTGGACATGGAGGACCACGTCCGCGATATCGAGGGCCTGTGCGCCCGCGTACTGCGCGACCGCCGCGACCGCAAGACCCCGACGAAGGACGGTCCCTGGCGGATCACCTTCGACACCAACCCCGACGACTGCAACCTGCGCTGCGTCATGTGCGAAGAGCACTCGCCCCACAGCAACCGCCAGAGCGCGCGGCATGCGGCGGGGATCCCTCGCCGGCGGATGGCGATCGGGTTGCTCGAGCGGGTTCTCGAAGACCGGCAGGGCTCTCCGCTGCGAGAGGTCATCCCCTCGACTATGGGAGAGCCGCTGCTTTACCCGGAGTTCGAGCGCGTCATCGACCTCTGCGTTCAGCATGGGCTTCTGCTCAACCTGACCACCAACGGGACGTTCCCCCGGCTCGGCGCTCGCGACTGGGCGCGGCGCCTGGTTCCGGTCCTGTCGGACGTGAAGGTCTCCTGGAATGGCGCCACCCCGCAGACTCAGGAGCGGATCATGCTCGGCAGCTCGTTCCCGGCGATGGTCGAGAACGTCCGCGTCCTCCTCGACGAGCGAGACCGATTCGAGCGGCTCAGCCGCCATCGCGCGCGGGTGACGTTCCAGCTGACCTTCCTCGAAGCGAACACGCCCGAGATCCCGGACATCGTGCGCCTCGCTATCCAGCTCGGGATCGACCGCGTGAAGGGCCACCACGTCTGGACGCACTTCCCCGAGCTTGAGGCGCAGTCGATGCGCCGATCCCCCGAGGCCATCGCGCGCTGGAACGCCGCCGTCCGCAAGGCGCAGGCCGTCGCCCGGCAGGAGCGACTGCCCAACGGAGCCCTGGTGCAGCTCGAGAACTTCCACGAGCTGGGGTCCGACGCCACCAGCGACCTCGCGCCGGGCTCGGAGTGCCCCTTCCTCGGCAGGGAAGCCTGGGTCAATGCGGAGGGGCGCTTCGACCCCTGCTGCGCCCCGGACCTGCTGCGCCGCGAGCTCGGGTCCTTCGGAAACCTCCAGAGCCTCCCGTTCGACGCGATTTGGAGCGGCGTGGCCTACCGGCACCTTGTCGGCATCCATCCCCAGCACCCGCTCTGCCTCAGCTGCAACATGCGGCGGCCGAAGGAGGTGCGGCCGTGAGGATCGACTGGCAAGAGACCACCCTCGCCGCGGCGGGGACCCATCACCTGCACCAGGGATTGCCGTTCTACGAGCCTCGCTTCCTCGAGGTGCTCTCGTTTCACGCGCCAGGGATCGCGGCGGTCCGCGACTCGAGTGGCGCGTTCCACGTCGGCCTCGACGGAGCCCCGCTCTACCCGCAGCGCTACCAGAGGACGTTCGGCTTCTATGAAGGCCGCGCGACGGTCATGGCGTCAGACGGCGCGCACCCCATCGGTGGGTCCGGAGGCGCCGTGTCGGCCGAACGCTTTGCGTGGTGCGGCAACTTCCAGGCGGGGCGCTGCACCGTGCGCGGCTTCGACGGTCGCTACTTCCACCTCACGCGAGCGGGGGTGGCCGCCTACCCGGATCGGTGGCGGTACGCCGGCGACTTCCGCGAGAGCGCAGCGGTGGTGCAGGCCGACTCGGGGCTGCACCACCACATCGACCCGGACGGCAAGCCGCGTGGCGCTGGCGAGTACCTCGACCTCGACGTGTTCCACAAAGGCTTCGCGCGTGCCCGGGACTCAGACGGCTGGTTCCATCTGAGGAGTGACGGGGCTCCGGCGTACCGGCGCCGCTTCTCCGCTATCGAGCCCTTCTACAACGGCCAGGCGCGGTGCGAGTCGCACGACGGCGCGCTCGTCGTCATCGACGAAGAAGGGCGGGACGTCCTCGCCCTGCGGCCACCGCTGCGGTCGTCGTTCGCAAGCCTCTCGGGCGACCTCGTTGGCTTCTGGCGCACGCAAACGCTGGCCGCGGCGGTCGAGCTGGGAATCCCCGACAGCCTCCCCGGCTCGGTCGAGAGCGTGGCGGAGGCGACCGGCCTGCCGACCGCGTCTTTGCACCGTCTGCTGCATGCCCTGGGGGAGCTCGGCGCGGTCGAGCGCGACGGCGACGACCTCTGGCGCCTCTCCGCCAAGGGTGAACCCCTGCACTCGGGCCATCCGCGCTCGCTCGCGCACGCCGCACTGGAGTACGCCGGCATCATGGGGGACCGCTGGCGGCGGCTCCCCGAGGCGCTGCGGCAGGGCGCGGCCTGGCGGCCTCCGGACTTCTTCGACGAGGTCGCCGGCGCGCCCGAACTGCGCGTGGCGCACCATCGCACCCTCGCCAGCTACGCCGATCACGACTATCGCCCCCTCGCGGCCGCTGTGGAGCTCGACGGTGTGGAGCGCCTCGTCGACGCGGGAGGCGGCCACGGGGTGCTCCTCCAGATGCTGCTGGAGCGCGCGCCGGACCTCCGTGGCGTCCTTCTCGACCGACCGGAGGTCGTGCGCGAAGCACGGTTCCCAGAGGGAATGGACCAGCGAATCGAACTCCGCGCCGGGACCTTCTTCGCCCCGTGGGACTTCGGCCGCTGCGACGCGGTCGTGCTCGCGCGCGTCCTGCACGATTGGCCCGACCCCGAGGCCCTGCAGCTGCTGCGGCGGGCGCGCGAGAGCGTCGGTCCCGGCGGCAGGCTCTTCGTCGCCGAGATGGTCCTGGACGAGCGCGCGCACGCGGGAGCGCTCTGCGACCTCCACCTGCTCGCGGTCACCGGCGGCCGGGAAAGGACCCGCCGCGAGTTCGACGTGCTGCTCGCCGCTGGGGGCTTCCGGCTTCGCCAGGTCAAGCCCCTGCCTTCGGTCGTGTCCCTGCTGGTCGCGGAGGCGGCATGAGCACCGAGTGGCGCATCCCCGAAGGAACGCTGCGCGCCCTCGAGTCAGCGCCCACCGATCGGCCCGTCATGCTGCTGATGCGCCACTCGGTGCGACCGCCGCTGCCTCCCGGCAGCGCCGGGGACTCAGTTCCTCTCACCGAAGTCGGCGTCGCCCTCGCGGAGGACCTCGGCCGCCGGATCGGCGAGCGGCTTGCGTCGGTGAGGCACAGCCCCGTCCTGCGCTGCGCGCAGACCGCGGAGGCGTTGAGCCGCGGCGCCGGCAAGCCCTTCGAGCGACAACCAGACAGGCTCCTGGGCCATCCAGGGGCGCTCGTCGCTCATCCAAAACTGGCGTGGGAGGAGACCTGGACGAAGCTGCCCTACGAGGAGCTGATGAACGCCGTCGTCGACGGCAAGGCGCTGCGCGGGTTCAACTCGGCGCGGCGCGCTGCAGGGCGAATCCTCGAGCATATGACCCATGCCGCAGCGTCCCCGGGGGTGCACGTCTTCGTCACCCACGACTCCGTACTGCTGGCCGTCGCTGCTTCGCTGTTGGGCCATCCCTTGCGCCGGCTCGAATGGCCCTGGTACCTCGACACCCTCGCGGTGTGGGCGAGCGGCTCCGGCAGTTTCGAGCTTCGATACCGCGAGCGGTCTGGGAGTTCCCCACCAGACCAGCACCTCATCGACGACGATGATGCCCTCGAAGAGACGAGGGTCCTCTCCTTCGCGCGGCCTCTCCTCGAGGCGACCGCCGGCCTCGAGTTCCCTGGCCGAGTGCTGTTCGCCGGCGGAGCCTTCAAGAGCCTGCTACACGGGCGTCCTTCAGGTGAGGTCGACCTTTGGGCCTCATCCGACGCGGATCGCCGCGCGCTGCTCGCGCGGCTGAGGTCATGCGGAGCCGTCGAGCAGCCAGGTGCGCGCGCCTTCGGGCAGGCCTTTGTCCTCGGCGAGCTGACCGTCGACGTCCCGTACCGGGTCGAGCCCGGCAGCCTCGGCGACCGCTTCGGGCGATTCGACCTCGCGCTCTCGGCCATCGGTGTCGAGCTCGATCACGGTCGCTTGCGGGTCCAGGTGCACCCGGCTGCGAGAGAAGCAGTCAGGAGGCGCGAGGTGCTTTTCCTCGAGCCTCTGGTCAACTGGAAGTACGCGTTCTCCTCGCTCGAACGGGCGCGAAGGTACGCAGCCGAACTCGCGTACTCGCTCGCAGCCGAGGCAGAGCAGGTCGTCTGGAACACCTACGAGTCCCGCGACGCCGCGGAGCGCGAAGCGATGCTTGCTCGCTTTCGCGCTCACGGTCGGGGAGGCTGGGGCGTAGCGGAGGAGATCTCATGCCGCCTCGCGTGATCACCGGCCTCTACTACTACTGCCGCAATGGCGAGCGCTCCTTCCCGAGAGTCACCGCCGCCGAGATCCCAGCCAGCCTTCCGGTCCCTGCTGACCGTGTACGCCGCCGACCAAGAGTCCGCCGACATCCTCGAGGGCCAAGGGGTCCACGTTCATCGCGTCCTGGCTGACGCCCCTGCGGAGATCCATCGGGACGCGGCCCACAAGATGAAGCACTGGATGTGCCTTCAGGCGCTCGATGAGTTCGGCGGGTACCTCTGGCTCGACTGGGACACCGTCCTCCTTCGAGGCCTCGATGAGGCGTTCTGGGAGTGGTGCAACACGGGAGGAACGCCCAAGTTCCTGGGCATCCCGAACTACTGGGCGACCGTCAACTGCGGCGTGTACTTCTGCCCGGGCTCGTGGCGCGATCGCCTTGCGCGGAGCTTTTCCTCCCAGGTGCGCGAGCCCAATGACGAGCTGCTCTGGCGAAGCGTCCTGCCGGCGGACGTCGTCGAGCGCCCGGAGTTCTGGTGGAACGGGCAGGTCGAGAACATCTGGACGGAGAGCGAGTTCGACCGCATCGGACCGTCGACCTATCTCGCACACGTCCGGTCCCTTGATTGGGCGGCTGCCATCCGAGAGACCAGCGCTACGCAGACGAAGGATGGCGCCGCGCGCCTTGATCGAGCAGTCGGTTTCCTCCAGTAGACTCGCCGCCGTCACAACAAGGCCCCGCGACGAGGAGACCGGATGCCGCAAGAAGCGTCGAACGCGTCCGCTGGCAAGGTCCTGCTGGCCACGATGACCAGGGAGCCGTTCCAGCCCGTGCGGCTCTACTACTCGATACCCGGCCGCTCGTTCGTGACAGAGCGGTTTCGGAACCTGAAGTGCGTGGTCGAGGCCCCCTCCGAGCGCTGTTGGCAGTGGCTGTACCACGTGGAAGCCTCCTCCCTGCAGATCGCCGCCGGCTACGACGCGGTTCCGGTGGAGCGACGACCGATCGTGCTCGGACGCATTCGCTTTCCCAAGAGCGGCGGCATGACCATCCAGACCAACTCGATCGACCGGGCGGTCGCCGCGGCGCGGTTCTTCGCGCCACACCTCGGGCCCGAGGTCGTCGCCATGCGGTGCAGGGTCGTCAACCGGTGCTTCGCGGCGGACGAAGGCCAGCCGGACGACTTCATGAAGACGCTCGACCAGGACGTCACCGTGATCGACCCGCGGGTGGCTGAGGCGAGGTTCGAGCGCGAGTTCAAGGGCGTGCGGACCTGGGAGGCTGCAGAGCGAACCGCGTCCCAGAGCCTGCAGAAGCAGCTTGCGGAGAAGAAGGATGTCCCGCTGGTCGAGGACTACCCGCTGGCGCCGGAGGAGGAAACGCCCGAATTCCGTGACCTCGCGACGGGACTGGGGTTCCGATTCGTGCGAGCCATGGAGCACTGGAACGGCAACACCGACCTGACCCTCACCGCGATCATCATGCGCACTGTCGAGGAAGGCATTCGGCGCGGGACCATCTCGCCGATCGTTCCGGCAGGGCCTGCTCCAAGGAGGGGCCGATGACCGAGCCCATCCCCTCGCAGTACCGAGGTTGGTGGCGCATCACCGAGACGTCGCAGTGGGTGAACGATTTTCTGGATGACCTTGGCCCCGCGGTGATCTCGCTGACGGGGTACGCCGACCGACTGCGGATGCATTGCCTCCTTGCCTACGTGAACTGCAAGCCCACGAAGGCAGGCGTGTCGTTTTCCTGGGAGGGCGCCTGGGAGTACGACCAGATGTCGGGCTCGGGCCGAGTCACACTGGGCAAGGACGGGCGGCTCAAAGGCGTCATCAGGATCAAGGACGGCGACTCGAGCACGTTCGTGGCCGAGCGCACGACCGAGCCCTCCGAGCCGATTCCGCCGCCGCCGAGCTACCGAGACAAGTGGCACAAGCGCTGGTGAGGGAAACCATGCCGACCAAGGCGAAGTCGAAGGCGCCGACGACGCGCCCGACGCGAAGGCCTCTCGCACCCGCGAGGCTCGACGAACTCATCGCGGAGGCGACCGTGGACGCGTACGACGAGTCTGAGCAGATGACCGGCTTCTACACGATGCTCGATGAGCACCTCGCGATGCCGTTCAAGACCGAGGTGCTCGGGGTAGAAGTGACGGTCCAGCGGGTCGACCTCAACGATGACCAGCGGATCGTGGCTGTCTGCGCGCGCGGCTCGTTCCGCCAACGGATTCCGATACTGGATCTGCCGCTGCCGTCCCCGGAGCCAAAAGGCTCGGTGTGGATCGACGCGTACCGGCGATGGGCAAGAGGGAGGTAGCGGACATGGGCGTGAGCGTTTGGACCTTCGTGCGGCCGCGTTCGGGAGAGATGCGCCCGGTCGCAGAGCGCGCAGTCGAGCGCTTCATTGCCGGCGAGGGGCCGCTGCAAGTCGACGCCGACGGCTTCGTCCGGTACGCGCAGGTGATCGTGAACCTGGAGAACCGCCGCGCGACCGAGGTCATCCGCGTCGACTTCTTCCAGTACCGCGCTCTCAAGAGCGGCAAGCTCGACCGCAAGTACTTCCGCGAGATCCTGCAGACCATCCCGGAGGCGGCATTCGGGTGGCTGCAACTCACGGAGCCGCCCAAGGGAGTCGTGGTCGCTGAGCACAAGTTCGCCAATCGGCGCCTGCAGCACTTGAACCACTGGAAACCCTCGGCGGAGGACCGGGCCACCCTGCGAAGCCTCGTCAATCGCAAAGCCGGTCGGGAGCTCCTGTAGCCATGGGCGCGACTGGCAGGATCATGGTCCGGGTGAATGACGAGCTGGTGCTCGACGCGGGCGCCTGCGAAGAGGTTGTCGGAGCTCACGGACCGGAGTGGATCATCCACGCGCCGCCGACCACGCTTTTCCAGCAGGTGCTCGCCTATCTGCGCGAGAAGCCAGATCCGCCGAAGCCGCCCTCCGGGACGTTCACGAGCCGGGAGGGCATCGCCGCAGCCGCCTTGGTTCTTCGATGGGGCTCATACCTCTCGGTTTTGCTCGACCACGGCAAGGCGGTCTGGCCGGAGGCGGAGTCGTCGGTTGCGAGCCGCATCAGCGACGCCGAGATGGCCCGAATCAACATCGAGGCCTCCGCGGCGCTCGCTCGGTGGATCGATCTCTTCCGAGACGATCCCCGGGGCCGTGGCTACGAAGAGCTCGTGAACCGCGCTTTGGCCTACCTGCCGATGCCGTTGAAGAGGTCGAAGGCCAAGGTTTCCGCGGTCTGCGCGCTCGCGGATCCCGAGATGGCCGAACTGCTCGTCCACGCAGCCAACCCTTCGAGCCTCGAGCGAGCTCGCGCCGCCGCGGAGAGAAGCCCGAGCCGCATCCTGGCGAACGCTCTCGTGAACACGGCCTGGCGGAACGGGCCCGTCGAGAACATCCACGCCGGCGCCTTCCGCGGCTACCCGCTCGACCAGCGACGAGTGACGCTCGCAGAGGAGCGGGAACTGATGGCCTTCGCCAGCGAGCGGCTGGCGCTCGGGATGTCGGTGTGCCTGAGCTTGGCGACGGAGGAGTCGCGGCGGACGTGGTCCGATCAGGTCCTGCCCTACGGTCTGGCGGAAGCCATGCTCATCACGCCGTCAGGCTGGTCGACGACGGAGGCGTCCCGGGACGTGCGACTGCCTGCCGAGCGTGCCGCCGTCCTCCACTGACTCAAGGTCCACGGACGGTCGCGGCCGCCCCGCCCCGCTGCGCGTGCCGCGACGTAGCTCAGCGTGGGGGCTTCCGCCAGTGGTCTCGGTGCCTTGGCTGTCAAACGCCGCCGTCCGCTCCGGACGACTGTCAAACAACGGGTACGAGGGGAGGCCCGACTGTTAAACGGCGCCGCCGGGGCTCTCCCCCGCTCTCTGCTCTGAAAGGGCTAGAGAGAGCCGATCGCCCGCCCCAGGGGGCCCTGTCGCGCTCGCGTGGGTCTTCTCTGCGGGCACAGAGACGGATGGGCACCTTTCTCATCGGCACCGTGCAACCTGGGGTCTTCAGGCGGGAAATTCGAAGCCCCGACCGCCAGGAGGCGATCGGGGCTCTGTAAAACAAGGAGCCAGGCGACTTTGCCTGGCTCCATAGGTGCTCCCTGGCGTGGACTTGAACCACGGACCCGCTGATTAACAGTCAGCTGCTCTGCCAACTGAGCTACCAGGGAATGTTACGAACAACGGCGGGAGGTTCTACCGATCTCCTCTCCCGCTGTCAACCGGAACGCCGCCCGTCCGCGAAGCCGCTGGCCGGGGGAAAAGAAGCCCCACGGCCGGTGGGAGAGTCCGTGGCCGTCCCGCTCGTGCCGCGCGCCCGCCCGCCTAGGTCTTCTCGGGCTGCTGCTCGGGGACCGGAGCCGCTGCTGCCGGGGCCTGGGGAGCCTGAGCCTCGGGCGCCGCAGCCGCCGCTGCAGGAGCAGCCGCAGCCGCCGGCGCGCCCTTGGGCTCCGCCTGGGGCGCGTCCTTGCCGGCCGGGTTCTGCGCCAGCTTCTTGGCCCCCTGCTGGAAGAGGACCTCGACCTTCGAGCCCTCGACCCGGGTCACGATGCCCTTGCCGAAGACCGCGTGCTCGAGGAGCGCGTCCTTGGCGTACTTGCACGTCGCCGCGTAGGCCAGGAACGGCTCGCCCAGGCGCGGGGAGACGTCGTCCTCCCACTTGTAGACCCGCTCGGGGGCCTTCTTCGACTCGAAGTCGCCCCCATCCCGGGGCCGCCGGCTCACTTCTCGCGAACGCTTGATGGACATGGCGCGCATCATCCTCGGCCGGGCCGGGAAGGTCCACTCGCTTTCAAATCTGCGGCGCCGCAGCGCCCCGGACGAGGCCGCCGGGCTGGGGCGCTGCCACCTCGGGCGCGCGTTCCTACTGTCCCGCCACGGTGATCGTCTGCTTCACAGTCGACCTGGAGCCGGACTGCCCGCCCTACCTTTCCGGGTGGCGCGGAGTGGAGGAGGGGACGCCCCGGCTCCTCGCCCTGCTCGAGCGTGAGCGGGTGCCCGCGACGTTCTTCTGCACCGGCGAGGCGGCCCAGCGGTTCCCGGCCCGAATCGAGGCCATCGTGGCGGCCGGCCACGAGCTGGGCTCGCACGGCCAGACGCACGGCGCCTTCGAGGCCATGGGGCCCGACCAGGCGCGCCAGGAGATCCGCACCTCGGCGCAGGTCCTGCGCCGCTTCGCCCCGGTCGTCTCGTTCCGCGCCCCGTTCCTGCGCTTGCCCGCCGCCCACCGGAACCTCCTCGCGGAGGAGGGCTTCCTCCTCGACTCCTCCGACGCCCGCTACAAGCTCGACTGGTATCGCACGCGCAACCTGCCCACCGCGCTGGTGCGGGTGCCCGCCTCCACCACCTCGTCGGTGCTGCGCCTGCCGGCCCCGGTGCGCGACACGCTGCTCTTCGGCCTGGTCTCGCCCCTGGTGCTCTTCGTCCACCCCTGGGAGCTGGTCGACCTGCGCCGGGAACGCCTGCGCCTCGACTGCCGTTTCCGGACCGGAGAGCCGGCGGAGCAGGCCATCCGCGCGACGCTGAGCAAGCTGCGCCGCCGCGGGGCGACCTTCTGCCGGATGAGGGATCTGCTCGTCTGCGCGGGGACCTGACGCATGCCTGCCAGCCTCGAGAAGCCCAGGCCGTGGATTCGCGTCGTCCAGTGGCTGGGCGCCGCCCTGGTGATCGCCGCGGTCGTCTGGGCCGTGCGCACCCTCGACCTGCGCGCTGTGGGCGACCACCTCCTGAACGCCCGCGCCTGGCCTCTCGTCCTGGCGGCGGTCGTCGGCTCGACCATCCCGCTCATCGTCGCCCTTCAGTGGTGGGTCTTCGCGCCGCGGGGCGCGCCGGCGGGCTACTGGCACGTGTGGCGCTACACCGTGCTGGCCATCGCCGCCTGGAGCGTCCTGCCCTCGGTGGTGGGGGTGGGCGTGGCCGCGGCCGTCTTCGCCTCCAGCGGGATAGGCAACGCCCGCGCCGCCGCCGTCCTTGGCCTGGACCAGCTCGGCAACGGCGTGGCCAAGGGCCTGCTCTTCGTGGCGACCGCCTCGCTCGTGCCGCTCGCCGGCGCCCGGGCCGGAGCCGGGCCGCTGGTGGTCCTGGCGCTCGCGCTCGCCGGCGTAATCGTGCTCGGGGCGGTGGTGGCCTGGTCTCGAAAGCGGGCCGGCAGCCCGTTCGCGCGCCGGCTGGCGGGCCTGCCCGACACGCCGCGCCTGCTCGCGGGGGTGGGGCTGTCGTGCGCGGTCAAGGTGGTCGAGGGGCTGGTGATGGTCTGCATCGACGGGTCCATGGACTTCGCCCCCAGCCTGAGCCGCACGCTGCTGGCCCTCTCGGGGGTCAGCCTGGCGACGCTGGTGGGCGTGGGCCCGGCCAACCTCGGCCTGTACGAGGGCTCGGTGTTCAGCGCCTACCGCCTGAGCGGCGTCGCCGCGGACTCCGCGGCCAGCGTCGCGCTCCTGCAGCACGCGGCGTCGCTCGTGCCGACCCTGGCGATCGCCGCGGGAGTGCTCGCCTTCGGGGCGTGGCAGCGGGCCTTCTCGCGCCCGCGGGCGCAGTTCTAGGGAGCCGTCGGGGCCTCGCCCGCGGGAGTCCTTGCCCTCGGGGCGTGGCAGCGGGCCCTCTCACGACGGCCGCGGCGCAGTCAGCTCTCTAGGGAGCCGTCGGGGCATCGCCCGCGGGAGCGCTCGCCCTCCGGGCGTCTCAGCGGGCCCTCTCACGACGGCGGGGGCGGCTCTCGGGCGCGGTCAGGGCATCGCCTGTTGGCGGCCGACCAGGTGCACGGTAGCGGTCTTGCCCGAACGGCGGGCCAGCGCCTCCTGGTAGAGCGCCAGGTGGAGCGCGAGCACCCGCTCCCAGTCGAAGGGCAGCGGATGGTTGCGGTTGTTGGTCGCGATTCGCAGGCGCAGGGCCGGCTCGCGGGCCAGGCGCACCACGTGGTCGGCGAGCTGCGCGTCCGAGTCCGCGAGCAAGCCCTCGCGACCGTGCTGGACGAAGCAGGGAGGGCCCCAGGCGTTGCGCACCACGACGGGCACGCCCGCCGAGCAGGCCTCGGCCAGCGAGATGCCGAAGGCCTCCCGGACCGAGGCCATGAGGAAGACGTGCGCCGTGGCGAGCACGCGGCGCAGCTCGGGCTCGGCGATCCAGCCCGTCAGGCGGACGCAGTCGGAGAGTCCGTGGAACCGGACGACGCGCTCGACCAGCGGCCGCAGGAATCCCTCGCCCGCGATGGTGGCCCGCAGCCGCACGCCGGCCGGGAGGCGGTCGCGCACGCGGGCGAGGGTCTCGACGAGCGCCAGGGGGCGCTTGCGCGGCACCAGCCGCAGGAAGGAGACGACGTGGAACTCCGCCGGGTCGAGGGGCGGCGCCTCCACGGGCTGCTGCCAGGCCTGGACGTGCACGCCGTTGGGCAGCCAGCGCACGTCGGGCACGCCCAGGTGCCGGCCGATGGCCTGCGCGACCGCGGGGCTCACGGCGGTCAGGAGGGTCCGCTGGCCGCGCCAGGCCACCCACGGCTCGAACATCGGCAGGAACCAGGACTCGAGCGTCGGCACCGAGTGGAAGGTCGCCACCGCGGGCAGGCCCAGGCTCTCGGCGGCGGCCAGGCCGGCCAGGGGCAGCGGCGCGACCAGCGTCATGGCGCAGTGCAACAGGTCGAAGCGCTCGCGCAGCAGCACCTCGCGCAGCAGGCGCGGGGTCCTCGGGTCGAGCGAGGCGCGGAAGAACCAGCCCTGCACCACCGGCAGGCGATCGACCGCGATGCCGTCGACCAGGGCCGGTCCCCGGGCCGCGGTGATCACGCGGACCGTGTGGCCAGCGCGCTGCAGCGCGAGCGCCAGGCCGCGCAGCTGGAGCTCGATCCCTCCGGCGGGAGGCAGAAACCCGTTGCTGACCAAAGCGATCTTCACGCGGGCGGCCCCTCGTTCGGCCCAGCGTCAATAGGGGTAGCCATCGGCCGAGCCTCAGGTAATCGCTCTGCCTCCGACCAGATGGGGGATTGGGCGCTCGGCCGGCCCTCGTCGAGCCGGCGCAGCGCCCGACTCTCGCGCGATGGTGCGCGGACTGGTACGAGCGAGGCCCCCAATGCCACCTCGTTCACTATCCGCCGTTCACGTCCTCGGAGTCGCCGTGGCCTTCCTGGCGCTCGTCGAGGGCCAGGTCGTGGTTCCTCGCGACGTCCTGTCCAGGGTTCACCGCGCGGCCGCGATGGTCGACGCGAAACCGTACGACGAGATGACCGCGCTCTCCGTGCACAACGCCTACGAGCGGCCGATGGGCATCCTCGAGCAGCTCACGGGGACGGGCCTGCGCAGCCTGGAGCTGGACATCCAGCCCGACAAGCGCGGCAGCCCGGCGCTCGAGGACGACTGGTACGTCTACCACCGCGATCTGCCGCTCTTCGACGAGAGCCGCTGTGCGCGCATGTCGGACTGCCTGGCCTCCGTCGCGGCCTTCCACGCCTCGGAGCCGCGGCACGCGCCGGTCACGGTGTTCGTCGATCTCAAGGAGGGCTTCTCCGGCAGCCATTCGCCGGAGGCCCTGGATGCGCTGCTGTCGCGGCACCTCGGCCCCAAGGCGATCTTCACGCCCGCGGACCTCGTCGCCCGCTGCGCAGGGGCCCGCTCGCCGCTGGAGGCGGTCCGCAAGTGTGGCTGGCCCACCGTAGGGGAGCTGCGCGGCCGGTTCCTGGTCGCGCTGACCGGGGGTGGCTCGTGCGAGCCCGACTTGCCGCTGGCCGGGTACGCCGCGGACTCCGCCACGGCGCTGCGGCGCGCGGCCTTCGTGGCGCCTTCGATCGAGGGAAGCTGCGGCCTGGTCGAGTACGAGGCGCGGCAGCCGTTCGCCGTCTTCTTCAACCTCGACTGGGCGCACCGGGACCAGGTGGATCGCCTGCGGCCCCTGAAGCTCGTCTCCAGGCTCTACCAGGGCGGGCTCAGCGGGGCGCTGGACGACGAGCACCTGCTCTCCGCGTTCAAGCGAGAGCGGCCCACGTTCCTGGTGACCGATCGGCTCGACTGGCCGTGACCCGGCTCGCCCGCAGAGGGTAGAGCCCGCCCTCCGTGGCGGGGGCGGCCTTTCTCGGCCGCTGGCACAAACAACCGACCGAGATTTCCCCGGCACCCTTCGGCGAGCTCAGGGCAGGCTCGGCCGGGCACTACCCATCGCCGCCGTGAGAATCTCTGGAAGAGATGTGCGGTGACAGCAGGGCCTGAAGGCAGGCGGCCACGCTGCCGAACTGCCTGCCTCCCTCCTCCGGCAGTTCGAGCTCGCGGGCGTTGCGCGGGGGCCCTTCAAAACTAACGTGAGGCGCAGGGGCCGCAGGATGCCGCGAAAGACGCGAAAGGTTGAAGGGCAGCCGCTGTCGACCAAGCGCGTCTACGAGGCGCCTTCCCACCAGGACGGCGCGCGGTTCCTGGTCGAGCGGCTGTGGCCTCGCGGGCTCCGGAAGGAGGCGCTCGAGGCCCGCGGCTGGTTGAAGGAGGCGGCTCCCAGCGACGCCCTTCGCCGCTGGTTCCACCACGATCCGTCGCGGTGGACCGAATTCGAGAGGCGCTACTTCGAAGAGCTCGATCGGCACCCGAAGGCGGTCGAGCCGCTGCGGGAGGCGTCTCGCGAGGGGCCGGTGACGCTGCTCTACAGCTCGCGCGACCGCGAGCACAACGCGGCCGCGGCGCTGCGGGAGTACCTCGAGGCGACCGGCGGCCGATAGCGCAAGGCGCCAGGGCCTGGCCCTCTCGATGCGCGCGAGCTTCGAGACAGACCGCGTCAGAGCGAGCGGCAGCCCACCTGGAACACCTTGCGGTCCTCGAGCCGCAGCGCGGTGAGCGAGCGGCCCCAGGCGCAGCCCGAGTCGAGCGAGAGGAGGTCGTCGCGCATGAGCAGCCCCAGCGCCGCCCAGTGCCCGCAGACGATCGGCGTGGCGAGGTTGCGCCTGCCCGGGTAGTCGAACCAGGGGATGAGCCCCGCGGGAGCGCCGCCGAGGGCCCCCGAGTAGCTCAGGTCGATCTTCCCGGAGGGCGTGAGCATTCGCATCCGCGTCATGGCGTTGATGATCACCCGGCGCCGGTCGGGCCCGCGCAGGCCGTCGCGCCAGCGGGCCGGCTCGTCGCCGTACATCGTCTCGAACAGCCGCGCCGGCCGCGGGCCCCGCAGCACCTGCTCGACCTCGCGCGCCAGCGAGAGCGCCTTCGTCACGGACCACTCCGGCAAGAGCCCGGCGTGGACCATCACGTAGCCCTGCTCGCGGTGCATCAGCTTCTGGTGGCGCAGCCAGCCCAGCAGCTCCTCGCGGTCCGGCGCCTCCAGGATCGGCAGCAGCGTGTCGCGGTGCCTCTTGGGCGCCAGGTCGTAGGAGACCGCCAGCAGGTGCAGGTCGTGGTTGCCCAGGACCACGGTCACGCGCTTGCCCAGCGAGCGCGCCCAGCGCAGCACCGCGAGCGAGTCGGGGCCGCGGTTGACCAGGTCGCCGGCGAGCCAGAGCCGGTCGCGCCGCGAAAAGCGGATGCGCTTCAGCAGCCGCTGCAGGGCGCCGAAGCAGCCTTGGATATCCCCCACGGCGTAGGTCGCCATCGGTCCCACCACCTCGCGTGCCCCCGGGTGCAAGCCTGTTCTACCCGACGCCCCGGGCTTGTCGAGGGGAACCGGCCCCAGTCCCATCCTCGAGGCTCTCGGTGGATCGCGCGCCGCCGCCCACCACCACCGCCGCCCGCCGCCCGCCGTGGACTCAACGCGAGCCCCTCGACGAGCGCGGGGCGAAGAGCGGGAAGCCCGCCTCGGAGAGCATGCGCACCAGCGGCACCATGGGCAGGCCGATGATCGCGCTGTGCTCGCCGCGCACCTCGCGCATCAGCTTGAGCCCCTGGGCCTCGATGCGGTAGCTGCCCGCGCAGCCCTCCCACTCGCCGGTGTCGAGGTAGGCCTCGATCTCCCGGCGGGTCAGCTCGCGCAGGGCCAGCCGCGCCGACACCACCGCCACCTTGCGCAGCCGCGGCGGCCCGCCCCGGACCAGCGCGACCCCGGTGTGCAGGAAGTGGACGCGGCCGCTCATCGCCGACAGCTGCCGGCGGGCCTCGGCGCGGTCGTGCGGCTTGCGAAGCAGGCGGCCGTCCAGCTCGGCCGTCTGGTCCGAGCCGATGACCAGCGCGCCCGGGAACCGCAGCGAGACCGCCTGGGCCTTCTTCAGCGCCAGCGCCCTCGCGAGCTGCTTCGGGGACCGGGACGCCGGGGCCGCCTCGTCGACCTCGGGGGCGACCGCGCGGAAGGGGAGGGCGGCCGCCTCGAGCAGCTGCCGGCGGAAGCGCGACGTGGACGCCAGAACCAGGTCCGGGACGTCCGTGCGCTGGTATACTCCGTCGGCCATGAACCTCTCCCGATCGCTCTCGAAGGCAGCCATTCTGGTAGTCGCGCTCGTCACCTGCAACTGCGGCGGCAACAACGCCGGAAAGGCCGACACCGGCGTGGACAACCCGCCGATCGAATACGACGACGCCGGCAACCCCCTCGGCCGGGACGGCGGCGGCGGGATGGGGACCATCAAGGTCGACTGCTCGGCGCCCACCGACGCGGTGACCGTCAACTACCAGGTCACCATCAACTGCGTCATCGACTCCCAGGGCGCCTCGCTGTCGACCCCGCTGCTCTCCGTCTCGCCCTCCGACGGGGTGGAGATGGTCAACGGCACCAAGGCCGGGGTCGTCCACTTCGCGCTGTCGACCGGCAAGACCGGCTACAGCCACCCCAAGACCTTCCAGGACACGACCTACACGGTCACCGTGGAGGTGCGCAACGCCGCCAACTCGTCCGAGTTCGGCAAGGGGACGGCCAAGGTCACGGTGCTGGGCAACTACTGGATCGGCGATTCCTCCTCGACCGGCCAGGGCATCCACATCTTCCGCTCCGACGGCCAGTACCTGGCGCAGGCCGTCGGCCCGGCCGGCATCGTCGGGGTCACCGACCTGCGCATGATGCCCAGCGGCGACATCGCGGTGTCCTCGCAGAGCGGCAAGGTGATCAAGATCTTCGACCGCAAGGGCACCAAGCGCCCGGTGACCTTCGCCGACACCGACAAGTTCGCCGGCGGCGTCACCATCTGGGAATCGGGCGGGGCGGGCGTCAGCCAGGCCGGCCCGGGCCAGATGGCCTACGCCTCGACCGGCGAGCTATGGGTCGCCGGCGCGTTCGAGAAGCTGGTGCAGAACACCTACGGCCTGGCGGTCTTCAACCCGAGCACCGGCGACCTCGTCAAGTTCGTGCCGCACCCCGAGGTCTCGACCGACAACTTCAAGTTCTCGAGCCTCACGCGGCGCAGCGACGGCAAGATCCTCGCCTCGTCCGACCAGCGCCGGCGCATCTGCATCTTCGACGAGGAGACCTACGCCTCCGAGGGCTGCTTCACCGCCGGCGACACGTGGTCGGGCTACTTCAAGACCCTGATGGCGCTCGACGACGGGCAGGTGCTGGTGGGGCCGATGGAGAGCACGGACGCCGGGCTCTTGTTCCTCGGCCCCACGCTCACCACCGACGCCGTCACCGAGAAGATCTCCCGGCCCGACGTCACCGGCCTGGTCCGCAGCGGCGGGGAGATCCTCGCGCTGGGAGTCCACGGCAACTCCTGCTGCGACCCGCAGCTGGCGCGCTTCGACGCCAAGACCCTCAAGCTGCTGGACCCCGTCTGGCACCTCGACACGGTCAGCGGCGACAGCTTCTACAACACGTCGGGCATCGTCCGCCTGACGGTGCCGGGCAGCTAGGATGGCGGTCCGCCTGCCCCGGCCTCCTCTCCAGGGTGGGAGAGGGTGGGGAGCCTTGCTCGCGCCGCCGCTCGTGGGGGCGCTGCTCCTGCTGTGCGGCTGCCCGCAGGACATCCAGGGCCTGGGCTCGGACGGTGGAGCGGGCGGGCCCCCGGACGCCGCCTTCGTGCCCCCGGCGTGCCGGGGCGGGCCCTCGGTCAGCTGCGAGTCGTCGGTGGCCAACCCGCTGCTCGTCATGCGGGAGAGGCTCACCTGGAAGTGCCTGCTGCCCGGCGCCCGCGCCGAGGACGGCGCCGCCCCGCTGCTGGGCGACTCCTTCCAGTCGGACCACCCCGAGGTGACCCTGGGGGCGCAGGTGGACTCGGCGACGGGCGAGGTGATCCTCCAGCCCCAGGCCGTGTCGAAGCAGGCCTTCACCGACGGCTCGATGACCGCCTACCTGACCGCGTACTGGGACGGCCACCCGGACGAGTGCACGACCCTTTCGCTCCCGTTCGGGCTGGTGGGAAACCTCTGGGCCGCGGACGAGACGAACGGCCGGATCCTGGTGTTCGACAGCGGCGGCAAGCAGGTCGGCGGGGCGCTGGCCGCCGAGGGCATCGAGTCGCCGCGGATGCTGGCCGTCCTCAAGCCGGGCGAGGTGCTGGTCGGCGGCAAGACCGGGAGCGATACGGTGCTCGCGGTCTTCGACCTCGAGGGGCGCCGCAAGCGGGTCCTCGGGGGGACCGAGATCATCGCCAACCCGCTCCGCGCCGCGGCGGGCTTCGGCGCGTTCGCCTTCATCTCCAGCGGCACGCTCTCGACCAAGGGCGTGCTGCACGTCGTCGAGGGCGAGAAGGACCCTCAATGGAACCTGAACCAGGCGGGCGGCCTGGCGGCGGACGGGGACGTCGTCTTCCTGGGGCTCCTCAACGAACCGGGCTACAAGCGGGCGACCTCGGCGACCATCCCCAAGGAGAGCGCCGACCTGCCCTACAAGGACTCGGCCAGCCCCGCGAGCGACTGCGACGTCAGGGCGACCACCGCCATGGTCCACCTGGCGGAGGGCGGCTTCGTCTTCGCCCTGCAGCACGCGACGAGCTCGGCGCCCCTGGGACACCTCGCGTGGATCGACGGGTCGCTCCGGCTCAAGGCCAGCCTCAAGCACCTGCACGCGAACCCGCCCGGAGGGCTCTCGCCGGACGGCCCCTACGACTGGCTCGAGCAGCTGCAGCCGGGCGTCGTCCTGGGCAGCCGCGACAACCAGCCGGGCGTCGAGCGGATCGAGCTGTCGAAGATCGGCACCGACGCCCCGGCGGCCTCCGCGTGGACGAGCGCGCTGTCGACGTCGTGGATCAAGGGCCTGGTGAAGCTGCGCTAGGCGAGAGGCAGGAGGAGCCCATGGCAGCCCCGTCGAAGACCACGCGCAGGCGCTTCCTGGCCGGGATGCTCCTCGTCCCCGGCGCGGTCACGCTCTGGCCGGGCGAGGTACGGGCGGCGCACCACAAGGCGCTGCTGTGCGGCGACTGCGGCTTCGGCTCGAAGAAGGACAGCTGCGCCAAGTGCGGCAAGTGGATGGCGTCCACGCGCGTCCCGGCGCGCCTGTGCAGCGACTGCGGCTTCGGCTCCAAGAGCGACAACTGCGTCAGGTGCGGCAAGTGGGTCGGCAGCTCGGCCGTGAAGGCGAACGTCTGCGGCGACTGCGGCTTCGGCTCCAAGAAGGACAACTGCGTCAAATGCGGCAAGTGGGCGCCCTAGCCCTCCGAGCCCGGGAAGGCCGGCCTGCGTGCGCCTCCGTGCCGGCCGCGGTCCCGGCTCGCAGGTCCACTTTGGGTGGTTCCCCGCCGCCACTCCTGTTCGGGCACGGCCCCCAGAAATGGGTCCGAGGTGTCGCCGGGTTGTCCTGCCTGCAATCGACGGCCTGAAGCCTACGGCCCACAGCCAAAGGCCTGGGCTCGGCCCCCCAGGGAATCCGTCGAAATAAGACAACTGCGCGTGTTATACACACCGGCCGAACTGATGGAGCCGCCCCGGCCTCCATACAGTCTCAGATGAGACCCACGTTTCAAGGTCGTGGGCCGCCCGGGTGACGGGCAGAGGGACGAACCGAAAATGTTCTTCGACAAGAAGGATTCCGGCGACAAGAAGCCCCGCGTGGTGCCGCTGCTCCCGCTGCGCGACATCATCGTCTTCCCGCACATGGTCGTGCCTCTCTTCGTCGGCCGCGAGAAGTCCATCAACGCGCTCGAAGAGGCGATGAGCCACGACAAGGACATCCTGCTCGCCGCCCAGAAGAAGGCGAAGACGAACGAGCCGATGCCCGACGACATCTTCACCATGGGCACGCTCGGCACCATCATCCAGCTGCTCCGCTTGCCTGACGGGACGGTGAAGGTGCTGGTGGAGGGCAAGCGGCGGGCGCGCATCAAGCGCTTCATGCCCAACGAGCACTTCTTCCAGGTGGAGGCCGAGGAGGTCGCCGAGGCGGTCGAGAAGACGGTCGAGCTGGAGGCGCTCGTGCGCTCGGTGCACGCGGTGTTCGAGGGCTACGTCAAGCTCAACAAGCGCATCCCGCCCGAGATGCTGATGAGCGTGGCGACCATCGACGACCCGGCGCGCCTGGCCGACACCATCGTCGCCCACCTGTCGCTCAAGCTGAACGACAAGCAGGCCATCCTCGAGACGGAGTCGCCCTCCAAGCGGCTGGAGAAGCTCTACGAGCTGATGCAGGGCGAGATCGAGATCCTGCAGGTCGAGAAGAAGATCCGCACCCGCGTCAAGAAGCAGATGGAGAAGACGCAGAAGGAGTACTACCTCAACGAGCAGATGCAGGCGATCCAGAAGGAG
>DASXVQ010000095.1:0-3030 GCA_036504155.1 Myxococcales bacterium
GCGCCGCACCCGCGCGCTCATCGCCAAGGAGCGGGGCCTGGAGCCGCTGGCGGACCTGATGTGGCGCCAGGAAGGGCAGGGAAACCCCGACGGCCTGGCCCGACCGTTCGTGGCCGCGGACAAGGAGGTCCCGGACGCCGCGGCCGCGCTCGCCGGCGCGCGCGACATCTGCGCCGAGCGCATGGCCGAGGACGCCTCGCTACGCTCCTTCGCCCGCACGTTGGCCTCGGGCAAGGGCGAGCTGACCTCCAAGGTCGCCAAGGGCAAGAAGGACGAACGGACGAAGTTCGAGTCCTGGTACGACTACCGCGAGCCGCTCTCCCGCACGGCAGGCCACCGTGTGCTGGCGATGCTGCGCGGCGAGGCCGAGGACGTCCTCAAGGTGAAGCTGGCCTTCCCCGACGAGGAGATCGTCTCCGGGCTGTCGGCGCGCGTGGTCACCAAGAAGGCCGCGCCGCTCGCCCGCGAGCTCTCCGCGGCGGTCCAGGACGGGTGGGACCGGCTGCTGAGCCCGTCGCTGGAGTCCGAGCTGCGCGCCGAGCTGAAGTCCAAGGCCGACCGCGAGGCGACCGAGGTCTTCGGGCAGAACCTGCGCCACCTGCTGCTCGCGCCGCCCGCGGGCAACAAGTCGGTGGTGGCGCTCGACCCGGGGCTGCGCACCGGCGTGAAGCTCGCGGCCCTGGACGCCACGGGCAAGGTCCTGGGCACCGCGACGCTCTACACCGAGCGCAGCGCGGGCGAGCGCGCCGAGGCGGCCAGCCAGTTCGCCGCCCTGGTGAAGAAGCTGAAGCCGGACCTCATCGCCGCGGGCAACGGCACGGGCGCCAAGGAGGCGGAGACCTTCGTCCGCGAGGTGCTCAAGGCGCTGGACCTCAAGATCCCGCTCGTCTCGGTCAGCGAGCAGGGCGCCTCGGTCTACTCCGCCTCGGAGATCGCCCGCGCGGAGCTGCCCGACCTGGACGTCTCGATTCGCGGCGCGGTCTCCATCGGCCGAAGGCTGCAGGACCCGCTGGCCGAGCTGGTCAAGATCGACCCCAAGAGCATCGGGGTGGGCCAGTACCAGCACGACATCGAGGAGGGGCTGCTGGCCAAGAAGCTGGGCGAGGTGGTGGACCGCTGCGTCAACGCGGTCGGCGTGGACGCCAACACCGCCTCGGCGCAGCTGCTGGAGCACGTCTCCGGCATCGGGCCTTCGGTGGCCAAGAAGATCGTCGCGCACCGGGAGAAGAAGGGCCGCTTCGACAGCCGCGCCGGGCTGCGCAAGGTGGCCGGCCTGGGGCCCAAGACCTTCGAGCAGGCCGCCGGCTTCCTGCGCGTGCGCGGGGGCGATCCCCTGGACGACAGCGCGGTGCACCCGGAGCGCTACGAAGTGGTCGAGCGCATGGCGAAGGACCTGGGCGTGCCGGTGGCCAAGCTCGTGGGCAACGCCGCCGCGGTCCGCTCCATCGACTGGCGCCGCTACGTCGAGGGAGATCTGGGCGAGCCGACGCTCAAGGACATCCTGGCCGAGCTGGAGAAGCCGGGCCGCGACCCGCGCGGCGACTTCACTCCGCCGGCCTTCCGCGACGACGTCAGCTCGCTCGCCGACGTGAAGGAGGGCATGGTCCTGCAGGGCGTGGTCACCAACGTCACCGCCTTCGGGGCCTTCGTCGACGTCGGCGTGCACCAGGACGGCCTGGTCCACGTCTCGCAGCTGGCGGCGAAGTTCGTGAAGGACCCCAACGAGGTGGTGAAGGTCGGCGATCGGCTCACGGTCAAGGTCGTCTCGGTGGATCTCGAGCGCAAGCGGATGGGGCTCTCGGTGCGCGCGCTGACGGAGAAGGACAGCGGCTTGGGGGCAGGCTCGCCGCCGCCGCACGCGGCCAGGTCCGCGCCCAGCGCTCCGGCGCCCACCCGGGCGGAGCAGAAGCCGTTCAACAACCCGTTCCAGAAGCTCAAGCCGAAGTGACGCGGGTTGCGCGCCGGGGACGCCTGCGCGAAGTAGAGCCGATCGATCGCCGTCGCTGCCGCCGGGGCGGGGTCGTCAGCGGCGCGGCTACGGGCGGGCGCCGTCCAGGAACGTCCGGATCAGTTCGTTGAACTGCTTGGGGTGCTCGAGGTTGGGCGCGTGGCGCGCGTGGTCGATGACCACCAGCCTCGCCGTCGGGCCCAGCCCCGCCGCCAGCCGCTCGCCGAGGGCCAGGGGGAAGACGCCGTCGTCGCGCCCCCAGACGACCAGGGTGGGGATGCGCGGCGCGGCCGAGCAGTCCGTGCCCGAGGCCATCGACTGCACCAGCGACTCGAGCAGCAGCTTCTTCTCCTCGCGCCACTGCGAGTACAGACCCGCGAGCACCTGCTGGCGGGCGAAGGCGGGCGTCCAGGGAGGGTCGGCGTAGGCCAGGTCCATCAGCTTGGCGACCCCGGCCTCGTCGCTGGGCACGAAGAGGTCCGAGGAGCGCGCCACGCCGAAGCGCTGGAGCATGGCGTCGTAGTCCGAGCGCTGGTAGGCGCAGCCCGGGCTGTCGACGATGACCAGGTTGCGCACGCGGTCGGGGTGCCGCGCGGCCAGCTCGTAGGCCGCGAAGCCGCCGTAGGAGATGCCCACCACGTCGATGCGCTGCTTCTCGCCCAGCTTGTCCAAGAGGGCCACGAGCATGCGGACCTGGTGCTCGAGCGAGTAGTCCCGCTCGGTCGACGACGAGCCGCCGAACCAGAGCAGGTCCGGGACGATGACCCGGTGCGCGCCCGCGAAGGCCTCGACCTGGTCGGTCCACTGCCAGACCGCCTCGGCGCCGAAGCCGTGGACGAACAGGACCACCGGCCCCTTGCCGCCGTCCCAGAAGCGCACCGTCGCGTCGCCCAGCGGCTCGACGTGCTCGACCAGGCCCGCTTCCTTCATGCGGGACTCGAGCCGGCCCTGCTGCAGGCGCACGACGTTGCAGCCGGTGGTGGCGTAGACGACGGGGACGATCGCCAAGGCGGCGAGGAGGGCGACGAGGGTGCGGCGGCGGGTCGAGGTCATGGCGGATGAGCCATCTGCTATCAGCAACC
>DASXVQ010000096.1:0-14755 GCA_036504155.1 Myxococcales bacterium
ACTTGCTCCACGGTGGAGCAAGTCCTCCCGCCGGCCAGAGCTCGCCCACGCGCCATCGTCCACGCGATCACCGACTCGCCCCACGCCGAGGACTTGCTCCACGGTGGAGCAAGTCCTCCCGCCGGCCAGAGCTCGCCCACGCGCCATCGTCCACGCGATCACCGACTCGCCCCGCGCCGAGGACTTGCAGCCGACCGCCTGAACTCAGAACTCCATGAGCATCACGATCGCGTCCTCGCCCTCGTCCGCGTAGTAGTTCGGGCGGACGCCGACCCGGCGGAAGCCGTAGCGGTCGTACAGGCGCAGCGCGCTCTCGTTGGACCGGCGCACCTCGAGCGTCGCCAGGTGCGCGCCCTTGGCCTTGCCCTGCGCGAAGCACTCGTCGAGCAGCGCGCGGGCGATGCCGCGGCCGCGCTCGGCCGGGTCGGTGGCGACGTTGAGCACGTGGATCTCGTCGTGGACGAGCCAGAAGATGACGAAGCCGACGATCCGCAAGCCCTGCGGCAAGGTCTCCTCGGCCACCAGCACCGTCGACCAGTCGTGCTCCAGCTCGCGCGCGAACAGCTCGGTGGACCAGGGGTGCTTGAACGCCGCGCGCTCGAGGACCATCACCGTCTCGAGGTCGGCGGGCACCATGCGCCGCAGCGCCACCTTCGCGCTCTCGCGGACCTTCGGGGCCGGGCTGGTGTCGGACATTCTCACGGGAGTTCGCGCTCCATGGCGGCGCCGCCAAGAAGTAACGCTAGGGCTTGGTCGGGGCCCCGTCAGGGGCGGCCGGCTGCCGGGCGAAGGGGGCGACGATGCGCACGTCCGCCTTCGCCCGCAGGTCGTCGAGCTGCTTCTTGGTCATCGTGCGCGACCGCTCGCGCGCCAGCTGGGCCTTGATCCCCTCGCGCAGCCGTTCGTAGGGCTGGCCGCCCAGCTCGCCGGCGTGGATGGCGTAGTAGCGGGCCACGTCCTCCTCGGTGACGCGCGACGACAGCTTGACCTTGGTGTCCAGGAAGCGCTGGACGCGCAGCCCGCGCTGGAGCACCGCGGAGAGCTGGCTCTGCGTCGCCTCCTGGGACGCGAGGAAGGCGGCGAGCTTGCGCGGCCCGGCCATCTGCACCTCGAAGCTCTTGAGCTCCTTGGCCACGTCCGGCGCGTCCACGTCGAAGACCTGCAGCCGGTCGGCCTCCGCCAGGGCGAGGCGCTGGCCGATGGCCCACTCCAGCGCCGAGGCGAGGTCCTCGTCCGAGAGCGCCGCCGAGGCCGCCAGCACGCCGCCCTGCTGGATGAGCGCGACGCGCGCCTCGAACTCCAGCTCCGAGAGCAGCAGCGGCCGGTTGTCCAGGATGGCGACGATGCGGTCCACCACCTGGCGGGCAGGCGCGGCACCCCCCGAGCCGGCCGAGGGGTCGCCGCCCAGCAGAGCGGCCAGCACGAGCCACGGGGCGAGAAACATGGACGGCAATCTACCCGCGCGGGAGGGCGGGGACAAACCTCGCGCCGGGGCTGGGAATGTGTGGGGCCGCTCGCGCCTTTCAGAGGGCAGTCCGCGCGCCAGTCCGGCGCGGGCCGTCCCCTGACCCCCCGACCCCCCATGACCCGCTACCTCGTCGACTGTGAGCTGGAAGAGCTGGACCTGGAGATTCCCCGGGAGCACGCGCCCGACCTCGTGGCGTGGTTCGACGGCCGGCACGAGGGCGAGCGCGCGGCGGCCAAGGCGCGCGCCACCGAGAGCGAGCTGTGCTTCGAGGCCGCCGGTGGCCGCCTGCTCCTCGAGCTGGACGAGGACCACTCCTTCCGCGCCCGCGACCTCGAGCTGTCCGGGGACGCCGACGGGCAGTTCTTCGAGGCGGTCGTCGTCAACCTCTTCCGCGCCTACCAGGGCACGCTCTCCGGGCGGGTGCGCTGGTCCGCGCGGGAGGCCCAGCAGCCGCAGCGCGACGCCTGGCTCCAGGTGAAGGTCCGCGACGGCCACAGCACCTGGCCCTCGGGCGCCACCGGCAAGTGGCTCGCCCGCCCCAGCCCGGTCCCGGCCCCCGCCGGGGAGGGGCCCGAGGAGAGCGCCGACTCGCTCCGGGAGATCGTGGAGAAGCTCAACGAGGCCGAGCGCTACTTCGCCGAGTACCTGCGCCTCAAGGAGCAGCGGGGCCTGGCGAAGGGGTAGGGCTTCTCCTCGTCGCGTCGCGACCGGGCGTGTCGGCCCCTGCTCGGCCGTGAAGGTCCGTGCCGGCCGGTCCGCGCTCGTCCCCGTGGACCCTCGTCGACGCGCGCGACCGCCCGCCCGACCCCGGCGCGGCAGGCCGGGCTCTACCCTTGACAGCCCCGGCGGCGGGAGACGACTCTTCCACGCCAGAGGTGGCGCTCCTTCTCTCGATGCCGGGGAATCTCAATGGATTTCGAAATCGACTTGGACTCTGAGTGCGTCTGGCTGGACGACGCGTGGCTCAACCGCGACGACCTCGTCCGCAAGATCCGCGCGATGATGGACACCCAGAACTTCGAGATCGCCCGGCCCAGCCACGCGCTCGAGGCCCTGACCAAGGCGCTGGCCAGTGCCCGCCTGCTCGCCCTGCGCATCAGCCCCGAGATGTCCGACGCCCTCAACGCCGCCGCGCAGCAGAACGGCCGGCCGGTGGGCGCGGTGGCCCGCGAGGCCATCGCGGCCTGGCTGGCGGGCGCCGCGACGACCCAGCCCGGCGTGCCGGCTCCCGCGGCTGCCGCCCAGCCTGTGGCGCCTGCCGCCACGCCTGCCCCCGCCGCCGCAGCAGCCGCCGCCGCTCCGGCCGAGGCTGCAGCCACGTTCATCGGGCCGCCCCCGACGGGCATCACCACCGAGGCCGCCACGCCCGAGGAGGCGGAGAACGCCGTCGCCCTGACCCCCAAGCGCAAGGACGCGCCCCCGACCCAGAGCCAGGAAATCGAGAAGCGCTGGTTCGACAAGTAGCCCGGCCGCCTCGCCTCGCCTCGCAGCCTCAGCCCTCTCCGCCCCGTCCGGCGTCGATTCCCCCGACGCCGCCCCTTTCCCGGCCCACCGCGCCGACTGAAGAGTCTCAAGAAGCCATGGCCGACCTGCACGCACGCATCCAGGATCTGAAGCAGAGGCTCGAAGCCCTCCGGGGGCACCTTTGACATCCCGAGCAAGAAGGCCCGCCTCTCGGAGATAGAGCACCTCGCCCAGGCGCAGGACTTCTGGAGCGACAACCAGAAGGCGCAGGCCGTCCTCAAGGAGAAGGCGAGCCACGAGGCGCGCGTCGCGGAGTTCGAGCGCGGCGAGAAGGCGCTCGAGGACGCCGAGGTCCTGCTGCAGCTGGCCGAGGAGGCCAAGGACGAGGGCGAGCTCGCCGCGGTCGGGCCGGCGCTGGACGACGTGGAGCGGCTGGTCAAGGCGATGGAGTTCGCCCGGATGCTCTCCGGCCCGGACGACCGCGCCGGCGCCTTCCTGGACATCAACGCCGGCGCCGGCGGCACCGACGCCATGGACTGGGCGTCGATGCTGCTGCGCATGTACACCCGCTACTGCGAGCGCAAGGGCTTCAAGGTCGAGCTCAGCGACTACGTCGCCGGCGAGGAGGCCGGGGTCAAGAACGCCTCGCTCTTCGTCGAGGGCGACTTCGCCTACGGGTTCCTCAAGGCCGAGAACGGGGTGCACCGCCTGGTGCGCATCAGCCCGTTCGACTCCAACGCGCGGCGCCAGACGGCCTTCGCCTCGGTGGACGTGCACCCGCAGATCGACGACAGCATCAAGATCGACATCCCGGAGAAGGACATCGAGGTCAAGGCCATCCGCGGCGGCGGGGCCGGCGGCCAGAAGGTGAACAAGACCTCGTCCACCATCCAGCTGCGGCACATCCCGACCAACATGGTCATCACCATCCAGACCGAGCGCAGCCAGAGCCGCAACCGCGACCTGGCCTTCCAGGTGCTGCGCTCGCGCCTCTACGACATCGAGCAGAAGAAGCGCGACGTCGAGCGCAACAAGGCCGAGAGCGCGAAGATGGACATCGCCTTCGGCTCGCAGATCCGCTCGTACGTGCTGCACCCCTACCAGCTCATCAAGGACCACCGGACCGGCGTGGAGAAGGGCAACGTCAACGCCGTGCTCGACGGGGACCTCGACGAGTTCATCACCGCGTGGCTGCTCGGCGTGCGCAACCCCAACCGACCGCAGGAGTAGACCGATGAGGAGCGTCGCGCTGCCTTGGCTGCTCGCCGTCGCGGCGTCGACCGGCTGCGTGGCCGGCCTGAAGGTGCCCCACGTCGACGAGGGCGGGAAGTTCGCCTCGCGCGTCGGCGACCCGGCCGTCGACCGCTGCGCCGCGCAGAGGGACGAGACGCTCAAGCTCAACTGCCGGAGGGAGCGCGAGCAGGCGATGGCCTTCGTGCGCAAGGTCTCGGTGGACGACCAGATCTGCCTCGAGGGCAACCCGATGGAGAGCGGGGTGACGCCGCGCTGCAAGGTGCGGGCGTTCATCTCCGACGCCGGGTCGGGCAAGCTCAAGCTCGAGATCCGCGAGACCCACGGCGGCTCGAAGTTCAAGCCGATGCAGAACCTCTGGTACACCGAGGCCGCGCTGGCCGACGCCTGGCTCGAGTCGGCGGGGTACACCCTGGAGTGACCCTCGCCGGCCCACTGTGCGCCGCGCTGGCGGCGGCGACGCTCTCGGCCGCCCCGGCGCCGGCGGCGTCGGCGCCGCAGGTCACCTCGGTCGCGCTGGACCTGACGGCGCTGGACGAGGAGACCTACCGGAAGGTCGGAGCGCTGGCGCTGGAGAAGCAGGTCGTCCTGCGGCTGGTGCAGGAGAGCTTCGCGGTGGTCGCGCCGTCGGCCAAGCCGGACGTGAAGCTGGCGGTCGAGGCGACGGCGACCGGGCTCAAGCTGACGGCCACCAGCACGGTGGGGGCCGATCGCCGGGAGATCGCGCTCGGCAGCGAGCCGCTGCAGGAGCTGCACCTGGAGGTCTCGCAGAAGCTGGTGGAGCTGGCGCGGGCCATGGCCCCGCCGCCGGTGCTGCCCGAGCCCGTCCCCGAGCCGCCGGCGGAAACCCAAGACCCGGCGCCGAGGCCGGGCACTCCGCCGCGCTGGTGGTCGGTGGACGTGTCGCTGGGAGGCGGGGCGGTCTTCCGCAAGGGCGGGAACGATCCCGAGGCCAGGCTCTCGCTGCGCTGGGGCGGGCGGCTGGGCGTGGTCCTCACCGGAGGCTGGACGCCGACCCTGAGCTCGGAGCTGCGCGTGCTGGAGTGGACCCTCCTCGCCGGGCCGTCCTGGCGGCAGCCGCTGCACGAGTCGGTGGACGTCGAGGTGGGGCTCTTGGGCGGCGTGCTGCTGCACCACTACACGGTCTGGAACGAGTACTCCGCGGACGAGTCCGGCGACCGGCAGGACTGGGCCATGGCTCTCCCGGTGATGCTGAGCTGGCGGCCCAACTCGGTGCTGTCGGCGTCGCTGCGGGTGGCGGGGCGGGTCGTCGGCAACCACCGCGAGCACCTGCTCAACGACCGCTCGCTGTGGCGGCGCGAGGCCTGGGCGCTGGAGCTGGGCGGGATGGTCGGGGCGCGGTTCTAGCAGCCCTCCCCCCTGCCCCCTCCCAAAAGCGGGAGGGGGTTCGCTGGTTGCCTTCGGCGATGCGGTAGGAGCTCCTGGCTCCGCCACGTCCGTGCCCTGTTCGTCGGGAGTCGAGCGAGGTGGTCGTGGTGCCTTGAGCTCCGCAGTGCCCGAGTCGAGCAATGCCGTACCCCCTCCCGCTTTTGGGAGGGGGCAGGGGGGAGGGCTGCAGGGGGGAGGGCTGCAGGGGCCAGTGCTAGAGGGGCACGGGGGGGAGGGCTGCTACCGCCGCATCCGCGCCGCGACCAGCGCCGTCATCACCACCGTGAACGCGGTGTCGATGCGGCTGGGGGCCTTCTCCTGCTCGGCGCGCAGCAGCCGCGAGAAGTCCGGCCCGGTCAGCCCGGCCATCAGCGCCAGCTCGACCTCGCTCATCGTGGGCGGGCCCATGCTCCGCAAGAGCCTGCGCAGCACGGCCATCGAGCGGGTGACGGCGTCGTGGTTGCCGCCGGCGCGGAAGGCCGACTCGATGAGCTCGCCGTGGTTGGCGAGCGAGACGGGTAGCAGGGCGGCGACCAGGCCGCTGTTGGCGCCGGCCTCGCCGTAGACGGGGGCCGAGGCGGGCTGGGTGTCGGCCGCCGCTTCGAGCTGGCTGGTGAGGCTGGACAGGCTGGGCCCGGAGGAGTCGCCGAACGCGGGCACCTTGGCCTCGGGGCGCGGGGCGATGACGCCCTTGACCTTGAGCGACCGGATGACCGTGCGGGTGATGGCGCGCAGCGCCTCCATCAGGCCCTTGCCCTTGGCGGCGACGGTCTCGAAGTCGGGGACTCCGTTGGGGTTGAGCTGCTGGCGCAGGTCCGCCACCGGCAGGACGCCCGCGATGTCGCGCTTGTTGTACTGGATGACCAGCGGCACCTGGTCGGGCACCAGGCCCATCTCCCGCAGGTTGTCGCGCAGGTTGTCGATGGACTCGAGGTTGCTGTCCATCGCGTCGGGCTGCGAGTCGGCCACGAAGACCACGCCGTCGGCGTTCTGCAGCACGAGCTTGCGGGTCGCGTTGTAGAAGACCTGGCCGGGCACCGTGTAGAGCGCCAGCCGCACCGTGGCGTCGCCGACGCGCTCGACCTTGATCGGGAGGAAGTCGAAGAAGAGGGTGCGGTCGCCCTCGGTGGCCAGCGAGACCATCTCGCCGCGGTTCGAGGGGCGGATCGACTCGTAGATGCGGCGCAGGGAGGTGGTCTTCCCCGAGAGGCCCGGGCCGTAGTAGACGATCTTGGCGCAGATCTCGCGGTTGGCCTTGCTGATGAGCGTCATCGTTGAACTTCCTCGCGGCGTGAAGACGGCCAAACACTAGCACGGACGCCCGGAAGCGGCCTGCGTGTGCCGAACTCAACGTGGGCGGTTCCGCTCGCGCTCAAGCGGTCGAGCAGGCGGTCGCCGCGGAAGACCTCGAGCACCAGATCCGCCACCTCGGTGTTGGCGCACAGCGAGGGCGTTCCGTCGGGGTCCTCGTAGCGGACTTGCAGGAAGCGCTGCGCCGGGGCGCTGAAGGTCCCCCGGAACCGCAGGTCGCGCGCCCGGCCCTCGAAGGACCAGGTGGGAAAGTTCACCAGGCTCTTGGCGCGCCACAGGCGGGGCAGGGCGTTGAGGCAGTAGTCCAGCCCGCGGTAGCGCAGGTACAGGGCCGGGAGGGGCCCGATCTCGCGGCCGAGGCGCCTGACGAAGCCGGCCACCCCGTCGAAGGAGCAGTCGTCGCGGCCGTCGAAGGCGTTGCAGTGGCCCCAGGCCCAGCGCTCCAGGTGCTCGGTGCCCCACAGGTGCGTCTGGCAGCCGGGGGCGCGCGCGAGCGCGATCTCCCGGCCGTCGAAGGCGACCCGCCCGCGGAAGCGGGCGTCCGGGTTGGTCAGCACGAGCGAGGTCTTGGAGATCTTCAGCTTCCGGAAGAGGTAGGGCGCCAGGAACGCGGAGCAGGGATCGGGGTCGTAGGCGAGGTCCCACTCCACGACGTGGCCCGCGCCCTCCGCGCGCCCGCGGGCCCGGCCCTCCTGCAGCACCGCGCCCGGCGTGGAGAAGAGCTCGTGGGGCCCCGCCAAGGGACCTTCGACCGGGAAGCGCGAGCGGACGCCGAAGCTCTGGTCCGGCGCGGCGGCGTCGAAGACGTGCGCCCACAGCTCGCGGTAGGGCGCGCCCGACCGCGGCGCGTCCAGCGTGTAGCGCAGCCAGAACCCCAGCCGCTCCGCGCGGGCGTTGAGGGTGAGGAACCAGACCTCGTAGTGGCCCGGCTTGCCGTCCCACTTGAGGTGGTTGGTGTCGCCCTTGCCGACGACGATCCGGCTCGCCTGCGCAGCCCAGTCCATGACCCAAGAGATTAGCGGTTCCGCCGGCGGCCGGCGATGCGGGCGACGGAGCGCCCTCGAACGCGGCTCGGCGGGCGGCCACTTGTTTGGGCGACGGCCGACCCTGTGCTATCTCCGAAGACGTGGCGGCCAGCGACGACAAGGGCGACAAGAGCAAGGGACGGCAGCTGCCGTTGCCGCTGCGCCTTTCGCCCTGCGCACCTCCCGAGCCCCGCGCCAAGCGGCCGCCGGTGAGCCCCACCGCCGAGCGCACCTTCCGGGTCATCCGCGGCGAGGGCCAGAAGCGCGACGAGACCCTCCACAGCCGCGACGACGTGGTGCGCCTGCTGGTCGGCTCCGCGTGCGACCTGCTGCTCAAGCGCATCAGCCCCGACCGCGCCAACGAGATCCAGCGGCGGGTGGACCGCATCATGCGCCTGTTCGATCGCGTGCCGGCCGACCCGGTCGCCACCGCGCTGCTCCGGCGCGAGCTGGACGACCTCGAGGGGCTCTACCGCGACGGCCAGTCGCAGCGCCGCGGCATCAAGCGCTAGCCCGCTCGTGCTGCAAGTGGGAGTGGGCGTCCGGGGAGCCCGCCTCCGCCGCTCGCTTTTCGCCCCGACCCGCCCACGCCCCCGCCAGCGACAGCGACGCCCCCACCACCAACAGCGCGACGTACTCCGCCCACACGTCGCCCACCCATCCCCGCAGCGCCATCCTCGTGCCCGCTGCCAGGGCCACCGCCAGCGCCGTCGCCACCGCCACCCGCACCATCCCCGAAGCTCCCCGGACTCCCACTCCCTGACGCGTTTCCCTGTTCAAGTGATGTGCCGCCTCCCGCGCAGGCGGCACCGGCCCGCCCCGGATGGACCGCTCTCGCTCGCTCGAACCCCGGGCTGACGAGCGAGCCCGGGCGGCAGCCGCGGCGCGTCATGCGGAACCCGGGTTCCCAGGCGCGGAGGCTCGCGGCCCCGGCCGGTCGCCCGATTCCCCACGCGCAAGTCCCGAAGCGGCGGCTGGCACGTGCGCTGCTCCGTTGCTCCCTTGGACCGAGAAGTCGGACGGCTGTCCGGCCACAAGGGGGGACTCGATTCATGCGCATCGCAACTCTGCCGGCCGCCTTGGTGGCCGCGCTCGTCGCCGCCTCCTGCGCCCACGGGGGCGAGGTCCCGGCCGAGGAGCAGGCAAGCCCGTACCTCATCGGAAGGGAGGACGTGCTCGACGTCTCCGTCTGGCGCGACGCCGACCTCTCGAGGGTGGTGCCGGTGCGCCCCGACGGCCTCATCAGCCTGCCGCTCGTCGGGGAGGTGGAGGCCGAGGGCAAGACGCCCGACCAGGTCGCGGAGATCGTCCGCGCGCGGCTGGCGCCCTTCGTCCAGGACCCGCGGGTGGTGGTGATCGTCCGGGAGATCAACGCGCCGCGCTTCTTCGTCATCGGAGAGGTGGCCAAGCCGGGCGGCTTCCCGCTGCGCAACCGCACCAGCGTCCTGCAGGCGCTCTCGCTGGCCGGGGGCCCGAACGAGTTCGCCTCGAAGGGCGGCATCGTGGTCGTGCGCCGCGGGGGTAAGCGCATCCACGTCAACTACGGCGAGCTGGTGGACCACCCGGCCAAGAGGGACTTCGCCCTGCAGCCGGGCGACACCATCGTGGTGCCCTGATGCGCGGGGTGGCGGCAGCGGCGGCGTCGGTCGCGCTCGCGGTGCTCCCGGGCTCCCTGGCCCGGGGCGAGGCGCAGCAGCGGCCCATCCTCGGCGTCTCCACCGAGGAGCGCTTCGACTCCGCGGCCGCCGCCGGAGGCGAGAGCGAGCTGATGAGCAAGGTCTCGCCCGAGCTCGGCTACTCGCTGCTCGACCAGAACCGCACGCTCGAGGCCAGCTACGCGCTCGACCTCATCCACCACCTGCGCGCCGGCAACCTGACCTTCGACCACCGCGCGCGGCTCGACTACAAGGACCGCCCCGGCCGGCGCCTGAGGCTCTTCGCCACCGGCGCCTTCTACCGGGTCGAGGACATGTCCTCGCTGCCGCGCTTCGGGGTGGCCCGGGTGCGGGCGCCGGCCCTGTGGGTGTGGGGCGAGGCCGGCGCGGAGGGGAAGCTGACCCGCACCTTGACGCTGGCGGGCGAGTACCACGCCGAGCTGTCGCGCATCTTCCTGGACGACAGCCCACCGGGCTCCACGCACGCGTTCTCGCTGCAGCTGCGCGACCAGACCGGGCGGCGGCTGGTCCTCGGCGCGCGCGTGCGCGGCCAGCTCTTCATGATCCGCTCGTCGCGCTACGCCGACGCCGTCGCGGGCACCGTCTCGGCGCGCTACCTGCCGTCCCGGCACACCTACGTGTCGCTCGAGGGCGGACCGATGGTCTACCGGGCCCAGGGCCAGGCCGACGCGCTGCTGCCGCGGCTGTCCGCCGAGGTGGGCTACGAGGGGCGGGGGCTGCTGCTGGGGCTCTCCGCCGGGCGCGACCTCGTGGGGGCGGCGGGCTACGCGCAGGCGGTCTGGGCGGACTACGCGAGCGCGGCGGCGACCTGGAGGGTGACCCCGGCCTGGAGCGTGATCGTGGGCGGCGGCTACTACCGCAACGGGCCGGCCCCCAGCGCCCCGGCCAACGCCACCGGGGTGAACGCCACGGCGGCGGTCGAGTGGAGGTTCGAGCGGGGCTTCGTCGCCGCCGTGGCCTACGACCACCTCCACCAGTTCGGTGCGGCGGGAGCGGGGCTCGACTTGGCTCGAGACATCGTGAGCTTCCGGCTGGGGTACCGCACCCCGTGACGGAGAGCGCACAGAAAGGGCTGACGATGGAGCGGGCGATCACCTTGCAGCAGATGCTCGAAGGGCTCTGGCGGCGCCGGCTGCTGGTGCTCGTGACCTTCGCCGCCGTGCTGGTGGTGGGCACCGCGGTGGTGCTGGGCATGCCCAAGGTCTGGCGCGCGAGCACGGTGGTGCGCGTCGAGGCCCACCGGGTGGCGCCGGAGCTGGTGTCGCCCTCGGTGCTGACCCCGGTGGAGGAGCGGCTCAAGACGCTGGCGCAGGAGCTGTTCGCGCGCCCGCTGCTGGAGCGCACCATCACCGAGCTCGACCTGGAGAAGGACCTGCGCAAGGAGCGCGGCATGGACGCGGCGGTCGAGGCGCTGCGCGCCCAGCTCGACGTCAAGGTCGAGGGCGAGGCGGCCTTCGTGCTCAGCGTGACCGGGGACGACCCCAAGACGGTGGCGAAGATCGCCAACCTGCTCCCCAAGCTCTATGCCGACGAGGCGCTCGAGCTGCGCGCCGAGCAGGCCCAGGCCACCAGCGCGATGTTCGACGAGGAGATCAAGCGCCTCTCCAAGGACGTCCAGGCGCGGGAGACCACCATCGCCGCCTTCAAGCTGCAGCACCTGGGCGAGCTGCCCGAGCAGGCCGAGGCGAACATGCGCGCGCTCGACCGCCTGATGGTGCTGCTCACCACCCGCACCGACGCCCGCCGCGAGCTGCAGCGCCGGCAGTCCGATCTCTCGGCGGCCCGGCTGGGGGCCGACACCGAGCTGGGGCGGCTCAAGCGCAGCGAGCTCGACCTGGACAAGTCGCTGCTCGACGCGCACAGCCAGTGGACGCCCGACCACCCGGAGGTGCAGCGGCTGGAGCGCGAGCGCGACGCCACCGGCCGCAAGCGGGCGCAGGCCGAGGCGAAGGCCCAGGACGAGGACGAGAGCCGGAACCAGGTGCGCCGCCAGCTCGTCCAGGTGGATCAGGAGCTGGCCGGATACCAGAAGGAGGCCAGCCTCTACCGCGAGCGCCTCGACCGGACGCCGCAGTGGGCCCAGCAGCTCTCGGAGATCACCCGCGACTACGAGATCCTGCGGACCAAGTACCAGTCGCTGGTCTCGCGCAAGGTCGAGGCCGAGGTGGCGCGCGAGCTGGAGGCCAGGGCGCGCGCGACCACCTTCCACGTGCTCTCTCCGGCCGCCGAGCCGGCGGCGCCGTTCAAGCCGGAGCGGGGGACCGCGATGCTGCTGGTGCTGCTGGCGGCGGTGGGCCTCTCGGTGCTGGCCGGGGTCGTCCGCGAGATGCAGGACGACTCGCTGCGGCGGGCGGAGCAGGCGCGGGAGCTGGAGGTGCCGGTGCTGGCGCTGGTGCCGCGGATCCGTTCGGCGGGCGCCAAGGTGTTCTGAAGGGGGGACGCGATGGACGAGGGGATGCGCAAGGCCGGCAACTTCCTGCCGCGCGCCGAGCCGGAGCAGCGGCCGGGCGCCCGGGCCAACCTGCCGGTGAACCGCGGGCCGGGCCTGGTGGCGATCACCGCGCCGGCCTCGGTCGCCGCCGAGCAGTACCGCGTGCTCTACCACCGCATCGAGCGGATGCGGCAGCAGCGGGAGATGAAGGTGATCACCCTGACCAGCGCGGTGCCGGGGGAGGGCAAGAGCCTGACCGTGGTCAACCTGGCGCTGGTGGCCGCCGCCAGCGACCCGCGCCGCAAGGTCCTCGTGATCGACGGCGACCTGCGCCGGCCGCGCCTGGGCTCGCTGCTGGACGTCGAGGAGCGGCCCGGGCTGGGCGAGTTCCTGGCCGGCGAGGTGACCCTGCCCGAGGTGGTGCGCAGGGTGCCGGGCTCGCCCCTGCAGGTCATCACGGCCGGGGCGCCGCGCGAGGACGCCGGCATGCTGCTCGCCGGCCAGACGATGCGGCTGCTGCTCGAGCAGGCGCGGACGCACTGGGACGAGATCTACCTCGACGCCTCGCCGGTGCTGCCGGTGGCCGACGGGGCCCTCTTGGCGGGGCTGGGCGACGGCGTGGTGCTGGTGGTGAAGGCCGGAGAGACGTCGCGGACGCTCGTCTCCCGGGCCATCGAGACCCTGTCCGGGGCGCGGCTGCTCGGTTGCGTGCTCAACGGAGTCGACGCGGGCGAGGTGCCCTACCTTTCCAACAAGCTGCGCTGACGGCGGCCGACGGGTGAAAGGGGCCTGCCCAGCGGCGGGCGAGGGGGCGGTGGCGGCGTGAGGGTCGCGAGGGTCTTCCACCACTGGTGCTCGCGCCGGAAGCTTGCTCTCTTCCTGGTCGAGCAGGGCTCGGTCGCCGTCGCCTTCGCGGTGGCGGTGTCCCTCGTGGGCCGCACCGGCGGCACCTGGCGCCTCTCCGGGGCGCTGGTGCTCGCCGCGGCGATCGCCTTCCAGGTCGCGTTCTACTTCGCCGACCTCTATGACCTGCGCTTGGCGGTCCGCGACCGGACGAGCGGCCGGCGCCTGATGTGGGGGCTGGGGACCGCGGCGCTCCTGAGCTCACCCTTGGCGCTCGCCGGCAGCGGCGGAGTCTCGCCCGGGGCCGTCCTGTGGGGCGTGGCAGCGGCGGTGGGCGCCGCGGTCGTCTCCCGCGCGGCGCTGCCCAAGCTCGTCGGGGCGCCCGAGCGGGTGCTGGTCGTGGGCACCGGCGGGCGCGCCCGGGCCCTGGCCGAGGAGCTGGAGGCCTCGTCCGAGGTCCGCCTGCAAGTGGTCGCCTACCACGACCCGTCGGCGCCCGCCGCGCTCACCTCCTGCACCAGCGTGGACGAGCTCGCGCGCGAGCACGGGGCCCGCCTCGTCGCGCTGGCCCTGGAAGGAGAGGCCGTGCCGTCGGCGCTGGCGCACGGGCTGCTGCGCTGCAGGCTCGCGGGCCTCGAGGTGCTGGGCGCCGCTTCGCTGGCCGAACGGGCGCTGCGCCGCCTCCCGGTGGCGCACCTGCGAGCGGCCGAGCTGGCGCTCTCGGACGGGTTCTACACCGGCCGGCTCGACGCCTTCGTCAAGCGCGCGCTCGACCTGGCCGCGGCGCTGGCGCTGGCCGTGGTCAGCGCCCCGCTGGTCGTCGTCGGCGCGCTGCTGGTGCGGCTCGACTCGCCCGGACCGGTCTTCTACCGGCAGGAGCGCGTCGGCCGCGGCGGGAAGGTCTTCTGGCTCACCAAGCTGCGCACGATGCGCACCGACGCCGAGGCGGACGGGCGGCCGGTCTGGGCGAGGGAAGGAGACGAGCGGGTCACGCGGGTGGGGCGGCTGCTGCGCAAGACGCGCATGGACGAGCTGCCGCAGATCCTCTCGGTGCTGTCCGGGGACATGAGCTTCGTCGGCCCGCGCCCCGAGCGGCCGTTCTTCGTGGAGCGCATCAAGCAGCTGGTGCCGTTCTACGAGCTGCGCGAGGCGGTCAAGCCGGGCATCACCGGCTGGGCGCAGCTGCGCTACCCGTACGGCGCGTCCATCGAGGACGCCCGCGCCAAGCTCGAGTACGACCTGTACTACCTGAAGAACCGCTCGCTCTTCCTGGACCTGGCCATCATCTTCCACACCGCGCGGCACGTGCTGACCGGACGCGGGGCAAGGTAGCCCGCGCACCGCTGGCGCGCAGGTGGACCGGGTGGACCGGGTGGACGGAGGAGCCGGTCCGTCGGCCCACGACTTCGTCCACTTGGCGGTCCATCACCCAGTCCACCGGGTCCACCCAGTCCACCGGGCGTCGCCCGCGCTCCCGTTTGGGGCATCTGGTGTTTGCCAGTATCCTGCGCGCGCTTCCGGGGCCGACCCCGGGACCCAACCACCGGAGTGACGCCTTGGAGAAGACCGCCAACCCCGCCCCCCTCGGCCTGATGGGCTTCGGAATGACCACCGTGCTGCTCAACATCCACAACGCGGGCTTCTTCCCCATCTCCGCGATGATCCTCTCGATGGGGCTGTGCTACGGCGGAATCGCGCAGGTCATCGCCGGCGTCCTGGAGTTCAAGAAGGGCAACACCTTCGGCCTGACCGCCTTCACCTCCTACGGCTTCTTCTGGATCTCGCTGGTCGTCCTCATCGTCGGCCCCAGGACCGGGCTGATGGACAAGACGCCCGAGGGCTACATGGGCTGGTACCTGACGATGTGGGGCGTCTTCACCGCCTTCATGTTCGTCGG
>DASXVQ010000097.1:0-3492 GCA_036504155.1 Myxococcales bacterium
CTTCCGCCCATGAACATCGGAGCGATGCTCGGCTCCGTGATGGGCGGGAGCTTGGTGCTGGGCTGGATGGCACACTTCGTCATCGGGACCGCGCTCGCGGTCGGGTACGGCGCATTCGTCGCGACACGCCTCCCCGGCCCCGGCGCGCTGAGGGGTGCGCTGTTCTCGATCGCGCCGTGGCTCATGGCCCAGACGATCGTGATGCCGATGATGGGCGGCGGCCTCTTCAGCGGGTCGGCGATCGTGGCCGCCGGCAGCCTCATGGGTCACGTCATCTACGGCGCGGTTCTTGGGGCCATCGTCGGCGCCCACGGCGCTTCCATCCCGCTCGCGGCGCACGCGCACGGGCGAGCTTGAGAAGCCAGGTGCCGGCGGCGGCCGCGTTCGGTCTCCGCCGGTCGCCTGCATTCGCGGGGGGGGGACGCGTGCCTCCAGAGCACCGCGCCCCCCTTTGCGTGGGGCAGCCGACCGTCTTAGGAGACGAGGGCGATGAACTCCCCCGGTCCGGCCAACGACCTCGACCTCGTCGATCGCGTCCTTGCAGGCGAGGAGGCCGCGTTCGCTGCGCTCGTCGACCGCTACCACCCGGCGCTCGTGCGCCTGGCGTCGATGTTCGTCCGCGACCGGAGCATCGCGGAGGAGGTCGCGCAGGACACTTGGATGGCGGTCCTCGAGGGGCTCGCCGGCTTCGGGCGCCGCGCGTCGTTCAAGTCCTGGCTGTTCAGCATCCTCACCAACCGAGCCAAGACGAAGGGCGAACGGGAGCAACGCACGACGCAATTTTGGTCGCTCCAAGGTCCCGAGGAATCCGGCGAACGAGCGGTCGACCCGACACGATTCAAGTCCAACGGCATGTGGGCACAGCCGCCCGAGCGCTGGGACGAGGACACGCCGGAGAAGCTGGCGGTCGACAAGGAGGCCCTTTCGCACCTCGGGGCCGCAATCGCCAACCTGCCGGAGAGCCAGCGGATTGTGCTCACCATGCGGGACGTGGAGGGGCTTGACTCCTCGGAGGTCTGTAACGTCTTGGGCATCTCGGAGACCAATCAGCGGGTCCTCCTCCATCGAGCCCGATCAAGGGTGCGGGCCGCACTGGAGCAGTACCTGGCGGGAGAATCGTGATGCTGACCTGCCAAGAGCTGACGGAGTTGGTGACGGACTACCTCGAGGGCCGGCTCACCTGGGGGCAGCGGTTGAAGTTCCAGATGCACCTGGGAATGTGCTCGCACTGCAGGGCGTACCTCGGGCAGATGAAGCAGACGCTCAAAGCGGTCGGCAAGGTGCAGGTGGAGGAGACGACGCCACCGGACGTCCTAGACGAGCTTCTGAAGCGATTCCAAGGTTGGAAGGCCACCAAGGGCAAGGCCGGTGGTGGCTCCGAAGGCGGCTCGGGTTGAGGGGCGGAGGCAGGCATCGCGACGTGGCGGAGCGGACTGGTCCTGGTCGGCGTCATGGGGCTGGTGAATGCGGCAGGCGCCAAAGAGCGGACCCTCGCGGAGCAGTTGAGGGCGAAGGCCCAGGCCTCCGCGGGGAAGATGTCGGCCGAGAAGCGCGCGGTGATGGAATTGGCCATCGAAGACCTGAAGAACTCCGAGGTCCCGAAGACGGCGCTCAAGGCAGGCGCGGCGGCGCCGGACTTCGTACTCCCCGATGCCGCCGGCAAGCCCTTCGACTCGGGGAAGGCGCGCAAGGCGCGAGCCCTCGTGGTGACCTTCTATCGCGGGGATTGGTGCCCTACTGCAGCCTGCAACTCCACGCTCTCCAGGGGGCCCTCCCCGAGATCCGAAGCTTGGGCGCGGAGCTCGTGGCGATCTCCCCACAGCTTCCCGATGCGACGCTCTCGACCGTCGAGAAGCAGCACCTCGAGTTCGTGATGCGCGTAGGGCCACAGGTTCAACAGCGTCTGCGACCCTTTGAGCCACTCGGGGAACAAGTCCAGGTGGGCAGCATGCCTGCGTCTGGGCTTGCGGAAGATCTCGCTGCGCAGGGCCAGGTTCTGGCGCAAGCGCTGATCAGGAGCGCGCCGCTGGCTCCGACCATGGACCGCAGCCAGGACCCGCCGAACGGCCCCAGAAGAGGAAGCCGTACTGGCTGCCGCTGAGGCGGGACGCGACGCGAAGGTCGGGTCGTCTCGGCGATGGTCACGCACGCCATCGCACAGGCATCCGTTTTTCCCTCGCTCGATCAGCCCGGCGCGGCCACCTTGCCTGCCGCCTTCTTGAGGTTGGCCGCGGAGCGCTTCCTCAGCTCCTCGAGCGCCTTCTGGAAGCCCTGGAGCAGGCCGACGCCCTTCTCCATGGTGGCGGTGAACTCCGCAGCCTCCTTGGCGTCGAGGCCGAGTTGGGCGAGGGCTGGGCCCAGCCCGGTGCTCGGGTCTGCGTACACGGAGAGCTGGGCCATGGTCTCGCGGACCTGGATCAGCGCCCGGGCCGAGGTGAGCGGGGTGGACTTCCGCTCCCTGCGCGGCTTCTTCCCCCCCGCCTCCTGCGCCATCCGCTCCACCGACCAGCGCCCCTTGTCGGCCTGGTCCAGCAGCTCGCGCTGCCGCTCGGGCGGAAGACCGAGGACCTGCGCGTAGTGGCTCACGCGCAGGAACCGCCACGCGCGGAAGTCGTTGTGCGCCTGCGCCATCAGCAAGAGCGCGACGGAGATCCGCAGGCGCTCCCGGCCCCACCCGGCATCCGCCATCCCTTCCTGCGCCGCGAGGTCCCGCAACGAGTCGTCCTTGGTCGGGTCCTTGGAGTGGAAGGCCTGCTCGGAGCCGTGGAAGACCTGGCCGAAGAGATACCTGCCGATGGTCAGCGTGCTGCGGACCTCTCCGGATGCGCCTTCGCGCAGCACGAAGTCGGCGATCTCGCGCAGCCGTTGCGGGCTGAGCTCGGGGCTCTTCGTCACAGGCTTGTCCTGCGTCTTCGGCATGGTCTTCGGCATGGCGCTTCCCCCTTGTCCAATCTGCAGACCGCGCGGACAGCTTGCCGGCAGCCTTGGTGTGAGGATTCCTTTTTACTCGCCGTGCGGTCTTGGCGGCAAGGGCCACGGCGCTTGCGGCCTGCGGCAACTGGCTCCACGTGGAGCCAGTTGATCGTGGAGTCAGTGGAGGATGGTCGACGGAGGGGGCTCGGGGCGGGGGGCGAGCGAAGTGGCTCCACGTGGAGCCAGTTGCGCGTGGAGCCAGTGGAGGATGGTCGAATGCCAGGGCGCTCGGGGCGGGGGAGGGAAGTGGCTCCACGTGGAGCCAGTTGCTCGTGGAGTCAGGAAGTTTCCCGACGTGGGGACACTTCAGGGTTCATTTCGCGGGGCGAGCATCGGGCCGCCGACGCGCATGCCCGCGCGAGTGACGCACGGCTCCGGCAGTCGGGAATTCCGACCGGTCCTTTCAGATCTCCGGCTTGGGCCGGGCCCGCCATGCTTCAGCCAGTTTCGGCCACCTCCGCCACCGTGGCGAGAAGACCAGCCGCAGTTTGAGCATGACCGCTGCAGTCTTGCGCGGAC
>DASXVQ010000098.1:0-81836 GCA_036504155.1 Myxococcales bacterium
GCGAAGGCGTCGGCGTTGGCGGGCGCGCACTTGCGCGCGCACTTGCCGCAGTGGTCGTTCGAGAGGTTGGTGTTCGTCTCGCAGCCGGGGATGAGCGGGTCGCAGTCCGCCCAGCCGGGCAGGCAGGCGATGGTGCAGCCGGCGGCCGAGCACCCGGCGATGCCGTTCAGGGTCGGGCAGACGTTGCCGCAGCTCAGGCAGTTCTTCGGGTCGGCCGTCAGGTCGAGCCCGTCGTCGGTCTGGCCGTTGCAGTCGTTGTCGATGTTGTCGCACTTCTCCACGCCGCCGGCGGTGGGCGTGCAGCCGTACTCGCAGCCCGGCTTGGCCGGGTCGACGTCCCAGTGGCCCTCGAGGCACTTGGCGACCTCGCACGCGCCGGCCGCGCACCGGGCGTCGGCGAACGGCAGGGCGCAGGCGTTCAGGCACATGCTGCAGTTGTTCTTGTCGGTGTTGAGGTTGGCCTCGCAGCCGGTCTCGTACTTGAGGTCGCAGTCGTCGAAGCCGGGGTCGCAGTCCAGCACGTAGCAGGCGCCGGCCTTGCAGCCCGGCTTGCCGTGCGCGACGACGCAGGCGTTGTCGCAGCTGCCGCAGCGGTCGATGGTGGTCAGGTCGAAGTCCTCGTCGGTCTTGCCGTCGCAGTCGTCGTCCTTGCCGTTGCAGGTCTCGGCGTCCCCGCCCTTGGGGGTGCAGGTCTGCGGGACGCCGTCCAGGCAGGCCTGGACGGTGACCGCGCACTCGCCCAGGCCACAGGTGACGTCGTCCATGCCCTCGTCGGTCTGGCCGTCGCAGTCGTCGTCCACGCCGTTGCAGGCCTCGGCGGCGGGGACGCGCGCGTCGCAGTTCGCGTAGCCGGTGCCGCCGCAGGTCTCGTTGCCGGTGCAGGTGCCGAAGCTGTTCTTGATCTCGCAGGGGCGCTTCAGGCCCGCGGTCTGCGGGATGCACGAGCAGGTGGCGCTCTTGGGGATGCACTGCTTGGGGGCCATGCCGCCCTCGGCGGCGACGCCCTCGGTGCAGGTGTAGCCCTCGGGGCAGCTCTCGTCGTAGGAGCAGTCGCGCCCGCAGAAGTGGGCCCCGCTCACGCTCAGGCAGGCGTCGGCGGCGTAGGGGCAGTCCGCGTCCTGCGCGCAGGGCAGGCACAGCCCGGCCTTGACCGGCACGCAGCCGGCGCGCAGGCCGCCGTTGCTGCCGGTGCCGAAGGTCGAGCAGATCTCCTCGGAGTGGCAGCCCGACTCGCAGGTGCGCCGGCAGGTCTTGTCCTCGCGGGGCAGCGCCACGCAGAGCGCGGTCTCGCAGGCGTCGTCCTCGTCGCAGCGCTCGCCTTCGCCCAGCAGGTGGTTGGTGGTCGGCGGAGGCGTGTTGCAGCTGCAGCTCGACAGAACGAGCGAGAGCACGCCCACCCCGAACACCGTGCGGTTGCCGATCGCCATGAGCCCTTCCTCCGTTGCCGCCGAATGAGAATCCGAGAGGTTAGCAGGCAGGCGCGGGCTCCCGCGACCCGGGGAGAATTCCCCAGGCAGAACGCGCGGTTGCTGGGGCGGCCGCGCTCGGCACCCGACAGAGTCACCTCACGTGGGCTGTTGACTTGGCGTCAGCGGGCTGGCTCTGTTGCCGCCTCGCTTCGAAGGAGACTGCGCATGCGCTTCGAGACCCTCGCCATCCACGCCGGGCAGGAGCCCGACCCGACGACCGGCGCGATCATGACGCCGGTGTACCTGACCTCCACCTACGTGCAGGCGGGCCCCGGGCAGCACAAGGGCTACGAGTACAGCCGGACGCAGAACCCCACGCGCAAGGCACTGCAGGACTGCTTGGCGGCGCTCGAGGGCGCGAAGTTCGGGCTGGCGTTCGGCTCGGGGCTGGCGGCCAGCGACATGCTGATGCACCTGCTCGACGCCGGCGACCACGTGGTCTGCTCCGACGACGTCTACGGCGGCACCTTCCGCATCTTCGACAAGGTCTTCAAGCGCGCCGGGCTGACGTTCTCCTTCGTCGACCTGACCGACCTGAAGAACCTCGAGGCGGCGATCTCGCCCAAGACCAAGCTGGTCTGGGTGGAGACCCCGACCAACCCGATGCTCAAGCTGGTGGACCTCGCCGGCGTCTCCGAGATCTGCCGCAGGCGCAAGGTGCTCTCGGTCTGCGACAACACCTTCATGACGCCCTACCTGCAGCGCCCGCTGGAGCTGGGCATCGACGTGGTGGCGCACTCGACGACCAAGTACCTCAACGGCCACTCGGACGTGGTGGGCGGCTTCGCCTGCACCAACGACCCGGCGCTGGCGGAGCGGATGTACTTCCTGCAGAACGCGGTGGGCGGCGTCCCCGGGCCCATGGACAGCTTTCTCGTGCTGCGCGGGGTCAAGACCCTGCCGGTGCGCATGGATCGGCACCAGGAGAACGCGGCGCGCATCGCCGACTACCTGCAGGCGCACCCGAAGGTCGAGAAGGTGACCTGGCCGGGGCTGCCCAGCCACCCGCAGCACGCGCTGGCGAAGAAGCAGATGAAGGGCTTCGGCGGGATGCTGACCTTCGTGGTGAAGGGCGGCCTGCCGGCGGCGAAGAAGTTCCTGGAGTCGGTGCGCATCTTCGCCTGCGCCGAGTCGCTGGGCGGGGTCGAGTCGCTCATCGAGCACCCGGCGATCATGACGCACGCCTCGGTGCCGCCGGAGACGCGGCAGAAGCTGGGCATCCACGACGGGTTCATCCGGCTCTCGGTGGGCATCGAGAACGCGGAGGATCTGATCGAGGACCTGAAGATGGCGCTCGGCTAGGCAAACCTCCCCCCGGCCCCCTCCAGCGGAGCTGGCGGGGGGGCCGTTGGTTGCCTTCGGCGATCCGGTAGGAGCTGCTGGCAACGCCACGTCCGTGCCGGGCGGCCCTGCCTTCGATCGAGCAAGGTCGTTCGCGGCAGCGTTAGCTCCGCAGGGCAGCGAGTCGAGCAGAGCCGAGCTCCCCTCCAGCTCCGCTGGAGGGGCGGGGGGGAGGTTTAGACCCCCACGTACTTCGCGTAGATCGCCCGCGCCGCCACCGGGTCATCCGTCCCCTTCACGATGGCCCGCCCGTCGGCGAACACGTGCAGCGTCTGCTCGCCCAGCTCCAGCCGCAGCAGGAACCCGTTGTTGGTGACCTTCCCTGCCGTCGCCAACCGGGCCGCCAGCGCCGCGAGATCGATCGCGTGCTCGCCGGCCGGGCGGATCTGCACCGCGTTGCGCCCGCACAGGCTGGTCGCGCCCGAGGCCGCGTTGCCTTCCAGGAACTCGAACTTGCGCTGGCCACAGCAGACGCAATCCGGGTTCTTCTCGACCTTCACCGTCCGGAACGTGCTCGTGAACAGGTCCAGCGCGATCACGCCCGGGAAGGTCGGCTTGCCCGCGAACAGCTTGAGCGCCTCGGTCACCTGCAGCGCCGCCACCGTCGCCGGGGTGATGTTGAGCACGCCCAGCATGTCGCAGGTCGGCAGGGTGCCCGGGGGCGGCGGCTCGTCGAACAGGCAGCGCAGGCACGGGCCCTTGCCCGGCAGCACCGCCATCACGGTGCCCTCGACGCCCAGCGCGCCGCCGTAGATCCACGGCACGCCGTGCTTCACGCAGGCGTCGTTCACCACGTAGCGCGCCTCGATGTTGTCGGTCGCGTCCATCACCAGGTCCGCGCCTTCGATCAGGCTCTCCACGTTCTGGGCGGTCACGTCCGCGACCTTGGCGACGATCTCCACGGTGGAGTTGACCTGCCGCAGCCGGCGCGCGGCGGCCTCGGCCTTGGGGATGGCCTGCAGCGCGTCCTGCTCGTCGAAGAGCAGCTGGCGGTGCAGGTTGCTGAACTCCACGAAGTCGCGGTCGATGAGCGTCAGCCGCCCCACCCCGGCCCGCGCCAGCAGCTGCGCCTGGCCGCACCCGAGCGCGCCGCAGCCGACGAGCGTCACCTTCGCCGCACGCAGGGCGTCCTGCCCCTTGTCCCCGAAGCCGGAGACCAGCCGCTGCTTCCAGTACCTGTCGTCCGTGTTCATCGTCGTTCCCTCGGCTCGCTCGGGAATGCTCAGCGGCGGCGAAGATCGCCCGGACCTGCACCCGCCGGCAATCTGTTTGGCGGGAGTCGATTCCGTGACTGCGGCCACCGCAGTGTGACCGAGGCCATCACACCGGGCCGCCTCTAACCGCTGATTTTCCCAGGAAACACGCTGGCATGAGGCGTGCTCAGTAACGGGAACAGCCAAGCCTTCAGCCTGTTGAGACGACCTCGAATGTCCCTTTCTCTGCGAGCCTGCGCCGCCCTCCTGCTCCCCTTCGTCCTGGCGAGCGGGAACGCGTTCGCCTACTCGCAGATGCGCTGCCGCGACGGCTCGGTGCGCAAGACCTGCTGCTGCACCAAGAAGTCCGCCCAGGCGCCGTCCGGTCCGACGCTCTCGCGCTCCTGCTGCGTCGTGGAGACCGTCCAGGTCGAGCGCGCCCCGGGCTCGAGCCTGCGACGTGCGCCCGACTTCTCGGCGCCCGCCTTCTCGTTCGTCGTCGCCCAGCGCCCCTCGCCCGACCCGATCTTCCCTCCCGGCCAGTTCGCGCGGCACCTCCCGCTCCGCGACGCCGGACCGCCCATCCTGCTTAAGACCTGCACGCTCCAGGTGTGAGCCGACCGGCGAGGCCCGAGGCCTTTCCGATCCTTCCGCTCACCCTTGGAGCCGCAACATGCACGCCCACCTGGCCGCCCTCCTGGCCCTCCGGCTGATCGCCTCCGCGACCGCCGACAGCGCCGATCCCCTCTCCACACGCGCGGACCTGCCCTCGCTCGTCGCCCGCGCCCTCGAGCAGAACCCCGACCTCGCCGCCGACCGCGAGCACGTCCGCGCGGCCGACCTCAAGGCCAAGGCCGCGGGCGGCTTCCCGGACCTCTCGCTGCGCTACCAGCTCTGGAACGCGCCGCTCGAGCGCCCCTACGAAGCCGAGATGCACATGTTCGGGCTGCAGCAGGAGTTCCCGGCCTACGGCGTCCGCGGCGCCCGCGAGCGCGCCGGCGAGGCCGAGGCTCGCACCGTCGAGCACCTCGAGCGCGCCCGCGAACTGGACGTCGTCTCGCAGCTCCACAAGGCCTACTCGGATCTCCTGCGCGTCGACCACGAGCGGCAGATCCGCGAGGAGCACGTGCGGATCGCGGGGCGCATCGCCGAGCTGGCCCGGGCCAACTACCAGTCCGGCCGCGTCTCGCAGCAGGACGTGCTGCGCGCGGGCGTCGAGCTGTCGCGGCTGAAGGCCGACTTCGCCTCGCTCGACCAGGCCCGCGCCTCCGCCGCCGCGCTGGTCAACGCGCTGGTCGGCCGCCCCATGGACGCGCCGCTGGGCGCGCTCTCCGAGCTGCCGGCCCCGCCCGAGCCGCCGCAGCCGTCCGCGCTCGAGGACCGCGTCGAGGCGCGCCCGGAGATCTCCTCGATCGACTCCTCCATCGCCCGCAGCCAGGCCGACCTCGACGCCGCCCACCAGAGCGGCCGCTGGCCCGGCCTGATGGTGGGCGTCGACTACATGTTCAGCCCCATGAGCATGGCCAGCCAGCACGGCTGGTCGGCCATGGTCTCGATGACCCTCCCCTGGCTCAACCCGCGCCACGGCGAGGAGGTCGCCGCCGCCGAGCGCACCGTCTCCGCCGACCGCCGCACGCGCGACGCCGCGCTCGTCACCGCTCGCTTCCAGCTGCGCGACGCCCTGGCCCGCTACCGCGCCGCGCGCGAGACCTTCACCCTGCTGGAGCGCGACCTCCTGCCCCAAGCCAAGCAGAGCTACGAGGCCGCCGAGACGGCCTTCGCTTCCAACCAAGGCGACGCGCTCGGGCTCCTCGACTCCGAGCGGTCCCTCCTGCAGGTCCGCATCGACCGCGAGCGCGCCCTGGCCCAGATGCACTCCGGCTGGGCGGACGTCGAGCGCGCCATCGGCAATCCCTCGATCTCTCAGGAGCACTGACCATGGACTCCACGCACCTGGAACATCCCGAAGCGTTGCCCGAAGGCGAGGAGCAGGCCCCGCGCGGAACCCGCGTCATGGGGGTCGTGCGCTGGCTCCTGGTCGCGGCGATGGCCGGACTCGCCGCCATCTCCTACGCCGGGTACTCGCGCTCGGCCGCGGACCTCGCCGTCAACCCCTCGGCGAAGCTCTACCACTGCCCGATGCACCCGGCGGTCATCCAGGACCACCCCGGCGACTGCCCGATCTGCGGCATGAGCCTGGTGCCGATCGAGAAGGCCGGCGGCGAAGCCAAGCCGACCGCCGACCCGCCGGCGCCCCACGACGGGCTCGGGGTGACGCGGGAGGCGGGCCACGAGGGCCACCGGCACGAGCCGTCGGACCCCTTCGCCTGCCCGATGCATCCCGAGGAGACCGGGATGAGCGCCAAGGACCGCTGCCCCCTCTGCAAGATGTTCCTGCAGCCCAAGGAGACCATCCCGGCTCTGGCCACCAAGCCACCCCTCGACACGACCAAGCCCCTCGACAAGCTCGGGGTGATGGGGGTGCCCGGCCTGGTGCCGGTCGAGCTGTCCCAGGACCGCGTGCAGCTGGCCGGCGTGCGCACCGAGAAGGTGACCCGGCAGTCGCTGCAGACCGAGCTGCGCACGGTGGGCTCGCTCGCCGCCGCCGAGGAGAGCCTGGCGCACGTCCACACCCGCTTCTCCGGATGGATCGAGCAGGTCTTCGTGATGCAGACCGGCGACCGGGTCGAGAAGGGCCAGGAGCTGGCGACGATCTACAGCCCCGAGCTGCTCGCGGCGCAGCAGGAGTTCCTCAACGCGCGCCGCTGGGCCGCTCAGGGCTCCCCGAACGGCGGGCTCGAGGCGGACGCGCGGCAGAAGCTGGAACTCCTGGGCATCTCCGAGCCGGAGATCGCCGAGATCGAGAAGTCGGGCAAGCCGCAGCGGGCCATGAAGATCCGCTCGCCGGTCCAGGGGCACGTCATCTCCCGCAGCGCGCTGCCGGGCCTGTACGTGCAGACCGGCGCCGAGCTGTTCCAGGTCGCGGACCTGTCCAAGGTCTGGCTGCTCGCCGACATCTACGAGGCCGAGATCGGCCGGGTGAAGATGGGCCAGACGGCGACGCTGTCCCTGCAGGCCTACCCCGGCGAGACCTTCAGCGGGCGCGTCCAGTTCATCTACCCGACCCTCAACGCCGAGACGCGCACCCTGCGGGTGCGGCTGGCCTTCAAGAACGCCGACCTGCGCCTCAAGCCCGGCATGTTCGGCGACGTGGCGCTGCAGCTGGCCAAGGCCGACGGGCTGGTCGTCCCCTCCGACGCGGTGGTGGACACCGGCGAGACGCAGTACGTCTTCCTGGCCAGGGAGGGCGGCCGCTTCGAGCCCCGGCGCGTCAGCGTGGGCGCCCGGCTGGGCGAGCGCACGCAGCTGCTCTCGGGCGTCGCCGAGGGCGACCTCGTGGTCACCACCGCCAACTTCCTCATCGACTCCGAGAGCCGGCTGCGCGCCGCCATCGAGGGCATGTCGACGACGTCGCGCGCCGCGGGCCACGCCGGCCACGGCGAGACGAAGGCGGCGAGGTAGCCCATGGTCGAGAAGATCATCGAGTTCAGCGCCAAGAACCGCCTGCTCGTCCTGCTGGGCGTGGGCTTCGCGCTCTTCGCGGCGCTCACCGCCATCAAGCGCATCAACCTGGACGCCATCCCCGACCTGTCCGAGCCGCAGGTCATCGTCTTCACCGAGTGGATGGGCCGCAGCCCCACCCTCGTCGAGGACCAGGTCACCTACCCCATCGTCTCCGGGCTGGTGAGCGCGCCGAAGGTCGTCGACGTGCGCGGCAGCACCATGTTCGGGATGAGCTTCGTCTACGTCATCTTCGAGGAGGGCACCGACCTCTACTGGGCGCGCAGCCGCGTCAACGAGTACCTGGCCTCCGTCCAGAGCCGGCTGCCCGAGGGCGTGCGCCCGCAGCTCGGGCCCGACGCCACCGGCATCGGCTGGGTCTTCCAGTACGCGCTGGTCGACGAGAGCGGCAAGCGCGGCCTGGACGAGCTGCGCACGCTGCAGGACTTCACGCTGCGCTACGCCATCGGCCAGGTGCCCGGCGTGGCCGAGGTGGCCAGCGTCGGCGGCTACCAGAAGCAGTACCAGATCACCGTCGACCCCAATCAGCTCAAGGCCCACGGCGTCACGCTGCAGCAGGTCATCGACGCGGTGCGCGACTCGAACGGCGACGTCGGCGGCCGCGTGCTGGAGATGAGCGGCCGCGAGTATTACGTGCGCGGCACCGGCTACGTGCAGGACCTCGCCGCGCTCGAGGACGTGGTCCTCAAGGTCAACGGCCCCACCGGCACCCCGGTGCTGGTCAAGCACGTGGGCTCGGTGCGCTTCGGCCCCGACATCCGCCGCGGGTTGATGGAGTGGAACGGCCAGGGCGAGGCCGTGGGCGGCGTGGTGGTGATGCGCTACGGCGAGAACGCGCTCAAGGTCATCGACCGCGTGAAGGAGAAGCTCGAGGAGCTCAAGCCCGGCCTGCCCGAGGGCGTGAAGATCGAGATCGCCTACGACCGCTCGGACCTCATCCACCGCTCGATCGGGACGCTCAAGAGCGCGCTGGTCGAGGAGGCCATCGTCGTCGCGCTGGTCATCATCCTGTTCCTGCTGCACTTCCGCAGCGCGCTCCTGCCCATCCTCTCGCTGCCCGTCTCGGTCGCCCTGGCCTTCATCCCGATGTACCTGCTGGACATCCCCTCCACCATCATGAGCCTGGGCGGCATCGCCATCGCCATCGGCGCCACGGTCGACGCGGAGATCGTGATGATCGAGGCCAGCCACAAGAAGCTGGAGCACGCCCCGCCCGGCGCCGACCGCCGCAAGCTGCTCGCCGAGGCCGCCCGCGAGGTCACCCCGGCCATCTTCTTCTCGCTGCTGGTCATCGCCGTCTCCTTCCTGCCGGTCTTCACCCTCACCGGGCAGGCGGGCCGGCTCTTCAAGCCGCTGGCCTACACCAAGACCTTCGTGATGCTCGCCGCGGCGCTCCTCTCCATCACCTTCGCCCCCGCCCTGCGCGACGCGCTGCTGCGCGGGAAGATCCGCCCCGAGGCCCGGCACCCGGTCAGCCGATTCATCATCCGGCTCTACAAGCCGTTCGTGTTCGTGGCGCTGCGCAGCCCCAAGTCCACGATCCTCATCGGCCTGCTGGCGGTCCTCTCGGCGATCCCCGTCGCCCTCAAGCTGGGCCACGAGTTCATGCCGCCGCTCAACGAGGGCGACGTGCTCTACATGCCGACGACCTTCCCCAACATCTCCATCGAGGAGGCCAAGCGGCAGCTGCAGACCCAGGACCGGGTGCTGCGCGACTTCCCCGAGGTGGCCTCGGTCTTCGGCAAGACCGGCCGCGCCGAGACGGCGACCGACCCGGCGCCGCTGACGATGGTGGAGACCGCGGTGCGCCTCAAGCCGGTGGAGGAGTGGCGCAAGCTCGACCGCGTGCGTTGGTTCTCGACCTGGGCGCCGGAGTCGCTCAAGCCGGCCCTGCGCCGGCTCTGGCCGGAGCAGACGCCCATCACCTGGGAGGAGCTGACCGCGGAGATGAATCGGAAGCTGCAGATGCCGGGCTGGACCAACGCCTGGACCATGCCCATCAAGACCCGCGTGGACATGCTGACGACCGGGGTGCGCACCCCGGTGGGCATCAAGGTCCACGGCAGCAACCTCGAGGAGATCGAGAAGATCGGCGAGACGCTGGAGCGGCTGCTCGCCCCGGTCCGCGGCACCCGCAGCGTCCTGTACGAGCGCAACCTGGGCGGGCTCTACGTGGACATCGTCCCCGACCGCCGGGCGCTGGCGCGCTACGGGCTGACCGTGGGCGAGGTGCAGCGGACCATCGAGGCGGCCATCGGCGGCGCGCCGATCAGCACCACCGTCGAGGGGCGCAACCGGTTCTCCATCAACGTGCGCTACCCGCAGGACCTGCGCAGCGACGTGGAGAAGCTCAAGCAGCTCCTGGTCCCGGTGGGCAAAGCGGGCGGAGGCGCGGGCGGCCCCGGGAAGATGGGCGCGCTCCAGCCGCGCACTCTGCCACCGACCGCGCTCGCGATGGGCGGCATGGAGGGCGGCTCCTCGGGTTCGTCGGGCTCCGCTGGCCTGCCCGCCCGTCCCAGCCTGGGCGACTCGGCGCCGAGGCTGGACGTCGGCTCCTCCGCAGCCATGGGCCTCGGCCTCCCGTCGATGCCCGGCCTCTCCGCGCCGATGGCCCCGCCCTCGACCGGCGAGCAGCAGCCCTCCACGGCGAGCGAGCAGACCTTCGTGCCGCTCGGCCTGATCGCCGACGTCCACGTCGCCAGCGGCCCACCGATGATCCGCGACGAAGGCGGCTTCCTGGTCGGCTACGTGTACGTGGACGTGGACCCGTCGCGCGACGTGGGCGGCTACGTCGACGACGCCAAGGAGGTCGTGCGCAAGGCCCAGAACGGCGGCGAGCTGAAGATGCCGCAGGGCTACTTCCTGAAGTGGACCGGCCAGTACGAGCTGCTCGAGCAGATGGCCGAGCGCATGAAGCTGGTCATCCCGTTCACGCTGCTCATCGTCGTGCTGCTGCTCTTCCTGCACTTCAAGAACTTCACCGAGACGCTGATCGTCCTGCTCTCCATCCCGTTCGCGATGGTCGGGAGCGTCTGGCTCTTGTGGCTGCTCGACTACCGGCTCTCGACCGCGGTCTGGGTGGGGCTCATCGCGCTCGTCGGGCTGGCCGCGCAGACCGGCATCGTGATGATCGTCTACATCGACAACGCCTACGAAAGGCGGCGCAAGGCCGGCAAGATCCGCGACCTCAACGACATCATCTGGGCCCACCTCGAGGGCACCGTGATGCGCGTGCGGCCCAAGCTGATGACCGTGGCCACCATGCTCATCGGCCTGATGCCGCTCCTGTGGGCCACCGGCTCGGGCGCCGACGTGATGAAGCGCATCGCCGCGCCGATGGTCGGCGGGCTTTTGACCTCGGCGTTCCTGACCCTGGAGATCATCCCGGTCGTCTACACCTACTGGCGGCAGGAGCAGCTGCTCTGGGAAAGGCTGAAGGAGCTCGATCCCCGGCGGCTGGCGCGGATGGAGGTGCTGACGCACGTGCTCTCGGTCGCGCTGGCGGTGACCCTGCTCGCCCCGCTGGTGCCCATCTACGTGACCGTCCCAGCCAGCTGGATCTGGCTCACGGTGGGCCTGGGCGGCTTCATCTCGACCGTGAGCGCGACGACCTACCTGGCGCTGCGGCCGGCGGCGCGCCGGCAGGTGTGGCCACGGCCCGCCGCGTAGCCGGGAAGACAGGTCCAGGCGCGCAGGCGTAGCCTTGAGGCATGCCACTGGCCGTTCTGCTCGCGCTCGCACTCACGGCATCCACGTCCTCTGAGCCGGATGCCGGGGCTGCGGACGCGGACGTCGGGGAGCCGGCGTTCCTCGGCGCAGAGGCGGACCCCGAGCTGATTGCGGAGCTCGGCCGGGCCCTTGCCCTGAGGCGCCAAGGCAAGCCGCTGGACGCGCTCGAGGTGCTCGACGCCGTCCGCAAGCAGGCCCTGGCGGACAAGCACCCGGAGATCGCCACCCGGGCCCTCCACCGGCGCGCCGAGGTGCTGAACGCCTTGCACCGTGGGACGGAGGCCGAGGCCGCGTACCGGGAGGCCTACTCCCAGGCCGAGAAGCGCGGCGACCTCTGGACCATGGCGCGCGCGGCGCACGATCTGGGCGCGATGTCCTCCGGCAAGAGCGGCTTCGAGTGGGTCGGGAAGTCGCTGGAGGCCCGGCGCAAATCCAAGGATCTCGACGGCCTTCGCAAGGCCGCCTGGAAGTTCGCGGAGGAGTCCCGCCCGCGCGAACAAATGAAGGACATCGTGCCGCTCTACGAGGAAGCGATCCGGGCCGCGGAGGAGCTCTCCGACACGAAGAATGTCTGGCAGATGAGCCTGGAGGCCTCGAGCGTGCTCCTCGAGAACGCCGAGTCGACCAGGGCCCCGGGCACCCTCGAAAAGGGCCGGGCCTTCCTTGGAAAGGCCATCGTCGCCTATGACGCCGACGGGCACACGCATGACCTGCCAACCCTGTGCGCCAACGTGATCGCTCGTGACGGCTCGCTCCACAAAAAACGCAGTCGCTGCGAGAAGCACTGGCCGCTCGATACTCCGCTGTCCCGCTGGGGGCTCCACCAGCGCGAGGCGGATGACCTGGCCAGCAAGGCCAAAGGCGCGATGAACGGATTCGCGCGCCCAAGCCTGCTCGTCCAGGCTGCACGCGCGCACCTCCTGGCGGCTTCCGACCAGCGCGAATTGGGTCCGGAGAACGTCACGCGGGCCGAGGCCCTCGAGCGCCAGGCCCGCCAGTTCCTGCTGAGCGGCCTGGCCAACCGCGATGCGTCGGCGCCCCTGCTGCAGCTGTGCGCCGCCGACGATGTCCGCGAGCTCTGCCAACAATGCGGCCTGGTGAAGAAGCCTTGAGAGCCGCCCTCGCGCCCGTCACCGCCGCGATCGCGGGTCTCCTGGGGGTCTCCTCTCCGGCGTGGGGCACCAACGTCGTGTTCGAGGGCGAGCTCGCAGACCGCTGCTTGGAATGGTCGAAGGAGTACGAGGCCCGGGAACTGGAGCGCACCGAGGGCTTGGCTCTTCCCGAGGATGAAGCCGCCGCGTGGGCCAAGGCCCGCGGCGCAAAGGTGGCCGAGCTGTGCAAGGCCATCAGCGTCTACCGGCGTTGCGGCGGCGCCTGTGGGAAATGCCCAGCGCTTGCTTCTGGAGCGGAGCTCAACCTCCCCAGTGGATTCCTGGAGGGCGTCGGGTTGAGCGAGGCTGACCTCCTGGCCTGGGGCAAGGCGGAGTCAGCCGGGGCGGAAGAGGTCTACGTGAGGTCGGCTCCGCGCGAGAGGTTCTTGAGAAACCCCGCCATCTCGAAGTGCTCCCCCGAGCCCGACGCCATCGGGTCCGAGGGAGAGTGGATCTGGTGTCGACCCAGCTCCCGCGACGACCCGAACCTCCAGCTCAAGCGCATGCTCGTCCGCGGAGGCGCCATCGGCGGCAGCCTCGTCGGCCTGGTCGGCCTGACCGCCCTGCTCGTCGTCGGGCGGCGCAGCGGAAGGCTCGCCGCGCGGACGTCCAGGAAAACCTAGTCGGAGCCTGGTACCCGAAAGCACCCGCGCCCAACTCCCCGGTCTTTCCGGGAGGGAACCTGGGCGCAAGCCTTGAGAATCGCCAGCAAGGTCGTCGGCTACTTGGCCAGGAAGAGCCACGCCAGCACGGCCACCAGCGCCAGCCCGCCGACGATGCCCGCCACCAGCACCAGGGTGTTCGACCCCGTCCCCTTGGGCGTCAAGTCCGGCCCGTCGTCGTCGTCGGCCACCCGCGGCGCCGCGATCACCGACACCGCGAACTGCTCGCCCTCGAAGAACCTCTTCAGGTCCATGACGAGCTTGCGGTAGCTGGCCTCGTCCGGCATCCCGCCCCGCCCCGCCGCGCGCTGGCGGTGGACCGCGACCACGTACTCCCAGCTGCGGATCTCCGCCTGCTTGTCGGCCTGGTTCGCCCAGCCGGCGACGTGCGTCGGGCCGGAGCCGACGGGGATGAGCTTGATGTGCTGGGTGCCCTGCTTGCCGCCCGCGGTCGACGGACCGTCGGGGACGGCCAGCTGGACCCGGTAGTTCGCCGGGGCGCCGGGGATGGGCTTCTTGAACAGCTCGTTGAAGATGTCCGCCAGCCCGACGGCCTGCGCGGCGAACTCGGTGTACTTCACCTCGGTCATACGCTCTCCCGTGGCCTCGATACGAGACCGGCGGCGACGGCTCGCGTCACCGCCGGTCTGCCCTACAGGACTAACGGCCTACTGAGACTGAAGCAGGAAGCAGGCGCGGAGGCCTGCCACTACTCGCGGGTTACCCCGCTGCGCGCTTCTTGCCGATGGTCTTCTCGAGCGCCTGCTCGAGGATGCCCATCGCCTTGTCGATCTCGGCGGCGGTCACGGTCAGGCACGGCCGGAAGCGGATCGACGTGGAGCCCGAGGAGAGGCTCGCCAGCCCGGCGTCCCAGCAGGCCTGGCGGATGGCGTTGCGCTGCGCGGTGTCCTTGAGGGTGAAGGCCACGAACAGGCCGCGGCCGCGCACGTTGGAGATGCAGTCGAACTTCTTGGCCATGTCCCTCAGGCCGCCGAGCATCTTCTCGCCCATCGCCGCGGCGTTCTCGACCAGCTTCTCCTCGCGAATGATCTCCAGGTACTTGATGCAGCGGACCATGTCGACGAGGTTGCCGCCCCAGGTGGAGTTGATGCGGCTGGAGACCTTGAAGACGTTGTCCTTCACCTCGTCGATGCGCGGGCCGACCGCGATGCCGCACACCTGGAACTTCTTGCCGAAGGCGAGGATGTCCGGGGTCACGCCGAAGTGCTGGTAGGCCCACAGCTTGCCGGTGAGCCCGCCGCCGGTCTGCACCTCGTCGAAGATGAGCAGCGCGTCGTGCTTGTCGGCCAGGCGGCGCAGCTCGACGAAGAACTCCTTGCGGAAGTGGTTGTCGCCGCCCTCGCCCTGGATGGGCTCGATGATGATGGCCGCGATGTCGTCCGGGTAGCGGGCGAAGGCGTCCTCGATCTCCGCGACCGCGCGCGCCTCGACCTCGGCCACGCGCTTGTTCTCCTTGTCGTCGAGCGGGAACTGGATCTTCGGGTTGGTGATGCGCGGCCAGTCGCTGAACTTGGGGAACAGGTCGGTCTTGACCGGGTCGGTGTTGGTCAGGCTCATCGTGTAGCCGCTGCGGCCGTGGAAGCACTCGCGGAAGTGCAGGATCTTCGAGCCCTTCTCGCCCTTGCCCGCCGCCCGGTTCTTGCGGACCTTCCAGTCGAAGGCGGTCTTGAGCGCGTTCTCGATGGCCAGCGCGCCGCCGGCGACGAAGAAGAGGTACTTGAGCTCGGCCGGCATCGCGTGCTTGGCGAACTGCTCCACGAACGCCGCGTACTCGGGGCAGTAGATGTCCGAGTTGGCGGGGTTGGCGATGGCGGCCCGGGTCAGCGCCTTGATGAACTCGGGGTCGTTCGTCAGCTTGGGGTGGTTGTGCCCGACCGGCAGCGAGGCGAAGTAGGAGTAGAAGTCGAGCAGGTCCTTGCCGCTGACCGCGTCGTGGATGTACGAGCCCTTCGACTTCTCCAGGTCGATGATGACGTGGAAGCCGTCGACGAGGATGTTCTTCTGCAGGGTCGGGATGACCTGGTCCGGGGAAACTTGGTAGTGGCTCACGGTTGAACCCTCCTTCAGGTGGTGGTGGGGCGCGGGTCCCGCTTGGCGAGGAGTCCAGTCGGCCGGCGCGCGGGGCATACCCTACCCTACACAGAGCGATTGCGGAACCCCGTGCAAGCCGTTATGGCGCCGCCGATCGTCGTCCTCGGACCGGACCGGTCGACCGCCTTCCACGGCCACTCCAAATGGGGTATCGATCGTCTGCTTTTCACCCCAACACCGGGCCCGCACTGCGGGCTGTCTGAGGCCAACAATGACGAAGCGCACCGTGGTCGTGATGCCGGGCGATGGAATCGGCAAGACGGTCACTCCCGAAGCCCTGCGTGTCCTGGACGCCGTGAAGTTCGACGCCGAGTACATCAACGCCGACATCGGCTGGGACTTCTGGTGCAAGGAGGGCAACCCGCTGCCCGACCGCACGATCGCCCTCCTGGAGAAGCACAAGCTCGGGCTCTTCGGCGCCATCACCAGCAAGCCGAAGAAGGACGCCGAGAAGGAGCTCGACCCGTCGCTCAAGGGCAAGGGCCACACCTACTTCAGCCCGATCGTGAAGATGCGCCAGCACTTCGACCTGGACATCTGCGTGCGCCCCACCAAGTCCTTCCCCGGCAACCCGCTGAACTTCATCCGCCGCAAGGTGGACGGCGGCTTCGAGGAGCCCAAGGTCGACGCGGTGATCTTCCGGCAGAACACCGAGTGCCTGTACTGCGGCGTGGAGTGGACCAACCCGCCGGCCGAGGTCCGCAAGGCGCTGGAGACCCACAAGCAGTTCAAGGCCTTCAAGGACGTCAAGGGCGAGGACCTAGCGGTCAGCTGCCGCATCTTCACCCGCAACGCCTGCCAGCGGATCTGCCGCGCGGCCTTCGAGTACGCCAAGAAGTACAACTACAAGTGGGTCACGGTCTGCGAGAAGCCGAACGTCGTTCGCGAGACCAGCGGGATGATGGAGGACGAGGCCAAGCAGATCGCCAAGGACTACCCGGGCATCAAGCTGGGCTCGACCAACATCGACGCGCAGATGATGTGGCTGACCAAGAACCCCGACGAGTACGGCGTGTTCATCGCCAGCAACCTGTTCGGCGACATCCTCTCCGACGGCTTCGCCGGCCTGGTGGGCGGCCTGGGCTTCGCCTGCAGCGCCAACATCGGCCGCGACATCGCGGTCTTCGAGCCCACGCACGGCTCGGCGCCCAAGTACGAGAAGCTCAGCCCGTCGATCGTCAACCCCATCGCCATGATCTTGTCGGGCGCCATGCTGCTCGACTACGTGAACGAGACCGAGAAGGCCGAGCGCATCCGCAAGGCCATCGCGGCCGTCGTCGCCGAGGGCAAGGTCCAGACCTACGACATGATGCGCCTGCACGGCGGCCCGGACGTCTTCAAGCACGGCGCGGCCTCGACCCAGCAGATGGGCGACGCCATCATCGCCAAGCTCTAGGCCTCTTTCTCGCCGGCGTCCGCCCGGGGGCTGAAGCGCCCCGGCTCCGTTTGGGAAGCCCGCTGAAGCGGGCTCCGACTGCCTTGAACTCTGGAGCCTGCCGGCCTTCCCGCCGGTGGGCTTCCGTTTGGAAGGACCTCCCCCATGATCCAGCGTTCCGAAGTCGAAGCCGTCCTGGCCGAGGGCCTCGCCCTCATCAAGAGCCTCGAGCTGCGCAAGAAGGTCGTCGACGCCTACATGCTCGCCATCGAGGAGGGCGGCTGGCAGTCGATGAAGGACCTCAACGAGATGCCCTTCACGCTCCTCACCGACACCAAGGGCATCAACTTCTGGGAGCACACGCTGGCGGTCACCCGCGGGGCCATCGGGCTCGCCAAGGGCCAGCAGGACACCTACAAGAAGATGCCCTACGCCATCGACTGGGACCGCCTGGCCGCCGGCGGCCTGCTCCACGACGTGGGCAAGCTGGTCGAGAGCGAGCGCAAGCCCGACGGCACCTGGAAGAAGAGCCGCAAGGGCGAGTTCGCCCGCCACCCGATCTCCGGCGCCATCTTCTGCGCCAAGGTCGGCCTGCCCGACGACATCGTCAACACGGTCGCCTGCCACGCCAAGGAAGGCGAAGGCGCGCCCAAGGTCCTGGAGACGGTGCTCATCCACCAGGCCGACTTCGGCACCTTCGATCCCTTGGTCATGATGTCCAAGGGCCAGCTCATCCAGTAGCCAGGAGCGCGAACGATCATGGGACAGACGCTCGTCGAGAAGATCCTCAGCGCCCACTCGGGCAACAAGCCGTGCCAGCCCGACGACATCGTGGACGTGTTCATGGACGTGCGCGCCGCCCGCGACTTCGGCGGCGCCAACGTCGTCAAGAACATCAAGGACGCAGGCCTGGGCGTCGCCGATCCGGCGCGCACGGTCTTCACCTTCGACTGCAACCCCACCGGTAGCGACCAGAAGTACGCCGCCAACCAGCAGGCCTGCCGCACGTTCGCGCGCGAGCAGGGCCTGAAGGTCTTCGACATCGACCAGGGCATCGGCACGCACCTGGCGATCGAGAAGGGCATGATCGGCCCCGGCGGCACGCTCGTCTCCACCGACTCCCACGCCAACATCCTGGGCGCCATCGGCGCCTTCGGTCAGGGCATGGGCGACGTGGACATCGCCGCCGCCTGGGCGCGCGGGAAGATCTGGTTCCAGGTCCCGCGCTCGGTGAAGGTGGTCTTCAAGGGCAAGCCCGGCCCGCGCGCCACGCCCAAGGACCTCGTGCTCGCGGCGCTCAAGACCTTCGGCGCCAACGGCCTGCTGGGCTACTCGGCCGAGCTGACCGGCGAGGCCATCGAGAGCCTGGACGTCGCCGGCCGCATCACCGTGGCCTCCATGGGCACCGAGATGGGCGCCATCATCTGCCTCATCCCGCCCTCCAAGGAGGTCATCGAGTACTGCAAGTCGGTCGGCGCGAAGTTCGACCCGGTCTACGCCGACGCCGACGCGAAGTACGAGAAGGTCTTCGAGGTCAACGTCCAGGGTCTCGAGCCGATGATCAGCCGGCCCGGGCACCCCGAGGACGTCGTCTCGGTCGCCGAGGTCGCGGGCACGCCGGTGGACTCGGTCATCATCGGCTCCTGCACCAACGGCCGGTACGAGGACATCAAGGCCGCGGCCGAGGTCATCAAGGGCCGCAAGGTGTTCCAGCACGTGGTCCTGAAGGTCGTGCCGGCCACCGACGCTATCTGGAAGCGCTGCCTGGACGAGGGCATCTTCAAGATCCTCAAGGACGCGGGCGCGCTCATCGGCAACGCCGGCTGCGCGGGCTGCGCCGCCGGGCAGATCGGCCAGAACGGCCCGGGCGAGATCACCCTCTCGACCGGCAACCGCAACTTCGAGGGCAAGCAGGGCCAGGGCCTGGTGTACTTGGCCAGCGCCCAGACCGCCGCGGCCTCGGCCGTCGCCGGCCTCCTCTGCACCGCCGAGCAGATGATGAACAACGCGCTGCCGACGCTGCGCCCGCGGCCGGGCGGAAAGAAGTCGGCCGCCAAGCCGGCGGCGCCCAGGTCGACCGAGCCGAAGCCGATGAAGGTCAAGGGCCGGGTGTGGGTTGTCCTCAAGGACAACGTCGACACCGACATGATCTTCCACAACAAGCACCTCGCCATCACCGACCTCAAGGAGATGGGCCAGCACACGTTCGGCAACCTGGACGGCTGGAAGGACTTCTCCAAGAAGGCGCAGCCCGGCGACATCGTCGTCACCGGCAAGAACTTCGGCTGCGGGTCGTCGCGGCAGCAGGCCGTGGACTGCTTCAAGAGCCTGGGCGTCTCGCTGGTGATCGCCGAGTCGTTCGGCGCCATCTACGAGCGCAACGCCATCAACAACGCCATGCCGACCCTCAACGCCGACCTGTCGAAGGTCGACCTGAAGGACGGCGAGGTGATCGAGGTCGACTTCAAGACCGGAGAGATCAAGCGCGCGGACGGCAGCGTCGTGAAGGGCAAGCCGTTCAGCGAGGTGCAGACCGAGATCTACCAGCGTGGCGGGCTGCTGTAGTGGTCAGTCCAAAGACCCAAAGGGCAATCGATAGGTTCGCGCTGGGCCTGGCCGGGGTCGTTGGCACGCTCGCTGTCTCGGTCGTCCTGTACTTCCTTGGTTGGTGTCTCTGGATGAACAACGCATTTTCGTGGCTGGGCTTCCCAGCAAGGAAATGAACGAATGGGACAGACATTCGCGGAGAAGCTGCTCTCGTTGAAGAGCGGCAGGGACGTGGTGGTAGGCCAAATCGTGACGGTGCAGCCCGACCGGCTGCTCACGCACGACAACACCGCGGCGATCGTCGGAAAGATCGCCAAGGACCTGAAGGAGTTCGGGGTCAAGCGGCCGGACATGCACTGCATCGTCCTCGACCACGTGGTCCCGGCCGCCACCGACAAGGACGCCATCAACCACAAGAAGGCGCGCGAGTACGTCGCCGCCTACGGCATCAAGAACTTCTTCGACGTGGGCAACGGCGTCTGCCACCAGATCATGGTCGAGAAGGGCCTCGCCCTCCCCGGCCAGCTGGTCGTCGGCAGCGACTCGCATACCTGCATGTACGGCGCGCTCGGCGCCTTCGCGACCGGCATCGACCGCACCGAGGCCGCCTCGCTCATCCTCACCGGCGAGACCTGGCTCAAGTGCCCGCCGACCATCAAGGTCGTGCTCGAGGGCAAGCTGCAGAAGAACGTCTCCGCCAAGGACATCGTGCTGACCGTCATCGGCAAGCTGGGCGCCGACGGCGCGACGTACGCGGCGGTCGAGTTCCACGGCTCGGGCGCCAAGGCGCTCACCATGGACGAGCGGCTGACCATCGCCAACATGGGCATCGAGATGGGCGCCAAGATCGCGGTCTTCGAGACCGACGAGACGGCCCAGAAGTACCTCGAGGTCCACGGCACCAAGCGCGGCACCTACCCGCTCGTCTGGGCGGACCAGGACGCCAAGTACTGGCAGGAGCTGAAGATCGACCTGGCCACGCTGACGCCGGTCGTCGCCAAGCCGCACACCGTGGACAACGTGGTGCCGATCAAGGAGGTCGAGGGCATCAAGATCGACCAGTTCCTCATCGGCACCTGCACCAACGGCCGCGACTCGGACTTCGAGGAGGCCGCACGCATCCTCAAGGGCAAGAAGTTGCCCGCGGGCGTGCGCCTGCTGGTGCTGCCGGCGTCCAAGGACATCCTGCAGCGCGGCCTGGCCAGCGGCGTCTACGCGACGCTGGTCGAGGCGGGCGCGATGCTGCTGCCGCCGGGCTGCGGCCCGTGCCTGGGCGCGCACATGGGCGCCATGGCGCCGGGCGAGAAGTGCTTGTCGACGTCGAACCGCAACTTCAAGGGGCGCATGGGCAACGCGGAGAGCGAGATCTACCTCGCCAGCCCCGCCACCGTGGCTTACAGCGCGCTCTTCGGCGCCATCAAGGATCCGCGCGGAGAGGAGGCCGGCAAATGAAGGTCTGGGCTTACGGCAACGACATCAACACGGACATGCTCTTCCCGGGCAAGTACACCTACAAGTGCTCGACCGCGGAGGAGATCCTCCCCCACCTGCTCGAGGACCTCGACAAGAGCTTCGCCAAGGAAGCCAAGAAGGGCGACGTCATCCTGGCGGGCAGCAACTTCGGCTGCGGCTCCTCGCGCGAGCAACCGGCGCTGGGCCTGCAGGCGATGGGAATCGAGGCCATCATCGCCAAGAGCTTCGCGCGCATCTTCTACCGCGCGGCCATCAACCAGGGACTGCTGCTGGTCGAATGCGCCGAGGCGGTGGACGCCTACAAGCCGGGCGACGAGGTGAAGGTCGACGCGGCGACGGGCACGGTCAGCGTCGCGGGCAAGAGCTACGCGTTCCCGGCGCTGCCCAAGGAGATCCTCGCCATCCGCGAGGCCGGCGGGCTGCTCGAGTACGCCCGCGCCAAGCTCAAGAAGGGAGCGGCGAGCCATGGCTGAGGCAGGACGGCGTGGCAAAGACGTCCGCTCCGACTGCTGGGTCTCGATCGAGCCGGGGGGCTCCGGGCTGCGCATCGAGATCACCAGCAAGGTGGACGTCATGTACGGCGCGGCCATCCGCGCCCAGGTCGAGCAGGACCTGAAGACGCTGGACGTCAAGGACGCGGCCGTGAAGGTCGAGGACTTCGGCGCCCTGCCCTTCACCCTCTCGGCCCGAATCGAGGCGGCGGCCCGGCGGGCGAAGATCACCATCCCGCGGCCGCTGCTGGCCGAGCCCATGGGCAACCCGATGCCCAAGAGCGCGCGCGACCGCCTGCGCCGCTCGCGGCTCTACCTGCCCGGCAACGAGCCGAAGTTCATGGTCAACGCCGGCCTGCACGGGCCCGACGGCGTCATCCTCGACCTCGAGGACAGCGTCGCTCCCGCCGAGAAGGACGCCGCGCGGGTGCTGGTGCGCAACGCCCTGCTCGCCATCGACTTCGGCGCCTCCGAGCGCCAGGTCCGCATCAACCAGATCCCCGCCGGCCCCTCGGCGGGGCTCGGGGCAGGCCTGGACGACCTCGACTTCGTCGTGAAGTACGGCGCGCAGCTCGTCCTGATCCCGAAGGTCGAGACCGCGGATCAGATCAGGGCCGTCCAGGCGCGCATCGACGAGATCGCCCCGACGCAGCCGGTCTACCTGATGCCGATCATCGAGAGCGCGCTGGGCTGCTTCAACGCGCTGGCCATCGCCACCGCCTCGCCGTTCGTCGTGGCGCTGACCATCGGCCTGGAGGACTACACCGCCGACATCGGCGCTCAGCGCACGCTCGAGGGCAAGGAGAGCGTCTGGGCCCGCAGCGTGGTCCTCAACGCGGCGCGCGCCGCCGGCGTGCAGGCCATCGACACGGTCTTCTCCGACGTCGGCGACATGGAGGGCCTGAAGAACGCAGTGCTGGAGGCCAAGGGCCTGGGCTTCGAGGGCAAGGGCTGCATCCACCCCCGCCAGATCCCGGTGGTCCACGAGGCGTTCGCGCCCGACGCGGCGCAGATCGACAAGGCCAAGAAGATCGTCCTGGCCTTCGAGGACGCACAGAAGCGCGGCCTGGGCGTGGTCTCGCTGGGCAGCAAGATGATTGACCCGCCGGTGGTGAAGCGCGCGCTGGCCACCGTCAGGACCGCCGTGTCGATGGGCAAGCTCGACGCCAACTGGCGCGACGCGAAGCCCGCGGAGGTGAAGGCGCCATGAGCGACATCGTGAAGAACGCAGCCGGGCGCCTGGTCCCGACCGAAATCAACGGCAAGCCGTCCATCGCCTACAAGGGCGTCAACGGCCACCGGCCGGAGGGCCGGACCACCACCCGCATCATCCACAGCAACGCCGACTACCCCGAGGACGGCGACAAGCGCGTGCCCGACCTGAAGACCGCCCTGCAGAAGTGCGGCCTGAAGAGCGGGATGACCATCAGCACGCACCACCACTTCCGCAACGGCGACCTGGTCTCCAACCAGATCTTCGACATCGCCGCGGAGCTGGGCGCGCGCGACCTGATGTGGTTCCCCAGCGCCTCGTTCCCCTGCCACGAGCCGCTGATCAAGCACCTCGAGTCCGGGGTCATCCACCACATCGAAGGCAGCATGAACGGCAAGCTGGGCGACTTCACGTCGCACGGCAAGATGAAGGGGATGGGCGTGCTGCGCTCGCACGGCGGCCGCTACCAGTCGGTGCAGGACGGCGAGGTGCACATCGACATCGCCGTCATCGCCGCCCCCAGCGCCGACTTCTTCGGCAACGCCAACGGCGTGATGGGGCCCTCGGCCTGCGGCCTCTTGGGCTTCGCGCTGGCCGACTCGGAGTACGCCGACAAGGTCATCGTCGTCACCGACAACCTCGTGCCGTTCCCGTGCGTGCCCTGGCAGATCCAGGGCCAGCACGTGGACTACGTGGTGGTGATGGACAAGATCGGCGACCCCTCGAAGATCGTCTCCGGCACCACCGAGGTCACCAAGAGCCCGGACCGCCTGAGGATCGCCGAGCTGGCCGCGCAGTTCGTCAAGGCCTCGGGGCTGATGAAGGAAGGCTTCAGCTTCCAGGCCGGCGCCGGCGGGACCACCCTGTCCTTCTCCATCTACCTGGCCGAGCTGATGAAGCAGGCCGGCGTGAAGGCCCGCTTCGCCCGCGGCGGCAGCAACAAGTACCTGGTGGAGATGCTCAAGGAAGGGCTCATCGGCTACATCCTCGACGGCCAGACCTTCGACCTCGACGGCGTGAAGTCGATGCGCGACGACCCGCGCCACCTCGCGACCAGCCCCTTCACCAGCTACAACTTCCACTCCAAGGGCAACTTCGCGAACTTCGTGGACGTCTGCGTCCTGGGCGCCACGGAGATCGACGTCGGCTACAACGCCAACGTCGTCTCGCACTCCGACGGGCGCCTGCTGCACGGCATCGGCGGCTGGCAGAACTGCCTGTTCAGCAAGTGCGTGATGCTGCTCGTCCCCGCCTACCGCGACCGCATCCCCGTCGTCGTCGACCAGGTCACCACGCTGTGCGGCCCGGGCGAGCTGATCGACGTGGTGGTCACCGAGCGCGGCGTCTGCATCAACCCCAAGCGCCAGGACCTGCTCGACGCGGTCAAGGGCAGCACGCTGCCGCTGCTCACCATCGAGGACCTCAAGCGCCAGGTGGACCGCATGTGCGGCGGCGCCCCCGCCAAGCCGAAGACGACCGACAAGATCGTCGCCGCCATCAAGTGGGTCGACGGCACGGTCATCGACTCGGTCCGGCAGATCGCGCCGAAGTAGCCTCGCGAAGGCGCCGGCATCGGAACTGGGACGGCCGGGCGAGCGCCCGGCCGTTTCCATTTCCGAGGCGAGCAGGACGCCAGGCGGCGGCGCCTCGTCGAGTCCCGCCCTCAGCGCCGCTCGTCGAGCCGCCGCAGGATCTCGAGGTGCACCTGGTCCTGCATGGCCAGCTCGGCGAAGAACGATTCCAGCTCGGGGTCGCCGGCGACCAGCTCGTGGGCGTGCACCGCCGACAGCCGGCGCTCGCTCTCGATCATGAGCCGGGCGGCGCCCTCCACCGACGCGGGCGGCCCCTCCGCCTCGACCAGGCCCAGGAGCGCCTCGGCATCGGCGACCATCGCCTCCGCGCCGGCGAGGTCGAGCGTCAGCTCCGGATTCCAGGGGCGCGCCTCGATCCTCGTCTTCAGCAGACGGATGCGGGCGGCGTGCTCCTCCTCCTCGGCCGCCAGCCGCGCGAAGGTGACCCGGGCTCCCGAGCCCGAGGCGAGACCCTCCGCGAGCCTGCGGTAGAGCGTGGCGCTGAGCGCCTCGACGCGCTCGGCCTTGGCCAGCAAGGCGTCCAGACCGTCCATCCGGCTTCTTACCGGCCGCGGCCGGGCGCCGCACGCCACACCGGGGTGTGGCGCGAGGCGCCGCCTACTCGTCCAGCCCCAGCGCCGCCTCGGTGAACTTCAGCACGCGCAGCTTCTTCCCCTGCGCGGGCAGCACGCACAGGTTGCCTTCGTAGGACGTCAGGACCTCGTTCTGCAGGCCCAGGTTCAGCTCGGTGTCCTTCAGCTCGAGCGGCGAGACGTCGGTGTAGTCGCTCCAGCCGTGGAAGATCTCCCCATTCCACTCGCCGGGGATGCCGGACACCGGCTGCAGGAAGAAGCGCCGGTCGGCGCTCGCGTAGAAGCGCTCGGTGCCGGTGCCGAAGTGGTAGTCCTCGGTCGTCCGCTGCGGCGTCACGGTGACGAGCTTCCACTGGTCGAGGTCGACCCACTGCACTGGGTAGAACGCGGTTCCCCCGTCGTCGCCCAGGCTCACCACCAGGTGCGGCGGCGGAGTCGGACCCTTGGAGTACGGGCGCCGCAGCACCATCGCGTGCGTCACGCCGTACTTGGACGCCCCCAGGTCGAGCTCCGGGTCGGCCACCGGGCCGCTCGCGTCGAAGCGGATGCGCCCCAGGAACATGTGGTCGGAGCCGGACTTGTCGTGCAGGAACAGGTAGCCGCCGCGCTGCGGGTCGACGACCGGGTCCTCGAAGACGCTGCCCACGGCGTAGGCCAGCGTCTTGAACGTCAGGGTCGCGCTGTCGGCGGTGCTCAGGTCGACGGCCATGAACCGCGTGCCGCCGTCGGGCCAGACGAGCCAGGAGGGGCCGGCGACGCCCGGCGCGGTCTCGGTCGGCACCACCGCCGCGTGAGCGGTGCTCCCGTAGAGCCTGGCGGCGAACTGCTTGCGCGTCAGCGTGTGCGGCGCCACGTCGCGGACCAGCGCGCTCTTCGAGTAGTCGCCGCAGACGAAGTAGAAGCTGCCGGTCCGCGGGTCCGCGACGACGTTGACGCCGTAGCTGGGGGCGAACCCGCACGCCGCGGCGTCCGTGCTCGACCCCGTCAGCGTCATGCTGGCGAGGTCCAGCACGGCCAGGCCGTCGGACCCGCTCGGGAAGAGGTCGCCGAACAGGGCGACGCGGTGGCCGAAGAGGTCCACCGCGCCCAGGTCGCTCGCGGGCGAGCCCCGGCCCGCCGACACCAGCGTGGTCGCGGGGATCTGCGTCTTGAAGCCGGCGCTGGCGCCCTCCAGCTCGGCGAACACGAAGCTGTCGGCCGCGAACAGCCCGCGCGCCACGGTCCCGCCCTTCCCGTCCGGCACCGCCCCGTCGAGGTACCCGACGCTGACCTCCCCGGGGGCGCCGCCGAGCGTGTAGGCGCTCACCGCGTCCACGGTCCGGAGGGCGAAGGTGGCGCTGGCCTGCAGCGGGCCGTTCTGGGCGCCGTCGGGCGCGGAATCGGTCGCCTCCAGCGAGACGGTGAAGGTCGGCTTGGAGCCGCAGGCGGCGTAGGTGGGGCTGGGCTTGAGGGTGAGGGTGAACGGCCACAGGCGCGCGGCGTGGACGTCCGGCAGGCCGTTGCCCGCGGCGAAGGCCCGGTCGGTCGCCGAGCCGGCGGACTGGCAGACCATCTCCGAGAACGGCGTGCACGCCGTCCCGCTGGTCACCTGCACGCCGGTGACCTTGCAGGTCGGCGTGGCGGACACCTCGTCCGGGTCCTCGACGACGAACGGAAGCAGGGCCTCGGTGAAGACGGTCCCGGGCTTGTTCACGTCGGGCAGCGCCAGGAACTGGGACGAGGGCGCCGCGACGGCCGGCGGGTCGTTGCGCGGCGGGGCGACCTTCAGGTTGAGCTTCATCGTGCCGCGCAGGTCGGAGGCGTCGCGCAGGTCCAGCCCGGCCACGGCCGGCGCGGGGGCCACCGCCTGGTCGTTGTCGGGCGACCAGGCGAAGGTCAGGATCGGCTTGTCGTAGGTCATCGTCAGGCCGCGCGGCGCGCCGGCCTGCAGCGTCGGGGTCCAGGTGCTCGACTGCGAGCCGAGGGCGGCGTCGGCGATGACGAAGCGCCGCACGTCGGTCCCGGCCTCGGCGAAGCTCGCCTCGTCCACGGGGGTGAGCGCGTCGACGGGCGTGTCCTTGGTGTCGGCGGGGCCCAGCAGCAGCAGCCGCGGGCCGTCGAGCGCCGGGTCCTCCTGGACCGCGAAGCTCAGCTTCGGGCTGCTGGCGATGGCCTTGTCGCCGTCGTAGGCCACGGCCCCGGCGACGACCATCCCCACGAACGGCTCGTCCGCGGTGAAGCTCAGGTTCCAGGTGCGCCCGCCCTTGCCGTCGCTCGCCACGTACCCGGCGTCGCCCGGGCGGTTCACCTCGAGCCGCCACTGCTCCCGCCACGGCAGCGAGGCCATCGGCGGGTCGACCACCGGGGCGAGGCTGTCGTCGGTGAGCACCGTCACCGTCGCCCGGGAGGTGGCGTAGCCGGAGTTGGCGTGCTCCAGGGTGACCACGACCTTGAACGGCGCGTCCTGGGCCTGCTCGGTGTGCAGCGTGAGCGGCGCGGTCGCGCCCTCCTTCGGCGCCGCCGCCGGGAGCTCGAGCGTGAGCTTGGGCAACGTGGTCCACGGGCACGGGTTGCTGCCGTCGAGCAGCTCGTCGAGGTTCGAGCGCCCGTCGCCGTCGGCGTCGAAGGAGATCTGCTCGCCCTTCAGGCGCGGGTCGGAGGCGTCGCCGGGCTTGGAGAGGAAGTCGGACTCGGTCAGGCCTTCGAAGTCGGCGGGGAACGGGAAGGTCAGGCCGCGGCGGACGTACCTGCCGGCGTGGATGGGCTCGGTGCAGGAGCCGAAGGCCCCCTTGGTCTCGAACCGCACGATGAGGTCGTAGGACCCGGCCGGGATCTGGCGCTGCTCGGCCAGCGTCCAGGTGCAGGGCTCGCCGTCCTTGGCGACCAGCAGCTCGTCGTCCACCGGCGGGGCGCCCAGGTCGCCGAGCCGGTCGAAGGTGAGCCTGGCCTCGAGGCGCGAGCAGAGGTCGGCAGCGGTCAGCGCGAAGCGGACCTGCCGCGGGGCCTCCACCACCAGCCCGCGGCCGCCCTGCTCGCCCCCGCGGCAGCCGGAGGCCAGGACGACGACCAGGACGACGAAGAGGAGGAGCGCCGAAAGGCTCTTGAAGGAGAGGTCGCGCATGGCCGGCTACCTCTGGGGGAGGGACGTCTGGAAGTCGAAGGGGTGCAGCGACTCGGAGCTGCCGCCCTTGGTCGCCAGCACCGCGGCGGTCGCCGCACCGCCGGCGACCACCACGCCGACGACGGTCCACAGCCACCACTTCTTGTACACGGGCGAGCCGATCTCCTTCATCGTCGCGTTCACTCGGGTCAGCGAGCCGGCGTCGACGTAGACGTCGCTGAACCAGGGGGCGTAGCCGTCCGCCTCCAGCCGCAGGTTGTACTTGCCGGCCTGGAGCGCCTGGACGCTCGCGGCGCCCTCCACCGGCTTGCCGTCGACGATGAGCCGGGCGTCGGAGACCGGCCGGGGGACCTCGAGCTTGCCCTCGCCGTCCCGCGGCAGGCCCACCAGGCTGCGCGCGGCGAAGCGGGTGGCGCCGATGAGCTGCGACTCCTCGCCGACGAACGACTCGGCGACGCGGTTGGCGATCTTCGCGCCCTTGATGGAGATGAGCTTGAGGTGCAGCAGGTAGGTGTCCCCCACCCGCCCGACGTTGCCGGAGACCAGGTAGTCGACGCCCAGGGCCCCGCCCAGCTCGGAGAGGCAGCCCGCGTCGTCGCAGCCGACCAGCTGCTGCTGCCGGGTGTGCGAGAACAGCGCGCGGATCTCGTCGCGGGAGATGAGCGAGGCCTTGGGCAGGTTCTTGAGCTCGTCGACCACGACCTGGGTGAGGTTGTCGACCACCTGGGGCTCGAGGCCGCTCGCCGTCAGGTCGAGCATCGCCAGCGAGGTCTTGCCCGTGAGCTTGAACGAGGCGGTCGCGGACGGCGCCGCGGCCTTGTTGCGCCGGTCGGCGGGCGCGATCAGGTCCTCGGCGGCCCGCTGGACGGCCGCGACGAGCTCCCCCTCGGCCATCGCGGTGGCGGACGCCCGCGCCGTCACCCGAGCGGTCGCGACGTCGGTGAGGGACAGGTTGACGAGGTAGGTGGTTCCGACCAGCCCCAGCGAGCCGTTGCACAGCAGGTCCGCCTTGAGCGCCGCCGCCAGGTTCGCCTCGCAGGAGTCGTCGGTGCAGCCCATCAGCTGCTTCTGGCCCTCGTGCTCGAGGATGAGCTCGACCTCGGAGCGGCCCATCACCCTCATCCCCGAGCGGGCGCGCAGCGCCTCGAGGAGCACGTCGGTCAGGGTGCGCACCAGGTCCGGCTTGAGCCCGCCCGGCTTGAGCTCGGTCAGGGCCAGCCGCTTCGGGTGCGGCGGCTCGGCGGCGCTCGCGGGCGCGGCGCCGAGGAAGGCCAAGGCCGAGACCAGGGCCAGGGCCTGGACCGGAAGGAACGAGGGGCGGGCCATCGATGCGTCCTCCTGAAGACGGCACATCCTATCGACGCCGCGTGCGAGGGACACGCAAAGAGAGCGGCCCCGCGCCCGAGGTCGGACGCGGGGCCGCGGGATGAGACGGGCGGCCTGGGCTACGGGCAGGCCTTGCCGCAGACCTTGCTGCCGTCGCCGCAGGTGGTGGGCATGGTGGCGCCGCAGACGAAGCCGGAGCAGCCGGTGCCCTTGCAGGTGCACTTGGTGCTCGCGGAGCAGACGAAGGAGCAGGCGCCGTTGCAGGTCATGGTGCAGTCCGCGGTGTCGCTGCAGGCGATCTGGGCGTTGGCGCCGACCGTGACCTCGCACTTCGCGGAGTTGGAGCAGGCGACGTTGGCGTCGTCGCCGACGGTGATGCCGGTGCACTTGGCGGAGTTGGCGCAGGCGACGTCGGCGCTGGCGCCGGCGCTGCCGGTGCACTGCGCGGTGTTGTCGCACGCGAGCCGGAGGTTGCCCTTGGCCTCGACGCTGCACTTCGAGCCCTCGGTGCAGGCGATGTTGCAGTCGTCGGTGGTGCACTTCTCGGTGCAGTCGGAGCCCTTGACGCAGGCGCAGGCGGTGCCGGTGGGGCAGTCGCAGAGGCCGATGCACTTGTCGGGGGTGCTCTGCTGGGTCGCGGCGTCGGGCGGGGTGTTGGTGGAGGAGTTGCCGCCGCAGGCGGACAGCTGGGTGGCGGCCAGGGCCAGGGCGAGGACGGCAGCAGCGAGGAGCGGGTTGCGCATGGTTCGGTCTTTCTCCGACGTGAGAGTGGTTGCCAGGTCGCTTGTGAAGTTCCCCGGCCCTCGGGTGCACATCTACCCGAACGCCGGGCGGCCGGGCAAGCCCTCGCTTGCTATCCCCTCTTCAGCTCCGCGTCGATCATCCGGCCCAGCCGCTTCATCCCCTCGCGGATCTGCTCGGGGGTGACCAGGCTGTAGCTGGCGCGCAGGCAGTTCTTGAGGCCGCCGGTGGTCGAGAAGGCGCCGCCGGGCACCGCGATGACCAGCTCCTTGCGCGTGTCGGCCTCGATCATCCGCTTGGCGTCGCAGCGGGCGGGCAGCTCGAACCAGATGAACATGCCCTCGGTCGGCACGTTGAAGCGGACCTCCTTGGGCAGGCTCTCGCGCGCCGCGGCCACCATCGCGTCGCGGTTGGTCCGGTAGAACTCGCAGTTCTTGCGGATCTCCGCGCGGAATCCCTCGGGGCCCACGGTGCGCAGGAACTTGTCGAGCAGCGCCTGGGCGAGCGCGCTGGTGTGCAGGTTGCACGACTGCTTGAAGAGCACGAACTGGCGCACCGCGTCCGCCGGGCCGGTGACGTAGCCGACGCGCAGGCCGGGCGTGAAGATCTTCGAGAACGAGTCCAGGCGGATGACCCGGTGCGGCGCCATCGACTGCAGGGTCGGCGGCGGCTGCGAGCCGTCCAGGCGCACCAGCTGGTAGGGGTCGTCCTCGAGGACGAGCAGGTCGTGCTCCTCGGCGAGGCGCACCAGCTCCTTGCGCCGGTCCAGCGAGAGCGCGACGCCGCCCGGGTTGTGGCCGTTGGGCACGACGTAGACGTACTTGGGCATCCGCTGCCCGGCCTGCCGGCGGGCCGCGAGCAGCTTCGCGAGCGCGCCGGTGTCCATGCCCTGGCCATCAAGCGGGACGCTCAGGGGCGTGGTCTTGCAGAAGGAGGCGAAGGCGCCGAGCGCGCCCGAGTAGTCCGGCTCGCTGACGACGCAGGTGTCGTCCTCGTCGAGGAACAGGTAGGGCATGATGAACAGCCCTTCCTGCGAGCCGTTGAGCACCAGGATCTGGCTCGGCTCGAGCTTCACCCCGTCCTTCTTCTGGTGCCACTCCAGCAGGCTCTGCACCAGCTCCGGCTGGCCGTCGGTCGGCCCGTACTGCGAGGCGGCGATGAGCTCCTTGCCCTCGAGGACGATCTTGGCGCCCTGCTTGAAGCCCACCTCGACGCGAGAGAAGACGAAGGTGTCGGGGTTCGGGTAGCCGCCGCCCAGCGAGATCATCCCCGGCAGCTTCATCAGCGGCACCAGCTCGCGGATGGGCGAGGGGGCCTTGCCCTGGGCGCGTCGGGCGAGTCTTTCCTGGATGCTCTTCATGGCGTCGGGCCTCCGGTGATCGGGTCGGTCGAGGTTGAGGGAACCGGCGGCAGCGTAAGGCGGCGCAGCCGGACGTTCAATGACGCGGTATGTATGCGACGTGGCCTCCTCCCCGACCGAAAGCGCCAGCCTGACCCCGGGCGCCCGCGAAGTCCTCGAACGCGCCAGGAGCATGCCGCTCAGCTACGGCGTCCGGCTCCTCGCGGCCCCGGGAGACGGCGAGTCGCGCCTGGTCGTCGTGCTCGGCGAGGCGCACCTCAAGCTCGGCAAGGCCTCGGCGCTAGGCAAGGAGATCGTCGGCCAGTTCGAGCTGCGCGGGGTCGAGACCTTCCAGACGCGCCAGGTCCTCGCCGGCAGGGCCCTGTGGCTGCTCATCTACCTGCCGCGCCTCTTGCTGCGCGTCCTGTCGCTCGGGCTCGTCAAGGGCAGCACCATCACCGACGCCAAGGCGCTACCGTCGGGCCACACCGTCGAGATCGAGAAGGCAGGGTCGATTCCCCTCGCGCTGCACGCGACGTCTCTCTACCTCACGGCCCTCTTCCTCGTCCTCTTCGCCCAGATCGCCGTCTCGGCGTTCGGCGTCTTCGTGCCGGCGCTGGCCTATGCGGTGGTCGCCTTCGAGGTGCACTTCTTGGCGCTGCTCCCTGCGCTGTTGCTGCGGCGGCGGAGTTGGAGCTGGCTCATCCACCCTGCGGTCGGCTTGGTGACGACGCGAGACCCCATCATGGCCGAGGGGACCGTGCGGATGCTGCGCGAGCACCCCGGAACCGCCCCGGCGCTGGTCATCATGGGCCGCGCGCACCTGCCCGGCTACGAGCGGGAGCTGGTGGAGAAGCACGGATTCCGCCGCGTTGCCGGTTGAGCGGCGTGGGCCGTCTCGGACCCTCCGCCGCTCCAGGAGCGTTTCGACGTCGGGGCCGCTGCCGGAGACCACGAAAGCCGCGGAGGCGGCCCTGTAGCTCGTCTGACTATCGACTCGTCGGCGGCCAGGAAATCCCCAGCTCGAGGAGACGGGTGAACGCCCGCTGCCGGCGGCGCTCCGCGCCGGCGCGCGCTGCCCATATTCCTCGCAAGGCTCACGCCGCCCGAGGGCACTCCTCGATCGCTACGGAGGAATCCAAGACGGCTGGCGGCTGGAAGAAAGGGACCACATGCCTGCCAACAAGAATCCGAGAACCGGCAAGGGGAACAGCCAGACCTTCGGCACTCTCACCCGCGCACCGATCGGCCTGGCGGACGAAGCTCGCCGGGCGAGCGTGAAGGCGCTCACCCAGCTCCTCGTCGACACGATCACCTTGCGAGACCTCTACAAGAAGCATCACTGGCAGGTGTCGGGGCCGACCTTCTATTCGCTGCACCTCCTGTACGACAAGCACTTCGACGAGCAGCACAAGCTCGTGGACCTGATCGGCGAGCGCATCCAGATCCTGGGCGGCGTCGCGCCCGCCATGGCCCACGACGTCGCGGAGGCGACCTCCATCGAGCGGCCGCCGAAGGACAGCGAGTCCGTCCCGGCGCAGCTGGCGCGGCTGCTCGCAGCGCACGAGAAGATCCTGGTCGGGGCGAGGCGGGCGGCCACGGAGTCCAGCGATCTGGGCGACTACGGGACCAACGATCTGCTGGTGAGCGCGATGATCCCCACCAACGAGATGCAGGTCTGGTTCATCGGCGAGCACCTGGTGCCGCAGACCCTCGTGGTGCAGCCCGAGCAGGCCGCGGAGGGGCCCACGCCCTACGAATCCAGCCCGGAACAGAACGCATGACGTAGCGAGCGCCGCGGAGAAGTTTCTGTCGATAGAAACTCCTCCCCGGGTTTCCGCTGCGGCGCCGCAGCAGTTCGCGCTGGCGGACGTCGCGCGGCGTAACCCTTCGAATTCTCTGGGATTGGCCCCGCGGAGCCAGGCTCGCGAGAAGTTTTCCTCAAGGAAAACTTCTCCTCAGGCCTGGTTCTCCCAGCGCGTCGCGATGCGCAGCAGCGCCCCCGGAAACTCCGCCGGGGTGAGCACCTCGGCCGCCGCGCCCGACTCGCGCGCGGCCCGGGGCATCCCGTCCACCGCGGCGCTCGCCGAGTCCTGGGCCGCGGTCCAGCCTCCGGCCTGCTTGAGCTCGATGAGCCCGTCGCAGCCGTCGCGCCCCATCCCGGTCAGCACCAGCCCGCCGCCGCGCCGGCCGTAGTGCTTGGCGATGGACGAGAGCAGCACCGAGCCCGAAGGCTTGTGGCCTTCGTGGAAGGCGCCGGACGGGTCCACGCGCACCCCCACTCCGGCATCCACCAGCAGGTGCGCGCCGTCGGCGGCGAAGAGGACCACGCCGCGCTCCAGCCGCTCCCCCGCCCCGCGCGCGACCCGGACGTCCAAGGCGCACGACCGCGCGAGCCAGTTGGCCAGCTTGGGCGTGAAGCCCTCGGCGATGTGCTGGACGACGAGCAGCGCCGCGGGGAAGTCGGCCGGCAGGCTGGCGATGAGCGCCTCGAGCAGCGCGGGGCCACCGGTCGACGCCACGACCCCGATGACTCCCGAGGGCGCCCCCGGCCCGCCGCGGGCACCGGTGCGCGCCAGGACGACCCGCGGCGCCCGCGAGCGCAAAGGCACCCGCACCAGCAGCCGCAGCCGCTCGCGCAGGGCCCGCGCCTCCTCGGAGCCCTCCTGCAGCGGCTGCTTGGCGATGACCTCCAGCGCCCCGCGCGCCAGCGCGTCGAAGACCAGCTCCCCGCCCCGGCCCTTTGGCTCGCTGGTGATGATGACGATGCGCGTCGGCGTCCGCGCCATGATCCGCTCGACCGCGTCCAGGCCGTCCATCACCGGCATCTGGGCGTCCATCGTCACCAGGTCCGGCCGCAGCCGCTCGACCAGCGGCACCGCGTCGCGGCCGTTGGAGGCGGTGCCCACCACCTTGAAGTCGCCCTCCTCCTCGAGCGCGGCGGTCAGCGCCTCGACCAGCACGGCCGAGTCGTCGACGACGACGATGCGCAGGGGGGCGCCCATGGAGTCTCTCTCAGGTGAGCAGCGATCGCAGCGTCCGGCTCAGCTCACCCTCGTCGAAGTGGGTCTTCACCAGGTACGCGTTGGCGCCGGCCTGCATGGCCCGGCGCTTGTCGGCCTCGGCGCCGCGGGTGGAGAGCACGACCACCGGCAGGCCGCGCACCGCCGCGTCGGCCGAGCGCAGCTTCTCGATCAGCCCGAAGCCGTCGAGAATGGGCATCTCGATGTCGGTCATGACGAGGTCGGGCAGCTCCCCGCAGGCCCGCTCGAAGCCCTCGCGGCCGTTGCCCGCCTCGATCACCTGGTAGCCCAGGCGCTCCAGGATGGGGCCCATGACCTCGCGGATGATCGGCGAGTCGTCGACGATGAGCACCCGCTTGCGGCGCGCCGCCTCGTCGCGGTGCCGGCCGATCATCCCGCGCGTCGAGAGCTTGAAGATCTCGGGCATCGACAGGAGCAGCACCCGCCGCCCGCCCTCGAGCTCGGCGGTGCCCGACACCACCCGCACCCCGGCCAGGAACGGGTCGAGCGCGGCGACGACCACCGAGCGCTGCCCCATGAACCGCGCCACGCGCAGCGCCAGGCGCCAGCTCCCGCCCTCGACCACCGCCACGCTCAGGTCCTCGTCCGCCGCGTGGCCCACGGGCAGGCCCAGCAGCGCCGCCAGGTCGACCAGCGGGGTCAGCGCGCCGTCCACCGGCAGCGCGAGCCCCTCGCCCGAGGGCCGCGCGGCGCCGGCGGGCGCCCGCAGCGCGGACACCACCGACACCGCGGGCACCGCGAAGGTCCGCCCGCCCGCCTCGACCAGCAGCACCTGCGTCAGCGCCAGCGAGACCGGCAGCGTGAGGAAGAAGCGGCAGCCCTTGCCGGGCTCGTTCTCCACGCGCACCGAGCCGCCCAGCTGCTCGGTCAACTTGGTCACCACGTCCAGCCCGATGCCGCGCCCCGAGACGTCGGTGGCCTGCTCGCGGGTGGAGAAGCCGGGCTGGAAGACCATCCGGACGAGCTCGGCGTCGCTCGAGCGGGCCGCCTCGGCCTCGCCCAGCATCCCGCGCCGCACGGCCGCCGCGCGGATGCGCGCCGGGTCCATGCCCCGCCCGTCGTCCGCCACGCAGACCTCGATCTGCCCGCCCACCGGCCGCGCGCACAGGCGCAGCGTTCCCTCCGGGGACTTGCCGGCCTCGACGCGCTCCCCGGGCGTCTCCAGGCCGTGGTCGACCGCGTTGCGCACCAGGTGCAGCAGCACCTTGTCCAGCTGGTCGAGCACCTGCTTGTCCACCGCGACCTCGGTGCCCTCCTGCTCGACGCGCACCGACTTGCCCTGGGCGTGCGCCAGGTCGCGCACCGCCCGCGGATAGCGCTCGAAGAGGTCGCCCATCTGCCGCAGCCGCATCTGGCGCACCTCCTCCTGGACGGAGAGCAGGTGCATGCGGGCTTCGAACGACTCGGACTGCAGCGCGGCGATCCCCTGCCCCAGCTCGCGCATGAGCGGCTCGGGGTCCTCCGTCCCGGAGGACACCGCGCGCTCGACCTGGCGCCGCACGCCGTCGAGCCACACCAGCCGCGACTCGATCTGCTCCTGGCGGACGAGCAGCGTCCCGGCCAGCGAGGTCAGCGTGGAGAGATGCTCGGTGGCGACGCGCACCCACTCGTTGCTCTCGGCCGGCCGCGCCTGCGCGGCGGCGGCCTTGGGCTCGTCCTTGGCGCTCGGCGCGGCGACCGCCGGTCCCGCGGCCGGCGCCGCCTCGGCTCTCGGGGCGGGTTCGGCCGGCTTCTCGACGGGCGCGGGCAGGCTGCCGAGGAGGTCGACCACGCGCCCCTCGAACTCGGCGATCTCCGGCTCCCGCGCGGTGTCCGCGGGCTCCGCCACCACCAGGTGGCGCAGCAGGTCGAAGCCCTTGAAGACCAGGTCCGCGGCGTTCGCCGGGACGTCGAAGGCGCGCTGCTTGGCCCACACCAGCACGTCCTCGGTGCGGTGGGCGACGCGGTTGACCTGGCCGAAGCCGACGACCTTGGAGTCGCCCTTGAGCGTGTGGATGGTGCGCATCACCTCGTTGGCGAGCGCGGAGTCGTCGCGGTGCTGCTCCAGCGCCACGAACGTGCGGTCGAGCACGTCCAGCTGCTCCCGCGCGCTCTGGCGGAACCGCCCCACCAGCGCCTTGCGACGCTCGCTCGTCAACGGTTCCTCGCCTCGAGGACGGCGGTGTCGTCGGCGATGCGGTTGACCAGGGACTGCAGCGTCTCGGAGAGGTGGATGAGGTTCTGGCTGGAGTGGACGCTCTGGACGCTGGCCTCGGTGGTGTCCTGGGCGATCTTGGAGACCTCGTTCATGGCCAGGGTCACCTGCTCGGTGCCGTTCTGCTGCTGGCCGATGACCTGGGCGATCTGCCGGGCGGACTGGGTGGTGTCGGCGGCGAGCTTGGTGGACTCCTCGGTGGCCAGCACCGAGGCCTGGGTGGCCTGGGTGATGGTCGCCGCCAGCTCCTTGATGTCGCGCACCGAGCCCATCACGTTCTCGGCCAGCTTCTGCATCTGGGTCGCCACCAGCGAGAAGCCGCGGCCCGCCTCGCCGGCCTTGGTGCCCTCCAGCGCCGCGTTGAGGGCCAGCAGGTCGGACTTGTTGGCGATCTCCTTGATCACCTCGGAGATCTCGGTGATGCGCCGGCTGTGGGCGGAGAGCGCGGCGATGCGGTCGGCGACGACCTGGCTGTTCTCCTGGGTGCGCTCGGCGTTCTTGAGCACGCCCTGGGCGGTGTCGGCGATGACCCGCCCGGACTCCAGCAGCGAGGACATGGTGCGCCGCGTCTCCTCGACCGCGCTCGACTGCTCGGAGGCGCCCCGCTCCTGCTGGCGGGCGCCGGCCAGGAAGTCGCCCGCGGCGGCGTTGAGCTGCACCGCGGTCTCGCTGATCTGCCGCACCAGCTCGGCCTGGCTGGCGAGCGTCTTGCGCAGCTGCGCGCGGACGTAGAGGGCCACCATCAGGCCCAGCGCCAGGAAGAAGCCGGAGACCCCCAGCGCGGTGTTGCGCACCCGGCCCGCCTCGGACTGGATGGCGCGCTTGGAGACCCGCAGCCCCAGGGTCGCGTTCGCCTCGCCCTTGCCGGTCACCGGCCAGGTCGCCCAGAGGGTGTCGCCCAGGTCCAGCACCGCGCTCCTGGGGCTGTAGACGACCTGGACCGTGGCCTCGAGCGGCTCGGGGCCGACGGCGGCGATGGGCTTGCCCTGCGCGTCGTAGGCGGCCGCGAAGACCACGTCGTCCTGCACCGCGGCCTTGAGCGACTCGGTGACGGCGTCGCGGTCGTTGAACTGGATGCCCGGCGCCACCTCCATCGCCAGCACCTTGCCCAGCAGCGAGACCTTCCCGTCGAGCGCCTTGCTCAAGAGGTCGATCTGCCGGAGCGGGAAGAAGATGGACTGGAAGAGGACCGTGGCCAGGACCGTGCCCAGGATCCAGGCAAAGACCCGGTTCTCGACCATCGGTCCCTTCTTCTTGGACGGCATGCGGACCCTCCGTTGGCGATGCGTGCGTCAGCCTCCCCGCACGCCGCGCAGCCGCTCGGCGTCGAGGAGGAAGCAATAGTCGTCACCCTGCCGGACCAGGCCGGCGCACCCGAAGCGGGCGCCGGCCCCTTCCAGCAGCGGCGGCAGCGGCTGGACGGCGAGCAGGTCGACCGGCTTGACCGACACCGCCTCGCCCAGCACCACGTACAGCTCCCGGCCGCGGCCCGCCAGCCCCGCCACGCGCCGGCCCTGGGCCGGCACGGGAAGGCCGAGCAGGGCCCCGAGGTCCAGGCAGGCCTCGTCCTCCAGGTCCAGCAGTTCGTCCCAGGCGGTGAGGTAGGCGATCTGCTCCAGCGGCAGCGCCAGCGTGTAGCGGCCCAGCCGGCTCGTCGCCAGCGCGACCTCGCCGCCGCCGCTGCCGCCAGTGCCGCTCACGCCTTCACCCGGAGCGCGTCGAGGAGCGCCACGGTCTCGAGGACGCCGATGACCCCTTCCGGCTCGGCCAGCTCCGCCACCAGGAACGGGGCGATCCGCTCGCCCTGCAGCACGCCCCGCGGCGCCGGCAGCGCCCCGGCCACTTCGCGCACGCCCGCGACCTTCTCGCAGCGCAGGCCGGCCGTGAGCCCGCCCGCGCTCACCACCACGATGCGCTCCAGCCCCAGCACCTCACCCGCGCTTCGGGCGGCCTCGGGCGGGCGCTGGGCGTCGAGGCGGAAGAAGGCGGCCAGGTCCACCACCGCCAGCGCCGCCTCGCCGTGGGAGATGACCCCCAGCACGTGCGGCGGGGTGTGCGGCACCGGCGAGGGCAGGCGCGTCTCGAGGATGGCCTGGACGTGCGCGGCCTCGAAGGCGAGCCAGGCGCCGCCCACCCGGCACACCAGCAACGCGGTGCGCCCCCGCTCCGCCGCGGGGGCCTGCGCCGCCCGGGCGCGCAGGGCCTCGGCGGCGTCGACGAGCGAGATCGGCATGGACTAGCACTCGACGAGGCTGCGGACCTGGCTGATGAGGTCGGCCTCGTTCATGGTCTTCTGGATGTAGCCGTCGGCGCCGCACTCGTTGGCCACGCGGCGCAGCTGGTCCACCGGCGCGTCCGAGTAGAGGACGACCTTGGTGCGGCGGCCGGCGTCGCGCTGCCCGAGGATCTTGACCACCGTGGCGCCGTTGAGGGTCGGCATGTTGAGGTCGATCAGGAGGACCTGGGGGTTCTCCTTGCGGACCGCGTGCGCCACGCTCAGCGGGTTGTCGAGGGTGACGACCTCGAAGCCCGCCTCCTCGAGGATGATGGCCGAGCCCTCGAGAACCACCGGGCTGTCGTCGACGATGAGGACCTTGTGCTTGATCATGGATGCGCCCGTTTCTCCTGACCGACCGACCCCGCCTGCCCGGTCAAAGGTCATACCCCAACTGCAGCCCGGCCTGGAATCGATTGAGCGGAATGAGCTCCTGCGTGGTGTAGCCCTCCTGCGGCCCGCGCAGCGGCCCCACCGCGTAGGGCCCCCGCCGCGCGAGGGACCAGGAGGCCATCAACGAGTACGACATCCCGCCCAGCCGGCCGGTGACCGCCGCGCGCAGCTCCACCTGCGGCGGCGCCTCGGGCGTCGGGTCGAACTCGGACTCGGCCGCCGGGCGCGGGCCCGCGAAGCGCACCGCCAGCGAGACCACCGGCCGCGGGTCGCCCAGGTCGTAGCTGAGGCGCACGTTGCCGAACCACTGCGCCGCCGCGGCCAGGGGCGCCTCGCTGCCGTCGGCGAGCTGCTCGCGGGCCTGGGCGAAGGTCAGCGCCGCCTCGTAGCGCAGGCGCCGGTCGAGCACCGCTCCGCCCACCGAGGCCTCCACGCCCACGTTCTGGACCTGGGCGAGGTTCCGGTACTGGGTGATGACCGCGCCCTCGGAGGGGCTGTCGAGCTTGCCGGCGGCGACCGCGGCGGCCACCTCCTCGCCGGTGAGGACCGCGGTGGCGATGAGGTCGCTCCACCAGGCCGCGAACACCCCCAGGTGCAGGCGGTGCGAGCCCAGCTGCTGCTCGATCGACCCCTCCACCGACCGCACCGTCTCGGCCTTCAGCCCCTCCGCCACCAGCTGCATCTTGGGGTCCGCGTAGTAGAGCTCGTAGGCGGCCGGGGCGCGGAAGGCCTCGGAGTACGCCACCTTGAGCGCGCCCCCGCTCCACGGCGACAAGGTGACCGAGGCCCGCGGCGAGACGTGCACGCCGAACCGCTCGTCCCAGTCGAGCCGGGCGCCGGCGTTGGCGCTCAGCCAGGTCAGCGGGCGCGCGATGACCGACAGGTACGGGCCCAGCGCCGCCTCCATGTGGTCGTAGGCGGTGCCCCCGGTGAGCGTGGCGGGGTCGGCCGCGTCGGCGTAGCCGTCGTTGGAGGCCACCCGGCGCACCCGCGAGTCCACGCCCACCAGCGTCAGCAGCCGGCCGTCGCCCAGCCAGTCCACGTTGAGCATCGCCTCCAGCCCGCCCCAGGTCGAGTTGCCGTACAGGCGGTAGGAGCAGCCCCGGGTCTGCCCGTCGAGGCAGTCCTCCGGGGCGGCCATGTTCATGAGGAAGTCGTAGCCGTAGAGGTCGCCGTAGGCGCGCAGCGACAGGTGCAGGCGGGTCGAGAGCTGGCGGGACCACTTGGCGTCCAGCGAGAGCCAGCGGTCGCGCTCGTAGCCGTTGGGGTCGTCGAAGATGCCCCACTGGAACGGGGTCCAGTACTGGGCCTCGGCCGCCCGCAGCGACAGCTCGAAGTCGCCCAGCGAGGCCTTCACGTAGGCCGCCGGGACGCGGCGGTACGGGGAGCGGACGGCGCGGCCGCCCCAGATGCCGGTGGCCGGCCCATCGGCGCCGAACTGCTTGGGCAGGCCGGTCACCGCGTCCTCGCCGTAGTCCTGCGGCCCGTAGGTCAGCGAGGGCCCGGTCACGCCGTAGTACTCGATGGCCGCGACCACGTCGCCGCGGTGGCCGCCCACGGTGAAGCTCTTGCCGTAGCCCAGGCTCGCGCGGCCCCCCATGGGCCAGGCGCCCTCGAGGTTGACGTGCGCGCCGGGCCAGTCCTTGGCCGCCTTGGTCACGACGTGGATGACGCCCAGCATGGCGTTGGAGCCGTACAGCACCGAGCCCGGGCCCAGGACCAGCTCCACGCGGTCCACCAGGTCCCAGGGGATGGCCAGGTTGCGGTCGAAGTAGGCGGTGCCGTCCCACGGCTCGTTGAGCATGTGGCCGTCGAGCAGGACGAGCATGTGGTTGCCGTAGTCGCCGGTGAGCAGGACGCCGCGCGAGTTGACCTCCACGGTGTTGCCCTTGTCCTCCACCATCATCCCCATGGCGAGGAAGTTGATGGCCTCGTCCAGCGAGCGGATGCCGTAGCGGCGCATCTCCTCGGCGCTCAGGCTCAGCGTGGTCGCCGGCGCGTTGCTGGCGGACTCGGCGGTGCGGCTGGCCGAGGAGACGACCGCCTCGTCGAGCAGCGACTCGAGGTCCTTGGCGTCCTCGGCCAGGGCGGGAGCGGAGGCGAAGGCCAGCGTGCAGCCCGCGGCGAGCGCCAGCCGGGAGAGGGGTGGACGGCCGCTCATTCGATCACCGTCATCAGCTTGAGGACGCTGGCGCTCAAAGAGACGCTCTGCTTGCCGGCCCGGGCCAGCGAGACGAGGAGCTTGGGCTTGCCGGAGACGAGGTCGAAGCCCAGGACGACCTTGCCCACCAGCGAGGGGTCGGCGGACGCGGTCAGGACGCTCAGCCCCTCCAGTTGCTTGCCGACCTGGGCCGCCTCGGCCTCGGTGAAGCCGGGCGCCAGGTAGACGAGGGCGGCCTTCCTCTCCCGGCACGCCTTGGCCAGCGCCTCGGCGTCGGTGAAGGCCAGCTCCTCCGTGGCGAACGGCAGGCCTCCCAGCTCGGTGCGTCCCTTGAGCGCCAACATCGCCTGCGCAGCCCCGCGGGCCGACTCGTCGTCGCCGCCCTTGTGAACGACCAGCGCGACCACGCGCTCCCCGGCCCGGGTAGGCAGGTTGCGGTCGTAGACCGCGACCTTCGCCAACAGGTCCATCTGGAGCGGCACTGGGACGGTCGGCTCCCTCGCCCAGGCCGTGCCTGCGGCGGCGAGGATCACCGCGAGGATGAGGGTGCGACGCAACCCCGATTCCATCGTTCGACGCCCCTCGTCATCTACGGAAAGTGCGGGGAGTCTCGCAGGAACCTCCCCGCGGCGCAACGCGGGGGCGAACGGCGGGTTTTTCGGGCCCGGCCCCCTCGACAGTGCCTGCTGCGGAGCCTTTGACCGGGTGGGGAGCGTGAACTAGCATCGCGCCCGCCGCTGCTCTGAGGGAGCCCTCATGCGTGTCTCGCCGAAGGAAGGCAGCCGTCGGACGATCTACACGGATTCGATGGAGATCTTCCACCGCGCGGCCGACCTCATCGGGCTCGACCACCGCGTCCGGCTGGAGATCGAAGAGCCGGACTACGAGCACATCTTCTACGTCACGGTGAAGCTCAAGGACCGGCTGGTCCCGCTGCCCGAGGCCGAGGCCGCCCGCTACACGGACCTGCCGGAGTCGCTGCTGCGCGACCCGCAGGCGCTCGAGAAGCTGGCCGACGGCGCGATGCTGCTCAAGGGCCGGGCGCTGTTGGGCTCCGACGTGACCATCCGCCAGGGCGTCATCCGTCTGCCCGGCGGCGGGCTCTACCGGCTGCAGCCCGGCCAGCCCAAGCGCTTCAAGGCCTACCGCGTGCAGCACAACGCGGCGCGCGGGCCGTACAAGGGCGGAGTGCGCTACCACAAGGAGGTCTCCCTCGACCTCTTCAAGTGCCTGGCCGCGCAGATGACCTGGAAGGCGGCCATCGCCGACGTGCCCTTTGGCGGCGCCAAGGGCGGCATCAAGATCGACCCGTTCGCCTACGGCAAGGAGGAGCTCGAGCAGGTCAGCCTGCGCTACATGTTCAAGCTCAAGCGGCTGGTCGGGCCCAACGTCGACATCCCGGCGCCCGAGGTGGGCACCAACGCCGAGACGATGGCCTACTTCCTGCGCGAGTACTGCGACGGCGAGCGCGACCGGCACCGGCTGCGCGGCGCGGTCACCGGCAAGGACGTGCGCATCGGCGGCTCGGAGGGCCGGCTCAAGGCCACCGGTCAGGGCCTGGCCTACCTCATCGAGGAGTGGGCCAAGGCCAGGGGCGAATCGCTCAAGGGCAAGACGTTCCTCATGCAGGGGTTCGGCAACGTCGGGTCGGCGGTGGCCGAGTTCCTGACGCAGATGGGCTGCCGCCCCATCGCCATCTCCGACGTCGAGGGGACCATCTACAACCCCAACGGCATCGACATCGACGCGCTCACCCGCTACGCCTACGAGAACGCGCACAACCTCAAGCACACCGTCGCCGGCTTCCCGGAAGCCCAGGCCATCGGCCGCAAGGACTTCTGGGAGATCAAGGCCGACATCCTCATCCCCGCGGCGCTCTCCTGGGAGATCACCCCGGAGGTCGCGGAGAAGATCAAAGTCCAGCTCGTGGCCGAAGGGGCCAGCGCCCCGACCACCTCCGACGCCGACGACGTGCTGCGCGCCCGCAAGATCGACCTCATCCCCGACATCCTCGGCAACGCCGGCGGGGTCATCGTCAGCTACTACGAGTGGCTGCAAAACGAGCGCATGGAGCACTGGCCGGAGTCGGAGGTCCGCACGCGGCTGGAGCGGACCATCAAGAGCAACTACCAGGTCATCCGCGACATCGCGCGCAACGCCCCCACCCGCACCGACACCCACGACTCGCGCCGCTTCTGCGTGGGCAAGGAGACGGACATGCGCTTGGCGGCGATGGTGCTGGCGCTCAAGCGCATCGAGGCGCACTACAACCTCGAGGGCTTCTCGCACGGCTAGTCTAGTCGACAGTCGATAGTCGATAGCGGCCCGGAGATGCGAAGACCTGAGCGCGGCCGGGCCGCCTCAGGTCTTCGTGCAAGATCCTATCGACTATGGACCATCGACTATCGACTGCTTCCCTCAATGCACCAGCTTGGTGGCTTCCCCCGCGTCCTTCGACAGCGGCGCGCCGAGGCCCAGCTCCTTGGCGTCGATCTCCACGAAGCGCACGCCCATGCCGCGCAGCTGGTTCTCGCACTCTCCGGTGCCGCCGTAGGAGAGGAAGCACTGGTAGCGGACCTCGGCCACCATCGTGATCTCGGCGGTGGAGTCCGCCGCCACGAAGGTGATCTTGATCCGGGTCCCCAGCCGGTAGGGCTCCCGCGTCTCGATGAACATGCCGCCGTCGGAGATGTTGCGTGCGATCCCTCGGGTCATGCCTTCCTCCCCCGAGAGGTACACCGGAAACGCCTTGTCGAAACGCATCGAGTTTCTGCGGTCATTCGCGGTCACGGGCCACCTCGCTTGGATGCAGCCACTGTAGCCGGTGGGCAGATGTAGTCAAAAAAACTACCGCAACCTACCGGCGCCTACAGCCCGCTTCCAACACGGCTGAGGCGAGTGCAAAAAACCCGCCCCTGGCTCGTCTGATTATGCGCTAAGAAACAAGGGACCCCTCGCCTGGGAGGACTTCGATGGCTCGTCGTGCGTGGTTCTTTGCACTCGCTCTGTCGGTGGTGGCTTTGCCGCAGTTGGCCCGCGCGGAAGCGCCCGAGGCGTTCGCCAAGCTGCGCGACGCCGCCCAGCCCGTGGAGAGCCTCTCGGCGTTCTTGAGCCGCTTCGTCGGCACCTGCACCGACATCGAGGAGCGCCAGACCTGCCTCGCCAACGCCAAGAAGGCGCGCAACGAGCTCATCGGCAAGTCGTTCTACGTCATCCTCGACCGCGACTCGGTGCGGATGTTCAAGGGCGGGTCGTTCAACCCCGCCAACCGCGAGTACACCATCGAGATGACCCCGTTCTTCGACGGCGGCGGCATCGGGCTCACCAACGGCGAACCCAAGGGCCAGGACGGCGAAGGCCGCCCCCGAATCCAGATCGAGCCCATCAGGATGACGCTGGCGCCCGATCAGATGCCGATGGACATGGAGCGGCTCTTCCGCACCCAGAACATGAAGGTCCACCTCGTCTTCAAGCCCCTGGGCACCTGGTCGCTGCCGGGCAAGGGCGGCGTGAAGCTGGAGGGCGTCAAGGCCAAGTTCCAGGCCGTGCGGCTGACCTACTCGCGCAATGGCGACGAGATCGCCATGAAGGTCTACTGACCCCTCCCGCGCAGGGTCACCGCGGAATTCGCACCGCCACGTAGACCGAGGCGTTCTCGCGCTGCAGGCGCAGGAGCGCGGTGTCGCCCGGCTTGAGCGAGGCGATGAGCTCCGAGTAGTCCTGCATCGTCCTCACCGACTGCCGCTGCAGTTCGACGACGACGTCGCCGATCCGCGCGCCGGCTCGCCCGGCGGCGCTGTCCGGACGAAGCCCGGAGATCTGCACGCCCGACTCGAGGCCCAGCTTCGCGGCCCGCGTCGGGGCCACCGGCTGGACGGTCAGCCCGAGCCGGTCCACCGCCGCCGGCGCAGGCTCGGACCCGCTCTCCGCGGAGGAGACGTCCTCGTCCTCCGGGCGCTGGCCCAGCTTGACCTCCAGGGCGCTGGGCTTGCCGTCGCGGATGACCGCCAGCTTCACCCCGGCGCCCGGGGCGATGAACGCCACCTCGCGCGAGAGCTGGTTGTAGGTCTCGATGGCCTTGCCGTTCATGCCCACGACCACGTCGCCGGCCTTCAGCCCCGCTTGCTCCGCCGGGCTGCGCTTCATCACGCCCGCCACCAGCGCCCCGCGCGCCCTCTCGAGCTTGAGGGTGCGCGCCAGCTCCGGGGTCACGTCCTGGATGGACACGCCCAGCCAGCCGCGGACGACCTTCCCCTTGGAGAGCAGCTGCGGCAGCAGCGCCTTCACCATGTTGACGGGCACCGCGAAGCCAATCCCCTGCCCTTGCGCGACGATGGCGGTGTTGACGCCCACCACCTCGCCGCGCGTGTTGAAGAGCGGCCCACCGGAGTTGCCGGGGTTGATGGCGGCGTCGGTCTGGATGAAGTCGTCGTACAGCCCCGCGCCGATCACCCGCTCCTTGGCGGAGACGATGCCCAGGCTCACCGAGTGGTCCAGGCCGAAGGGGTTGCCGGCCGCGATCACGAAGTCGCCGACCTCGAGCTTGTCCGAGTCGCCCAGGTAGACGATGGGCAGGTCCTTCACCTCGCCCGCGCCCGGCTTGAGCTTGAGCAGCGCCACGTCGGTCTTCGGGTCGCGCCCCACCGGCTCCGCCTCGAACTCCCGGCCGTCGTCGAGCTTGATCCGGATCTCGTCGGCGCCCTCGACCACGTGGTTGTTCGTCAGCACGAAGCCCTTGGCGTTGAGGATCATCCCCGACCCCAGACTCTGCCGGCGGCTCTCCTCGCCCTGCCCTTCGTGGTAGCGGCGGAAGTACTCCTCGAACGGGTCGACCCCGCCGCCAGCGCCGCGCCGGGTCGCCCGCGAGCGCACCACCTGGGTCGTGTAGATGTTCACCACGCCCGGCTTGAGCACCTTCACCAGCGGCGCCAGCGAGGTCATCGGCACCACGCCCTGCGGCAGGGCGTCCTTCTCGCCGTGCTCCTTCCACAGGTCCCCGGGAGCCAGCGACTGGTCGCCCTTCTCGCCCACCGCGGACGCAGACCCCGGCGACGCGGCGTAGGCCGTCCCGCCGACGAGGCTGGTGGCGTCGATGGCCGAGGAGAGATTGCCGGGGTTGCAGGCCGCGGCGACCAACGCGCCGAGCCCGGCAGCGAGGGAGGTTCGCATCCGGGGGAGGTTCATCGAAGGGCGAGCTCCGGTGAGGGTGAGGGAGGTGGAGGTTGAACGGACAAACAGCCATCGAACGGGCGAATTCCCGCCCGCCGACCGCTAGCTCAGGCGCCCGGGCCGTCGGGGGAGCGCGGCTGGGCGGGCTCGGAGGCCGGGACCAGGCGGGCGACCCGGACGCGGGCGGGCCGGACCACCTTCTCGCCCACCCGGTAGCCCGGCGCGACCTCGGCGACGACCTTCCCGTCCGAGTCCTTGTCCAGCACCGGAACCAGGTCCACGACCTCGGCCAGGTTCGGGTCGTAGTCGGTCCCCACGAGCGCGAGGCGCACCAGCCCCAACTGCGAGAGCGTCTTGGCCAGGCCCTCGTGGATCATCTTCACGCCCTGGACCAGAGGGCCCTTGTCGTCCTTGGCCGCCTCCAGGGCCCGCTCGATCTCGTCGCCGACCGACAGCAGGTGCATCGCGATCTTTCCGCGCTCCGACTCGAGGACGCGGTCCTTCTCGCGCTCGAGGCGTGCGCGGAAGTCCTTTTGGTCGTTGAGCAGGCTGCTGTAGGCGCGGGCCAGCTCGTCGATGCGCTTGTCGCGCGACTCGACCTCCGCCAGCAGCTTGTCCATGTCCAGGCGGACCTTCTTCAGCTCGCCCTCGGTCCCTTCGGCTTCGGGCTTCGACGGCTGCTGGGAAGGCGGTTGGGCAGGACGTTGGTCGAGTGGCTCGCTCACGGCGGTAGCTCCAATCCAAAGAGGCCGCGCCCAGGACAGACGGGCGGCTGCCGGGAAGCTAACCACCCGAGAACCCTTGTCAAATCGGGCTAGTGCGGCTCGGGGCCGGGCGGGGCATCGAGATTTCCCAGCCCCTCGTCGGCGCCGCCGTCGGCGACCTCTTCTGGCTCCATCGCCGGCTCTTCGGGCTCGGCGGCTCCCGAGGCCCTCGCCGCGCGCTCGCGGGCCAGCTCCTCCAGCTCCTCGGGCGCCAGCGCCGGGACCGTGACCAGCTCGCCGCTCTCGTCGCGGATCTCCACCTCGGCCGCCCGCAGCGAGTAGTAGAGCAGCCAGCGCTCGGCCGCGGTCAGGGACCCCGGCGGCAGCGCCGTCTCGATCTCCTGGACGGTCAGGAAGCCCCGCCGCAATCCCCTCTGGAACAGCTGCTTGCGCTCCCGGTGGCTGCGCCCCGTCTTCAAGATGGCCAATTTGCCTAAGACCTCGACTCTCCCCGCCTACTGCGCAGGGACGTTCAGCGGCGGCTCCTCCGGCCTCACCTCGGCCGGCTCGTCCGCGTGCGGAGCCGTCAGCGGAGACTCCGCCTTCACCTTTTCTCCCATGATGCGCGTCAGCTCGTCCGAGTCGACGACCTCGGTGATGAGCAGCTGCGCCGCGATCCTCTGCAGCTGGGCCCGATTTTCACCGATGACGCGGCGCGCCCGGTCCAGCCCCTCCTGGACGATGCGCCGCACCTCGCGGTCCACCGTCTCCGCCGTCTGCTCGCTGTAGTTGCGGATCTCCGGGCCGGAGGCGGGTGCGCCCAGGAAGGCGCTGCGGGCGTTCTCCGACAGGTTGACCGGCCCCAGCGCCTGACTCATGCCGTAGTCGCGGATCATGAGCTTGGCTATCTCGGTGGCCTGCTTCAGGTCGTTGGAGGCGCCGGTGGAGATGGAGCCCACGAACAGCTCCTCGGACGCCCGCCCGCCCATCAGCGCGGCCACCTTGTCGCGCAGCTCCTCGAAGCTCATCAGGTAGCGGTCCTCGAGCGGCATCTGCAGCGTGTAGCCCAGCGCGCCCAGGCCTCGCGGGATGATCGACACCTTGTGCACCCGCTCGGCGTGGGGAAGCATCCAGCCGACCAGCGCATGGCCGCTCTCGTGGAACGCCACGATCTGCTTCTCGTGCTCGTTCATCCGGCGGTTCTTCTTCTGCAGGCCCGCCACCACCCGCTCCACCGCCTCGTCGAAGTCGCGCATCTGCACGAAGTCGCTGCCTCGGCGCGCCGCCAACAGCGCCGCCTCGTTGCAGACGTTGGCGAGGTCGGCTCCGGCGAAGCCTGGAGTGCGCGAAGCCAGGGACTTCAGGTTCACGTCGGGGCCCATCTTCACGTCGCGGCTGTGGATCTCCAGGATGCGCTCGCGCCCGCGCCGGTCCGGCCGGTCGACGAGCACCTGCCGGTCGAAGCGCCCGGGCCGCAAGAGCGCCGGGTCGAGGATCTCGGGCCGGTTGGTCGCCGCCAGCACGATGAGCCCCACCTTCGAGTCGAAGCCGTCCATCTCGGCCAGCAACTGGTTGAGCGTCTGCTCGCGCTCGTCGTGGCCGCCGATGACGTTGGCGTTGCGGCTCTTGCCGATGGCGTCGAGCTCGTCGATGAAGACGATGCAGGGCGCCTTCTGCTGGGCCTGCTGGAAGAGGTCGCGCACGCGGGCCGCGCCCACGCCGACGAACATCTCCACGAACTCGCTGCCGGTGAGCGAGAAGAAGGGCACCCCGGCCTCGCCGGCGATGGCCCGGGCGAGCAGCGTCTTGCCGGTGCCGGGAGGCCCGACCAGCAGCACGCCCTTGGGGACCTTGCCGCCCAGGCGGCGGAACTTCTCGGGGACCTTGAGGAAATCGACGATCTCCTTGAGCTCGTCCACCGCCTCGTCCACGCCGGCCACGTCCTTGAAGCTGATGCCGGTGTCCGACTCGGAGTGGATGCGTGCCCGGCTCTTGCCGAAGGTCATGATGCCGGGCGGCCCCTGCCCCATCTGCCCGCCGACCTTCCGGATCATGAAGCTCCACAGGAGGAGCCCCAGGCCGATGGGCAAGAGCCAGATCCACAGGAGGTCGGTCAGGGGCGAGGACGGCTGGGCCTCGTACTCGAGGTTCTTGGACTCGAGCAGCTTGACCAGCTCGGTGTCGCCGGGGATGCGGTGCGCCATCCAGGGCAGGCGCGCGGTGGCCGGCGGGACCGGCTGGGCCTCGCGCTCGCCCTGCGGCCTGGGCTGCGGCACGAGGTAGCCCTTCACCGCGTCGCTGGAGACGACCACCCGCGAGAAGCGGTCCTCCCTCACGGCCTGCACGAACTTGCTGTACGGGACCTTCTGCACCCCGGCGTCCGCGAAGATGCTGCGGAACAGGAAGAACCCGATGAGGAGGAGCACGACGTAGGCCAGGGGCGAGCCGAGTTTGAACTTCCCACCCGAAGGGGGAGGCGTGGGGCGATCCGGCTTCTTCCCCGACGGGCCGGACCCTGGCAAATGGCTGCTCATCCGTGCCGCTCCTTGGGAAGACCCTTCGCGGCGCTCCCCCAATCTCGTGGAAGTTATTCATGCCCTGCCCTTCCTCAAGGCAGCCCCTCGTCCGGCCATGCCTGCTCCCCCGAGTGGCTGGCGAGGGGCCCAGCGGCCCATCGCTCGAGTGCCAAAGGGAAGGGCCGCGTCCCAAGCGGACGCGGCCCTTCGTTTCCGCAGGTCGGCAGGGCTCGCTAGAGCTTCTTGGACGCCTTCACCCGGAAGACCGGCTGCCCGGTCATGGCGATGGAGACGCCCTCGGGGTCGAACTCGCCTTCCAGCTCGACCTTGAGCCCCTCCTGCCGCAGCGCCTTGGTGGCGCCGCCCAGCGGGAAGCGCTTGCCGTCGGCGGTCTCGATCATCATCACGCCGCCCGACAGGTCCTCGCGCCGGATGGTGCCCTTCAGCGTCGTCATCGAGCGTCCTCGGCCGAGGCGCGCAGGGCCGCGCGCGCCAGCACGAACAGCACCAGGACGTTGACGATGAGCCAGGGCACGGAGAGGAAGGACAGCGGCATCCAGGCGACCGCCGGGCTGTCGGAGAAGGCGCGCATCAAGAGCAGCGCCGCCCAGCCGACCGCCACGCCGGCGATGGCGCCCTGCCAGCCGGAGCGCCGGAAGCCGACGAAGGCGAAGAGGATGGGGATGAGCGCGCTGTAGAAGAGCGGGTTGGCCGGTCCGGCGCCGAAGATGGCCGCGCCCCACTCCGGCATCGGGGTCGCCAGCGTCCCCAGCACCGGCAGGTGGCCCAGCCCGAGCCACGGCAGGAAGAAGAAGCCCAGGGTGGTCAGCAACAGGCCCGCCAGGAAGCCCAGGCCCGGAGTGGCCAGGCGGCGCGCGGGGAGCGGCAGCGTGAACCGAGCGAGCAGCCAGAGGAGGAAGGCCCACACGAACGCCAGGATCTTCTTCCACCACGGGACCTTGGCGCCGCCGCCCCCACCCGCCAGCGCCTCGAGCGCGCCCTTGGCGTCGAGCAGGCCGTGGCCGAACTTGTCGCTCCACTCGCCGCTCTTGGTGTGGTCCGCGCCCTTGAAGAGCGCCTGCTCGACCTGGTCCGGGGTCTTGGCGCCGGCCGCCCACAGCAACGCCGCGACGCCGGCCACGTGCGGGGTGGCCATGGAGGTGCCGTTGAAGTAGGCGTATTGGCTCTCGGCCGGGTTGCTGGGGATGATGGTGTTCTGCAGCACCCCGTCCTCGTCGCGGCCGCGCAGGCGCTTGTCGCCGCCCGGCGCCGCGATGTCCAGCTCCTTGCCGTAGCTGGAGTAGCTCGCCAGCTCGCCGGTCGGCCCCACTGCGCTGACCGCCACCGCGCCCGGGTAGGCCGCCGGGAACTCGACCGTGCCGCGCGCCGCGTTGCCGGCCGCGCAGACCACCACCACGCCCTTGCCGCGCGCGTAGGCGACCGCCGACTCCATCACCTGCGAGCGCCCGCCGCCGCCCAGCGACATGTTGATGACCTTGGCGCCGTGGTCGGCGGCCCAGCGGATGGCGTCGGCGATGTCGGCGCTGGACCCCGAGCCGTTGGCGTCGAGGACCTTCACCGGCATCAGCGTGGCCTTGTAGGCGATGCCCGCCACGCCCAGCCCGTTGTTGGTGACCTGGGCGATGGTCCCGGCGACGTGCGTGCCGTGGCCGTGGTCGTCGTTGGGGTGGTCGTCGTCGTTGACGAAGTCGTAGCCCTTGGCGAACTTCGCGCCGCGCAGGTCGGGGACGGTCTTGAACTCGCCGTTGTCCTCGTAGGCGATGCCGGTGTCGAGCACCGCGACCACCGCGCCCTCGCCCTGGCTCTTCTCCCAGGCGTCGCGCATGTGGATCATCTCGAAGTTCCACTGCTCCTTGAACCGCGGGTCGTTGGGCACGAAGCTCGCCTTGTAGCGGTACAGCGGCTCGACGGCCTCGACGTTGGGGTCCTGGGCGATCTTCGCGAGCAGCGCGTCGAGCCTGGCGGGGTCGATGCGGCCGAGCGTGATGCCGTCGACGGCGCCCTCGATGGAGTTGAACTCGAGGTCGACGCCCCACTGCTTCTCCAGCTGGTCGTAACGCTCCTTGGTGATTCCGTCCTTGAAGTCGACGACCAGCTCGTCGGCCAGGAAGTCGTCGGCCGTCAACTTGCTCAGCGGCACCGGGGCCTTGGACTTCTCGCTCTGCTTGCCGTCGGGCGCGCAGTTGCCCACCGTGGCCACCGCCACGAGCACCGCCAGACTCGACAGGACGAAGGGGGCCCACGCCGACCGCGGTGACGAGCTCGTGCTTGCCATGTGTCCTACCTCCTGGTCCTGCGCACTCCACCAAGGACGACGCACCTCGAGCAGGCCCGACCTGCCAACCGGTGAAACGCCCCAGACCCCACCCAGGTTCTACGCAGCCCGTTCGAGCCCATTGCTGCAGCCCGCGTGCCCGGCCTTCTTCCCCCGGATTTCAAGGGGTTGGGTCACCCACCCGGTGCCCATGCGCGAAAAAGCCACCGCACCTCGGCCGAAAGCGCCGCACCGCCGACGAGTGTAGCAGAACGGTGCCCGCCGCCGCTGAGGCCCCGGGAAGCACGCGTGATAGCATGGCGACAATCCTTCGTTTTTGAGCTGGAGGCGTGCGGCATGGCGGACAGCAAGGTCGCGGAAGCAGTCGAGAGCGAAGCCGCAGAGGTCGATCCGCTTTCCGTGCCGGAGAACAAGGAGCGCTTCGAGGTCGCCAAGGAGTTCGCGTTCCACCTCTCCAAGGGCATCAAGAACATCGGCATCTACAAGCACAACGTCGCCAAGTACGGAGAGATGCTGCAGAAGTGCTACGACGCGGTGGTCAAGTACACCTCCAAGTGGAACGGCATGCAGCTCAAGGTGGAGGCGGACTGCTTCTCGATGTTCAAGCAGCCGGTGTTCGCCGCCTCCGACAACGAGAACCTGCCCTACAAGTTCTACCGGGACGGCATCCGCCACCTCATCTTCCGCGAGGGCCTGGAGGCGGACGAGCTGCTCAAGTTCGTGCTCATCGCGCTCACCGACACCCAGCGCGGGGACCCGGACATCCTCTCGCAGCTGTGGGAAGCCAACTTCGCCCACGTCGAGTACGTGGTCGTCGAGGGCTTCTCGATGGACGGCATGTCCGACGAGCAGGTCAAGGTCGAGGTGGAGAAGGTGGTCGGCTACCTCTACCAGCGCCTGCGCTCGGACTCCGACGACTACCTGCGCTTCGCCCGCCTGACCGCGCAGGACCTGGAGCTGTCCGTCGAGAACGTGGACCAGGTCCGCGGCGCGGTCATCACCGGCTCCACCGCCACCGATCAGTACCTGCTGGCGCTCAAGGACGAGATCCACGAGGACTACTCGGCGCGGCTGTTCCCCAAGCTCGTCACCGCGGTCTTCCAGGTCATCGACGAGGGCGGCTTCGCCGACATCGAGAGCCTGCGCGAGATCTTCGTGCAGCTGCTCGACGCGATGCTCTTGCAGGAGGACTTCGCCACCATCAACTCGCTCTTGGTGAAGTTCCGCGCCATGGAGCGCGAGCAGGACAAGGCGCAGATGGCGCAGGACCTGCGCGCCTTCTTCCTGACCAAGATGGGCGAGGAGCAGCGCCTGCGGCGCATCGGCGAGGTGCTCAACACCACCAAGGGCAAGCACAACCAGGAGATCTTCCGGTACCTCTACGGCCTGGACCCGGGCGTCATCCCCACCCTCATCTCGGTGCTGGAGGGCGTGGAGATCGCCGAGAACCGGGTGATCCTCTGCGACGCCTTGGCGGCCCTGGGCAAGGACCTGCCGGAGCCCTTCGCGCAGCGGCTGGGCAGCGAGAAGAGCCAGCTCGTGCGCGACATGATCTACATCATCGACAAGTGCGACTTCCCCGACAAGATGAAGTACTTCGGCGAGACGCTGAAGAACCCCAACCTCGCGGTGCGCCTCGAGGCGCTCTCCATCCTGTCGCGCTCCAAGAGCGAGCAGTGCCGGCGCTTCATCGTGGGCTCGCTGCACGACCAGAACCTGCAGATGCGCGTGCAGGCCGCGCGCGTGCTCCCCAACATGAGCCCGGGCAAGGCCTACCTGGACCTGCACGCGCTCATCAAGAGCGCGGAGTTCGAGAAGCGGGACCTGAAGGAGAAGGAGTCCGTCTACCACGCGCTGGGCTCGACGCTGCAGGAGGGCGCGCTGTCCCAGTTCGTCCAGATGCTGGCCCAGAAGGGCCTGCTGCGGCGCGCCAAGATCAAGGAGGACAAGCTGCTGGCCATCTCCGGGCTCTCGGCGATGCCCAGCATCCCCTCCTACAAGACGCTGCAGGCGGTGACCGAGGAGAAGGGCAACGACATGGAGGTCACCCTGGCGGCGCGCAAGGCCCTGCACGCCATGAAGAAGACCTTGTTCCCGGACCAGGACGACCAGGCCGGCAAAGAGCCGCCGAAGTAGCCGCGAAGGGGCACGCAAGCGATGGCCGACAACATCAAGATCTCCTCAGTCAGCCAGACCGAGTCCCAGTTCACGGGCGACGACTTCGCGCGCGAGCACAGCGAGAAGCTGCAGACCATGGGCCGCACCCTGGTCTCCTCGCTCTACATGCTGGTGCGCTCGGTCAAGCTGTACGACCCGGACAACGCCATCTTCGACAAGCCGCTCAACGGCCTACGCGAGACCATCAACCAGTTCATCGCGGTCGACGGCAAGCTCGACCTGCAGGTGACCAAGGACGCCTTCTACATCAACGCGATGTTGGTGCGCATGGACGCCAACTCGCTCGACAACGTCCGCTACCTGCAGAAGGAGATGAAGGAGAAGAACGTCGGCGGCTTCCAGCTCATCCGCGCCGTCGGCCCGGCGGACCTGAAGAACTTCCTCTCCATCTTCTCCAAGGAGCAGAAGGACGAGGCCGACGAGGACGGGCTGGCGCAGAAGAAGCTCGTCGGGATGAAGCTGCTGAAGTTCAGCGCCATCAAGGAGAAGCTCAAGGACGTCGAGTCGGACGACGAGAAGGTCGACCGCAAGAAGTACGCGATGACCTGCTACGCCCGCTGCGTCTTCTTCCTGCGCCAGTACCTGGAGAAGATGAAGGCCGGCAAGCCGATGGGCACCCACAAGGCCGGCCGCCTCATCCAGGACCTCGTCGACATCTCCTACGAGCAGCGGGCGCACTTCCTGGGCATGACCTCGATGAAGGAGGAGGCCGACTACCACATCTTCCACCAGGTCAACGTGGCGCTGATGACCATCGTCTTCGCCAACGAGCTGGAGCTGGACAAGACGCAGATGCGCGACGTGGGCATGATCGCCCTGTTCCACGAGACGGGCATGTCCAACGTGCCGGACTCGCTGCTCAAGAAGCCGGGCGCGCTCACCGTCGAGGAGAAGGCGAAGATCTCGCGGGGCGGCGTGGAGACGGTCAAGCAGATCCTCGCCGAGAAGAACCTCTCGCGTCAGACGCTGATGCGCCTGGTGGTGACCTCCGAGCACAAGAACGAGTTCGGCACCGCGGTGAAGGACAGCCGCGGCAACATCCAGATGATCATCCCCAAGGGCCACCTGAGCGTGTACGCGAAGATGATCAGCATCTGCTGCGTGTACGACGCCCTGACCTCCAAGCGGCCCTTCCGCGACGCCTACGGCCCGGAGATCGCCCTGACGCTCATGTGGACCGAGATGCGGCACAAGTTCGATCCCGAGCTGCTCAAGGTCTTCATGAAGGTCATGGCCATCCAGCCGATCCGCGTGCTGCCGAAGAACCGGCGCACGGTGGCGATTGGCTAGGCTCGGGGCGCCGCCGCGCTAGTACTGCGCGCCCTAAGATCTTTCTGGGTTGAAATCCCCCGGAATATCCACGGGTTCCAGGGTCCAGCCAAACTGCTCTTCGACGATGGCAAATAGCTCGCGCATCGTCGCGCGGTAGGGCGTCTTCTCCCAGCGACCGGTGTGCGTGGGCATTTCGAGGAACCACCACTGGACGGTGGCCCGACGGAAGCGGACGTGAGGAATCGGGTCGTCTTCCGGGCCCGACTCCAACGTCACGAGGTCGCCCTTGGCACGCACGCGCAGGTGCTTGTGCTCGGGGTGCTCACGGAGGATCTGCTCAGCGGTCTGTCGGCCTTCGTCGCTCTTGCTCATGGGCTCGCGCCCGCCGCTCAGGCGGCTTGGCGCGAGCCATCGTCATGGAAGCGACCGCGGAATGTCCAGCGGAAGGGATGCGCTTCGACCTCGTTTCCAGTAGCGGATTGAAGTCCTCGATGCGCGTGACCATCGTCTCGGGCGTGGCGAAGTTGGCGTTCTTGATGATCCGCCGCTGGAGGATGCCGAACCAGATCTCGACTTGGTTGATCCAGGAGGCGTGCTTGGGCGTGTGGACGAAGTGGAACCGAGCACCGTGCCGCTTGTTGAAGCGCACCCAGGCGTCGCCGCAGTGGATGTTGAGGTTGTCCCAGACCACGTACACCGCGCCGCGCGGATAGCGGCGGGCGAGCGCCTCCATGAAGTCTTTGAGGTCGGCAGCCGTGCGCCGCTTCCGGAGCTGGCCGAAGACCTTGCCGGTACGGACGTCGAAGGCGGCGATGAGCGCGCGAGTGCCGTGTCGGATGTACTCGAACTCGCGGCGACCGTCGCGCCCAGGAGCCGCAGGCCGTCCGAGATGCTTGCGCTCGAGCGCCTGGATGCAGGTCTTCTCGTCCACGCAGACCACCGAAGCTCCCGGCGGCGGCGACAGGTAGAGGTCACAGATGCGCTGGACCTTGGGGCGAAACTCCGGGTCCGGGCTGTGGAGCCAGTAGCGGATTCGGTGCGGCCGCAGCTCCGCCGCCTTCAGGATGCGCCCAATCTCGGTCAGGCTGATCCGCTCGCCTGTGTCGGCCTCGAGCGCGGCTTGCAGGGCGCCATGCGTCCAGACGTCCCGTAAGGGCGCCTTTTCCTTGTCCGGTCGCTGGCAGGCCAGCTTGATGAGCCCGCAGCGCACGTCGACGCCGACCTTCGCCGGGCGACCTGTGCGCCCCCGGTCCCTCAGGCTATCCATCGACGGGTTTCGCGCGAACCGAGTCCGCCACCGGTAGACGCTCCGCTCGGTACAGCCGACCCGTGCCGCGATCTCCGGATTCGTCAGCCCCTGCTCGGCCAGGAGGACAATGCGCGCGCGGACCCACTCACGGTGCGGACCGCGAACTTTCCCCGCTGCGGCCTCCAATGCAGCGCGAATCTTCTCCGGAATGACGACCTTGATTGCTCGGGGACCAGGCATGCCCCTTCGTGGGTTTTTCGCCCGGAGACATTCAAGGATCCCGGAAAGAACTTTCGGCGCGCTGTACTAGGCCTTCTTCGGCCGCCAGATCATCAGCAGCTGGTGCACGCCGTCGGCGTAGAAGTCGTCCAGCCTGCCCTCCTCGCGGTAGCCGTGGGCCTCGAGGCCCTTGGCGAGGGCGGCGCTCGAGGTGTCGACCTCGAAGCGCATCAGGCGCGCCTGGGCCTGCTCCATCCACTGGGCCAGCGCCTGCAGCCCCTTGGCCGCCCACTCCGGGTCCGCGGCGGCCACGCCGAAGCAGTCGTAGGTGTCGTCGGTGGCGGAGACCATCCCGAAGCCCAGGGCGGCCATCGGCTTGCCGTCCTTCTCGAGCCAGAGGATGCGGTAGAGCGACTGCTGGTCGTCCTCCGCGGCCGTCTCCACCAGCTCCACCAGGTTCGGCCGGTTGCCCGCGGGGACGACCAGCGCGGCGGCGTTGACGAGGTCGACGAGCGCCTGCTTCTGGGCCGGCGCGACGCGGTCGTGGACGCCGGGCGCCACGGAGAAAAACCGGGGCTCCTCGCCCTTGTCGATGTAGATGCGGGTCTTCTCCACGGCTCGCCTCTTGGGTCGAAGGGTCGGACGGATTCAGGCGGGGTCCGACGGAAGTGCGCAGCCTAGCGCGTCCAGCGCGCGGGCGAAATCCTCAGGGATGGCGGCCTCGAACGAGAGCGGCGCCTTCGTGGTCGGGTGCGCGAAGGACAGGCGCCAGGCATGCAGCCCCTGGCGGCCCAGGGCTTTCGCCGCCCGGCGGACCCGGTCGTCGGCGGCGAGCTTGGCCTCCCGCCGCTTGCCGCCGTACAGCAGATCGGCGAGCAACGGGTGGCCCGCCTCGGCGAAGTGCATGCGGATCTGGTGACTGCGCCCGGTGTGCAGCTGGACCCGGACGAGTGCGGCCCCCTCGCAGGCCTGGATTCGCTCCCACTCGGTGACCGCCGTCCTGCCCTTCTGGACCTTGGCGGTGAAGCGGCGGCGATCGGTCGGGTGGCGTCCGTGGAGCGTCTCGAAGCGGCCCTTGGCGGCCGGAACTCCGTGCACCAGAGCCAGGTAGACCTTCTGGACGTTGCGGCTCTTGAACTGGGCCTGCAGCGCGGCCAGCGAGCGCTCGTTCTTGGCGACGACGATGCAGCCGCTGGTGTCCTTGTCCAGGCGGTGGACGATTCCCGGCCGCAGCTCGCCGCCGATGCCCGCCAGGTCCCGGCAGTGCGCCAGCAGCGCGTTGACCAGCGTACCCGCCGGGTTGCCCGCCCCGGGGTGAACCACCATCCCGGCGGGCTTGTCGACCACGACCAGGTCCGGATCCTCGAAGAGGACGTTGAGGGCGATGGCCTCGGGCTGCGGCACGGCGGGCTGAGGCGGCGCGATGGCCACGCGGACCGTCTCGCCGCCCTTGAGCAACCGCGAGGGCTTGGCCGGTCCGCCGCCGACGATGCTCACCTCGCCGGACTCGATGAGGGCCTTCAGCCGGGAGCGCGAAAGGTCGGGTTCGACGGTCGCGAGCCAAGCGTCGAGCCGGAGGCCTTTGGCCTCGGCGGGAGCCTTGTGCTCGTGGATGGGCACGGGAGAGGCAACTACCAGAGCTTCGACCGGATCTTGCCCTTGCGCGCCAGGATGACGTCGACGATGGCGCGGTCGAAGAAGTTGGTCGTGGTGTAGACCTCGGAGGTCACCCGGCTCTGGTAGAGCGCCCGGCCCTCCTCGATCTCGTCCTTCAAGGCCTCGAAGAAGTTGTCCTGCTCGATGCCCGCGGTGATCTTCGCCTCGTTATAGAGGGAGATGTCCGAGGCGATCGTGCGGGCGAGCCGGACTGCTTTGGCCTTCTCCTCTTCGGTCATTGCCTTGAGCTCCCAAAAAACGCGAGGCGGACCCGATGCTAGTGGCCGCTTTCAGACGTGTCAACTTGCCGTTTGGCGGCCTAACCCTTCGACCTTTCAGCCCTTCTGCTTGGCCTTGGAGACCAGCTCCAGGTAGCTCTTGCTGACCTTGAGCGGGTCGAGCTTGAGTTCGCGGGCCATCGACATCAGGAAGCCGCGCAGATAGACGGTGACGGGCATCGCGCCGTAGTGGTCGGCCTCGATGTTCTCGATGTGCGCCAGGCCGATCTTGGTGCGGTCGGAGAGCTCGCGCTGGCTCAAGCCCCTGCTCTCGCGGATGCGCCGCAGCAGTTCGCCGGTGAAGACCGCATCCGGCGGAATCTCGAAGGCCTTGTTGGGCGGCTTGCTTGGCGACCCTTCGCGGCGCTCCGCCGGCTCGGCGGGCTTGGCCCGCGCGGCCGCGACCGTGGCGCGGACTATGGCTGCGGCGGGCGACGGCAGCGGCTCGACCGGCTCCGGGACGAGGTCGGCAGCCTTGGCAGGCGGTTCCTCGACCTGGCGCGCGAGCTTGGCGGGCTCCGTTCGCTCCGGGGCCGCGACCGCAGGCAAGAGAGACGGATCGACCCGCCGCGGCGGGGGCACGTCGAACGTCTTCACCGGCTCAGTCTTCGGCTCGGAAGCAGCCTCGACGACCTTCTCGGGCTCCGGCTTCGGCTCGGGAGCAACCTCAACGACCTTCACCGGCTCCGGCTTTGGCTCGGGAGCGGCCTCGACGACCTCCACCGGCTCCGGCTTCGGCTCGGGAGCAACCTCAAGGACTTTCACCGGCTCCGGCTTCGGCTCGGGCTCGGGAGCTGCCTCGACGACCTTCACCGGCTCAGGCTTCGGCTCGAGACCAGCCTCGACGACCTTCACCCGCTCAGGCTTCGGCTCGAGCTCGGGAGCTGCCTCGACGACCCTCACCGGCTCAGGCTTCGGCTCGGGAGCGGCCTCGACGACCTTCACCGGCTCCGGCTCGGGCTCGGGAGCTGCCTCAACGACCTTCACCGGCTCTGGCTTCGGCTCGGGCGCAGCCCCGACGACCTTTACCGGCTCCGGCTTCGGCTCGGGCGCAGCCTCGACGACCTTTACCGGCTCCGGCTCAGGCTCGAGAGCAGCCTCGACGGCCTTAACCTGCTCCGGCTTCGGCTCGGGAGCTTTCTCGACAGCCTTCGGCTTCTTGGCTCGCTGCAGCGACGGCTTCTTCGCTTCGGCTTCGACCGTCTGCGGCGCAGCCACTTGCTGGGCAGGCGGAGGCGGAGGCGCCGGCGGAACGAACGCGGCTGGAGCAGGTGCCGGAGCCTCGTCCTCGTCGTCGTCCCAGGGGCTGCTGCCCATCCACGCCAGGGCCTTCCGCGGGGGCTCAGGCGCGGCGACCGGAGCCGGCGCCGGCTTGGGGGCCTCGGGCATCCGCAGGCCCTGCTCGAGGTCGTAGGCCTTGCGCGCCTCGGCATCGGAGAGGACGAGATAGGCGTCCTCGATCCGCTTGACCAGCGCCTTGGCCTCCTCCGGCGGGACCAGCGTGTAGACCGCGATGGAGTCCGGGCCATACCAGGCCATCGCCTTGCTGAAGCCCGCGTCGATCTGCTCGCTGGTCGCCTCCGGACCGAGGTCGAGGAGCTCGTAGTAGTTCTGTTCGGCCAGCGGCTTCATGGGGCGGTCTGCGCCTGGTCGGGCGCCGAATCCAGCTTCAGCAGGTTGTCGGCGATTCGCGCCATGGACCGCGCCGTTTCGGACTCCGGTGAGGCGAGAAGGACGGGCCGCCGCTTGCGGACCGCCTTCCAGACCTCGTCGTCGTACCCGATGGCACCCAAGTAGTCCATGTCCAAGCCGAAGTACTTGTGCCAGGCCGCCACCACTGCCGGGCCCACCTCTCGGTCGGTGTCGCTGCGCGCCTCGTTGATCACCACGCAGGGGCGGAAGCGCCTCATCTCCAGTTCGAGCTTGGCGCCCGCCGCCGGGTCGCGCCGCCGGACCTCGGCGATGACGTCGTAGGGCGTCTTGACGCCGTTCTCCTGGCGCCGCGTCATCGCCTCCTCCACCAGCTTCTCGATGCCGTAGGCCGCCTGCACGGTCGCCAGCCGCCGGAAGAAGGCCGCCTTCACGAACCGGTAGCCGTTCTCCACCGAGGTGGGCTCGGGGACCAGCACCAGCAGGCCGTGGTGCGCCGCCAGGAAGAAGTCGAGGACGTTGAAGCTGGTCCCGGCGCCCAGGTCGAGGATGACGTAGTCGAAGGGCAGCGTCTGCAGGTTGCGCAGCAGCTTCACCTTCTGCCCGTAGCGGGGGTTGGCGACGTCCAGCGCGTCGAAGGCGCCGGAGACGAGCCCCAGGTTCGGCGTGCCGCCCGGCACCACGATGTCCTTGAGCTTGGCGACCCTGCGCTCGATGAAGTCCGAGAGCGTGAACCTCGGCGGCTCGACGCCCAGGCAGGTGTGCAGGTTGGCGCCGCCCAGGTCGGCGTCGATGAGCGCCACCTGCTTGCCGCGGCGCGCCAGCTCGATACCCAGGTTGGCGGCGATGAAGCTCTTGCCGATGCCGCCCTTGCCTCCCCCGACCGCCAAGATCCGCAAGGCCCGCGCCACCGGCCGAACTGTCCGCTTCTTCTTCTCCGCGGCCGCCACCGGTGCGGCCACGGCCGGCGGCTGCACCGCGGCCTGCGGGTTCGGCTGCGCAGGCGCAATCGCCCGTTCCGAGGCCGGCGCCACGGGGGGCGAAAGAGGAGGTGGGATAGGGCGGGTCTCGTTCATTCGGCAGCTGTGCCGCGACGCCCTCCGCCCATCGATCCGCGAGGCGCCGCGCTCGGCAGTCACTGTACCATCGCGCCGCTATCCCTCAAGAAACCGGCGGCCGCCAACCCCGCGAGGAGGGCCCGGCGGCAGTCGGCGCAGACCAGCAGCGCCACCTCCTGGTGCACGCCGGCGAGCAGCTCCTCCTCCGAAAGGGCGGCCGCCTGGGCCAGCGCCTTCACGAGCGAGGCCTCGTCGTCCGCCTCCGACGCCGACTCCTCGGCAGCCGCCGCCAGGTGTCCGTCGAAGTCGGCGGTGATGGCCAGGCGCACGCTGAACTTGAGCGCGCCTGGCGCCAGCGGACGCAGGCAGCGGTGACAGAGGGGCTCTGCGCTCACGGGGCGCCTCCTCCGGGCAGGAGGCCGGCACGGAGGCCGGCCACTCCTACTCCTTGTCCAGCTCGACGTTCCAGTAGCTGGCGTCCGCGACCGTCAGGAAGGGGAGCCACTCGCGGTAGGTCGCCCGCCCGCCGGGCAACCCCTTGAGGATGGGCGTCCACCGCGGCCGGACCGGGACCTTGAACAGGCGCATCCCGGCCTCCAGCGGCGTGCGGCCGCCCTTGGCGAGGTTGCAGGGCACGCAGGAGCAGACGACGTTCTCCCAGGTGGTGACGCCGCCGCGCGAGCGCGGGATGACGTGGTCCAGGTTCAGCTCGGCGCGCGGCAGCGTCTTGCCGCAGTACTGGCAGGTGTTGTGGTCGCGCGCATAGATGTTCAGGCGGCTGAAGCGCACTCGGGTCTTGGGCAACCGCTCGTAGGCGGTCAGGACGATGACCCGGGGGATTCTCAGCCGGCGGCCGACCGCCCCGACCGACTCGGCGGCGACCTCCGCCGACAGCTCGGACCAGCTCTGGAAGTCGAAGAGCCGGTACTGGGCGTCGATGGCGCGCGCGACTCCGGCGTACAAGAGCGAGAACGCGCGGCGCACGGTGGTGACGTGGATGGGCTGATAGAGCCGGTTGAGGACCAGGACGTTCGTGTCGAGCATGAGCTTCCCCGCGCGCGAGGCTGCCTGGTGAGGCCGCCGGCCACGGCGGGCTCTCGAGGCGAGAAGTTGGGGAGGGAGCGCCGCGAGGAGCAGCAAGCCAGGACGACGATTCCCCACACCGGCGCATCTTCGGCCGGTTGTACGAGGTGGCGCCCTGCCCTTGCTTGGTCGTCCTCCATGACGCTCTCTGCCATCCACTATACCACGCTGCCGTCACCCGCCCGGGCGTGGCCAGACTTTGCTGTCGGTGTGGACTCTAGTCGAGCGTTGGCCCGGCCCCTAGAGACGGGGGCTCGGTCGGCTACGCGGCCTGCCGGCGGATGGCCGAGCTCGAGCGAGAGGAGGGGCAGCGCCCGCAAGCGCCGGAGGCGACTTTCTCTTTTCGAGGAGTGCTGGCGCGAGAGCCTACTTGGACGCGACCAGCGTCTGGCCCAGCCTCGCGCCGTTGGCGGCGCGCCCGTACACGTACTGGTAGGAGGCGTAGGACTTGAGCACCCGCTTGACGTAGTTGCGGGTCTCGGTCACGGGGATCTCCTCGATGAACTCGTCGAGATCGCGCGGTCCGGCGGCGGCCACCCAGCGTCCCACCGCGCCGGCGCCGGCGTTGTAGGAGGCCAGCGACAGCGCCACGTTGCCCTTGAACTGCTTGATGAGCCGGCCCAGGTAGGTCGCCCCCAGCTGCAGGTTCAGGTCGGGGTCGTGCAGGCGGGCGGCGGTGATCGGCCCGGGGATCTTGAGCCAGCCGGCGACCTCCCAGGCGGTGCCGGGCATCAGCTGGCACAGGCCGATGGCCCCGGCCCAGGAGTGGATCTTCGGGTCGAGCGCGCTCTCTTCGCGGATGAGCGCCTGCAGCAGGTCGGGATCGACCCCGGCCTCGGCGGCGTGCGTCTCCAGCGGCTCGCGGAACGCCAGCGGGTACGCCACCCGCCAGACCTGCGCCGTCCCCGGGTCCACCGTGCCCGACAGGTCCGCGCGCAGCTCGTTGCGGGCGATGGCGTGGGCGATGCGGATCTCTCCGGTGCGGCCCATCAGCGTGACCAGGACGCGCAGCGACTCGGGCCCGTCGGCGGCGCGCAGCTTGGCGCGCTCGATGCCCATCAGCTCGTCGCGGGCCTGCTCGTTCATCCCCATCTTCAGCAGCTCGATGGCCGCCGCCAGGTGGCGATCGCCCTCGAGGACGCCCAGGGGCAGGCTCATGCGCGCGGGCTCGGGCGCCACCAGCCGGGCAGCCAGCGCGGCGGCGCGCTGCGGCGCCTGCTCGGCCAGCCGGGAGCGCGCGAGGATGGAGTAGAAGCTGGCCGGGTGGCGCAGGACCAGCTGCTCGTAGGCCGCCATCCCCTCCTCGGTCCGGCCCATCCCCACCAGCGTCCGGCCTCGCCAGTACAGCGCCCGCTCCGCGCTCACCGAATCGGTCTCGCGGTACTCGCGGGCCAGCCGCTCCAGCGCGCGCAGCGCACGCTCGGGCTTGCCCTGGCTGCGCTCCAGCCAGAAGAGCCGGAACAGGCCCTCGGCGCGGCTGTCGCCGTCCGGGTACATCTTCACCAGCCGCTGCAGCGCGATGCGCGCCTGCACCGGGCGCCCGGCGCGGGAGAGCAGGTCCGCCATGTCGAACAGCGCGTCGTCGGCCAGCGGCGAGTCGGGCAGCTCCTGCGCCAGGATCCGGTAGTAGCGGATGGCCTGCTCGGGCCGGACGAAGGTGGCCGAGACGCCGGCGACGTACAGCGAGCGCGCCCAGACGTCCGTCTCGCTCTGGCAGTCGCGCACCACCGTCTCCAGCACCTCCACCGCCTTGGCGTGCTGGCGCAGCTTGCGCAGGCTCTTGCCCAGGACGTAGCGCGCCCGGCAGAGCGAGGCGGCGGAGAGCTTCGCGGGCGGCGCCTCGACCAGCGGCGAGATGGCGCTCACCGCCTGCTGGTTCTTGTGGGCCTCCATCAGGCCCTCGGCGTGGGCGATGGACTGCTCCGGGGTCGGCGCCGCGCCCATCGCCTCCGCGCGCTCCAGCGCCTTGTCCGCGCGCTTGGAGGCGGCGTGCTCCGCCCAGACCTTGAGGAAGCCGGCGGCGGCCGCCTTGCGCTGGCCGCTGGCCTCTTGGACGCTCGCCATCTCGAAGAGCGCGTCGCCGCCGAGGTCCCAGCCCCACGGCGGCGCGGGCCGGTCGGAGAGCGGCGCCCAGACGGTCGCCGAGGCGCGCAGGTCGCCGGCGCGGCGCAGCGTCTCGGCCAGGGCGAACTGGGCCTCGACGTGCAGCAGCGAGCCCTCCTCGACCGCGTCGAAGGCCCCCATCGCCGAGGCGAAGTCGCCGGCGCGCTCGTAGGCCTGGCCGGCGTGGAAGAGGCAGCGGTCGGCCAGGGCCGGGTACTGGTCGGCGAGCGCGATGAAGGCGGGGGCGGCCTCGGCCGCGCGGCCGGCGCGCAACATCGCGAGGTTCCTGAGGAATCTCTCCGGCGGGCTCTTGGCCTCCTCCTCGGGAAGCGCGGCGAGGGCGTCGCTGAAGCGGCCGGCCTCGAAGAGCGCCCTCGCCTTGGCCGCCGGCGCGCGGTCGAGCGAGGTGGCGAGGTCGGCCTCGGTGAGGGCCTTGGCCGCCGCGGACGCGGGCTCCCTGAACAGGGTCGCGCGGACCGGGGTCGCCGGCCCGAACGGCTCGGCCCGTCCGCCGGGGTTCAGCTGCGACGGGGGAGGCAGCGGGAGCGCAGGGGCATCGCTGGCGAAGGCGGCGGTGAGCAGCACCACCGCAATCCCCGACGGGAGCACGACCAGAGCGTTCTTGGAGCGCGACATCGACAAAAATGTCTTACGCCCACCCCCTGCCCTGTCAATCTTCCGACCCTCTCCCGCGCCGGCCGGTGGCCGCTGGGCGACGGACTCCGGCGCCGGCGCTGCTAATATCCCGCGCCGATGGACATCGGCAGCCAGAGCAACCTGCTCGCCGCAATCATCTGCCTCGCCCTGGCGTTGTCGGTGATCCTGCGCCCGCGGCGGCGCGCCCAGACGCTCTACGCCGTCCTGGGCTTCGCGCTGTCGGCCTTCTACCTGGCGGAGTTCTTCGCGGCCTTCGCCGAGAAGGGCGGCATCTGGTCGCGCGCGGGAATCGTCTTCGGCTCCGGGGTCCCGGTGGCGGCGCTGGCCTTCTACACCGAGTTCCTGGGCGTCTCGGCCAAGAGCGCGCGCCGCGCCCGCCTGGCCGCCTCCTTCGGGCTGCTGCTGGGCCTCATCGTCGGCCTCTCGCCCCTCTCGGCCTCGGACCTCGCCCGCACCGTCATCGTGGTGTGGGTCTTCGGCGTGCTGCTGGTGAGCCTGTCGCTGCTGGTGCAGCGCATGGCCTCCACCGAGTCGCGCATCGAGCGGGCGCGGCTGGCCTACCTGACCATCGGCGCCGGCCTGGCGATCCTGGCGACCGCGCTGGACTTCCTGCCCCGCTACGGCGTGCCGATGCCGCCGCTGGGCGCCATCATCTGCACGCTCTACATGTTCCTGCTCGCGCAGACCCTGCAGCGGCTGCGCCTGCTCGACCTGAACGAGCTGCTGGGCAAGACGGTCGCCCTCTCGCTGCAGGCCGTGCTGTTCGTGGGCATCTACGCGGTGCTGGTGAGCTGGACGCAGGGGCTGACCCTGTTCCTGTTCAACTCGCTGGTCGCGACCATGGTGGTCCTCATCCTCTTCGAGCCGCTGCGCGCCAAGGTCGAGGAGTGGGTGGTGGCGACCATGTTCCGCGAGCGCTTCGAGCTCATCCGCACGCTCAGCGCCCTCAAGGACCGGCTGGTGAACGTCATCGAGGTGCGCTACCTCGCCAAGACCATCCTCGACACGCTCAACGAGACCCGCCGCGTCACCCACGCCTCCCTCTACCTGCTCGCCGACGACCGGCCCGGCTTCTACCTGCTCGACTTCCGGGGCCCGGCCCCGGCCTCGCTGCTCGAGGCGGCGCAGGCGCGGGCGCTGATCACCGTGGCCATGCAGGGGCAGAAGGCGGTGCTGCTGGAGAACGTCGAGCGGCGCCTGGTGGAGCTCAAGGGGCTCTCGGAGGCGCCGGAGAACCGCCGCGGACGCGACGAGATCAAGCGGCTGACCGACCTGCGCGGCGCGCTCAAGCTGATGAACGCCGGCATCACGGTCCCGATGATGGGCGGCGACCGCGTGGTGGGCTTCTTCAACCTCTGGGACGAGCGGGTGCCGGAGGCGTACGCCTCCAACGAGATCGCGCTGATCCTCGAGCTGGGCGAGCGCATGGCCACCACCGTCGAGAACAGCAAGCTCTACGAGCGCATGAAGGAGCGCGACCGCCTCGCCGCCCTGGGCGAGATGGCCGCCGGCCTGGCCCACGAGATCCGCAACCCGCTGGGGGCCATCAAGGGCGCGGCGCAGTACCTGTCGCCGCAGGAGCTGCCGGCGGAGACCAACGAGTTCCTCTCGGTCATCGTCGAGGAGGTCAACCGGCTCAACGCGGTGGTCTCGCAGTTCCTCGACTACTCGCGCCCGCTCAAGCAGAACTTCGCGCCCACCGACCTGTCCGACGTCGTCAACCGGACGATGAAGCTGCTCACCAACGACATCCCGCAGACCATCACGCTGAAGCTGGAGGTGAGCGAGAAGCTGCCCAAGGTGCAGGGCGACCCCGAGCAGCTCAAGCAGGTGCTCATCAACCTGGTGCAGAACGCGGTGCAGGCCATGCCCCAGGGCGGGACCCTGACCTTGTCCACCCGCTGCCCCGACGACGCGCCGGCCTGGCGGTTCGCCGACGCGCCGAACGGGGTCGAGGTCCGGGTCAAGGACACCGGCAGCGGCATCCCCGACGGGATGCGCGAGCACATGTTCGTGCCCTTCTACACCACCAAGGAGAAGGGCACCGGGCTGGGCCTCGCCATCTGCGACCGCATCGTGAAGAACCACGGCGGGGGCATCACGGTGACCAGCAAGCCCGGCGAGGGCGCCGAGTTCCTCATCCGCCTGCCGGCCATCCCGGAGCCGAGGCCGGAGCCGCCGGCCGAAGGCACGCCGCCGCCGGACGCCGTGCCCGCCCAGGACCTGGACCTGACGCCCTACCCCGGCACGCTGTCGCCGCCCGACATCGCCGCCGGCGCCCGGAAGAACCGCAAGCGCCGGCGCCAGGGGCGCTGACGGGCAGCCAACAACGCCTTGCGGCTCAGGCCTGCGCCGGAGCCTCGACCGCGTGCCGCCGCTCCTCGTTGGCGCGGATCAGGTACCCCATGAGCATCAGGGACGAGGTGTTCTCCAGGACCCGCTCCGGGTCTCGCGAGATGAGGCTCGAGCTGTAGGAGAGGAAGAACTGCGCCAGCTCCTCCCCGGCCTCGCGCACGATCAGCGCGTTGAGCACCGACGGATCCATCGTCCGGATGTCGTTGATGAACCGGATGGCGAGCTGCTTCTTTTCCTGGTCCACGACCGCCTCCGAACGCGGAAGGCCTGTCCTCGAGAAGCGCCGCCTTTCCGCGTCGGCAATATCTCCCTCACCAAGCGAGCCGGCAACGCCCCCCTCCCCGGCTGGCCTACCGGCAGCCCGTCCGGGCGCTCGGCCGCCACCTCGCCGGGGGACGCGGCTTTACCTGCTTCGCCTGGCCGTGACAGAATTCCACCCCGCGATCGCCCGAAGGCGACGCAGCCTCTGGGGGGACGGACTAGCGGAAGGCATGGGGACCAGGGAGGAGTTCGGGAATGTTCACGGGCGTGAAGGTCTTCTCGGCGACGAAGGCGAAGGAGCGGGAGGAGCTGGGCGAAAACGTCACCCGCTGGCTCAAGTCGAACCAGGACCTCGACGTGGTCGACCGCGTGGTCTCGCAGTCGTCGGACAACGAGTTCCACTGCCTGTCGTTTGTGCTCTTCTACAAAGAGAAGAAGGGCGCGCCGAGCAAACCCTAGGCGCCCGTCCTCGTCCTCGTCCTCGGGCTCACCTCGCCAATCGCCGGCGCGAAGACTCCAGGGCCGCCACGTGGCCGCGGATCTCCTCGAGCCTCGCCTCCCACGACTCCGAGCGGATGCGGTCGGAGCGCGCCCGGCGCGGCCCGGGCACCCGCAGCGCTCGGCGCACCTGCGCCAGGAACTGCGGCGTGTCGTGCGCGACCAGGCACTGCCCCAACTGCTCGACCTCGGGGATGGCCGTCGACACCACCGGCAGCCCCGCCGCCAGGTACTCGCGGACCTTGAGCGGGTTCGAGTTGAGCGTCAGCTCGTTCACCCGGAACGGCAGCAGGCCCACGTCGAAGGCCTTGGCGTAGCCCGGCAGCGTCGCGTACGGCTTGGGCCCCAGGAGGTGGACGTTGGTGGCCCGGCGCAGGCGCGACACGTCGGTGCGCACCCGGCCCACCAGCACGACGCTGCCCCCCGGGTTCGCCTTGGCGAGCGCCTCGAGCAGGTCCACGTCCACCCAGTCCGCCACCAGCCCGAAGAAGCCCAGCACCGGCCGCGGCAGGCCGGCGACGTCCTCGGGCACCGGCGTCGCGCGGTCCAGCGCCCGGGCGAAGTGGCGGTAGTCCACGCCGTGGCGCACCAGCACCGTCCGCGGGTTGAGCGCGCGCTTGCTGTCGTAGAGCCGCTGCGCGCTGGCGATGACCAGGTCCGCCTCGCGCACGAGCTGCTTCTCCATCCGCGCGATGGCCTCGCCGGGCGCGTCGGAGAACGCCGAGAACTCGTCGACGCAGTGGTAGACGAGCAGGTCCGGCTCCAGCGACCTGGCGACCCACTGCGCCGCGGGCAGGAAGGCCCAGACCACCGGCCGCTGGAACCCCAGCCCCTTCATCGCCCGGCGCACCTGCAGCCCCAGCGCGACCCGGTTGACGGCGCCCACCGCCTCGGACCCGAAGACGGGCACCGCCAGCGGCGAGAGCACGAACAGGTTGGGCTCCACCTCGCGCACTCCCGCGAGCGCCTTCCAGGCCTTGCGCAGCAGCCGCCGCGCGTCGTGCGCCGTCGCCCCCGGGGCGCGGTTGCCCAGCGAGTTCACCCACAGGATCCGGTTGTCCTGCGCGAGCAGCCGCATCAGGTGCGTCTTCGACAGGGGGTCGCCGTCCCAGTCGTTCGAGAAGCAGACGATGTCGCGCCCCTTCAAGGGCTGCGCCGACGGATTCGACGGATTCGCGGACCGCGAGCTGCCGACCTCGTTCATGGCTGCCCCCTCACGGCTAGACCACCACCCGCATCGCGTCCGGGCGCCGCCGGCCGACGCGCGCGCTGCGGCCCAGGAACGCCTCGTGCCACTCCTCGAAGACCCACAGCGCGAACAGCTCCTCGCGCCGGTCCACCCGGCCCCCGCGGTGCTCCTCCAGCATCCGCTCCAGGGCGCGTGTGCCGAAGATCGTCCGGACCGCCGAGCCCGAAGAGAGCAGCCGCTCGCGGCAGGGCTCGTACAGCTCGGCGCGCAGCCACCGCGTCAGCGGCACCGGGAAGCCCTTCTTCTTCCGCGTGAGGATGCCCGGCGGCAGCTTGCCCGCCATCGACGTCCGCAGGAGCCGCTTGCCCACGCCGCGCGACAGCTTGAGCGCGCCGGGCAGGCTCCAGGCGTACGCCAGCAGCTCGTGGTCCAGGAACGGCACGCGCAGCTCGATGGAGTGCGCCATGGTCATCTTGTCGGCCTTGAGCAGCAGGTCGTCGGGCAGCCAGACCTTGGTGTCCAGGTAGAGCATCCGGTGCAGCGGGTCGATGCCCTCGGTGCGCGCCCAGAGGGCCTCGTTGCGCTCGGCGATCTGCCGCATCGCCTTGGCTCCGAAGAAGGCCTCGATGAGCGTGTCGTCGAAGCCGCGGCCGACGCCCAGGTAGGCGCGCGGCAGCGGCTCGCGCGCGCGGCGGATCCAGCGCGCGAGCTTGGGCGACCACCCCGGCGCCACCTGCGCCATCCCCAGGGCCCGGTCGAGCGCGCGCCCGCCCAGGGCCCGGGCCTGCTCGAGCGCCAGCATCTTGGTGTAGACGGGGTAGCCCGCGAGCACCTCGTCGGCGCCCTCGCCCGAGAGGACGACCACCACCTCCTCGCGCGCCCGCTTCGCCAGGTGCATCAGGGGGATGCAGGCGCCGTCCGAGAGCGGCTCGTCCAGGTGCCAGGCCAGGTCCGACATCGAGCGCCCGAACGTGGCCGCGTCCACGGTCACCTCGCGGTGCTCGGTGCCGATGGCCCGCGCCGCCAGCCTCGCCCAGGCCAGCTCGCCCTCGCTGTCGCCCTCGTAGCCCACCGCGAAGCTCTTGAGCGCGGTCGGGTCGGCCTGCTTCATCGCCCAGGCCACCGCGCTCGAGTCGATGCCCCCGGAGAGGAACACGCCCACCGGGACCTCGGACATCAGCCGCAGCCGGGTCGACTCGAGCAGCTGCTGGGTCAGCGCCTCGGCCTCCTCGATGACGTCGCGCGGGCGCCCGTCCTCGCGCCCGGCGTCCAGCGGCACGTCCCAGAAGGGCTCGACCTGCGCCACGCCGTCCTGGAAGACCAGCCTGTGGCCCGGCTGCAACCGCTCGATGCCGCGCAGCAGCGTCGCCGGCCCGGGGACGTAGCGCAGCGCGAAGTAGTCCGCGACCCGCGAGGTGTCGAGCCGTCTCTCCAGCTCGGGGAACGCGAGCAGCGCCTTGATCTCCGAGGCGAACACCAGGTCCTGGCCCGCCATCGCCCAGTAGAGCGGCTTGATGCCCAGCCGGTCGCGCACCAGCAAGAGCCGGCGCCGCGGCCCGTCCCACAGGCCGAAGGCGAACATCCCGCGCAGGCGGGTCGGCAGCTCGTCGCCCCACTCCTCGTAGCCGTGGACCAGCACCTCGGTGTCCGAGCGCGTCGCGAAGCGGTGGCCGAGCGCGGCCAGCTCGTCGCGGAGCGTCGCGTGGTTGTAGATCTCGCCGTTGAAGGTGACCCAGACGTTGCGCTCCTCGTTGCCCATCGGCTGGCCGCCCGTCGCCAGGTCGATGATCGACAGCCGCCGGTGGCCCAGGCCCGCGTTCTGCTGGAAGTGGAGCCCCTCGCCGTCGGGCCCGCGGTGCGACATGCGCCTGAGGGCCTCCGCGAGCTGCCCGGCGTCCACCGAGCGATCCCGCGCCGCGTTCACCCGCCCCGCTATCCCGCACATGGTCGCCCCCTCACCCCGCCGCCCTCGCGCCCTCTTCTCCGTAAAGCTCCAGCAAGGCTTCCAGGCCCGTCGGCGGCACCGGCGCCGGACGCTCCGCCACCAGCGCCGCCTCGATCGCCTCGGCCAGCCCGCGCTCGTCGCCCACCCTGAAGAGCCGAACGCCGGGGGGCCGGAAGCCGACCGCGCTCGCCACCACCGGCACCCCGAGCGAGAGCGCCTCGCGCACCGACAGCGCATCGCCGTCGGCCAGCGTGGGGCGCACGAAGACGTCGCTGGCGGCCATCACCGCCAGCGCCCCGGCATGGCCGAGCTCCCCCAGGTAGTGGACGCGCCCGGACAGGCCGCCGGCCTTCGCCGCCTCCTCGATCCGTCCGGGCCGCGTCCCCTCGGGGCCAAAGAGCGCCGCGCCCAGCGACGGGCGGCGCAGCGAGGCCAGCCGCAGCGCCGGCAGGAGCACCCGCAGGCCATAGATGGGGCTGGGGGCCACGGCGCAGGAGACGAGCGGAGCGAAGTCGAAGCGGAGGGCGGCGAGGCCCGCGGGCGGCTCGGCCCGGAGGTCCGCCCCGGCGAAGGCGGGCACGACCGCGATCCGGGAGGCCCGGACGCCACAGGCCTGCAGCGCGCCCGCCACGGTCTCGTTGACGGCGACGACCCGGCCGTACGCCGAGGCGACCCGGCCCACGAGCGCGCGCTGAGCGCGACCCTGGGCCGCGAAGAGCGGGACGAGGCCGCTGTGCACGGTGAGGACGGGCGCGGGGCCGAAGGGTCTGCGGGCGAGCGAGCCGGCGAGCGCGACCATCCAGGACTTGGGCGTGTGGCCGCTGACGTGAACGTGGACGAGCCAGCCGGCGGCGGCGTGGGCAGCGAGCGCGGAGGCCAGGGCCGCGGCGCTCCGGACGGGGACCACGCCCGGCTGCGGCGGCTTGCCGCTGCCGACATCGAGCACGCGCACGCTTCGGCCGCGCGCCCGCAGCGCCTCGAAGAGCGCCTGGACGTGCACCGAGATCCCGCCGTGGGGAGGCGGGAAGCCGCCCACCAGCAGGACCGGCGTCACAGGGTCCTCGCCTTCCCCTCGCCGTCGGTGGCGCGGCCTATCTCGCGGGCCGGCACTCCGGCGACGACCGCGTTGGGCGGCACGTCGTGGGTGACGACCGCGTTGGCTCCGATGAGCGCGCCGTGCCCGACGCGGATGTCGCCGAGAAGGCAGGCGCCGGCGCCGATCTTCACGTCGTCCTCGATGACCGGCGCGCCCTTGGACAGCGAGCGCCCGCCGATGGTCACGCGCGGGCCGACCAGCACGTTGCGCCCCAGGCGGGAGGCGGGGTGGATGACGATTCCCAGGCCGCCGTAGGCGAGCTCGGTGCCTTCGCCGATCTCCGCCTCGGTGCCGATGTAGGAGCCGTAGAGGAACTGGATGAGCTTTCGCAGCGCCCGCGGCGCCACGGTGAGCCCGGCGCGCTGCAGCCGCTGCGCCATCCGGTGGAGATCGAGCGCGTTGAGCATGGCACTCCCGCTTGGCGGCGCGGCGAGGGGCCGCGCCGCAGCGAGCAAGCTAGGCACCGCGGGTCCGGGCGGGAACCGTCAGTGGACGACTACGACGGGCCGGCCGGCGTGGTGGACCACCCGGTCGCTGACCGAGCCCAGCAGCCAGCGGCCGCCGGTGCTCAGGCCCCGCGCGCCGATGACGATCAAGTCGGCGCCAAGCTTGGCCGCCTCGTCGCAGATGACGTCGGCGGGGCGGCCCACGGTGACCTTCTGCTCGACGGAGGACTGGGGCAGGTCCTTGACCGCCTCCTCGAGGAGCTTGCGGGCCGCCTCGAGCTCGCGCGGGTCGCGCCCGGGGGCGGTGACGAGGAAGGTGTCGAACGGCCCGATGGGCAGGACCGTGGGCAATTCGAGGACGAAGAGCGCGGTCAGGCGCGCCCCCGTCTGCTGCGCCAGGTCGTGCGCGAAGCGCAGCGCCTTCTTGGAGGGCTCCGAGCCGTCGAAGCCCACGAGCAGGTGGCGGACCAAGGTCGCCTCACATCACCCGGATCTCGGTGCCTTCCCAGCCTTCGGCGAACGGCCGGCCGATGGGCGCCGTGATCGGGCTCTCGAGCGCGTAGAAGTCGTCGCCGCGCATCTCCAGCGTCTCCTCGTGCGAACCCGCGCGGAAGACGAGCATCTGGTCGCCGGCGAGCCGCTCGTCGAGGACCACCGCGACGCCGTACAGGCCGCCGAAGGGCGGCTCGGCGCCGACCTCACAGTCGGGGAAGAGTCGGGCGAAGCGCGCCTCGGGCAAGAACCGCACGTCCTGGGCCCCCACCGCCCGGGCGAAGAGCTTCTCGTCCAGCATCTCGGCCGCCGGGAGCACCGCGATGTACGTCGTTCCATCGGCTTCGACGAGGACCGATTTCGCCACGCGGTAGCCGGTCACGTGGAGGGCTGCGGCGAGCTCCTGGCCGCTCACCGCGCGGGTGTGCCACTGGCGCTTGAAAGGGACGTGATTCTCCATCAGGTACTGCACGATCTTCGGAGGGATCATGGCGGACCTCCTGAAACCCCAAGGAAAGCTTGGGGCGCCACGGCGCGCCGCGGGAGCGCCCAAACCGGTGGAGCTTCCAACTTCCGTCGGCCATGCCGGGACGGCGTTAGGCTTCGGGCCCCGATGAAACGACCTTCTTCTTCCCAGCCGCTGCCCGACGTCCTGGTCGACCGGCCCAAGGTCCTCTTCGTGGGCATCAACCCCAGCGTGCGCTCGGGCGAGGTGGGCCACCACTTCGCCAGCCCGGGCAACCCCTTCTGGAGGCTCTTGCACGCCTCGGGGCTGGTCCCGGTCCTGCTGCGCCCGGACGAGGACTCGAAGCTGGCGGAGTACGGCTACGCGCTGACGAACTTGTGCCACCGGCCCACGAGGGCGGCCTCGGAGCTCTCCACGCGCGAGCTGGAGGAGGGCGCGCAGGAGCTGGCGCGGAAGATCGCGACGCTGCGACCGCAGGTGGTGGCCTTCGTGGGCCTGAGCGTCTACCAGCGCTGCCTGCGCCTGAAGCAGAGCGGCGGCGCGGGTCCCAAGCCCGAGCGGATCGAAGGCGCGCGCCTCTACGCGCTGCCCAACCCGAGCGGGCTGAACGCGAACTTCCCGGGGTTCAAGCAGAAGCTCGTCTGGTTCGAGGGGCTCAAGGCGTTCCTCGCCCCCGGCCCCTCGGAGCCGACGACCTAGAGCTCGCGACGTGGGCCTTACGACTACCCGTGCGCCCGGTCCCAGGACCGGCTGATGCTCTGCGGGAAGTTCCACAGCGACACCTTCTTCGCGTCGCCCACGTAGAGCCCGCCCTGCGCCTCGCGGTTGTAGCCGACCCAGGCGCCGAACGGCACGCGGTTGATGCTCTCGCCGGTGACCACGGTCTTGGTCTTCTTGTTTCCCTTCTGCGACAGCTCGTCCCGCGCCGCGGAGTACACCGCTTCGGCGGCCAGGTGCGCCTGGTCGGCGCGCAGCTCGGCGAACATGACCTGGCGGAACACCTTTCCCGGACGGTGGGTGGCGTACCAGACGTACTCGGCCGGAGTCAGGTTCGACAGGACGATGAACTCCACCGGCGCCAGGACCATGTACAGCCGCGGCGCGCGCGCGGTCTGCGCGGGCAGGCCGACGGCGGCGGCGAGCTGGTCCGGGCTGATGCCCTCGTTGCAGGGGCTGTCCTTGAAGGTCGCGAGCGTCCCGGCGTTCTCCAGCGGCAGCGTCTCGCCGGCGGTCTTGACCAGGTAGATGTGCCGGTAGGCGTCGACGGGCGTGCAGCTGAAGGCGTTGTTCGACAGCGCGGTCTTGGTCCGCTTGCCGCCCACCGTGGCGGCCAGCGCCGAGAGCGTGTCCGCCTGCGCGTCGCGCCAGGAGCCCTCGTCGAGGAACTTGAACGCCGGCTTGCCCTCCTCGAGCGCCAGGTCGACCAGCACGTGGCGGCCCTGGAAGTACTTCCCCGACCCGGGGCTGCGGTGCCAGGTGTAGCCCTCGATGCCCAGGTTCGTCGCGGTCACGGACCCCTGGGGGACGGTGAGCAGGAGGTTCAGCTTCGGCGCGGTCATGAGATGTCTCCCCTTTGAGTCACCCGTGAAAAGGTGCCCATGAATGGGGCGGAGATCCCGGCGCCGCAACGCCTAATTGGGGGCCTCCCCGCGCGTGCTCACTGCGCGCGCGCGGAGCGCCACGGAAGGGCCCACCCGAACGGCAGGCTCGCTCCGACCGCCACCAGGGCGCACAGGTAGCCCAGCGCGAACCCGGCTGCGTCGGCGACGAGGAGCAACGCCGGGGCCGCGCCCGGCCCGACAGCGACGCGCGCCGCGAAGACTCCGCCCAGCGCGAGCAGAGAGGCGGACAGGGCCTGGGTGAGCTCGCTCCACGGCAGCAACACCTTCCCCGGCACGCCCAGCGCCTGCGGCACCCGGGAGGCGAGCGCGGCCTTGCCGGCGATCTCGGCCAGGAGCCACGCCAGCACGCCGCCCATCATCCCGAAGTGGGCGACGCCCAGGAGCACGAGCGGGACGTTGACCGCCGCCTTCACCAGGTAGCTCTTCAGGATGTGCGCGGTCTGGTCGCGGGCCCGCAGCACCCCGTCCAGCGGCGCGCACGCCAGCACGACGGAGAGCGAGACGACCCGGAACACCGGCACCGAGCCCAGGTAGCGCGCGGTGAAGAGCGCGGCGATGAACTCCGGCGCCACGACGACCAGGAAGACGGAGAGCGGCAGGAACAGCTGCGCCAGGTTCCCCACCGCCTCGCGGAACGCGGCGGCCGCCGCCTCGGGGCGACCCTCGCGCTCCAGCTCGGCGATGCGGACCATCAGCACCTCGGAGGTGGGCGTGTAGACGAGGTCGATGATCGGCAGCTGGAAGACGCCGACCGCGTACAGGGCGAAGGTCGCCGCGTCCAGCCGCGAGCTGACCACGAACTGGTGGAAGTACTGCTGGGGGATGGCCACCGCCATCGCCAGGCCGAACGGCAGCGCGTAGCGCAGCTGAGCGCGCACCCCGGAGAGGTCCCAGGCCGGCCCGGGCTCGCCCCGCAGGAGCACGATCCACGTCGCCGCCAGCCGCAGCAGGGCGAAGGCCGCCATGCCCGCCATCACGCCCTTCAGCCCGAAGCCCAGCACCGCCGGCAGCGTCATCACCGCCGCCTTGAGCGCGTCGGAGATGACGTAGGTCCACGCCGCCCGCCGGGTCATCCCGCGCGCGGTCTGGGAGACCTCGAGCGGCATCGAGCCGACCAGGCCCATCGTGTACAGGCCCAGCTGCAGCGCATAGGTCTCGATTCCCTCGTTGTTCAGCAGCCGGCCCAACGTGTGCCGCCCCAGCCAGAGGGCGAGCGCCCCCGCCACCCCGGCGAGGAAGAGGTAGCCCAGCGTCTGGGAGAGCCAGGCGCGCCGGTTCGAGACGCGCGGCAGGAAGTAGTAGAGGCTCTGCGCCATCCCGAACGGCAGCACGTAGTAGAGCGTCTGGGCGACGACCACGAGCAGCTTGTAGGTGCCGTACTCGGCCTGGGGGAAGGCACGCGCCAACGCCAGCGGGATGCCGAACGAGAGCGCCGCGGCCGCCAGCCGCGCCAGCATCAGCGGCCGCGCCCGGGCCAGGAGGGACCTGGGCCGGCCCGCAGCCGCCTCGCGTTCCCCTTCCCCTTCCCCGTTCCCTCGTTCCCCGCCGCTGCCCGCCCCGTCGACCCGCCCCTGCGGCCTCATGCCTCGGCGCCCGACGGCGCCAACTCGCGGGTGCGCTCGCCCTTCACGGGCCGGGTCAGCGCCAAGAGGGTGAAGACGTCGTCCAGGTGGCAGGAGGTCAGGGTCGCCGAGTAGCCGAACGGGCCGCGGCTGAAGTTCTCCCACAGCGTCTTGCGCCGCAGCCGGAACGGGTCGCCGCCGACCTGGTTGGGCAGGTCCTCGGTCGTCACCGCCGAGCGGTAGCCCAGGCGGACGAGCGCCGTGACCACCCGGCGGTCGTAGAAGCCGTTGGGATAGGCGAAGTGGACCGCCGGCACCCCCAGCTCGCGCTCGAGGTCCGCCTTCGACTCCGACAGCTCCCGCTCGATCGCCTCCTCGGACTCATGGGTGAGCACCACGTGGCGCACGGTGTGGCCGCCGAAGACGATCCCCGCCCGCGACATGGCGCGCGCCTGGTCCCAGGTCATCACCGAGCCCGAGCCGAGCGCCGCCAGGTTGGCGCGGCCCAGCCCGCTCTCCAGCCGGGCGACCAGCTCCTCGAGGTCCGCGTTGGGGCGGGTGGAGATGAGCTGGTCCACCACCGAGGCGGCCTGCGCCGCCATCGAGCCCGCCAGCACGTTGCGCCCCGGGCGGACCTGGTCGGCCTCGAGCGCGGTGCGCAGCAGGCGGTAGAGCCGGTCGTGCAGGAAGCGCTCCGAGCTGCCGACGTACCGGGTCGCCAGGTACACCGTCGCCGGCAGGCCGCGCCGCCGCAGCACCGGGAAGGCGTGCTCGTACACGTCCTGGTAGCCGTCGTCGAAGGTGATGACCGCCACGTCGCGCCGCGGCCGGCCCCGCCCGGCGACGACGTCCAGCGCCTCGTCGAGCGGGACGATGTCGTAGCCGCGCCCCAGCTCGTCCAGGTGCCGCTCGAACGTGGCGCGGCTCACCAGCAGCCCGGGGATGACCCGCCGCGACTCGGACTCGAAGTCCTCGACCACGCGGTGGTAGCTGAGGATCAGCACCCGCCGGCCGCCGGCGGCGATGCGCGAGGCCCGCGAGAGCACGCGCTGCAGCCCCGAGTAGTGGAGCGCCCCTGCCGCCACGGCCTTGGCGGCGCTGCGCCCGAAGCTTCCCCAGCCCATGCCCACCCTCCCCGCCTTCCCGGCGGCTACGGCACGTCCACCGCCCGGCTCCGGCGCCACCGCCGCAGCCGCGCCCACCCCGCCGCTCCCACCGCCCGGCGCGCGGCCTTCTTGACGGAGAGCATCCCGTCGGTCGCCGCGCGCCAGGCCAGCCCGCCCGCGGTGCGGCGCAGCACCCGCACCGCCTCCGTCTCGCGCCGGTCGTTGGACCACTCGAACTTGTACGGCTCGGTGCCGCGCAGGAAGTCGAATTCCGAGCGCTTCTCCTGGAAGGCGTCGGAGAGGGTCTCGCCCAGCAGCACCAGCCCCACGCTGCGGCGGGCGAAGGCCGGGTCGTACCCCGACTGGTAGTAGTAGAAGCGGTCGCCCTGCAGGATGCCGTAGACGCTCGCCAGGGCCTGGGGGCCCACCCGCAGCGTGTACAGGCGCACCATGCCGTCCTGGGAGAGCAGCGCGGTGGCGTCGCGGTGGAACGCCTTGAGCGCGGGCCCGCGGATGCCCTGCGAGCCGCCGTCGGGCTGCCAGCGCAGCTCGTGCAGCCGGAAGAAGTCGACCATCGCCTTCTCCACCGCGGCGGGGTCGGAGGCGCGCTCGACGGCGTACCCCGGCTGGGCGACGAGCCACTTCCTGCGGCGGGCGAGGTTCTCGGCGCGCCCCACCGCCTTGAGGTAGCCCTCGTAGTCGCCCTCGATCTTCACGCGCGGGCAGACGTAGCGGGCCTCGCGGCCGGCCCAGAGCGAGCCCGGCGCGAGCCTCTCCAGCACCGCCGCGCCCAGGACGCTGCCCTGGGGCAGATCGAGCAACTCCAGGACGTCGAAGCGGCGCTGCTTCGCCACCAGGTGGCCGGCGAAGAGCCGCGCCAGCTCCTCCTCGCGGCCCTCGGCGGCGAGCACGTCCAGGTAGTCGCTGCCGACCCAGGCATCGCCCAGGAAGCCCCAGCGCACGGTCCAGACGCCCGCCCGCCGCAGACGGGTCTCGGCGAGCGGGAGGACGCCCGCGAGCCGTCCCGCCTCGTCGCGGGCGAGGAGGATCCGCGGCTCGCTCCGGGGCGAGATGCGCCGCCACCACGGGTAGAGCCAGGCCCAGGACAGGAACGGCCCGGCCGCGCTCTGGCGCAAGAGGTCGGTCCACTCCTCGCGCAGCGCCGCGAAGCCCAGCCCGGTCGTCACCTCGTCGAACCACAGCCGGCCCCGGCCCGCGCGGGACCGATCTCCCAGGTCGCGCTCGCGGATCACGCCCGGCCTCCCTCGCGCACGGCCTCGCGGACCGCGCCCGCCAGCGCGGTCATGTTCTCGGGCTCCAGGTCCTGGTGCACCGGTATCTCCAGGATCTCCCGGCGCAGCGCCTCCACGTCCGGGAACTCGCTGCCGACGCAGGACGGATGGCCGTGGCGCCAGAAGTCCACCGTCTCGACCCCGCGCGCGGCCAGGCGCGCCATCACCCCCGGCTTGTCGGAGACGCGCAGCGGGTAGAAGAGCGGCACCACCCCGGCCGGCAGCTCGGCGAACACCGGCTGCGCCACGTCGCGCAGGTGGCCCAGCAGGAAGAAGAAGTTGCGCCGGCGCCGCTCGGCGATGGCCGCGAAGTCCTGGCAGAGCGAGAGCCGCCGGGCCAGCGGGCTCATCCCCAGGTGCGCGTGGGCGCGGTCGAAGTGCTGCGTGCCGGTGGCCACCCGCTCCACGCCGGCGGCGCCCACCGCGGCGTGCCCCAGCCCGCGCGCCGCGTGGCGCAGCGCCCGCCCCAGCGCGCCCCCGCGCAGCTCGGCGTTGCACAGCAGCGAGGAGAGCAGGTGCGACAGCGTCGACAGCGAGGGCGGCGGCTCGGGGAAGGGCAGCCCCTGCGGCTGGCCGGCGGCGAGGACCAGCGCCCCGCCATGCGGGACCGGCAGCGACTTGTAGAGCGAGAAGATCGCCGCGTCGCCGTAGGTCCCCAGCGGCCGGTCCCCGGCGCGCGAGAGCAGCGAGAGCGCGCAGTCCTCGACCAGCGGCAGCCCGTGCTCGTCGGCCAGCTCGCGCAGCGCCTGCGCCGGGCCGGGGAAGCCCAGGTAGTGGATGAGGTAGAGCGCGCGCGTCCGCGAGGTGATCTGCGCCTTGACGTCGTCGGGGTCCACCTGCATCCGCGCCCCCACCCGGTAGAAGCGCGGGGTGGCGCCGGCGTCGGCGAGCGCCTCCACCTCGACCCCGTGGTGGTAGGCCGGCAGCAGCACCTCGCCCTGGTCCAGGCCGAGCACGCGGGCCGCGGTCCAGACGGCGTTGCGGCCGAAGTAGTAGAAGCGGGCGCCGGGAGCCTCGAACGGGAACGGCGGGGCCCCGCGCGGCCGCGAGAAGAGCATGTGCGGCCAGAGCGTGGGCACGGCCGGGATGAAGCGCGGCGGCGGCGTGTGCGGCTCGGCCCAGGGGCGGACCGCTCCGGCGGGCTTCACGGCTTCCATCGCAGGACCTCCCGGACGGCGGGGGCGAGGCCGAACTTGACCCGGTGCGCCCAGCGGGCGGCCGGGCTCGTCCCGAAGACGTAGAGCCAGTCGTGGACGCGGCTGGCGGCGGTCCAGTCGGACTTCCAGGACATCGCCGGGCCCAGGAAGTCGAACTCGGCCAGCCCGCGCGCGGCGCAGTCGCGCAGGACCGCCTCGGCGAGGAGCTGGCCGGGCGAGCACTCTGCCAGCGATTCGTCGTAGCCCGTCTTCGGCAGCCAGTAGGTGGTCGCGTCGGCGAGCCCGAACTGGAAGGCCACCGCGCGGCCGGACAGGCGCAGGAAGTAGAGCGAGAGCCTGCCGCGGGTCGCCTCGCGGCGGGCGAGCTCGGCGTAGAAGCCGCGGGTGACCGGGTCGGAGGCGATCGCCGTGCTCTCGCGGCCCTTCCAGCCGGCGCGCTCCAGCTCGAAGCCCTCCTCCAGGTAGCGCTCCAGGTCCCGGCCGCCCTCGACCCGCTCGAGCTCGACCGGCCCGCGCTGCTCCAGCTTGCGGCGGCGGCGGCGCATGTTCTGCCGGAAGCGCGCGTCGAGCCGGGCGCTGACCGCCGTCCAGCCCCCTTCGAGGGGCACGTACGGCGAGCGCATCGACTCCCACTGGCCGGTGGTCAGGCCGGCGGCCTCGGCCAGGGGCAGGAGCTTGCGCGCCGCGCCCTGCTCCGGCACGTCGGGGATCTCCAGCACGTCGAACTCGGCGCTGGCGCGAAGGTGCGACCAGAGGGCCTTGAGCGCGTCCTCGCGTCCCGGCTCCAGCAGCAGATCGAACCGGTTGGAGTGGACGTTGGCCGGCGCCCGCAGGCGGCGGACCTTCACGCCGTAGAAGCGCGGGCGATCCTCGACCAGCGGGAGCGCGGCGACCAGGCGCCCCTGCTCGCGGGCCACGAACACCCGCAGGCGCTCCTCGGGCGCGAAGTGGTCGAGCCACGCCGAGAGGAAGTGGTGGCGGTAGAAGGGCTCGGGCCGACGGGCCTGCTCCAGCGCCGCGTCCCAGGCCGGCGCCAGCGCGTCGAAGCCCGCTCGATCGAGCTCCTCGGCGACCAGCGTCGTTGCCGGATCCGCCTGCATCGTTCGCCCCCAGAAGCCAAGCTTCAGGCGAACTGCAGAATGGCCATCGCGCGGCGGTCCGGCCCGTCACCCGGATGAGTCGGGAT
>DASXVQ010000099.1:0-18337 GCA_036504155.1 Myxococcales bacterium
TGGCTCTCGTAGAGCTCGGCGTAGAAGCCCTTGCGCTGGAGCAGCTCGTCGTGTCGGCCCTGCTCGACGATGCGGCCCTCGTTCATCACCAGGATGAGGTCGGCGTCGCGCACCGTGGAGAGCCGGTGCGCCACCACGAACGCGGTCCGGCCTCGCATGAGCTGCTGCATCGCCCGCTGGACGTGGAGCTCGGTGCGGGTGTCGACGCTGCTGGTGGCCTCGTCGAAGACGAGCACCGCGGGGTTGGCGAGGATGGCCCGGGCGATGGTCAGGAGTTGCCGCTGGCCCTGCGAGAGGTTGGTGGCGTCCTCGTTGAGCCTCGTGTCGTAGCCCTCCGGGAGCGTGCGGATGAAGTGGTCGGCGTGGGCAGCCTTGGCCGCCGCGACGATCTCCTCCTCGGTGGCTCCTTCGCGGCCGAAGGCGATGTTCTCGCGGAGGGTGCCCTGGAAGAGCCAGGTGTCCTGCAGCACCATGCCGAAGTGGCTGCGCAGCGGTCCGCGACGGAGCTCGCGGAGATCGACGCCGTCCAGGGTGATCGCGCCGCCGTCGAGCTCGTAGAAGCGCATCAGCAGGTTGACCAGGGTCGTCTTTCCCGCGCCCGTCGGCCCGACGATGGCCACCGTCTGGCCGGGCCGGACCTGGAGGCTCAGGTCCTCGATGAGCGGGGTGCCGGGCTCGTAGCTGAAGCGCACGTGGCTCATGCCGATCTCGCCCCGGGGCACGTCGAGCTTCCGGGCGGTCTCGGCGTCGGGCCGCTCTTCCGGCTCGTCGAGAAGCTCGAAGACGCGCTCGGCGGAGGCCATCGTGGACTGGATGACGTTGGCGATGGTCGCGGTCTGCATGATGGGCATCGAGAAGTGGCGCAGGTACTGGATGAAGGCCTGGATGTCGCCGACCGCCAGGGTGTTGTGCGCCGCCATCACTCCACCGACCACGCAGACGGCCACGTATCCGAGGTTGCCGATCACGCCGATGAGCGGCATCAGCAGCCCGGAGACGAACTGCGCCTTCCAGCCGGCGTCGAAGAGCCGCTCGTTGATCTCCTCGAAGGTTCGGATGGCCGCCTGCTCGCGGCCGAAGGCCTTCACGATCCTCTGGCCGGCGTACATCTCGTCGACGTGCCCGCTCAAGTCGCCGATGGCCTTCTGCTGCGCGGTGAAGAATCCCTTCGAGCGGCCCATGATCACGCGGGTGAGGAGCGCGACCACCGGGAGGATGAGCAGGCCGATCAGCGTCAGCAGCGGGCTGATGGTGAGCATCATCACCAGCGTGCCCACGATGGAGAGCGCCGACCCCAGCACCTGGGCGAGCGACTGCTGGAGCGTGTTGCCGATGTTGTCGACGTCGTTGCTCACGCGGCTGAGAACGTCGCCGTGGCTGTGGCCGTCGAAGAACTTGAGCGGGAGCCGCGCGAGCTTGGCGCTGACGTCGCGGCGCAGGTCGAGGACCACGCGCTGCGCGAGCCCGGCCATCACGTACTGCTGCAGGTAGGTGAAGGCGGCGCTGAAGAGGTAGAGGCCGACCAGCGCCAGGAGTGTGTGGGCGAGGGCCGCGAAGTCGACCCCGCCGCCGGGAGCGCCCGCCAGCCTGGCCTTCATTCCCTCGAAGATCCCGGTCGTGGCGTGGCCCATCAGCTTGGGGCCGAGCACGCCGAAGAGCGTGCTCAAGAGCGTCATCGTCGCGACCGCGGCGAGCGTCCCCCGCAGCGGGCGCAGATAGCCGAGCAGTCGCCGCAGGGCGCCCTTGAAGTCCTTGGCCTTCTCGAAGGGCATGGCCCGGCCGTGACCCATCGGCCCGTGTCCCATGGCGCCGCGCGTCGCCGAGGCCCGCTCGTGGGCAGGAGGCGTCTTCACGCGGCCTCCTTGGGAGAGAGCTGGGACGCGACGATCTCGCGGTAGACCGCGCAGTCGCGCATCAGCGCCTCGTGCCGGCCGATGCCGGCGACCTTGCCGTCCTCCAGGACGACGATGCGGTCCGCGTCCATGACCGTGCTGACGCGCTGGGCGACGATGAGCACCGTCGCGTCGCGGACGTCCTCCTTGAGCGCCCGGCGCAGCGCGGAGTCGGTCTTGAAGTCGAGCGCCGAGAAGCTGTCGTCGAAGACATAGATCGCCGGGCGCCGAGCGAGGGCGCGGGCGATGGACAGGCGCTGCTTCTGCCCGCCGGAGAGGTTGAGGCCGCCCTGGGCGACCGGCGCGGCGTAGCCCTCGGGGCGGGCTTCGATGAACTCCGCGGCCTGGGCGGTGGCGGCCGCCTGGCGCACCTCGTCGTCGGTGGCGTCCTCGCGGCCGTAGCGGATGTTGCCCGCTACCGAGTCGGAGAAGAGCACGGCCTTCTGCGGCACGAAGCCGATGTGCCGGCGCAGCTCCGCTTGGCGCAGCTCTCGGACGTCCACGCCGTCGATCAAGACGGCGCCCGACTCCACGTCGAAGAACCGCGGGACGAGGCCGGCCAGCGTGGACTTGCCCGAGCCGGTGCCGCCGATGATCGCCGTGACCTCGCCGGGGGCGGCGGTGAAGCTGACGTGCTGAAGCGCGGGTTCCTCGGCGCCCGGGTAGCGGTAGACCACGTCGCGGAACTCGACCTCGCCGCGCACCTTCTCGAGCGCCCGCGGCATCGGCGGATCAGTGATCTCCGGAGAGATCTCGAGCACCTCGTTGATCCGGCCCGCGGACACCGACGCCCGGGGGAGGAACACGAACATGATCGAGACCATCATCAGGGAGAAGAGGATCTGGGTGGCGTACTGAACGAAGGCCATCATGCCGCCGACGTGCGCCTGTCCCGCGTCGATACGCTGGCCCCCGAACCAGAGGATGGCGAGGGTGGTGAGGTTCATCGCCACCATCATCGTGGGCATCAACAGGGCCATCGTGCGCTGCGCGGCAAGGGCGGTGTCGGCGAGGTCCCGGCTGGCGCCCTCGAAGCGCGCCTGGTCGGAGCCCACCCGGTTGAACGCTCGGATCACCCGGACGCCGATGAGGCTCTCGCGCAGGACGAGGTTGAGGCGGTCGAGCTTGTCCTGCATCCGCCTGAAGAGCTTCACGCCGCGCACGGCGATGAAGGCGATGGCGGCCACCAGCGCCGGGACGGAAGCCAGCAGCACGACCGAGAGATGCCGGTCCATGGAGATCGCCATCACGAGGCCGCCGATGCACATCAGCGGCGCGGCGACCAACATTCGGAAGAGCATCAGGGTGAAGGTCTGGACCTGCGTCACGTCGTTGGTGGTTCGGGTGAGCAGAGTCGCGGCGCCGAAGCGGTCGAAGGCGTGAAGCGAGAAGCCGGCGACCTTCTCGAACAGCCGGCCGCGCAGGTCCCGGCCGAAGGCCATGCTCACTCTCGACGCGAGCCACGCCGAAAGGATCGAGCAGGCGACGCTGCCCAGGGTCACGAGCAGCATCCGGGCGCCCGCCCAGAGGATGAAGTGGGTGTCGCCCCGAGTCACGCCGGAGTCGACGATGCCGGCCATCAGCGTCGGCAGGTACAGCTCGGCGAGCGACTGGATGAAGATGAGGACCAGGGCCGCCGCTATGGACCAGCGGTACGGGGCCAGGTGCCTGAGCAGTCTCAGCATGACGTCGGTGTTCCTCGGCGGACGAGGCGAGTCGCTAACCCGGCCGCGGGTGAGCGCCCAGCCTCCTTTGGGCTGCCGTCCCGATCCCGCCCCAAAGGAGCTCGATGAAGCCCTCGACGAATCGCTCGCCGGCCGCCGGGGTCATGGAGTGCCCGCAGACGCGTGCGGTGAAGGCCCAGGAGTGCAGTGCGCCCAGGAGCGTCGAGGCCAGCGTCTCCACGTCGCAGGTCGCAATCCGATCCTGCTGCTGCGCGCGCTCGAGCCAAGCGACGAGCGCCCGGTAAGCCTGCACGGGAGGCGATTCGCCCTTGCGTGCTCGATAGGCCTTCGCGGGGTCGATGCCCGCGGCCTGCAGAACCCCCAGCCCGGCCTGGAAGTCCTGGAAGTAGGCCGACATCACCTTCGCGTGCTCGACGAGCTGCTCGCGTATCGGTCGCTCGTTGGGTCCCGCCTCGAGCGCGGCGACCCACGGGATCGTCTTGGGGGGGCCCAAGGCGGCGATCATCAGTCGCTCCTTGGAGCCGAACCGGTTGAACAGGGTCGCGTGGCTCACGCCGAGCTCGCGGCCGATTTCGAGGGCAGAAACGCCTGCACCGCCCTCGAGGAAGCACCGCCTCGCAGCGGCGATGATCTGCTCGTCCGTGGTTTCCCGACGTCTTCCCATGACTTCACTCGTCGCCTTGACAGCCTGCGGGTGGGTCTTGATTTCTGACCCGTCAGAAACTAATGCGGCCGGACCGCGAACGCAAAGAGGAAGTGCCGCGGTAGCGCCGGAGACCGGAAGCGACCTTCCAGCCGAACCCCCGAGAAATCCATGACCGCCGCCTGGACCTGGTCCTGACGGCCTCCTGTTTCCACGTCCTTCGCCGCTCAGACAGGACGGCCGCGGAGGCCTGCATCGGCCTCCGCGGCTTGAACGACCCCGCGCGCAACGTCGTCAGCCGCGCACGACCTTGAAACCGATGGCGGTGCCGTTTCCCAAGACGTAGCCGAGCTGGATGTTGAGGTAGCCGAGCGGCTCGAGCAGCCTGGCGTTCCGGAGCGGTCCCGCGTCCAACGGCTCGAAGCCAATGCGCCTGGCCAACTCGAGGACGGTGGCCTTCGCGGCCGCGTCGTCGCCGGCGACGAAGGCGGTGAGCGCGCTGGCGCCGATCCGGCCCGTAGCCATGTTCTGGGCGAAGACCGAGTTGAACGCCTTGACCACGTTCGCCTTGGGCAGCTTCTTCTGCAATTCCTCGGCGCCACTGGTGGTGAACCCGAGCGCGAGGCTCATGTCGGGGTTCAGGGCGTTGGTTGCGTCCACCACCGCCTTGCCGTCGAGCGCCGTTCCGACGGTCTTGATCACGGCGTCGAGCGCTCCATAGGGGACCGCGAGCACGACGACGCCCGCCCAGTCCGCGACCCCTCGCACGGCCGCGGCGTCGTTGCCCGCCGCGCGCACCTCGTACCCCGCCTTCTGCAGCCCGCTCGCCAGCGCACCGCCCACGTTCCCGTCGCCGATGATTCCGATCCTGTTCGACATGGCCGTATCTCCTCTCTCGCCGTTCCGGTGTCCTACTGTCCCAGGCCGATCTGCTTCATGAACTCGGCGTTGTCCCAGAAGAGGTACTCCTCGAACATGACGCCGTCCTTGCCCCAGTGGCCGATGGTCGCCATCGGGATGCGGTAGGTCTTGTTGGTCGGCGGGATGCTCTTGCCCTCGGCGATCACCATGGGCTTGCTGAAGGTGCCCTCGAGCCAGCCGGTGACCGCGGTCCACTCGCCGTCCGCGCTGCCGAAGCGGACCGGGTGCTCCTTGATGCGGTTGTCGGGCGCGAAGGCGAACATGGCCTTCAGGTCCTCGACGTGTTTCTCCAGGCCCTTGGTCGTGTGGCCGTCCGGCCAGTGCACCAGCACGTCCTTGGAGTGGCTCTTGTGCAGGTCCTGCCACTGCTGCCCGGTGTAGACGCGGAAGTCGAGGTCGTCGAAGGTCGCGAGGTTCTTGGCGAGCTCCGCGGGGATGCCCTTCACCTTCGGGGCGGGCTCGCCCACCTTCGTGCCCGGGTACTTGCTCTCGTCGGCGCGGGCGACGGGCGCGGCTAGGAGGGCGGCGACGAGGGAGAGGCCGAGGACTCGGGGGAACGGATGGTTCGTCTTCATGGCTTGCTTCCTTTTCGTGGTTGGTGCGGGTTGCGAATCGGTGGGAGTGCCGCTTCAGCCGAACTGGACCGAGCGCTTGGTGAGCGAGCCCATGAGGAATCCGGTGACGGGGAAGGAGGCCGCGTCTCCGAGCGCGGCACCCGTCGCGGTCACGACGGGGACGAAGTGCTCGTGCGTCGGCAGGGCCCGCTCGACCGCGGGGGCGCGCCGCCGGTAGTCGAGCAGCGCCTCCACCTGCCTGCCGGCCAAGCCCTGCGCGGTGCAGTCGTCGAGCTCCCTCGCCCAGGCCCGCGGCTGCGCGACCCGACGCGCGTCGTCGAGCAGCAGCGGCCAGCCGTGGGCGATGAAGAGGGTGGGCATCCGCCCGCGGGTCTTCGTCCCGCGCCCCTCGACAGTCGCCGTCGTCCTGCCGGTGTCCATGGTCCGCTCCTCTTTCGTTCCCCCTTGGGATGCCTCTTCAACCGTTGCGCTGCGCGGTGCTTGTGAGTCAGTCTGTTGCGCATGGCGCACCAATGGACCTGAACCTCCTCTCCGTATTCGTGAAGGTCGCCGACGCCTCGAGCTTCGCCGCGGCGGCGCGGCAGCTGGGCCTGCGCCGCTCGTCGGTGAGCCGGGCGGTCGGCGCGCTGGAGCAGTCGCTGGGCGTGCAGCTCTTCAGCCGAACCACGCGCAAGGTGGCGCTGACCACCGCGGGCACCGCGTTCTACGCCAAGGTCGCCCCGCAGCTGGCGCTGCTGCTCGACGCCGCCGAAAGCCTGCCCGAGCGCGAGGAACAGGCCTCGGGCGAGCTGCGCCTGACCGCGCACCCCGACATGGTGGCGACCTTCCTGCCCTTGGTGCTCGCCGGATTCTGCGCCCGCTACCCGCGGATCAAGATCGACGTCCGCCAGACCAGCCGTCGGGAGGACCTGGTCGCCGGGGGCTTTGACGTGGCGCTGCGGGTCTTCGTGGGACGGCCCCCGGACTCGTCCCTGGTCGCACGGCGGTTGAGCGACCTCGAGCTGCAGGTCTTCGCCTCCCCGCTGTACCTGGCGCGCCGAGGGGTGCCGCGCACCGCGCAGGAGACCGCGGACCACGAGTGGGTCCTGTTGCGCCAACTGCCCCACCCGGCGTCGTTGCCCGAGCCGAAGGTCGCCCCGCGAGTCGTCGGCGACGACATGCTCTTCCTGCAGCAGGCCGTGAAGGCTGGGCTCGGGCTGGGGCTGCTGACCACCTTCATTGCCCAGGAGGACCTCGCCGCCGGCCGCTTGGTGCGCGTGCTGCCGCGACTGGCCTTCCGCCTTGGGGCCGTCTATCTGGTGCACCCGCCGGCGCAGCACGTCCCGCGCAAGGTCGCAGCCTTCCGCGACTACCTGCTCGAGTACCTCGCGGTCCACCCGATCGTGGGCAAGCCCGAGGGCTAGGGCGCCTTGCCGCTCCAGGAGGCGGCGATCCCTCTCATCCGGCCGGCCGGCCAGCCGGTCCTCCCACGGCCCGTCAGCGCCCGAAGGCCTCACTTCCCGGGTTAGTCCCACCGGTGCGCCGCATGCTCATTTCTGGGCGAGCTCGCAGTGCCAATAGGCGGCGGTCACTCCACCATCCATGAGGAAGTCGCTACCGGTGACGAATGGTCCGTCCGGGCCCATCTGCAGCGCCCCGGCCGTTCCCACCTCGTCGGAAGTGCCGGCGCGCCCGGCGGGGTAGTCCTACGAGAAGAGAGACGCCGCGGCCTCGAGTCGCGGCACGGCGACGTGGAGGCGCCGCGCCTCGGCGAGCACGTCGCGGCAGGTCGAGCGCAGCTCCTCCATGTTGGCGTGGCTGTCGAGCACCACGCGAAGTGGAGCGAGCAGCTTCGGCGCGATTCCCATCGCTGGACCCAGCAGCCAGGTCGGCAGCCGAAACGGCGCCAGGTAGCTCGACTGATCTTTCAGGTCGACCGCGCGTGCCGCAAGCAGCGGGACGAGTTCGCGCAGGTTCAGAATCGTGTCTTGGCGGTGACGGCCCGATGCGAACGCCCGTGGCATCGACCCGGCCTTGAGCGCTTCGAGCTGCATGCTGCAGTTGAGAGCGAAGTGCACGAACAGCCAGCTGCGAAAGTCACGTTGCTCGACGATGCCGAACCCCGCCTTCGTGAACACCTCGCGTGCTGCCAGCTCGCGCGGGCCGGGGTCGGTGAGAAAGGTGCCGAAGAAGACCTTGCCAAACAGCGCGCCGCGGAGCACGCCGTCGGCGCCGAAGCCGCCGCCCGCCTGCGGGAAGCCCCAGGCCAGCTGCTCGGCGGGGAAACCTGACGCGGCCTGCTGCGGCTCGACCCAGAAGTTGTTGAACGCCAGGACAGTGGCCTTGGCCACGCGCGGGCTCAGGAAGGCCGCGGCCTCTTCGAAGCGGTAGTGCTGCACGCTCAGGAGGATCAGGCCGTAGTCGTGGTCGGCCGGAAGATCCTCCCGCAGGCGAACTGGCCAACGCTCTTTCACCTGCGCTCCGCCAAGCGACCTCCTCGCATCGAGGAACTCGAGCGCAACCGCTGGGCCGTACTGCGCCGCGCGACCCGGGCGAACGTAGAACTCGACGCTGTGGCCTGCCTTCTCGAGCGCCCACCCGTAGAGCACCGAGATCACCCCTCGACCGAACATCAAGATCTTCATGGTGGCGATCTCCGCTGGCTCGTAGGAGGAACGCGAACGGGTCCACCGGCGAATAGCCCCCTGGACCCGCTCCGCCTCAGGGCAAGGTCCGCATCTATAGAGTCTGCGTCGCCGTCCGGATCGTGATCGCCAAGGTCGCGCGCATCCATCCGAACGTCGCCTTGAGGGTGTCGAAGTCGGGGCCCGACGTCACGAACGCCGCCGTGCCTTCGATGAGAAACCCCGTGCCCGGACCGTTCTTGCCGGGCACCTTGCTGCTCCCGAGCGTCACCAGGACCTTGGGATTGAAGGCGACGTTGGCCTCGGTCTGGTTCATGTAGCCGGCCGGGACAAGCATCCGTCCCTCGGTAGAGAGGCGGACGTAACTGTTCCAGGTGTTCACCAGGTGCGGGCCGTCGGGCCCCAGGGTGGCGATGGCGACCACGCCATCCTTCTTCAGCACTTCTCGCAGCTTCTCGGGGATGTCCATGCAGGTCTCCTTCCAGGGAGCGGCTTACGGCTGGCTACGCTTCACTCGATTGCGAGCCCGCGACGAGGCGCGGCCGACCCTGTGCTGGCGGAACCACTCGCTCGACTCGACGCCGAATTGTTCGGGCGCCTTGCAGTTGAACTCGCAGACCAGGTCCGCGAGCGTCTTTGACGCCAGGAACCTGCGGAGGGTCTGCTCGGCCTCCTTCATGAAGAGGTCGATGCGGCAGCCTCCTCTCGTGGACCACGCGGGGGGCTTCTTCCCGAAGAGCGTGCAGTTGCGCCGGATCTCCGAGCAGAAGAACAGTTGGCGCCCGGGGTCGATGGCGTCCAACACGTCCAGTACGCGGATCTGCTCGGCAGGGCGCGCGAGCAAGAACCCGCCGGCGATGCCCTCGATGCCGGCAACCAGGTTCGCGCCCCTCAGGCGGGTGAACGCCTTGGCAAGGAAGCGCTCGGGAATCTTCTGGAACCGGGCGAGGTCCCTCACGCTGAGGGGCGCGTCGGACGATGCCAGGACGAGCAGCGAGTGCAGGGCGTATTCGACCCCTGCACCGTAGAGATAGGACTTCAAACTAGCACCTCATGGGGCGGAGTTTACCGGGAGCGATCCTGCTGTCAAGCGCGGGGCCGGAGACCACGCCGTCGGGGGTCTCCGGAGGGCGCTCTCTGCGCTCTCCGGGGGAGACCGCCGGAGAGCCGTCTAACTCCTGGGGAGCTGCGCTCAACAGAACGGCCCGGCTCGGGCCGGAACCGGCCGTTCTCAGGTTGCGCGCCCACGTCGGATTGCCGTGCTACGTGTCGACCGGTCGCTCGAGTCTGCCACTGGGGATGGTCGTCACGACCGGCGCCGTCTGGGGCTCACTCCTCCAGACAGCGCTTGAGGTCGGACCAGATCCGAGTCTCTTGCCGGCGTCCCATCCAGACAATGAAAGGGGTGAGGATCTTGAGGGCTCCCGACGGCGTGATGGTCCAGTCCCAATACATCAACGTGGAATCGCCCCTGCCCTCGAAGGTGAGCTCACCGTCGATGGTGACCTTGGAAAACGACGTATGCGAGCCCAGACGGAGGGGGCGCTCGAACGTCGTGAACTCGAGCAGCATCGGAGGGCCCGACTTCATCTGGACGCGGAACTGCGTGCCCGACCCTATGGGGCCGGGCGAGAGCTTCTCCACCGAGAGCATCTGCGGGTTGTAGCGCGGCTCGTTGCACTCGTCCGAGACGAAATCGAAGACCTCTTCGACCTTGCGGGCGATGGTGATCTCACCGTGGATGCGAGCCATCTCAGCCTCCTGTGCCAGTACGGTGCGTGCAGTCTGCATGGCACCGCGGGAAGTCAGATAAGGCCTCATGACGGTAGCACGCCTGTTCAGGCACTTGGTGCGAGCGTTGTGCGGAACAATCGGCGTAGGCGTTGGTTCGGCCCATGAGGTTTCGCGCGCTACCGCACGCAGCCCCCGCCCGCTGGTGGGTTCTACTCGATCGACCGACTCGAGCCGGGGCACGGCTTCCCGAACATCCGGCGCCAGCAGCGTCAAGTCCAGCAACCGAGTCACCCGCGCCCGCGTCGGCCCCAGCCGCCGTGCCACGTCAGCCCGGTCGGCGACGACGGCGCGCGAGCAAGCAGGTGACCTCACCGACCTCGGACGCCGAATCCTCGGCGGCGCTCTGGCCTCGAAGGAGATGACTCTCATCCCCGCCGTCGTCTCTGCCGCTGCGTGATCCCAGCCCACTTCCTTATTCGCGCTCACCGGTGGGCGGCGATCCAAGCCTCGATTTCCGCAACTTCGTTCTTTCGTCCCGACAAGCCGGCGAAGTCCTGGCGCGCCTTCCGAGCGAGCGCGAGCGCGCGGTTCCGGTCCTCTCCGCCGCCCTGCAGCGCGCGGGCGAGCGCGAAGCGGAACAGGCCGAGCGTGTCCGGCTGCGGCCCCTTCGTTTCCAGGACCCGCACGGCACGCTCCAGGTGCTCGATGGCCTTCGGGTAATCCCGCAGCTGCAGATACGCCTTCCCGAGGTTCCCGACCGTCGTCGCCACCCCAGGGTGATCCGGGCCCAGGGCGGCTTCCTTGATCGCCAGGGCGCGCGAGTACTCGGCGATGGCTTCGGCGAACCGCCGCTGCTCCTCGAGGACGAAGCCGATGTTGTTGTGGTCCCGCCCGACGACCGCATGGTCCTTCCCCAGCTTCTTCTCGTCGATCGCCAGGGCGCGGCGGTACTGGGCGAGCGCCTCCTCGTGCCGCCCCTGGTCGTCGAGGACGTTGCCGAGATCGAGGCAAGTCGCCGCCACGTCGGCGTGCTCGGGCCCGAGCGCCTTCTCCAGAATCTCGAGCGAGCGGCGGAGCGTCGCCAGGGCGTCGTCGCGCTTTCCCTGCCGGCCCAGCACGTCGCCGATCTTCCCCAGGACGCGCCCCATCTCGGGATGGTCCGGGCCGAAAGCCCTCTCTTGAATCGCCAGGGAGCGGCGCAGCTCCGCGAGCGCCTCCTCGTACTTCCCCTGGTCGCTCAGGACGGACCCGATCAGCGTGTGGCTCGCGGCGAGGCTGGGGTGGTTGGCGTCGAGCGCCCTCTCGCGGATGGCGAGCGACCTGCGATAGGCGGCCAGGGCCTCGTCACTCCTGGCCAGGTCGGCCAGGGCGTCGCCCACCGAGTCGAGCGAGGACGCCACCTCCGGGTGATCCAGGCCGAGCGCGCGTTCCCGCCTGGCCAGCGCGAGCCGCGCCACCGCGAGCATCTCGTCGTAGCGTCCGAGCCTCTCGAGCACCTGCGCGGTTCGGTCGTGGAGGGAGGCGAGGTAGGGGTGCTCCGCCCCCAGCGCCTTGGTCAAAAGCGCTTCGCCGCGGTGCAGCTCGGCGAGGGCCTCGTCATAGCGACCCTCGTAGAAGAGCAGGCGGGCGACCGTCTCCGCCAGGCGCCCTTCGGCGACCGGGTCTCCGCCGGCGCGCTGAAGCACCGCCGACGCCAAGCGCGCCCACCAGTGGGCGTCCGCGGGCCGGGCCTGGGCCCCAGCGTGTCCGGCCAGGAGCATCGAGCAGCGCGCGGCGACCTCGTCGTGTCGCCCCCGCTGCGCCGCGCAGAGGGCATCTTCGAGCGTCGCTTCGGCCTCCTCGTGCTGGCCCGCCAGCACCTGCAGCTCGCCCCGCTGCGCCAGGGCCTCCGCCTCGACCGGGTCGTAGCGTGCCTCCCGGGCGGTCGCCACGGCACGGTCCGCCGCCGCCAGGCCCTCGCGGTACTTGCCGCCGTCCTTGAGCGCGCGGGCCGCTGCGATCTGGCCGCGGGACTCCTCGAGCCTGGCCCTGGTCCGCTCGTCCTTGGGCGGGCGCAGCGGAGCGGTCAAGGCTTCGGCGTTGCCACAGTCGGCCAGTGGCGAGAGCCCGGCGGCGACCCGCTCTGCCTGCTCCACCAGCTGCGCGTCCGCGGCCGCGAAGAGCTCCGCCACTGCCTTCAGCTCCTGCCGCCGCCGGGCCAGGCAGCTCATGCGCAGGTCCAGCAGCTCTTCCGACTGCTCTCCGCGCCTTCGCGTCGCCTCGCAGGCCTCCGCGTGCGCCGCGGCCCAGTCGCGCCGATAGGCGTCGAGTGCCCGCTCGACGCTCGCCCAGGCGAGCGCGGTGTAGGGCAACCCGGTGTGCTCGAACGCCGCGCGGGCCGAGGCCTTCCCGGCGTCGTCCCAGACTCCCGCGAGCTTGGCCTCGGCACCCTGGCAGAGGTGCCGCCGCTGCTCGGCCAGATGGGAGCCGCCCACCGCCACGCCGGCGAGCGCCACCGCCGAAAGCCCGGCGACGGCTCGCTTGCGCCAAGCGGCCCGGGGGTCGCGGCCCAGCGCGTCGAGCAGCGACGTCATCGAGGGGTAGCGCGCCGCCGGGTCGGTGCCGAGGCCGCGCAGCACCACGGCCCGAATCCAGCCGGGCACCGGCGAACCCGCCGGGAAGGACCGGACCTTCCCGGCGGTGATGCTGGCGCGCAGCGCGCCGAAGGTGTCGCCCTCGAAGGGGAGCTGGCCGAAGAGCGCCTCGTAGAGCGACGCGCAGAACGAGAACTGATCCGCGCGGCAGTCGACGCGCGCCGTCTCGAACTGCTCCGGGGCCATGTAGGCGGGCGTCCCCAGCACGCAGCCGGCCTGGGTCAGGTTCGAGCTCGGGGCGCCGGAGCCGGAGCCGGCGGAGTCGGCGCCCTGCGCCTGGAGCTCGGCGCTCGCCAGCCCGAAGTCGGAGACGCAGGCCCGGCCGTCCTTGCGCAGCAGGACGTTGTCGGGCTTGAAGTCGCGGTGCACCAGGCCGGCCTCGTGCGCGGCGGCAAGGCCCATCCCCGCCTGCTGGAAGACCCGGACGACGTCGCGCCAAGGCCGCGGCTGCTCCCTGAGCCAGTCGCCGAGGCTGCACCCGTCGACGTAGTCCATGGCGACGAAGACCTGGTCGCCGAACGTGCCCACCTCGTGAACGCCCACGACGTTGGGGTGCGCCAGCTTGGCCATGGCCTGCGCCTCGCGAAGGAGGCGCTGTTGGCCCTCGCTGGCCGTGCCGTCCGGGGTCGAGGAGCGAAGGAGCTTGATCGCCACCTTGCGATCGAGGTCCGGATCGTAGGCGGAGTAGACCGAGCCCATCCCGCCTTCGCCAAGCAGGCCCAGGACCACGAAGTGGTCGAGCCGATCGCCGCGGCAGAGGGCCTTGAGGTCCTTGCGGACCGTGTTCTCGTCACCCGAATCGCCGAGTGAGGCGCCCACGCGCAGGGTGGGCGCATCTCCCGATGCATCGGCCGCCATCACGGCTCCCCTTGGTCCCCCCGCGATCGGCTCAGCACTCCGTAGCCTACCTCTCTTGCCCGCGCGGCAGCGCCGCGAGGCTCGTGAGTTAGAGGGGCAGGACGTTCTCGAGTAGAGCCCGCGTGCTGACGCAGCCCTGCTCCGAGCGCCTCCCGTCATGGTGCCTTCGAGAAGAGTGCCGGAGCGTTTCCGGCTCGGGGAGGCGCGACGGCTGGGGCTGGGGAGCCCCTCGACGCGGCGGAGGCGGGCCTCGAGGCGGGCTAGGACAGCCAGTCGCAGTTCAGCCCCGAGTACCGCCGCCTCCTCGGTGCGCCGCTCCATGATGCGGACGCCGAGCCCGGCAGGGGCGGGAGCCGGGCGCGGCCGAGCGGGGCAGGGGCGGGGCAGGGCAGGGCGGGACGCGGTGGACGGAAGCCTCCGCCTGGCGAGTTCAAGCCCTGGAGAGGGCGTCAGCCCGGCACGGCGAGCTTGCCGGCCACGCGCTTGAGCTTGCTCGCGGAGCGCTTCTTCAGCTCCTCGAGCTGCTTCTGGAAGACGTCGAGCATGCCGAGGTCCTCCTTCGTCCTCGCGGTGAACCGCAACGGCTACTGGCTGATGTCGAAGCGTCTCGAGCGCGGCCGTTTTTGCACGCCGGTACACGATGGCCAGGTGGAGATCGAGGCCGCGGAGCTTGGCGCTGATGCTCGAGGGCATCGACTTCGGCCGCTAGGCGGCGGCACGGTCACCGGGCCCCTCGAACTCGGGTTGGTGGATGAGGCAGGCGGGTCCGGCTACACGGCGTAGTCCGGGGCGGGAGGATCGCCGCCTTCGCCGTTGGAGTGCCGGTCGAACATCTGGGCCTGCGGCCTCGGGTGCGCCTTGGCCACCTCCAAGCGGCGCCCTCCACTGCCCCAGCCGCTCCAGCGTCTGGCGGATCTTCTCCTTCGTGCTGACCCCTGCAGGCGGCTCGCCCGTTGAGGGGTGCTCGCGCGCGTGAGACATTGCCGCGCATCACCTCGCACACGTGGGCGGCCATGAAACATCTCGCATCGTTGCTCTTCGCTGTCGGACTGCTCGCGGTGGGACCCGCGGCCCGGGCAGATACCTTCGCCACGGGCTCGCTGATCATCCCGATGGACACCACCTACCAGGACGCAGGCATGTTGAAGGCCTACGGCCTCGTCTACTCGCTGCTGTCCCATGGCGTCCCCGTGCGATGGGTCATCAACCCGCTGAAGGCGTACCAAGGCGTCGACTTCACCGCCTCGGCCACCGACCTGAAGACCCTTGCGGTCGTCAGCAGCCACGGCTACCGCGGCGGCCCGTTCGTCATCGACTCCGCGGACGCTGCAGCGGCTATTCCCATCATCCGGGCGTGGTGGACCGCCGTCCCGACCCCGCTGGTCACCGTCCACACGGCCACCTCGGCGTTCAGCGGCTCCGTCGCCCACTACCTCATCGCCGCACCCAAGATCGCCATGCACGCGGACGGGAGCCAAGGCATCGCCATCTCGTACCTCAACGCCGCGAGCATTCCGGACTCGCAGGGCAACCCCTGGCCGAGCACCAGCCCGGACCTGCTCACGCCCGCCCAGGTGGCCGGCCCGACGACCACCAACCACTGCGACGGCGCCCTCTTCGACAGCAACTGCACCCCCGTCTACTGCCAGTTCATGTCCATGCACTGGGACCTGAACGCGGCTGCGGCCAGTCCCGAAACGGTCTTTGAAGTTCGCCGCTTCCTCTCCAACCCGGTGCACTTCTTCGCCGAGTGCCAGGCCGCCGACGCCTTCGAGAACACGGTCGTGGCGGGCCAGAACGGTTTGCCCGGCCATTTCCTGACCACGAACGGGCTCGTCTTCGGCCCCCAGCCCGCCAGCGTCGACTACTACAATCCCGCGGAGACGTTCGCCCAGATCGACGGGGCCTTCAGCACCATCGGAGGCAGCGAGCCGTCCTACACGCTGGCCCCCGGCAGCGCCTACAAGGCGGGCGGCGTCGTCATGCTCACGGGGCACGGCGTCGCTCCGGGTGGTGGCCAGGACGTCTGGATGACCGGTTTCCTCGACGGAGCCTGCTCACCACATCAGGACACCTGCGGCACATTGGGGAAGGTGAGCTACCTCGGCGGGCACCAGTACACCGTCGCCACGCCCATCTCGACGAACCCCAAGACGCAGGGCGTGCGCATGTTCCTCAACTCGCTGTTCGACTCCGTCTGCGCTTCGAGCGACGGCTTCCCGGTCCTCAACCTCTCGCTGCAGGCGCCGAGCAGCACGACTTCGCAGACGGTGACGTACACCCTCTCGTACGCGAACGCTGGCCCATCCCCGGCCCTCCAGGCCGTCCTCACCATTCTCCTCCCCGCCGGCGCGAGCTTCCTGTCCGCGACGAACGGAGGCACCTTCGCGGCCGGGACCGTCACCTGGAACCTGGGCAACCTCGGGGCGGGCCAGTCGGGAAGCGCTTCCTTCACGGTGAGCCTGGGCGCCTATGGCACGTACTCGACGGCGGCCTGGCTCGCCTTCCACGTCGGCCTGAACGGGTTCACCCATTCCTCGAACACCGTCAGCACGCTCTACGTCCAATGCCTGGGCAACGGCGACTGCCCGTTTGCCAAGCCCATCTGCGACGCGGCCACGCACGCGTGCCGGGCTTGCCAAGTCGACGCCGACTGCGCGGCCACCGGGTATCCCATCTGCGACCTCCTCTCCGGCAGCGCCAATCGCGGGGCCTGTGTCGTTTGCACCGCCGATTCGAACTGCTCGAGCTCCGACCCTCGCTGCAATCTCTCCACGAACACCTGCGTCGCGTGTCTGACCAGAGCCGACTGCGCCAACCCGGCGCCCGTTTGCTCGGGGAGCACGAAAACCTGCCGGGCCTGCTCTTCCGATGCCGATTGCTTCGGGCCGGCACCTGCCTGTCAGCCCAGCGGCGCCTGCGCAGAGTGCTCGTCCTTGAACCTGGCTCTGTGCACAGGTTCGACGCCCGCCTGCGACTACCCCAGCGGCACGTGCATCGGGTGCCGCGCCGACCTCGACTGCGGCGGCACGACGCCCGCGTGCCTCGCGAGCGGTGCCTGCGGGCGATGCTCCGCGACGAGCTTGGCGCTGTGCGTGGGCTCGACGCCGATCTGCGATGGAGCGACCGGCACCTGCATCGGCTGCCGCAGCGACGCCGACTGCGGCGGCGCGGCGCCCGTGTGCCAGGGAAGCGGAGCCTGCGGGCAGTGCTCGGCGTCGAACCCTGCGGCGTGCGCCGGGGCGACCCCCGTGTGCGACCCGACGAGCGGGACGTGCCTCGGCTGCCGCACCGACGCCGACTGCGGCGGCGCGGCACCCGCGTGCCAGGCGAGTGGCGCGTGCGCCCAGTGCTCGCCGGCGAACCCGACGGCGTGCACCGGTTCGACGCCAGCGTGCGAGCCGACGAGTGGCACCTGCATCGGCTGCCGCACGGATGCCGACTGCGGCGGGGCGACTCCCGCCTGCCAGGCGGGCGGCGCCTGCGGCCAGTGCTCGGCGACCAACTCCACGGCTTGTGTCGGCACCACCCCGCTTTGCGGCAGCGCGAGCCTGTGCGTCGCCTGCAACGGCGACGACGGGACCGGCGCGAGCGCGGCCTGCCCGAGCTCGGCCAAGCCCTTCTGCGCGGCCGACGGATCGTGCGGCCGTTGTGGGTACGATTCCGACTGCGCTTCCGGCCCACACGCGGGCCCGTATTGCTCTCCGGCAAGCGGCGCCTGTGGCGCGACGTGCTGGAGCGACGCCGAGTGTGCGCCGGACGGCTGGTGTGACGACCTCGCGACCCCGGGCATGGGGCTGTGTCAGCCGAAGGTGGCGAGCGGCCTGCCGGTGCCCGGCGGCGTGTGCACGGCCGCGCTCGGCGCCCGCACCTGCCTGGCGGGCGTGTGCGAGGCGAGCGACGGCGCCTGTGGCTACCTCGATGGCAGCGGGCCGTGCACGGCCGCCACCGCCCCCACGGTGTGCCGCTCGGCGGTCTGCGCGACCTCGGGCGCGAACGCGGGGCTGTGCGAGCAGTGCGTGGACAGCACCCAGTGCCAGGCCTCGACGCCCGTCTGCGACACGACCGCCGACGCCTGCGTCGCGTGCAAGGGCGACAACGGCACCGGCGCCAGCGAGGCCTGCCCGAGCTCGAGCGCGCCCTACTGCATGGCCGGCGGAGCGTGCGGCCGATGCGGCGACGATCTCGATTGCGCGCTCGGCTCGCACGCCGGTCCGTTCTGCGCGCCGGCGAGCGGGTCCTGCGGCGCGCAGTGCTCGAGCGACGTCCAATGCGGGCCGAGCAGCTGGTGCAACGACCTCGCCACCCCTGCGACTGGGCTGTGCCAGCCGAAGATCACCAACGGGCTGCCGGTTCCCGGCGGCGCCTGCAGCGCTGCGCTCGGGGCGCGCAGCTGCGTCGCGGGCGTCTGCGACACGGGTGACAACGCCTGCGGCCATCGCAACGGCGAGCCGTGCACCGTGGGCGGCGCGACCGTGTGCCGCTCTGCCGTGTGCGCGACCAGCGGCCCCAACGCGGGGCTGTGCGAGCAGTGCGTGGACGCCACGACGTGCAGCGGCAAGACGCCGGTGTGTGATGCCGGCAGCAACCGCTGCGTGCAGTGCACCGGGAGCGCCGGACAGTGCTCGGGAACGACGCCCCTCTGCCTGGCGACCTCGCAGACGTGCGTGGCGTGCGACTCCGACTTCGGGTCCCCAGCGATCGCAGCGTGCCCGTCCTCCACGTCGCCGTTCTGCGCAGCCAACGGCGCGTGCGGCACCTGCACGAGCGAC
>DASXVQ010000100.1:0-55171 GCA_036504155.1 Myxococcales bacterium
ATCTGGAAGATCAGGTCGAGGTCGTTGACCAGCGCGACGCGGCGCAATCCGCGTGCGGGTCGCGGCACGGCCGGTTCGCCTTCCCCTATTCCCACCTGACGGTCGTGCAAACAGACACGCTGCTGCACGGCTGGGGCTCCAGGCAGCGCCGCGTTTCACGAATCGCCCGCGACACTGTCTTCAGCCGTGACGAGCGATCTCTTGAACAGGGCTGGCGCGAAGGATAGGGTCTTCTCGTTTGTTGGGCTTGTTGACATCTCGCCCTCTCCCTTTAGGACCCTATGCCCACTCCCCAAACGACCCCTCCGCAGATCAGCCTCATCGCCACTCTCCCGCAGGGAGCGCTGGTGGCCACCAGCCTCAGCGTCGAAGCCCTCGGCTGGCACCGCAGCCCCGGCTCGGCCAAGCACTTCCAGGGACGCGCCATCTTCCTCGAGCTTCCTCACGAGGCGGGCAAGCCGACCCTGAAGTTCCTCGAGGAGGGCGGCTGGCGGGACGCTGCCAGCGACACCGCCGCGGCGCTCAAGGCCGCGCTGTCGGGCAAGAAGACCAAGACCGCCCTGTCGAACAACGCGCTGCACTGCGTGTCCATCGACTCGGTGAAGCGCGCCTACCTGATCAAGACCAGCGGCCGCGCCCTGGAGCTGCAGGGCCCCAAGGAGCTGCTGAAGTTCCAGAACCACAGCTGCGACGAGTCGCTCAGCCTCGACGAGGTGGCCTCTCGGGTCGCCAAGCCCTCCCCCAGCCCGCGCACCCCGCGCTTCTACATGCTGCTCGCGCCGCTGGAGATGCTGGTCCTCTCCAACCTGACGCCCGAGGAGTACGCCTGGTACGCCACGCACCGGCCGGGCAAGGTGTTCCGCCACCTGGCCTTCGCGGAGATCACCGGCCTCGCCAAGCGGCACCTGGTCGCCGAGGGCGTGCTCTCCCAGGCGACCTCCGAGCTCGTCGCCAAGGGCAAGAAGACCAAGACCCTGATGTCCGGCGACCTGCTCAACAAGGTGCCCTTCCAGGACTGGGTCGGCTACTCGAGCGCCGCCGAGGGCGGGCTCTACCTCGCCGACCGCGAGCACCTGGTCGCCTGGCGGATCGGCCAGCCGATCCCCTCGCAGTGGGACCGCTCCGAAGGCTGAAGCGGAGCCTCTCGCCTCTTTTCCACCTCGCCTCGGCCCGGCTTCGGGCCGAGGCGGCTTCACATCGCAGGAGGGTCGCTTGCAGATCCATCTCTACATGCCCTGCTTCCGCGGCGAGGCACTGGTCGCCTCTCACCTCGAGCCCGAGGCCTTCGGCCACTACATGGCCACCGGCACGCGCAAGCTCACGCGCGGCGTCCTCCTGATGTTCTTCGAGATCGACCGGGAGAAGCTCAAGCCCGGGGCCTTCCACCTGCACGACATCGAGCAGCGCTGCGTCCCGCACGCCGACGGCGCCCCCAAGCGCAGCAAGTACGTCAGCATCTACCGGGTGCTCGAGAACATCGAGCTGGCGGCCATCCGCCGGCTGCACCTGGTCACCATCGACGGCCGGGTCCTCTCGCTCGACGCCTCCACGCCCGACGACGGGCCGGCGTGCACCGAGTTCCTCTACCAGGAGCTGGCCCCGATCGACCCGCTGATCGCCTCCACGCTGGCGCCCTCGGCCTTCACGCGGTACATGACCGACCCCGACTTGCCGCAGCACCTGCCGCGGCTCTTCTTCGCCGATCTGCTGCTCGACCGCGAGGGTGACCGGCTGGCCGGGCACCTGCCCTACGAGGACCCCGCGCACATCGTCAGCTGCCTGGACGAGATGGCGGCCCAGAAGTCGAAGCCCACCAAGACGGTGACGCGCACGCCCAACATCCACGCCTTCTACCGGACCGTGGGCCGCGGCTTCTACGCGGGCGACTCCACGGGGGCGCTGTTCTTCCGGTTCCCCACGCGACGGGTCCTGGAGACCGAGCACGCCCACTGGTGGCGCTCGGCCCAGACCAGCTAAGCCGCAAAGTCCCAAACTGCTGCTGCAGCGCCCGCTGCTTCCTTCGAGGCCGACACCATGCGCTCCGCCCTACGCTCCCTGCTCAACTCCCCCCGCCGGCGCCTGCTCTATTACCTGGGGCTGCTCGGATTCTTCGGCGCCGCCTTCGCCTGGTCCCCGGCGCACGCCTCGGGAGGCGACGGCGCCGCTCCGCGGGCAGCGTTCCGCTACTTCGCGATCTTCTCGGACCCCAAGTACACCACCCTCGAGCAGGCCTGCCTGATCGCGGTGCTGTGCATCGCCGTGGCGGGGCTCCTCTACGCGCTGCTGCTGTCGCGGCAGATCCACCGCGCCGACACGGGCACCCCGGCCATGCGCGAGGTCGCCGCGGCGGTGCGTGAGGGCTCGGACGCCTACCTGCGCGCCCAGTTCAAGAAGATCGGCCCGCTCATCATCGTCATCACCATCCTCCTCGCGGTGCTCTACAACGGCACCGAGTCCGCCTTCCGCTGGGGCCGCTCCGGCGCGTTCCTGGTCGGCGCGATCTTCAGCACGCTGGTCGGCTTCGTGGGCATGCGGCTGGCCACCGCCGGCAACCTGCGCGTCGCCGCCGCCGCCCGCAAGAGCTACGGCGAGGCGATGCAGCTGGGCTACCGCACCGGCACGGTCACCGGGATGCTCACCGACGGCCTGGGCCTGTTGGGCGGCACGGCCATCTTCCTGCTCTACGGCGACCACGCGTACGAGGCGCTGCTCGGCTTCGGCTTCGGCGGCACCCTGCTGGCGCTGTTCATGCGCGTGGGCGGCGGCATCTACACCAAGGCCGCCGACGTGGGCGCGGACCTGGTCGGCAAGATCGAGCAGGGCATCCCCGAAGACGACCCGCGCAACGCGGCGACCATCGCCGACAACGTCGGCGACAACGTCGGCGACTGCGCCGGCATGGCCGCGGACATCTTCGAGAGCTACGAGGTGACCATCGTCGCCGCGATGATCCTCGGCATGGCCAGCTTCGGCCACAAGGGCGTCATCTTCCCGCTCTTGGTGCGCGGCATCGGCGTGCTCGGGTCCATCCTCTCCACCTACACCGTGCGCGCCGGCCCCAACGACACCTCGGACACCGCGCTCAAGAGCGTGCACCGCGGCTTCTGGATCGGCTCGGCGATCAGCGTCGCCGGCTTCTTCCTGCTCGGGGCCTTCTACCTGCGCTTCGACGCCGGCTACTTCGCCTCCAACCCGATGGCCGCGGCGGGCTTCCCCGGCGGCGACCCGGGCAAGCTGCCGCTGTGGGCCAACTTCGGCCTGGCCGGCCTGGACATGCGCCCGGCGCTGACCTGCCTCGTCGGCGTGGTGCTGGCCATCGCCCTCAACAAGGTGACGAGCTACTACACCCACACCAAGTTCGCCCCGGTGAAGGACCTGGCGCGCAGCTGCCAGACCGGGCACGCCACCAACATCATCAGCGGCCTGGCCCTGGGCTACGAGAGCACGGTGGCGACGCTGCTGGTCATCGTCGGCGCGGTCCTGCTGTCGGTGCTCTGCTACGCCGGCGCCCCGCCGCTCTTCGTGGCCTACGGCGTGGCCATGACCGGCATCGGCATGCTCACCCTGACCGGCAACACCATCTCCATGGATGTCTTCGGCCCGGTGGCCGACAACGCCAACGGCATCGGCGAGATGAGCTACGACCCCAAGGCGATGGAGGCCGAGTCGCCCGGCAGCTACGTCCGGGCGCGCCAGGTGCTGGCCGACCTCGACGCGGTGGGCAACACCACCAAGGCCGAGACCAAGGGCATCGCGATCGGCTCGGCGGTGATCGCCGCGGTCTCGCTGTTCTCCAGCTTCATCGCCACCATCGCCGTGGGCGGCGAGGAGAACATCCAGAACATGTCCGTCCCGCAGTACCTGGCGGAGGCGGGCCGCATCAGCGTGGCCGACCCCTCGGTGCTCATCGGCCTGCTCATCGGCGGCGCGGTGCCCTTCCTCTTCAGCAGCATGCTCATCCGCGCCGTGGGCCGGGCGGCCTTCTACATCGTGCACGAGTGCCGGCTGCAGTTCCGCGACCCGGGCGTCCTCGCCGGCACCAAGAAGCCGGCCTACGGCAAGGTCGTGGACATCTGCACCAACACCGCGCAGCGGGAGCTGGTCGGCCCCGGCCTGCTGGCCATCGTCACCCCGGTCATCGTGGGCTTCGGGCTCGGCCCCTACGCGCTGGGCGGCTTCCTCGCCGGCATGATCCTGGTGGGACAGCTCCTGGCGGTCTTCATGGCCAACGCCGGCGGCGCCTGGGACAACGCCAAGAAGCTCATCGAGGACGGCGTCTACGGCGGCAAGGGCTCGGAGGCGCACAAGGCGGCGGTCACCGGCGACACCGTCGGCGACCCGCTCAAGGACACCGCCGGCCCGGCCATCAACCCGCTCATCAAGGTGATGAACATGGTGAGCCTGCTGGTCCTGGGCGCCGTGCTGCAGTTCAACATCATCGCCCCGCGGGATTCGGGCGCCTGGGCGCGCGGCATCGGCGTCGTGGTGCTGCTGCTGGCCGTCGCCGCGGCGATCTGGGCGGTGTACCAGAGCAAGCACGAGCCCGCGGATCTCGAGGCCGAGCGGAACAGGCAGCTGGAGGCCGCGGAAGCCGCGGCTCCGGGCGCCAACTCCAAGCCCCCGGTGACGAAGACCAAGGCCGCCTAGCCGCACTCGGTCACAGATCCGGTCCCGGGACTGCTGCCACGGGTCCCGGGACTTCTGCGTCCGGTCCCGTCATCGAAGCATCCGGTGAAGTCGCCGCCTGGACGCACCCCGAGGGGTTGCGGCACGGACCGTCGTCACGGCTGGACGGTGGTGCAGTCCAGGCTGCTCCCCACCAGGCTCGCCTCGCAGGTCGACTGGCCGGCCAGCGTCGTCGCCGGGGTCCCGTCGCGGCCCACCAGACCCGGCGCGATGCTGGGTCCCGTGCTGGTGCTGGCTCGACCGGCGTGCAAAGGGCTGCACACCTGGCCGGCCCTTGTGCCTCCGCCCGCCTTGGGCGAGCTTGGCATGCGCGCTGCTGAAGCCGCAGCCGGCGGCGCGGCCTGACGCGCGAGCGAGAGGATGAAGCCGATGTTCGAGACCCGACCCTGGCTGAGCTTCTACGGCGACGTGCCGACCACGCTCGAGTACCCGCGCCGGACGATGTACCAGGCCCTCTTGCAGACCGCTTCGGCCATGCCCGACGCCCCGGCCTGGGAGTTCATGGGCCGCCGCGCGACCTACGCCCAGCTGCTCGCCGAGATCGACCGCTGCGCCAGAGCCCTGGCGGCGATGGGCCTGCGCCAGGGCGAGCGCGCCACCATCGCGCTGCCCAACACGCCGCACGCCGTCGTCGCCTTCTACGCGCTCAACAAGCTGGGCGTGGTCGCCAGCATGATCCACCCGCTCTCCGCGCCCCCGGAGATCGAGTTCTTCCTCAAGGAGAGCAACAGCACCTGGGCCATCGGGCTGGACGCCTTCTACCCGAAGTTCCGCGAGGTGCTGGACCGCACCCCGACCCGCCGCCTGGTGATCTGCAGCGTCCCGGACTACCTCGGTCCCCTGAAGCGCCTGGGCTTCGCGCTCACCGCCGGCCGCAAGATCGCCAAGGTGCCGGCCGACCCCGCCGTCATCCGCTGGTCCGACCTGATGGCGCGCAACGACCCGCCGCCGCCCGAGGCCAAGCTCGACCCGGACGAGCTGGCGGTCATCCTCTACAGCGGCGGCACCACCGGCCGGCCCAAGGGGATCATGCTCTCGAGCATGAGCTTCAACTGCCTGGGCCAGCAGACCCTCTCCCAGCACCCGATCAAGCCGGGGATGTCGATGCTCGCCATCCTCCCCATGTTCCACGGCTTCGGCCTGGGCGTGTGCGTGCACACCATCATGCTGGCCGGCGGCCTGTGCCTGCTGGTCCCGCGCTTCACCGCGGAGTCGGTGGCGAAGCTCATCCGCACCAAGCGCCCCAACTTCATGGCCGGCGTCCCCACGCTCTACGAGGCGCTGACGCGCTGCCCCGACTTCCTCGAGGCGGACCTGTCGTGCCTGAGCGCGGCCTTCGCCGGCGGCGACCGGGTGCCGCGGTCCATCAAGGAGAAGTTCGACGCCGCGGTCCGCGCCCGGGGCGGGACGGTGGTGCTGCGCGAGGGCTACGGGCTCACCGAGTGCGTCACCGCCTGCATGGTGATGCCGGCCCAGCACTACCGCGAGAACAGCATGGGCGTGCCCTACCCCGACGCGCTGGTGAAGGTCGTCGACCGCGAGACGCTCGCCGAGTGCCCGCCCGGCACCGAGGGCGAGATCTGCGTGAACAGCCCGACGCTGATGCTGGGGTACCTCAACGACACCGAGGAGACCGCGCGCACGTTGCGCCGCCACGCGGACGGCAAGGCCTGGCTGCACACCGGCGACGCCGGCACCATGGACCCGGACGGCTTCTTCTACTTCAAGCAGCGCTTCAAGCGGCTGGTGAAGGTCTCGGGCATCGCCGTCTACCCGACGCAGATCGAGGACGTGCTGCACTCGCACCCGGCGGTGGCGCTGGCCTGCGCCATCGGCGTGCCGGACCTCGAGAAGATGGCGCGCATCAAGGCCTTCGTGGTCCTGCGCGAGCCCGGCGCGGCGAGCGCTGCGCTCAAGCAGGAGCTGCTCGAGCACTGCAAGAAGAACCTCAACACCTGGAGCTGCCCGCGCGAGCTGGAGTTCCGCGCGGACCTGCCCAAGACGCTGGTGGGCAAGGTGGCCTACACCGCGCTGGAGAAGGAGGAGGCCGCGCGGGCCTGACCCGGCGGCGTCCGCTCAGGCCGGACGGGGCCGAATCACGCGCTCGCCCGGGCGCGGACGTCGTCCATCACGTCGCGCAGCTCGGCGAACGCCTTGGGCGCCGCCTCCTTGAGGATGAGCAGGCTGGTGTTGGCGGCGGACTTGACGGCCAGCGGGACCCCGCCGCCGTACTCCGACCAGTGCCCGCCCAGGAAGAGCCCCTTCACCGGCGTGCGGTAGTGCGCGATGCGCGCCTGCACGTTCCGGTCGGTGGGCTTGCCGCCCATGATGCTGCCCTCGCGGTTGGCGGTGTAGCGCCAGTAGGTGACCGGCGTCGCGATCTCGGTGTGCTCCACGTGCCGCGCCAGCCCCGGCGCCAGGCACCGGTCCACGCGCTCCAGGAGGATCCGGGCGAAGTCCTCCTTGGCCCGCTGGTACTCCTCGCCGCGCTCGTGTCGGGGCCCGGTCTTCCAGACCTCGCGCTGGCTCAGCCACGCCGGGCAGTGGATGGTGAGCGTCCCCTTGCCCTCGGGCGCCATCGTCGAGTCGCGGGTCGACGGCGCGATGACCGTCAGCGACGTCTCGTGCGGCCGGCCGCTGTTGTGGGCCTCTCGGCTCATCTCGTCGCGCGTGAGGTTCACCACCTCCTCGCCGAGGCCCAGCGTGCGCGGATCGCAGGACAGGCCCAGGAACAGCGTGAAGTTCGAGTAGTACAGGTCGGCGCGGTCGAGCTTGCGCAGCAGCTTGGCCGGGACGGCGCCGGCCGGGAGCATCCGCTCGTACAGGCGCTGGACGTCGCAGGCCGCCAGCACGAAGCGCGAGGTCACGGTCCGCCCGGAAGCGCAGCGCACCCCGGCCGTCCGGCCGTTCTCGAGCAGCACCTGGTCGACCGCCTCCCGCAGCAGCAGCTTCCCGCCGGCGCGCTCCAGCCGCGCGACGAGCCAGGCGACGATCGATTGGCAGCCGCCGGTCGGAGGGGCGTAGTAGTCGCGCTGGTAGGCCCAGGCGATGGGGGCCATCGCCGAGACGAGCTTCTCCTCGCCGGCGAAGAGCCTGCCCACCTCGGTGCCCTGGACGTAGCGGGCGAGCCCGGGCTCCAGCAGGGCGCGCAGGTTGCGGCGCAGCGGCAGGTAGCGCCGCAGCATGCCCAGCCCGAAGCCCGTCTTGGCCCACGCCGACATGGTGTCCGGCGTGCGCGAGAGCCGGTAGAGCTCGCGCATGAAGTCGCCCAGGCGGCGGCTGTCGTCGAAGAGGCGGCGGATGCCGCCGGACTGCGCCGGGAACTCTCCCGCCAGCCGGTCGCGCAGCTGGTCGGGCTCGTCGGTGAGCAGGTAGTCGAAGCTGTCGCCCTTGTAGCGGCGGATCCGGCGCAGCGGCGGGCAGCTCGGGGCGCCGTCGCCGAGCCACGAGAGCAGGCGCCCGGTGAGCGCCTCCGGCCCCATGCCGATGAGCCACTGGACCGCGGTGTCGAAGGTGAAGCCGCGGCGGGAGAAGCCCTGGAGGTAGCCGCCGGGACGGGGCTGCTCCTCGACCACGCAGACCCCCAGGCCGGATCTCGCCAGGAGGGCGCCGGCGACCAGCCCGGACACCCCCGAACCGACCACGGTGACGTCGAACTCGGCCAAGGGCCACTAGCTATAGCAGCATTCCCGCGGCCCTTGCTCCGGGCCCCCGTTCAGGCCTGCTTGCCCAGGCGCCCGAGGTGCCAGGCCATCACGCACAGGCGCTTCCCGGCCTGCACCAGCCGGTCGCGCAGCCGCCCCGCGAGCACGCCGGGCATGATCGGGGACGAGACGGTGGCGAGCGCGAGCAGCACCTTGGTCGTCGCCGGGGTTGTCCTCGGCACGCCTTCGCACGAGCGCCGGCCGCCTGCCACGGTGTACCCTGCGGAGCCGCAGAGCCGTCGGAAGCAACGCCGCTTCGTGCGCGGCGCATCCCGGGGAAACACATGTCCATTCGATCGACGTTCGGAAGCAGTGGCAGGGCCCTTCGCTCCTCGTTGGCGGCGACGCTCGTGCTCTCGGGAATGGCCCTCGCCGCGTGCCCGGGCCCGGCCATCGTCGAGGGCCCGGATGCGGCGGTGAACCGGACGGACGGCTCCGCTCCGACGGCGCCCGACGCCTCGCCGACGGGCCTCGACGCATCCAGGCTCCTCGACGCTTCGGAAGGCCTCGATGCCTCCGCTGGCCCCGACGCCTCGGCGACCGGGCTCGATGCCTCCGCCAGCCCCGACGCCTCTGGGGCACCCGACGCCTCGACCAGCCGCGATGCCTCGATCGTCCTGCTGCCCGACGGCGGCCAGCCCGTGGGCAGCGTCCAGTTCAGCCCCTCGTCCGCCGAGCAGGGGGCCTCGAAGGTCCCGGTGAACGCGGTCACCAGCCTCACGCTGGACCCGGCGAGCTTCTCGGTGGTCATCGACTTCAGCTCGGGCGCGGCCATCTTCAACGCCGTGGTGACCGGCGACCACTACTTCACCTTCGAGCTGGAGGTGGCCTCCGACGCACCGGTGGGCCTGTGGGCGGTGACCGCGGAGAGCAACGGCCAGCAGGCGACCGGGCTGTTCGAGATCGTCGAGAAGCAGGTGGTCACCAAGACCCTCGAGTTCGTGCCCTCCGTCCTCACCCGCGGCCAGACCACGCCCGTCGAGCTGCGCGCCCAGAACATCCAGCTCTACTCCACCCTGCAGGTCTCCTTCCCGCCGGAGAGCGGCATCCAGGTCTCGGGGCTGACGGTCGCCGGCTCGGGCGCCCTGGCCACGATGAGCCTGCAGGTGGACGGAGCCGCGCCGCTCGGCCAGGCGACCGCCGAGGTGACGAACGGAGCGCAGGGGTACACCCCGAAGGTCACCGTCACCGACGGGACCGCCGGGGCGCTGCGCTTCGACGAGGTGATGCCGCATCCCTCGTCGCTGACCGCCGGCTACGTCGAGCTGATGAACGTCGGCGCCGCCGCGGTGAGCACGGCGGGGTGGAAGCTGGCGCTCGACGGCGGCGCCACGGTGGCCCTGCCGGCCAAGACCCTCGCCGCGGGAGAGCGGCTGCTGCTCGCTTCCGGCGCGGGCGTCCCCGGCGGCGCCGTGGTGGTGACCGGGCTGGGCTTCCCGCTCGACTCGGGGCGCCTGGTGCTCAAGGACGCCAGCGACGTGCAGATGGACGCCGCGCGCTGGAACCTCTCGGATGCGGCCTGCGCGGCGGCGGTGGGCATCGCCATGGAGCGCGTCGACCCCAAGGTCTCGGGCGAGGTCGCCTCCAACTGGCTGCCTTCGCAGGCCCTGGTGCGGGCGGCGATGACCCCGCAGGATTGGGCGAGCGATCGCGGCTCGCCGGGGCTGCCGAGCTTCGTCTCGGTGTCCGCGCAGTCGCTGGTCGTCGGGACGCCGGTGACGCATGACCTCGCTCGGACCTCGCTGCTGCACCACCCCCTCACGATCGCCCGGGGCAGCTGGGTGGCGCTGGCGGCGAACGTCGACCGCGTGGCCGGATACGCCACGGCGGCGCTCTTCGCGGTGGATCCGGCAACGGGCGCCGCCTTCACCCCGGACTACGTGACGACGGACTTCGGCGATCCCGTCGCGGTGCTCGAGATCCCGACGGGCTCGGGTGCGAACGCGTCGCTGGACGTGCGCATCTGGGCGGATCCGATCGATCTCTTCCAGCCGAGCATGTACTCCGCGCTGGCCGCCGCCCCGAGCGCGCTCAAGGCGACGCCCGCCAACCTCGACTTGCTGCCCAACGAGACCGGCACGTTTGCCGTGAATGTGATCTTCGACGCGGTGAAGGTCGGGGGAAGCACCTCGCTCACCCTGGCGGTCGACCCGGCGAAGCTGCAGTTCCAGTCGGACGACCCGACGGTCGCCACCGTGAGCGCCGCGGGCGTGGTCACGGCGCTCAAGACCGGTTCGACGAACGTCAACGCCACCCTGGCGCAGCCCGATGGCCCGCGCACAATCCAGGTCCCGGTGCGCGTCGGCGACACCTCCGGGAACGGCGAGACCTGCGACGTGGCCATCGACGTCACCGCGGGCGCGCACCTGCTCGGGAGCACGCTGGGAGCGAACGATGACTACACGCCGAACGGCCAGAAGCTCCACTGCCCGTTGGCAACCTATTCAGCCGAAGACCGGGCTTACGTGGTCAGGCCGACGACCGCCACGACCTACAAGGTGACCGTGACGCCCGAGGGCACCTACAACCCGATTCTCTACGCGGTCACCGACTGCGCCGCGATGGCCACGAACGACTGCGTCGCCGGGACGGCCTTCAATGGGGCAGGGCAGCCGGACACCATCACCTTCACCGTGGCCGCGAACGCGAGCGTCTTCGTCATCGTCGACGCCAACATCGCAGCCAGCGGCGCGAGCCACGGCAACTACACGCTCGACGTCGTGATCCAGTGACCTGAGCGGCGGGACCGGCGCTGCCCGGGCCTGCCGCGACAGGGCGGCCTGAAGTCGGCACGACGGGCTGGCGGGAAGTGACCGACTCGGGCCACACTGGTGCGACCAAGTGTGGAGGGCGGGCATGACAGCGCGTCGATTCGTAGCGGTCGTCTTCTTGGTGTCCTTGGCGGGGGCGGGCATCAGCTGCAACCAGCCGGTGTCGGTGGAGCCGGACGGCGGATCCGTGGTCGGCGCCTGCACGGACGCGCTCGGGCAGTTGAGGCCCGCGGGGAAGACGTGCCGCCCGGCGGCCGGGCCCTGCGATGCCGAGGAAGTCTGCACCGGGGACTCGCCGGACTGCCCGCCCGACGCGCTCGAGCCCGCGACGAAGATCTGCCGGGACCGCGCGGGCGAGTGCGACCTCCCCGACGCGTGCTCGGGGACCTCGGCGCAGTGTCCCGAAGACAAGCTCCTTCCTGAGGGCGCGGTGTGCCGTCCCTCGGCCGGCCCGTGCGATCCGGAGGAGCGCTGCCTGGCTGGTTCGGTTTCCTGTCCGGCCGATCGGCTGTTGTCCGGGGACAACTTGTGCCGCGGCGCCGTCGGCGACTGCGATGAAGCGGAGTGGTGCACGGGCACCTCCGCCGACTGCCCCGCGGACCGCCTGCTGCCAGCGGGGAGCTACTGCCGGGGCGAGCACGGCGGCCTCTGCGACTTCGTGGAGACCTGCACGGGATCGGACCCCCAATGCCCGGCGGACGGGCCGCAACCTGCCGGCTTCGTCTGCGAGGACGATCAGGACTTGTGCACGCTCGACGTCTGCGGGAGCGGCGCGGCCGCCGGTACCTGCACGCATCCGACGGCCCCGGACGGTACTTCCTGCCAATGGCATTCCTTCTGCCAGGCCGGGGCGTGCTCGATGGGCTGCCTCATTGCCGGCGTCTTCTTCGAAAACGGCAAGGTCAATCCACTTCAGCCCTGCCAATTCTGCGATCCGCTTCTTGACCCGACCGGATGGAGCACGAACCACGGCGCGGCCTGCTCGGGCAACGGCTTCTGCAATGGGCTCGTCTGCGAGGTCGACCTCGAGAATGCCCTGTGGGCAGTGCCACCCGAGTCGCCGAGCGACTACCAGATCGATGTGGACACGGTGACCGACCGGGTCACGGGCCTGCTCTGGCAACGCGTCCCGAGCTCGACCGACATGGACTTCGCCCAGGCGCAGGCGCACTGCTCCGGGCTGAGCCTGGGTGGATTCGCGAGCGGGTGGAGGATGCCGGCGCTCATCGAGCTCCTGAGCATCGTCGACTCCACCGCCACTCCAGCCCCCACCATCAACCTGACGGCCTTCCCCGGTACAACGGCGACGACCTTCTGGTCGACGACGCCGGTCAGCACCAGCCCCGGCGCGGTTTGGGTCGTGGACTTTGCCGTGGGCGGCAACGAGATCGAGGGCGGCGCCGCGGGGAGCCACTCCGTCCGCTGCGTCCGATCCGAGCCACAGGCGCTGCGACCGCGGTACTCGGTCGGCACGGACACGGTGAAGGACGAGCTGACGGGGCTCACCTGGGAGCGCTGGAACAACCCGCAACAGATCCCATGGGCGTCCGCGGAGGCCTACTGCCAGGGGCTGCTGCTCGACGGCGGAGGCTGGCGGCTTCCACGCAAGAAGGAGCTGGAATCCCTCCAGGACCATCGCACCTGGGGCCAGGCGATCAACCCCGACGCTTTCAGCGTGGCGCCGTGGTGGCTCTTCTGGACCTCCACGCCGTACGCGCTCTCGACTGGACAGAAGTGGGAGGTCGGCTTCATCAAGGGCGCGATCCAGTCCTCGAGCGAGACAGAGAGTCAGCTCGTCCGCTGCGTTCGCTGACCGGGTCTCCGCGGAACCGGTGCCCCAGGCGAGGTATCCTCCGGCCGACCTTCAGTGCCGTCGGGAGGAACCTCATGAGGCCGCTGCCACTCCTATTGCTCGCCGTCTGCACCATGGACGCCTGCACCACCTCGCCTGCCGAGGTGGGCAGCGGCAAGGCCGAGCTCTCCACCACGGACTGGTCGCGAGTGATCCCGTGGGGCTCCCGCGATGGCCAGGTCGGCCTGGAGCCCGGCGGGGTCGAGCACCTGGCCCAGGGCCCGTCTTCCCTCGCCGTCGACTCGACCGGCGCGGTTTGGATCCTCGACCGCCTCAACCGGCGGCTCGTGCGGCTCTCGTCCCGGCCCGACGACGCAGCCCAGATCGTGGCCGCCACCGACTTCGACGCCGAGGATTTCGCCCTCGGCCCTGACGGCGCCGTCGCTCTCTACAGCCCGCTGCGCTCGCGCATCGTCGTGCAGGACGGCTCGGACCGGCGTGCCGAGATGGCAATCCCCGGCGCCATCCAGGACGTCGTCGGCCTCGCGCTGGGCAAGTCGCGCCAGCTCACTCTCTTCACCGCGGATCAGGAATTCTTCCGCCTCGGCAGCCCCTCGGTGCCGCAGATCCTCTCCGCGGTCCTGCACAGCAAGCGCGAGGGCGCGGCGCGGCTCCAGGACGGCTCCAGCGTGATGTCGCTGCGCCATCCGGACGGGTCGATCGAGCTGCAGCACCGGGTGGCGGACGGAGAGCCCTCCCGCCTCGCCCTGCCTGGTCCGGCGCTGTCCGCCCGGGTCGTCGGCGTCTCGCACGGCATCGCCTGCATGCGGATCGAGCGCAACGCGGCCACCGCCGACGCCATCGAGCGGCGCGCCGTCTGCCTCGACCTCGCCCGCGGCTCGACGGTCCTCGATGTCGAGCTGGGCACGCCGGGCCTGTACGTGCCGCGCCGCGAACTGGCAGTTGGAGGAGGCGCCGCTTCGGCGGTGCTCGCCTTCCTCCGCCCCGAGGAGAGCGGGCTGCGGGTCACGGTCCGGAGCCTCGCGGTCGCCAACGGAGGTGGCCGATGAAGCGCCTCCTCTTCCTCGCGGCGCTGGCGTCGCTCGTCTGCGCCCTCCCCCGCCCCGCCTCCGCCATCTCTCGCGACCTGGTGATGATCAACGCCAAGGCCTACGCCAACCACCCGTGGCGCAGCACCCCCGCGAACCAGACGGTCACCTGCGCGACCGACTGGAAGAACCTGTACCCCACCGGCGACTACGTCGGCCTGCCCTACAACTGGGGCGGCTACATGACGCTGCTGACCTTCGACCAGCAGCTCGCCCAGGGCTACGGCGCCGGCTGCCAGCCCCGCGGGGCCGAGATCCTCGCCTGCACCACCGGCCTGGACTGCTCCGGCTTCGTCAGCAAGTGCTGGGAGGTCGGGCACTACACCACCTCGAGCATCCCCAGCATCTCCACCGCCATCGCCCAGTCGGCGCTGCTGCCCGGCGACTGCCTCAACCTGGCGAGCGAGCACGTGGTGCTCTTCAGCCACCTGCTCGCCAACGGCGAGCCCGTCCTCTATGAGTCGGCCGGCTTCAACGTGCACAGGAACGCCAGCGGCGGCTGGTCGCACGTCTCGGGCTACACGCCGCGCAGGTACACCCAGATCACCGGCTCGACGGCGACCGATCCGCTCGGCTGCACCGTGAACCCCATCGTCATCTCCTCGTTCCCGTACTCGAACTCGCGCGACACCACGCAGTCGATCTGCAGGACGCTCGACTACTGCGGCGCTGCGCCGACCAAAGACGAATCTGGTCCGGAGTTCATCTACCAGGCGGCCTTCGCGGCGCCGGGCACCCTCACCGTCTCGGTCAGCGACGGCGTCGGCGTGGACATCGACCCGCACCTCTACTCGGCGTTGACCTACCAGGACTGCGTCGCGCGCAACGACACCACCTTCAGCGTCACCGTCGACTGCGGCACCTACTACCTGGTGATGGACACCTACGTGAACTCGAGCGGCGTCGAGCAACCGGGGCCCTACACCCTCAACGCCACCTTCGCCGCCAACGGGCAGGCCTGCGGCAGTTCGATGCCCGTCTACCAGCCGGGCGGAAAGATCGGCGATCCGTGCGGCTACCCCGGCCGCGAGGACCTGCCGTTCTGCAACGAGAACCTGGGCTCGGAGATCTGCGTCTACGGGACGAGCCCGGCCTTCTCGTACTGCTCGCGGGCCTGCACCACCAACGCGGACTGCCCGGAGTTCGCCGGCGGCTGCTGCGCCGACATCGGCACCGGCGAGACGTACTGCATGCAGCAGCCCTACTGCGCGATCGCGGGACCGGACGCCGGTGTGCCTGGCCCCGACGCCTCGACGCCTCGGCCGGACGCCGCCACGCCAAGGCCCGACGCGGCGACGCCTCCGGGGCTGGATGCCTCGACGCCTCCGGGGCCTGACGCCGCCCGGCCCGGGCTCGATGCCGCGGCTCCGGCAGGGCCCGATGCCGCAGCCCCGGTCGGTCCGGATGCCGCGGTGCCCCCGGGACTCGATGCATCATCGATCGTCATCCCGGATGCCGCCCCGGCAGGACTGGACGCCAGCGCGCTGGCGGGGCCGGATGCGTCCAGCGTCGTCGGCCGCGATGCCAGCGCAGAGCCCAGCGATGCCCAGGACGTCACGGCGCCGGATGCGGAGGGCACGCAACCGCCGCCCGGCACGTCCACTGGCTGCGGCTGCGCTTCCTCGGGAACCGGGACGAGCTTGGCGCTGCTGCCGCTCCTGCTGGCACTTGGAAGGCGCCGAAGGGTCTGAAGGAAGCGCTCGCTTCAGCTCGCAGAGAGGCTCTGCCAGCTCCGGGCATGTGGCTCCGATCCGCCAGGCTCAATCGGGTTTCGCCTGCGGCGTGGGGCGTTCCAACTCGGCCGCCAACTCCACCAACTGCTGCCGTATGCCGTCGCGCTCCTTCGCCATGCGCAAGAACGCCCGCCTTCGGAACAGGAACAGCCCGAGCGCCCTCGCTCCGCCGACGATGACGTCCAGCCGCTCGAAGAACCGCAGTGCCGCCCAGCCCGCGGCGATGGCCACCACCGGAGCCGCCAGCCCCACCGGCACCGAGACGAGCCTGCCCGCGGCGATCCCCAGCGCCAGCCAGGTCAGCGGATAGAACAGCATCCCCGCGAGCACCTTCATGGTCGCGAGCACCGCCAGGTCCTTCCTGGCCATCCGCCGCGACAGGAAGTCCACCGCGAGCCACGCCGGCGCGTGCACCACCGTCCCCACCACCGCCAGCGGCAGCAGCAGGAACAGCCACGCCAAGGCGCGCGCGCTGAAGGACACGACGCTCGCGGCGCGGAAGTACTTGGGATCGAGCAGCCCCGGATCCAGCCCGCTCTGCTCGAGGGCCGACTCGTAGTGCCGGATTCGCCTGACGACGGCCTCCGCGCGCTCCGGATCGAGGCGTCGGAGCTTCGCCCAGCCGTCGAGCAGGCCGCGCCGCACGTCGAACTGGGTCGAGAGCGCCGGCGTACCCGGCTGCGGCGCCAGGAAGATCCGCTCGGCGCGCGCCACCAACTCCAGCGCCTCCTCGCGCTCCGCCTGCAGCACGACCTCGCCCAGCCCGTCTTCGATCTTCCTGGTCAGCGCCCGCACCGCCTCGGCCGGCGGCTCGCCGTCCTGCTCCAGCGCCACGGGCTCGACCGCGAAGGGCTCGCCGAAGCGCATCAGCGCGTCGCTGCGGAAGCGCGTCTTGTCGGCGAAGGTCAGGCCGGCGGGCACGATGCGCAGCGGCTCCTTCACCCCGAGCTTGTCGAGAGGCCCCGACGCCGCGCCGAGCGCGATGCGCGCCGCGCCGGTCTTCAGCGGCAAAAGGTGCGGTTCGTCGTGCGAGGTGCCTTCCGGGAACAGCGCCAGCACGCCGCCGCGCCCGAGCACCGCTCTCGCCGCCTCGAAGGTGGCCTTGTTCTGCGCGGTGTCCGCCTTGTCCTGCTTGCGGAAGACGGGGATGGAGTCGAGCGCGCGCACGAAGAACGAGATGATCGGCATCCTGAACAGCGGCGCCTTGGCCAGGAACGAAGCCGGCCGCGGCAGGAGCGCGAGCACGAACAGCGGGTCGATGAGTCCGCTGGGATGGTTGAGGACCACCACCGCCGGGCCGGTCGCGGGCAGCTTCTCGGCGCCGTGGATCTCCAGGTGGCGGAAGAAGATCCGCAGGACCAAGCCGAAGAACGCCCGCAGCGCACGCCTCACCAGGCCACCCCGATCGGGCATGCAATCGACCTCGCGGCTCGATACTCACACCTTCGCAGCCCCCGGCGGCCACCGCCGAGGAACGAAAAGGAGCCCCGATGCACGCCCGTCTTCGCCTTCTCGCCGTACTCCCGTTGCTCGCGGCGCTCGGCTGCGGCGGAGCGGGTTCGTCCTCGTCCGCGCCGTCCAGCCACACCGTCAACGAAGGCGGCGTGATGCACAAGCCCGGCCTCGCCTCGCCGCTGACGAACTGCACGGGCTGCCACGGGTCCGACCTGAGCGGCAGCGGTTCGGCCCCTTCGTGCACCTCGTGCCACGGCCAGAAGTGGTAGCCCGAGGCTCATGGCCTCGCCTGCTGCCGTCCCGCCTGCCAGGCCGCGGCGCACCAGATGATCCCGCTGACCAGGATGGCGAACGGGATGATCAGCATCGCGCTGCCGAGCGAGGCGCCGGTCGAGCCGCCCAGGTCCGAGAGCTTGCCGACGATGACCGGTGAGGGCACGTCGCCGAGGATGTGGATGGCGAAGATGTGGAAGGCGACCGCCGTGGCGCGCTCGGTCGGCGAGACGAGGTTCACGATCGCCGAGTTGATGGGCCCGGTGGAGGCGAACATCAGCACCTCGGCGACGACCACCGCCGGCAGGTACACCGACGGCGAGGAGGCCTCGAGCGCCACGATGGCCAGCGGGAAGGCGGCCAGCGTCGCCACGCCCGAGAGCCACAGGTAGGCCTGCTTCGTCCTCTTCAAGAGCGCGTCGCCGATCCACCCGCCGGCGAAGGTGCCCACGAAGCCGGTCACCACCACGATGGCCCCGAACTGCACCGAGGCGGCCTGGTGCTCGACCCCGCGCGCGCGCTCCAGGAACGCGGGCATCCAGAAGGCGAGCGCGCCCAGCGCGAAGGTGTAGGCGGCATAGCCGAGCACGGTCAGCGTGTAGGCGCCGTTCTTGAGCAGCCCGGCGTAGGTCTGCAGCAGCGTCTTTCCCTCGGCCGCCTTGGCGATGGGAGCGTGGCCTTCGGTCGGCGCCGAGGCCGGCCGCTCCAAACCGGGTTCCTCCAGGTCCTGAGCGCCGCGCGGCGGATCGGCCAGGCGCAGGCACCAGAACGCGAGCAGCAGGCCGGGGCCGCCGGCGACGAAGAACGCGGCCCGCCAGCCCAGGTTCGCGTCCACGAAGCCGCCCAGGATGTAGCCGAGCGCGCTGCCGATGGGGATGGCGGCGTAGAAGATGGAGAAGACCCGGCCGCGCAGCGCGCGCGGGAAGTAGTCGGCGAGCAGGCTGGGCGAGATGGTCCCGTAGGCCGCCTCGCCGACGCCGACCAGGGCCCGCGCGACGAAGAGCAGCGCGAAGGTGTGCACGAAGCCCGCGGCCACGGTCGCCGCGCTCCAGAGGGCGACGCCCAGCGCGATGAGCCGGGTGCGCGAGCCCTTGTCGCCCAGCGCCCCGAAGACGGGCGAGGCGACCATGTAGACGATGATGAAGCCCGGCCCCAGCAGGCTCAGCTCGAAGTCCGTGGCGTCGAAGGCCTTGCGCAGGCTCTCGACGAGCGAGGACACGACGAACCGGTCGAGGTAGTTGACCAGGTTGATGAGCGTGAGCACCGCCAGCCCGCGCTGGTAGGCGGAGGCCGTGGCGGCCGGGTCGGCGACGGGCGGGCTGGGGCTCGGGACGGCCATGGTGGTCGCGGACGTTAACGGGCGCGCCCGTCGGGCGGCAAGCCGGGGTGCCCCACACCGGCGCGGTCCGGCGCCGAGCGGCCGTACCCGGTGCGCGCCCGGGCCAGGCGCCGGCGCGCGCTCAGGCGAGGCTCGGGGCGGAGTAGCGGCCGAGCTCCGAGAGCAGCCGGTCGAGGTCCACCGGCTTGAGCAGGAAGCGCTCGATGCCCATCGCCCGGGACCTCGCCGCCAGGTCGGCGTCTCCGGACAGGGCCACGACCGGGACGCGGGCGAGCGCCGGGTCCCGCAGCTGGGTCTCGCGGAACTGCTGGCCGTCCATGACCGGCATGCGCAGGTCGAGGAGGATGACGTCGGGGAGGGGACCGCCGCCGCGCAGCGAGCTCAGCGCCTCCGCGCCGTTGGCGGCGGTGGCGACGCGGTAGCCCCCGCCCTCGAGGACGAACCCGAGCGACCAGCGGATGTCGGCGTCGTCGTCGACGACCAGGACCAGCCCGGAGCCGTTCGCCGCGCTCATGCGGCGCTCGTCCCCTGGAGCGGGAGCTCGACCGTGAAGGTGGTGAAACGGCCGGGCTCGCTCTCGGCGCGGATGGTGCCTCCCTGGCTCTCGACGAGGTGGTGCGCGATGTACAGGCCCAGGCCCAGGCCGCCGTAGGAGCGGGCCGAGACGGCGCGGGAGAACTTCTCGAAGACGTGCGGGAGGTCCTGGGAGGCGATGCCGATGCCGTGGTCGGTCACCCACAGGCGGGCGCCGCCGTCCGCCAGGTCGACGCCGATCTCGATGGGCCGGCCGGCCCCGAACTTGACGGCGTTGGCGAGGATGCTGGTGACCACGTGCTCGAGCTTGGCGGCGTCCCAGCGTCCCGACAGGCTCGGCGGCGCGCGCAGCGTGACCTCGCAGCCGGCGCCGGAGAAGACCGGCCCGAGGCGGTCGGCGACCGAGCGGACCAGGGCGGCCAGGTCCACCGCCCCGAGCTGGAGCCCGAGGTTGTCGAGGTGGATGCGGCCGACGGTGAACATCTGGTCGATGAGGCCCGCCAGGCGGGCGCATTCTCGCTCCAGCAGCTCCCATACCGAGGTCAGCCTCGCCGGGGGCAGCCGCTCGGCCCCGCGGCGCAGCCCCTGGACCGTGAGCAGCAGCGAGGTCACCGGCGTGCGCAGCTCGTGGGAGGCGACCGAGAGGAACTCGTCCCGCAGGCGGACCGCCTCCTGCGCCTGCAGGAAGAGCCGGGCGTTCTCCACCGCCAGCGCGGCGCGCCGGGCGACCTCCTCGGCGAGCCCGACGCGACGGTCGTCGCTGGCGGACTCCGCGCGCCCCGAGGCGAGGGTGATGGCGCCCAGCGCATGGCCGTGGACGATCATCGGGACGGCGATCAGGCTGCGGGTCCCGAGGCGCCCGACGATCTCCACCACCCGCCCGTCGGAGGCGTGGGCGCGGATGACCTCCTCGGTCATCTCGGGCAGCCGGACGGTCTTCTTGCTCTCCACCGCCCGGGCCCCGGGATAGACCGCCGGCCCGCTGGCGACGCGCGATGCCAGCTCCTCGAGGAGCCACGCCTTGCCGGGGTCCGCGTGGCTGCCGGCGACGCGGCGCAGCCGCTGATCCTCGACCACGTCGACGACGCACCAGTCCGCGAGGAAGGGGATCGCGTGGCGGGCCAGGCGGCCGAGCGTGTCGTGGTAGTCCAACGACTCCGTGAGGATTCGGGAGGCCTCGGCGACGAAGCCGGCCGCGGCCGCGGCGCGCTGGCTGTCGGCGGCGAAGGCCTTGCTCCTGCCCAGCTCGTGCAGCAGGGTCCCGGTGACCCGGGTGTAGTCGCCGCGGGTGTTCTGCAGGTCCTGTTGCAGGCGGCTCACCAGGCAATCGGTCTCCACGCTCTTCTCTCGAAGCTGGCCCGCCGTCTCGATCGCGCCCAGGGCCAACTCGAGCATGCTGCGCAGGGAAGGCAGGGCCTCCACCGGGGCGCAGAGGTGCCAGAAGAGCCGGCCCAGCCGGACCTGCGTCACGCGCCGGGCCGTGGTGATGAGCACGCCCTCCAGGCGCTCGCGGGCGTCGGGGAGGACCCGGAAGACCTCCTCCTCGCTCTGGGCGTAGAGCGCCAGCGGACCGCCGCCGAGCAGGTGTCTCTTGGTCAGCACGCAGGCCTCGAAGCCCTCGGGCGCGGGGCGGACGGAGCTCAAGAACCGCAGGCTCATCGCCTCTCTCCGACGAGCAGCAGCACGTAGGTCATGTTGTGCGCGAAGGTGGAGGTGTAGCGGCCGCCCACCTTCAGGGGGCCGAACTCCGCGAAGGAGGGGAAGCCGACGAGCGGCAGCCCCCGCGGGAAGGCGCTCCTGAGGGCGCGCACCTCGTGGTCGACCCGCTCGCCGAGCAGCCACTTCCTCCCCGCGCAGCTCACGATCAGCGCCGCCGCGGGCTCGAAGTCCAGGGTGCGCGCGCGCTCGGCGATGGCGTAGACCTCGCGGATGAGGTCGTCGGGCTCGGCCACGCAGACCTGGACCTTCAGGCCCTCGGCGATGCCCCCGTAGAGGGCGAGCCCGCCGCTGGGCTTGTCGAACTCGGGGATCACGGAGCGCAGCCGCTTGCTCTCCGGGTGGACCGCGTCCATGACGGACAGGGACACGATCCCTCGATCGGTCCGGAGCGCCGGCTTCCCCGTCTCGCGCTCGACGAAGTCCATGGCGGGCAGGTCGTCGATGCGCGCCAGCCGCGTGCCCGCGGCCTCGGTGACCCGCCCCGGAGCGCCGACCGTGCGCAGCGAGTTGCCGACGGCGATGTCGAAGGCGATGTCCCCGTAAGCCCCCAGGAGCAGCAGCGCGTCCTCGAGCACCTCCGAGCCCGCGTACACGAAGCAGCGCCGCAGGCGGTCGTCGTCCGCGGCGAGGCCGCCCACCAGAGGCACGCGCGTGTCGAGCGCCAGGGCCTCCTCGATCTTCGAGCTGTCGGCCCGGAAGTCGGCGGCCATGAAGAGGAAGGACGGCTCGCCGCCCGGCCCGGCCTCCCGCAGACGCTGCAGGCATTGGCGGGTCGCCCCACCGGGGTCCGCGCCCAACCCGCGCGCCTGCGCGGTGACCCAGCGCACCCGGCCTCCGGTGCTCAACCCGAGCGCCGCGGCGCCGTAGTGGCTGACCCTCGCCGACTCGTAGATGCCGTCGCCGCTGTTGCCGACCACCACCACGCGCTCGTCCTCCAACGCGTCGTGCAGGCCGGCGAGCAGATCCGAGCCTCTCTCGGCGTAGTGGATGCTGGTGAAGAGGAAGACCACCTCGGGGCTCGCCGGCCGAAGCGCCTCGCCGAGGTGCACCCCGGCCCGGTACGGGTCCGCCGAGGAAGTGCTGGCTGACAAGGCGAGCATCGGTTGCTCGTTAGCGAGGAGACGCGCCTCGCCCCCGGGCCCGAAGCTCGCTGCTGGCTTCTCGGAGCGTCGCGTCCCGCCCCTCCGGGCGCGGGATGCGAGGCTGTGACGCGTCTGCAAAAGTATGGGCTGCCTCCGCGTGGCGGCAACCGCCGGGCGCGGCCTCGCGCGCAGCGCTCTCCCCCTGGGGCCCGCCGGGCCGCTCGTCCGCTGACCGGGGCGATCCGGACAAGCCCGCCGCGAGCCGGGCCCCGGGCTTCCCCACGCCTGCGCGCCCCCGCCGCGCCGGGAGCGGGCGGCGCCGGCACTGCGCGGGCGCCGAGGCCGCGGACCCAGGCTCGAGCCGGGCGCCCGACCCGCGCCCGGACGTCCGATGGGGGTGGCCGCGCCGGCCGGGCGCGAGGGCGCCGAGGGGAGCATTGGCGGACGCCCGGGCGAAGACCGGGACCCTCTGGCACTGCCGCCCGCTGCGCAGGCGGTTTCGCCTGTCTTCTCTCTGCGTTGACAGCCCGCAGGCCCTCCGCTAGCTATACGTGCCCGTCTTTCAGGAAAGGCTGCCCAGAAGCGGGTGCAGGAAACACCCGAAGCCTCCGTCTTTTCTCGGAAACTTCGGACTGGTGGCGGCCGTCGCAGGGGAGCCTACGTGAACGCTTCCGGCATCTCCCGACGCTACGCCAAGGCTCTGTTCGAGCTGGCCGTCGAGGACGGGAAGTTCGAAGAGATGGGGCGCGAGCTGGCCGCGCTCTGCAGCGCCTTCGAGTCCGACCCCAACCTCGCCGTCGCCCTGGCGAACCCGGCCACCACGCGCGAGGACCGCACCTCCGTCGCCGAGGCGCTCATCAGCGCGCTCAAGCCCTCGCCCCTGCTCGCCAACACCCTTCGCCTCCTCGCCGACCGCCGGCGGCTGGCCGACCTGCCCGCCCTCGAGCGCACCTACCGCGGCTTCGCCGACGAGAAGGCCGGCCGCGTGCGCGCCAAGGTCACCACCGCCGTGCCGCTGACCGACGAGGCTGCTACCCACCTCGGCGCCGCGCTGCAGCAGGCCACCCAGCGCAACGTCATCATCGAGCGCGCGGTCGACCCGGCCATCCTCGGCGGCGCGGTGGCCCAGGTGGGCAGCCAGGTCTTCGACGGAAGCATCCGCAACCAGATCGAGCAGCTCAAGCAGCAGCTGAAGGCTTAAAAGCATCCGCTTCGCGCCCCCGGCCGACCGACTCGGCCGTCGACGGGCGCCAGCCAAGGAAGACGACACAATGGCCACCGACATCCGCGCGGACGAGATCTCCCGAATCCTCAAGGAGCAGATCCGCAACTACGCCAAGAAGGTCGAGGTCTCCGAGACCGGGACCATCCTCTCCGCCTCCGACGGCATCGCCCGCGTCTACGGCCTGGAGGGCGCCATGGCCGGCGAGCTGCTCGACTTCCCGGGCGGCGTGCGCGGCATCGTCCTCAACCTCGAGGAGGACAACGTCGGCGCGGCCATCATGGGCCACTACGAGAGCCTCAAGGAAGGCGACCCGGTCAAGCGCACCGGCCGCATCGCCGAGGTGCCGGTGGGCAAGGCCGTCCTGGGCCGCGTGGTCAACGCCCTGGGCGAGCCGGTCGACGGGCTGGGCCCCATCGTCTCCACCGAGTCGCGCAAGGTCGAGATCAAGGCGCCCGGCATCGTCAAGCGCAAGGGCGTGCACCAGCCGCTGCAGACGGGCCTGAAGGCGATCGACGCGATGATCCCCATCGGCCGCGGCCAGCGCGAGCTCATCATCGGCGACCGCCAGACCGGCAAGACCGCCATCGCCATCGACACGATCATCAACCAGAAGGGCCTGGACGTCTTCTGCTTCTACGTGGCCATCGGCCAGAAGCAGTCGACCGTGGCCCAGGTGGTCGACAAGCTCAAGAAGTTCGGGGCCATGGAGTACACCTGCGTGGTGGTCGCCGGCGCCAGCGAGTCGGCGCCGCTGCAGTTCCTGGCGCCCTACGCCGGCTGCACCATGGCCGAGTACTTCCGCGACAACAAGATGCACGCGCTGATCGTGTACGACGACCTCTCCAAGCAGGCCAACGCCTACCGCCAGCTCTCGCTGCTCTTGCGCCGGCCGCCCGGCCGCGAGGCGTACCCGGGCGACGTGTTCTACCTCCACAGCCGCCTGCTGGAGCGCGCCGCCAAGATGAGCGACGCCGAGGGCGCCGGCAGCCTCACCGCGCTGCCCATCGTCGAGACCCAGGCCGGCGACGTCTCGGCCTACATCCCCACCAACGTCATCTCCATCACCGACGGGCAGATCTTCCTGGAGTCGGACCTCTTCTACGCCGGCTTCCGGCCCGCCATCTCGGTCGGCATCTCGGTCTCGCGCGTCGGTTCGGCGGCGCAGATCAAGGCCATGAAGCAGGTGGCCGGCACCATGAAGCTCGAGCTGGCCCAGTACCGCGAGCTGGCCGCCTTCGCCCAGTTCGGCAGCGACCTCGACAAGGCCACCCAGGAGACCTTGGCCCGCGGCGAGCGCCTGATGGAGGTGCTCAAGCAGAACCAGTACGTGCCCATGCCGGTCGAGAAGCAGGTGGTCGAGCTCTACGCCGCCACCAACAAGGACGAGAACGGCAAGCCGTGGATCCGCGACGTCGCGGTGGAGAAGGTGCGCGACTGGCTCAAGGGCCTGCAGGAGTTCGTCGAGCAGCGCCACGGCGGCATCCTCAAGAAGATCCTCGAGAAGAAGGAGCTCACCGCCGAGATCAAGGACGAGCTCAACAAGGCGCTCAAGGAGTACCGCGAGCTGGCGGCCATCTCCTAAGGAGCGCCCATGCCGTCCCTCAAAGCCATCCGCACCCGCATCCGCTCGGTCAAGAGCACCCAGCAGATCACCCGCGCCATGAAGATGGTCAGCGCGGCGAAGCTGCGCCGCGCCCAGGAGTCCATCGTCTCCGCGCGGCCCTACGTGCAGCGCATGGAGGACGTGCTCAAGGACCTGGCCAAGCGCGTCGACCTGTCCGCGCACCCGCTGCTGGTGCGCCGCCCGGTCAAGCGGGTGGAGATCGTCGTCCTCACCAGCGACCGCGGCCTGTGCGGCGGCTTCAACGGCAGCATCGTGCGCCGCGTGCAGCGCTACCGCTGGGAGAACGAGGAGAAGCTCGAGAAGCTCTCGCTGCGCACCATCGGCCGCAAGGGCAACGAGGCCTTCCGCCGGCGCGGCGTCGAGATCCGCAAGGACCACGCGGGGCTCTTCAAGACCCTCACCTACGCCGCCGCCGAGTCGCTCGCCGCCGAGCTGACCGACGAGTTCCTCACCGGCGAGTTCGACGCCGTCTACCTCGCCTACAACGAGTTCGTCTCCGCGGTCACCCAGAAGGTCTCGCTGGTCGAGCTGCTCCCCATCCGGTCCCCCGAGGACGCCCAGGCGAACGCCGGCCCCGCCACCTTCCCGGTGGACTACGAGTACGAGCCCAGCCGCGAGCGGGTGCTCCAGGACCTGCTCCCGCGCTACGTGGCCAGCGAGGTCTGGCGCGCGCTGCTCGAGTCCGTCGCCAGCGAGCACGGCGCGCGCATGAGCGCCATGGACAGCGCCACCAAGAACGCCAACGAGATGATTGGCCGCCTGACCCTGCAGTACAACCGCACGCGCCAGGCGGGCATCACCAAGGAGCTGATGGAGATCGTCTCCGGAGCGGAGGCGCTCAAATGACGGCCCGCCTCGCCCTCTTCGCGGCTGCCCTGGTCGGGGCCCTGGCCTTCTTCCCTGGCGCCGCCTCCGCGGCCGCTGCTGCGGGCGCACCCGCCAAGGAAAAGGACAAGGACAAGTCCGCCGCCAAGGCTCCGGCCAAGGGCGAGAAGGCGGCCACGGCCAAGGGCGGCAAGGCCAAGAAGGCCGAGGCGCCCCCGCCCCAGACCATCATCATGGACGGGCAGCCCGCGGGCGACGACCCCGAGTTCGCCAAGGCCGGCAAGGTCATCGAGTTCGACAACTCGGGCAAGGCCAAGGTGGTCCGCGGCAGCGACCTCTCCGCCGACGTGCCCCAGGGCAACGTCGCCGGCGAGGAGCTCCCGCCGCCGATGGAGGAGCGCCAGGGCCCGGAGATCGCTCCGGCGGGGGCGCCGCCGGGCGCCGCCGTGAAGAGGGGCCCGGGCGACCTCACCGCCCAGGACGGCTGCCGGCTGCGCCTCAAGGCCCAGTGCCAGATGCTGGTGCGCTGCTCGGGCGGGGCCTTCCCCATCGACTGCGCGCAGATGGCCGCCGGTTGCGACGACGTCGAGGGGATGGCGCCCTACTCCAAGAAGGACGCGGAGGCCTGCGCCAAGGGCATCGGCGCGCTCTCCTGCTCCACGGTGCAGGCGATGGGGCTCAACTTCGACCCCGAGGGGAAGGTCCCGGCCTGCAAGGCGATCAAGGAAGCCGAGGGCGAGCGGCCGGCGCCCAAGCCGACCAAGGGCGTGCCGGGCGCGGGGCAGGACTTCCGCGACCTGGACATCGACCTCGGCGGCGTGCTGGGCGGCGGCAGCGAATAGGACCGGGAGCCGGCTCGCGGGCCGGCCACTCCCCATCAGCGGTTCCCGAGATTTTCTGCACGAGCAAACGAGGACGAACGACATGGTCGCGACGACGAGCAGCCTGGCGACGGGCAAGGTGACGCAGGTGATGGGGCCGGTGGTGGACGTCGAGTTCCCGCCGGGGGCGCTGCCCGAGATCTACACCGCGCTCACCCTGTCCAACCCCGCCATCAGCCCCCAGCCCGACAACCTGGTGGTCGAGGTCGCGCAGCACCTGGGCGAGAACACGGTGCGCACCATCGCCATGGACACCACCGACGGCCTGCGCCGCGGCATGCAGGTCAAGAACTCCGGCAGCCCCATCCTGGTGCCGGTGGGCCCCTCGACGCTGGGCCGCATCATGAACGTGGTGGGCCTGCCGGTGGACGAGCTGGGCCCCATCGAGGCCAAGGACGTCCGGCCCATCCACCACCCGCCGCCCAAGTTCGTGGACCTGGACGTGCGCGTGCAGATGTTCGAGACCGGCATCAAGGTCGTCGACCTGCTCGCCCCCTACACCCGCGGCGGCAAGATCGGCCTGTTCGGCGGCGCCGGCGTCGGCAAGACCGTGCTGCTGCAGGAGCTCATCCGCAACGTCGCCAAGGAGCGCGGCGGCTTCTCGGTGTTCGCCGGCGTCGGCGAGCGCACCCGCGAGGGCAACGACCTCTACAAGGAGATGCAGGAGTCGGGCGTCATCGCCGCCGAGAAGGACGAGAAGGGCCACCTCAAGACCGACGCCCGCGGGCTGCCCATCCTGGCCCCCGGCAAGAGCCAGTGCGTGCTGGTCTACGGGCAGATGAACGAGCCGCCCGGCGCCCGCGCCCGGGTGGCCCTCTCCGCGCTCACCAGCGCCGAGTACTTCCGCGACGAGGAGGGCAAGGACGTCCTGCTCTTCATCGACAACATCTTCCGCTTCACCCAGGCCGGCTCCGAGGTCTCGGCGCTGCTGGGGCGTATCCCCTCCGCGGTCGGCTACCAGCCCACCCTGGCCACCGAGATGGGCGAGCTGCAGGAGCGCATCACCACCACGCAGAAGGGCTCCATCACCTCGGTGCAGGCCATCTACGTGCCCGCCGACGACCTGACCGACCCCGCGCCGGCCACGGCCTTCGCCCACCTCGACGCCACCACCGTCCTCTCCCGCGCCATCAGCGAGCTGGGCATCTACCCCGCGGTGGACCCGCTCGACTCCACCAGCCGCATCCTCGACCCGAACATCGTCGGCGAGGAGCACTACAAGGTCGCCCGCGAGGTGCAGTCCACGCTGCAGCGCTACAAGGAGCTGCAGGACATCATCGCCATCCTCGGCATGGACGAGCTCTCCGAGGACGACAAGCTGGTGGTGGCCCGCGCCCGCAAGGTCCAGCGCTTCCTCTCCCAGCCGTTCCACGTCGCCGAGGTGTTCACGCAGCGGCCCGGCAAGTACGTCAAGCTCGCGGACACCATCAAGGGCTTCAAGGAGATCGTCGAGGGCAAGCACGACGACGTCCCCGAGCAGGCCTTCTTCATGACCGGCACCATCGAAGAGGTGCTGGAGAACGCGAAGCGGCTGGCGTCGGCCTAGGCCGCAGGTCGCGCGAGGAGGCGTCGTCCGTCGTGCAGAGTCCGGCCCCGAGCCAGCCCGCGAAGGCGGGCTTCGCACCGCCCAGCGCGACCTGCGTCGCCGGCTCGGGCATGGCCTCGCCCGCCGCCTCGGCTGCAGCCTGCCTCGCCTTCCTGCTGGTGGCCCTGCCCGCCGCCGCCCGCGCCGAGGACGACCCCAACGCCTTCACCATCGTCTCGCCCAACGCCGAGTTCGAGCTCGCCCAGGCCTCCGAGGGCGGCTCCTGCAAGGTCGAGGTCAAGCGCGGCAGCACGCTCGCCTGGGCGGCCAAGCGCTGCTTCGGCGACCGCAACGACGGGCACTTCCTGTCCAACGACGGCTCGACGCTGCTGGTCGTCCACTCCTTCCCTTCCCAGAAGGCGGGCGTGAAGGCGGCGCGCGGCGTGTCGACGTTTGTCCGGGGCGCGCCGCTGCGCTCGCTGGAGATCGGCCGGTTCGTGCGCGACGTGAAGCCGCTGGTGATGGCCCGGGCGCACTTCTACTGGCTCGAGGGCGCGCTGGGGCAGCGCGGGGTGCCGCCGGGCTTCTCGAAGGACGGCCAGGCCGTCGAGCTGACCACGCTGGACCGCCGGAGCTGGTCGGTGGGCTTCGACGGAACGCTCAAGAAGATCGACATGCCCAAGCCGCTGGGCCGCTGAATCGAGGACTTTCGATGGCCGCCAAGACGATCCACCTCGACATCGTGACCCCGGAGCGCAAGGTGCTGTCCGCCGAGACCGCCGAGGTCATCGCCCCCGGCGGCACCGGGCTGTTCGGCGTCCGCGCCGGCCACGCCCCGTTCCTGACCCTGGTGGTCCCGGGCGAGCTCTCGTTCAAGACCGACAACCAGACGCGCCGCTACGCCATCGGCGGCGGCTTCGTCGAGGTCGCCGACGACCACGTGATCGTCCTGGCCGAGACCGCCGAGGCCCAGGAGGAGATCGACCTCGAGCGCGCCAAGCGTGCGAGCGAGGACGCGCTCCAGCGCCTGGCCTCCTTGACGGTCACCGACCCCGAGCACCGCCTGCAGCGCGCCCGCGTGCGCCGCGCCGCCGCACGCATCCACGTGGCGACCAAGCGGTAGCGCAGCTCCGGCCGACCCTTCCGATGGGCGCCGCCCGGCCGTGAAGTCCGGGGACTGAAGCCTGCTAGCATCGGCGCCATGCTTCGCCCCGATCCCCCCGCCACCGTGGTCGCAGCCTTGATCTTCTCGGGCTGCACGTGCGCCGGTCGCCTGCCCGGAATGACCGCCGTCCGCCCGGCCGAGTTCGCCGGCAGCATGTACCCCAGGGACGCCCACGAGCTCACCCGGCAGCTCGACGCGCTCCTCGCGCAGGCCCAGCCTTTCGAGGGCCCGGTGCAGGCGGTCCTCGTCCCGCACGCCGGGATGGAGTGGGCCGGTCCGGTCGTGGCCAAGGCGCTGGGAGCCCTCAAGGGCCACCGCTACAAGCGCATCGTCGTCCTGGCCGAGGCCCACAAGCCGAAGTGGTCGGGGGTCGCCTTGCCCGCCGAGGCCTCCTTCGCCACCCCGCTGGGCAACGTTCCCATGGACGCAGCGGGGATCCAGCTGCTCGAGGGCTACCCGCCGTTCGAGCGCAAGGCCGTCGCCTTCGACGACGACTACGTGGTCGAGGCGCTGCTGCCCTACCTGCAGCGGCTGTGGCCCAACGTCCCGGTCCTGCCGGTGGTCGTGGGCCGCACCGAGGAGGGCGAGCGCCCGCGCCTGGGCCGCACGCTGCGCCACGTGCTCGACGAGAGCACCCTGCTCGTCGCCACCGCCACCTTCACCCACTTCGGCAACTGGGGTGACGGCCAGCCGTTCTCGCTCGACGGCGGCAAGGAGGCCCTGGAGAAGCGGGTCTACGCGTACGAGCAGCCGGTGGTGGACGCGCTGTTGGCGCGCGCCTCCGAGGACTGGGCCCGCGAGCGCACCAGCCACCAGGCCCAGACCCGGAGCTGCGGCTTCAACGCCCTGTCGGTGCTGCTCGGCGCGCTCGACGGCGGCGAGAAGGGCACGCTGGTCTCGCGCGGCACCTCGATGGACCGGCTCTTCGACCCCACCGACGTCAGCGGCGTCAGCTACGTCGGCGCGCTCTTCCCGGGCCGCTGGCCCGCGGTGGCGGCGCTCGACGACGAGGATCGCCGCACCCTGGGGCGTATCGCCGAGGAGGGCGTCCAGGCGGCGGTGCACGGCCGGCCGGCCCCGGAGCTGGGCGAGCTGTCGCCGCGGCTGCGCCAGCCCGGCGGCGCCTTCGTGACCCTGACCGAGAACGACCGGCTGCGCGGCTGCATGGGCCGGCTGGCCGCCGACACGGTGGCCGAAGCGGTCGCCACCGCCGCGAGGATGGCGGCGCAGGGCGACCCGCGCTTCAACCCGCTGAGGCCCGACGACCTGGCGAGGATCGAGCTGGAGATCTCGGTGATGGGGCCCTTCGAGCCCCTGCAGTCGCCCACCGACTTCGAGCCCGGCCGGCACGGCCTGTTGCTCACCTACGGCATCCGCCGCGGCCTGCTCCTGCCCCAGGTGGCGACCAAGTACGCCCTGGGCCGGCTCGAGTTCCTGGAAGCGCTGGCGGACAAGGCCGGGGCCCCTTCCGGCGGTTGGAAGGACGCCAAGCTCGAGCGGTTCGGGGTGGACGCGTTCGAGCCCAAGCCGGTGTGAAGTCCGGCGGCGGACCCGCGAGCTAGCCCCGGACCCGGCCCAAGAGGCCCCGTTCCTCGAGGGCCTCCACCACGTCCGCGTGGATGGCCTCGCGGGTGCGGGGCTGGCCGCCCCTGCTCACGGTGGGCACGAGCTTCCAGCCCTTCGAGGTGCGCGCCTGGCGCCGATACTCGGAGAGCGCCATGCGCAGGTGGGCCCGGTCCGCCTCCAGCTCGTCCATCCGCTTGGCGGTGTAGGCGCGCGCGGCCTTCTGGCGGACGCGCTCCTGCGCCAGGCGGTCGGGCATGTCGAGGTAGACGACCAGGTCGGGTCGCGGCAGGCCGAAGAGGCCGAACTCCAGGTCCTCGATCAGCTTGCGCAGCGCGCGCCGCTCCTTGGGCGGGGTGCGCGCGGCCTGGTGCGCGAGGTTGGAGCCGACGTACCGGTCGCACAGCGCCACCGCGCCGCGCTGGCGCACCTTCTCGACGGCGCCCTTGAGCTCAAAGCGGTCGAGCGCATAGAGCACTGCCGTCAGCCGGCTGTCGATCTGCCGGGGAGGCCCCATCCGCCCGTCGAGGTAGGCGCCGATGAGGGAGCCGGCGAGGGTGCTCTGGTAGGCCGGGAAGGAGAACAGCTCCACCGCCCGCCCGCGCGCCTTGAGCGCCTCGACGAGCAGCTGCGCCTGGGTCCCCTTGCCAGTTCCGTCGATGCCTTCGATCGCGATGAGAGGGCCGGGCTTCATGGGCGTGGAGTATTCGCAGCCACCCGCCGGCCCGTCAAGGCGGCCGGCCGAACAGCGCCTTCACGCCCGGCCGCATCAGCACCACGATGGTGAAGACTCCCAGCACCGTCCCGTAGGGCGTCAGCAGGCAGCAGAAGCCGGCGACGACCAGGCAGTAGACGTAGCGCACCTGCCGCGAGAGCGACCGCCCGGCCACGGCGATGGCGACGGCGAAGGCCAGGCCCGCCGCGAAGAGCCCCACGCCCAGCCCGATGAAGAGCGCGCCCACGAACGGCGGCGGCGGCGGCGTGTTCCTGCCCCCGCCGGTGAAGAGGTCGGACCGGCGCAGAAGGAAGCCCCCCAACGCCGCGTAGAGGAGGAAGAAGCCACCGCCGAGGGCAGACAGCCCGGCGAGAACATAGTGGAAGATCGCCAGGACCTTCAGGGTGTCGAGGTCGCTCGACGGCTTGGGCGCCGAGTTCGGGGCGGGCAGGGTCGGTTCCATCGGCCTGCCCCGAAGCTAGTTCTCGCGCGGCACCAGGGCGAGCGGCACCGTCAGCTCCACGTCCTCGCCCAGCGGCGGGAAGCGCACCGACTTGAGGCGGGAGGTGATGCAGGAGACCACGCCGTCGTCCTTGATGGTGGTCTCGACGACCTTCGCGGCGAGCACCTTCCCCGAGGCCTCGGCGTGGACGGTGACGACCACGCGGCCCTTGATGCGCGAGTCGCGCCGCAGCGAGTTCTGGTAGCAGGCCTCGAAGGCGGTCATCGACAGCTTCAGGGTGTTGCGCACCGTCTGCTCGGCGTCGGGCGGAGGCAGCTCTATCGGCGAGGCTGCGGGAAGGATCTCCGCCTTCTCCGGCGCGGGCTTGGGCTCCTCCGCGGGCACCGCGACGAGCGGCTTGGCCACCACCTGGGGCTTGGGGGCCGCGACCATCAGGACGGGCTTGGGCGTCGGGAGCGGGTCGGTGGGGAGCGGGGTCGCGGGAACGGGAACGGGAACGGGAGCGGGGTCGGCCGCGGGTGCGGGGTCGGCCGGCGGCGGCGTGGGCTCGGCGACTGCCGGCAGAGTCGGAGGGGGCGGTAGCGGCTGCGGTACCGGCACCGTCGGCGGCGCCACGGCGTGGGGCGCCGGAGGCGGCGCGGGATCCTTGAACGCGAAAGCCAGCAGCGCAACCGCGGCAACGGCGCCGATCACACCGATCGCCAGCCTGACGAAGCGCACGCCGTCCTCCCTCTCAATCGAGCCGGGCCGGAGCGTAGCACCGCTGGTCTGGTCTCCCAAACTCCTCGCGAGGGGCTCCGCCTCGGTCCACCTCGGTCCGCCTCGGCTAGCTCCCGCTCGCCTTCTGCGGCGGCGGCGTCATGCGCCGGGCAGGGCTGATGGACGACTGGGCGATGCCCAGCGAGAGGATGGTGCGGAAGGCCTCTTCCACGGACATCTCGGCCGGCTTGACCTCCTCCTCGGCGACGAGCAGATGGAAGCCGGAGGTGGGGTTGGGCGTGGTGGGCACGTACAGGTTCAGGAAGCCGTCGGGCATCCCCAGGGCGCGAACCGGGCCGGTCACGAACGCCAGCGCCCAGACGCCCTTGCGCGGGTACTCTACGTAGACCACCCGGCGGAACTGCTGGCCGCCGCCCTGGGCGAGGGTGCGCAGGAGCTGCTCGAGCGCGGCGTAGACGCTGCGCAGCACCGGGATGCGCTGGATGACGTGCTCGGCGACGTAGTCGAGCATCTTCTGGCCGAGCAGCTGCTTGGAGACCCAGCCCACCAGCGAGATGCCCAGCGAGAGGACGACCACGCAGCCGATGGTGATCGCCAGGTTCACCAGGAACGCGACGGTCGGGTCGGGCAGCCAGGTCTCGGGCCGCCAGCTCTGGGGCACCCACTCGCGCAGCCCCCAGAGCGCCTTGAGCGCCATCAGGGCCAGCCACACGACCACGCCGAACGGAGTGACCACCAGCAGGCCGGACAAGAAATGGCTGCGCAGCAGCGCGCCGATGCGCGGAAGCCGGTCGAAGTGAATGCGATTCAAGGTGGGGTTCCTCGCGGACGAGCGAACCAGAGGGATAACCTGTCGGGGCTGCGATTTCCACCGGGAGGCAACCAGGTGGCCGCCTGCCGCGCCTTCGCCGTCTCCCTCGTGCTGCTCCCGGCCGCCGCCGCGGCCGGCCAGCCGGGTCCGCGCCTCGACGTCCCGGTCGTCGACGAGCCCTACGGCGCCTCGCTCGGCCGCTGGCCTTCCGTCGAGCTGGAAGCCAAGAGCGATGGCTGGGTGGCGGGAAACGCCTGGCTCGACGCCTGCTCGCCGCGCGCCTGGGCGTCGTTTTGACCCCGGCCGGGCGCTGACCGCTTTTCGACGGCGCCGTCGAACCTCCGCCGCCACCGCAGGCCGAGGCCGGGCCAACCCCGCGATTTTGCTGGCGGGCGCACGCCGTGCACTCCTGGCCCGCCATGGACGACCTTCTCAGGCATCCGGGAGATCACTGGCTTCCGCGCAGTCTGGGCTCGGGCCTCGTCTCGACGGCGGTGGACGTCGCGGTGCTCCTCGTCGCGGTCCACGCGCTCGGGCTGAGGACCGTGCCCGCCTCGACCCTGGGAGTCGTCGCCGGATGCGCGGTGAGCTTCATGCTCAACAAGTACGTGGCCTTCCGGGACGGCGGCAGCCCCCTGCTTCCTCAGCTGGGCAAGTACGCGGCCACGGTCGTCGCCGCCACGCTGGTCCACGTGTCGCTGATGGGGACGCTGGTCGACCACCTGCACGTGCCGCTCTTGCCGGCGAAACTGCTGTGCGACCTGCTGGTCTTCACCTGCGGGTGCCTGCTGGTCATGCGCCTCTTCATCTTCCGGCAGCGTCCGGCCCTGGTGCCGGACAGGTAGAATGGCGGCCCCTCCCGGAGGTGGCGCTTGAAGAAGGCAGTCCTGGCAGTGCTGGTGGCGGGCGTGGCAGCGGCGAGCGCGGGCTGTGGCGCCTCGGGGTCGTCGGGCCGCTGCGACGGCCGCATCGGGTCCACCTCGCTGTCCGGGCCGATCAACGCCAACACCGCGCGCTGGCACTGGCTCGCCGCCAAGACGCGCGTGGCGCTGGTCTTCCGTTACTCCAACGACCAGCTGCGCATCGAGGGCGAGTTCCGCCCGACCTCCTCGACCGACGGCCTCGGCACCTTCCCGCTGCCCACCAGCTCCGGCTCGTCCGGCCGGGTCGCGTCCTGGGAGATCATGTCGCCCACCCAGCGACCGAACCTGGCCTCCGGGCACCTGACCTTCGACGGCTGGGGTGAGGAGCTCTCCGGCTCCTTCCAGATGGTCCACCAGGAGGGCTCGGAGCTGAACTGCACCTTCAAGCTCCTGCACGACGCCGAGGCGGACGCGCTGTAGGGAGGCGAACCCCGGGCGAACCCCTTCCGCGCCGGCCGGCCGGCAGCCGGGCAAGACCCATGCCCGGCGGCCACTTCCGAACGGCGAGCGCCTCGACCCCGTAGCCTACGGCGCGGTCTTCTTCTTGGTCATCCGCACCGGAGTGGAGAGCGCGCAGGACTTGCCGTCGAGCGAGGTGCTGGCCATCAGCGAGCCGCTGAACCGCCGGTCGGCCTCCTCGCCGGTGAACGCGCCGTTGAGCACGACGTGGGCGTACACCGCGGGGTAGGTGTTGCCCACCTTCGCGTTCTTCGGCCCGAAGCGGGCGGTGTCGTCGTTGAAGAGGGTGCCGTTCATTCCGCCCTCGGACTCGAAGAGCAGCGGGATGCTCAGCTCGCTGCCCGTCTGGTAGAGCTCGACCTCCGCCGTGCCGCCGCTGATGTACAGCTGATCGCAGGTGGAGCTGTCCGCGCTCCGCCCTTCGACCACGACCTCGTAGGTGCCCTGGACGTTCATGCAGGTGGTGCAGGGCGTGGCGCTCGGGCCGCACGAGGCGGCGAAGAGCGGGAGCATGGCGGCGACGATGGTGCGCATGGAGACCCTTCTTCCCAGGGTTCAGCGGGCTTGCTTCGGAGTGTCTTCCTTGTCCTTGGCGGCGCCCCTCATCACCGGGGCCCCTCCGCCGCGAGCGGCGCAGACCTGCTGGCACTTCTTCTCGGGCGAGTCGAAGCCGCCCCGCGTGCCCTTCTGCGCCGTCCCGTCCTTGCAGGCGCAGCGCAGCGGGAAGCTGCCCAGCGCGAAGTAGGCCAGCGTCCCGAACAGCAGGATCGTGATGGCCAGCAGCGACAGCCCGTGCAGGAGCCCGCGCTCCGCCGGGCGGCGGCAGGCGGGCGGTGGGCGGCGGGCGGGGAACACGCCCGGTATTGTCGCACGGCCCGGAGGCCCTGGGCATCAGCCCGCGGCGGCGAGGCGCTCGACGAGCGCGACGTACTGGCGCATCGCCGCGTCCTTGGCCAGGCCCTTGCGCGCCGCCCAGGCGTCGTACTTGGCGCGGCCCTTGGGGTCGAGCAGGCCGGGGCGCTTGCCCTGCACGTCGCCCTCCTGGGCCTGCTTGTAGAGAGAGTAGAGCTCCAGCAGCGTGTCGTTGCCGGGCCGCGCCTTGAGCGTCTTGACCCTCTCCTGCGCCGTGGCGAAGTCTTCCGCGAGTCCCATGCCGTGCCGCTCCCTTCGTGGTTCCTTGCTGCGCCACCCAACGAAAAGACCGCCCTGCGCCAGGGCGGCCCTCTCGCGTATTTCCGGGTCGATTCTACTCCGGGTCGGGCTCAGCGGCGCCTGCGCAGAGCGCCGAGGGCGGCCAGCAGGCCAAGCGCGCCGAGGACTCCTCCCGCGCCCGCGCTGCTGCACCCGCCCCCTCCCCCGGAACCGCCGTCGCCCGAAGCGCCCGGGCAGGCCGGGGAGGAAGCAGCGCCTTCGGGGTAGATGGCGCAGAGCCCGTCGATGTCGTCCGCGCTCAGCACGCGCTTGTTGGTCTCGCCCAGCGCCTCGGAGGCGAACATCGTCGAGCTCGGGTCCGGCGAGTGGTCGAGACCCAGCACGTGGCCGACCTCGTGCGTCACCGTGTTCTGCACGTCGGTGGCGACGCAGTCGTTGGAGCCGCGCGGCGGCGGCCGGTCGCAGGGCGGCGAATCGGCGGTGGTGAACTCGAAGCCCGCCCCGTTGAGCTCGATGTCGGCGTCCAGGATCTCCCCGGTCTGGTTGTCGAAGGAGGTGGTGGTCAAGGCGATGGTGTTCGCCTCGTGGTCCCAGCAGCCGTACTTGTTGTTGCAGCCCCCGTCGGACAGGCACGGGTCGGTGCGCGGGACCACCCGGTCGCAGTCGACTTCGCGCCAGACCACCAGGTCCTGGTTGTCGGCCGCCTTGGGGTCGTAGCCCACGTCGGCGCGCGCGGTGGTGCCCTGGTCGGAGAAGGAGAGGTCGCTGCAGCCGGTCTTGGCCCAGGTCTCGAAGGAGCGGCGCACCGCCTCGATGGACGCCTGCGCACCGGCGTTCTGGCTTCCCTTCTCGTTGACGACGTAGGACGGCTTGCGCGTGCACCAGAAGAGCTCGGGGCCGGGCGCGCCGTTGCCGCCCGAGGTCCCGCGGCTGCGCACGAACGCCCCCGCTGGCGCCGGCCCGAGCGTCGCCAGCGCCAGGGCGGCCAGGCTCCACAGCTGGCGCCGGACGTTCTTCACTGCCGCTCCCGCCGCAGCGCGGCGCGGACCCGGGCCAGGAAGTCCTGCTCGGGGATCGGGCCCACCGGCGGCGCGGGGCGCACCGAGCCGTCCGGCCCGGCGATCTGGATGCCCTCGGCCCGCTGGGTGACCTGGGCCGTCCCCCGCTCGTCGGCCCAGACCTCGAACTTGCCCAGCGACAGGCCTTCGACCCGGAAGCGCCGCGTCCCTGCCGAGCGCAGGAACAGGATGACACGCTCGCCGGGGACGAACCGAGGTGCGCCGGCGACCGACTGCGTGATGCGGCCCCAGGTTCCGCCCGGGCTGAGCACGTCGACCTCGATCGGCGGGGCGCCCTTCAGCGCCAGGTCGACACGCACCGTCGTGACCGAATGGATCTGCTTGCCGTCGGCGCTGCGCACCGATCGCGTGCCCAGCGCGGTGCCACGCACCACCGTGTCGGCTCGGTGGGCGAGCTCTTCCACGCTCAGCGGCAGGACCACCGCCGCGCGCGCCGCGCCCGACCCCAAGCACAGGCCCGAGACCAGCAACAAGCCCGCGACCGCTCGCCGCCAGCCCCCCGTCATCGCCCCTCCTCTCGGCCTGCGCTCCCTTCCAGGTTGCGCACCGCCGAGGTGCCGATCACGGGCGCGGACGGGAGCGCCCTGCCGAGGGCAGCGGCCGGGCGAGGCCGTCGGCTAGGGCTTTCGGCGACGCGCTCCGACCTCGAGCTGCTCCACGCACGCGCTGGCGGCGGCGGGCGCGCGCGGTAGTGCTCGTAACGCTGTCCGGCGAGGTGGCTGTCGCCCGGGAGGGCGCCGGCTCGCTGTGCCTGGAGGCCGGCGGCTGGACCGACGATCTCCGGGCGATCTCGTGGCGTGGGCGGCGAGGCCAGTTGCCCGCACTCGAGGACTTCGGGCTCGCCGCGTCCTCGACAAGTCGGCGCTCGACCACCTGGGGGAAGGCAGCGGACTAACGCTGCTTCAGGAACGCCTCGACCTCGGCCTTGGTCGGAATCCCCGGGCGGGCGCCCAGCTTGCGCGTCTTGAGCGCCGCGGCGGCGTTGGCGAAGCGCATCGTCTCGCGCAGCGGCATCTGCCACAGCGCCCCGCAGACGAAGGCGGCGTGGAAGACGTCCCCGCAGGCCGTGGTGTCCACCGCCACCACCGGGAAGGCCGCCACGCGGACCAGCTCGTCGCCGTCGAGCGCGGCGCAGCCCTGGGTCCCCAGCGTGGTGCAGACGATGGCGTCCGGGTTGAGCCGCTGCAGCTTGCGCATCGCGCGCTCGAGGTCCTTCTCCCCGGTGATCTCCTCCGGGAAGCCCTCGGGCAGCACGCACAGGTCCACCAGCCGCAGCGCCGCCTCGGTGTCGGGCAGCAGGTGGTCGATGTCGATCGAGGTCAGGCAGCCGCAGTCGCGGGCCCAGACCAGCGGCTCGAGCCCCTTGGCCAGCCCGGTGGCGTCGACGTGGAAGGCGCGGCCCGAGGCGATCTCCTCGCGGGTCAGCTCGGACGGGTCGGGGACGAGGCTCTCCTCGCAGCTCCAGACCACCGTGCGCTCGCCGGTGGTCGCGTGGACCATGACGAAGGCGGTCTGGGTGGTGCCCTTGCCGACGCGCACGCCGGAGGCGCTCACGCCCTCGCGGCGCAGCTCGTCGATGGACCAGGCGCCCCAGCGGTCGTCGCCGACCTTGCCCAGGAAGCGCGCCTTCAGCCCCAGCCGCTGGCAGGCGATCATCGCCGTGGCGATCTGCCCGCCGCCCTGCACCTCGTAGCTGGCCATGCGGACCTTGTCCGAGGCGCCCGGGATGCGCGGGACCACGCAGATGTGGTCGACCGAGATCTCTCCCAGCCCCACCACGTCGAAGGCCCGCTCTGGCGGCGGCTTCAGTCGCTTCATGTCGTCGCTCTCCCGGTGCAGGCCGGAGGATAGCCGATAGCCCGTGCCGGCGCGTCAGCCGATGGCCGCGCGCAGCCGGTCCTCGAACTCCTCCAGGCTCGCCACGCACGTCGCCCCGGCCGCGGCGATTCGCGCCGCGAAGGCCTCGTCGCCCATGCCTCCCGCCCACAGCGCGGTGCCGGGGGGCAGCAGCTTGGCGAGCCGCTTGACGCTGGCGACCACCTCGTCCGGCGCGGCGGCCCCCACCGCCGAGAGCGCCACCGCCGCGGCCCCGGTGCGGCTCACCGCCAGGGCGATGTCCTCGACCGGCAGATCCGCCCCCAGGTACAGCGGCGAAGCCCCCGCGGCGGCGGAGAGCAGCGCGGCCGAGAGAATCCCGAACTCGTGGCGCTCGTCCGGCGGCGCGGCGAAGACGACGCGGGCGCGGGCGCCGGACCCCGCCAGTCGCACCAACGTGCCCAGCACGGTGCGCACCGCCGCCGAGGCCAGGTGCTCCTGCGCCACCGACCACGTGCCGGCCTGCCAGCCGTCGCCGACCTCGCGCAGGAACGGCACCGCGACCTCGAGCGTGAACTCGCGCACCGGCAGGAGCGTCGCCGCCCGTCCCAGCTCGCGGTCCAGCGCCGCGGAATCGAAGTTGGTCAGCGCCTCGCGCAGCGGCTCGAAGTCGATGTTGCGGCGCCCCTCCGGGCTCGACGGGGCCAGCGGTTCGCTGCGCAGCCGTTCCAATTGTTCCAGCGACAGCGGCGCCAGCCGGCCGATGGAGTGCCCGCGGCCCACCAACTCGTGCAGCACGCGCAGCTTGTGCACGTCGGCCTCCGAGTAGAGCCGGCCCCGGTCGTCGCGACCCGGCGCCACCAGGCGGTAGCGCCGCTCCCAGGCGCGAAGGGTCTCCGTGGTCACCCCGGTCATCCTCGCCACCGCCCCGATCGAGTACTTGCCAGCCGCTTCCATCAGAGATCCTCCCGCGACCTTCTTGTCCAACAGGTCTCCAGCGCATCACTTGGACGCAAATTGGACAGAGAAGGTTTCGCATCACTCGAGAGGGAGGGCCCGGAAGGCAAACATGCGGGTCCTGGTCGATCCGGCGAGCCTCGACACGTTCGTCGATGGCAATGGCAAGGAGCGCATCGAAAGCCCCGTGGTCTCTCTCTACGCGACCGCGGGCAGCTTCAGCGGAGACCGGACCTCGGGCGTGGACGATTCGGTGGAGTGGACGGTGGGGTCGGCAGGGCTCGACCCGAACCTGACCGAGGCAAGGCTGTACTTCGTCGCTCGCGACCTGCGCGGCGGCGAGAGCTTCTCGGGCCGTACTTCGTGCCATCAATCGCTGAGGGAGCTCAGTCCTCGGAGTCGTCCAGATCGACGTGGCCGAGAAACTCCCCGCGCAGCACGCGGCCGTCCTCCATCTGCACGGCCTCGTACTCCTTGCCGCACTGCGGGCAGGTCAGCGACTCCACCTCGACCAGCTCGCTGCGCGGGCGGCCGTCGACCACCTGCAGGTAGGCCTCCAGCAGGAACTCGCTCGAGCCGCAGGTGCAGCGCTCGTCCGCCGTGGCGGCGGACGGCCCCTCGGCTTGGTCCGGCGCCGGCGCTGGCGCCGACGCCGGCGCGGCGACCTCGTCCTCTTCCGCCGCGGCGAGGGTGCGCTCGAACTCGAAGTCCATGGGCGGCGGGCCTCCGTGGCCCCTGCCCCTGTCGTTTCGTCGTCCCATGCCCGCAAAGGTATCGCGGCGAGGCCCGTCCGTCAGGTCCCGAACCGTGCATCCGGGGAGCGGGCGAGGGGCGTACAATCATCGCCAGCATTCCAGCCGCTGCGAGGCCCGCCATGGCGATACCCGACCCGAACGCCTACGAGGAAGAAAAGGCCGAATCTGGCCCGGTGAAGAAGGACTTCGACTGCCCGGAGTGCAGCGCCAACAACCCGTACGAAGACGGCATCCGGGAAGGCAGCGAGGTCCGCTGCTACTACTGCGGCTGCGAGTTCCGGGCGGAGATCCGGGACGGCAAGTGGAAGTTCCGCGAGACCTGACTCACTTCGCGGGGTAGTGCCGCTCCCCGAAGATCGCCGTCCCGACGCGAACCAGCGTCGCCCCTTCCTCGATCGCCACCTCGAAGTCGGCGCTCATGCCCATGGAGACGGTCGCCAGGCCGTGCTCCTTGGCGAGCGCCGCGACCCTGCGAAAGTACGGTCGCGTCGCGTCGGGGTCTTCGGCCGGCGGCGGGATGCACATCAGCCCGTCCACCTTCAGCGCCTTCATCGCCCGCAGCGCCTCCACGAACGCAGGCAGCGCCTCGGGCTTGACCCCGCCCTTCTGCTCCTCGCCGAGGTTCACCTCCACCAGCACCGGGAGCACCCGGCCGGCCGCGGCGGCGCGCTTGTCCAGCTCCTTGGCGAGCTCGAGGTCGTCGAGCGCCTGGAACATGGCCGCCAACGGCGCGACGTACCTGGCCTTGTTCTTCTGCAGGGTCCCGATGAAGTGCAGCTCCAGCGCGGGGAGGTCCTCGAGCTCTTCGGCCTTGTCGCGCAGCTCCTGCGCATAGTTCTCGCCGAAGATCCTCTGACCGGCCTGATAGGCCTCGCGCACCAGGCGCGCCGGCTGCGTCTTGGACACGGCCACCAGGCGCACCGATCCGGCTGGCCGGCCCGCCTTCGCCGTGGCTGCGGCGATGCGCGCCCGCACCCGCTCCAGATTGTCCTTGATGGTCACGGCGCCCCCCTCCACGGCAGCTCGAGCCCCGCGCGCTCGAGCATGGCCAGGCTCTCGCCCAGCGGCAGCCCCACCACGTTCGAGTAGCTGCCGGCGATGGACTCGACGAAGGCGCCGCCGCGCTCCTGAATGGCGTACGCCCCCGCCTTGTCCATCGGCTCGCGGGTGCCCACGTACCAGGCAATCTCCTGCTCGGTCAGCGGCTTGAATCGCACCTTCGTGGAGACCGAGAACCCCTCCGCGAAGCCGGGCCCCACGACGCTGACGCCGCTGATGACCTCGTGCTCGCGTCCCGACAGGTCGCGCAGCATGCGCGCGGCGTCGCGCTCGTCGGAGGGCTTGCCGAAGATGGTCCCGCGGCAGACCACGGCGGTGTCCGCGGCGAGGACGACCCTGCCGGGGTGCTGGCCCGCGACCGCGAGCGACTTGAGCCCGGCGACCCGGATCACGAAAGCGGCAGGCGCCTCGCCCGTCAGGACCGACTCGTCGGCCTCCGGGGGGACCACCTGCAGCTCGATGCCCAGCTGGCCCAGCAGCACGCGGCGGCGCGGCGAACTCGAGGCGAGGATCAGCGTCCGGCGTTCCGGCGTCTGGCGGTCTTTAGGTTTCACGGTGCCAATCTAGCCAAACGCCCGGCCCCTCCGCGTGGGAGGGCGCCGGGCGCAAGGTTGGGCAACAGGCTGCCGGTCAGCTGTCGTCGACGGTCGAGTTCAGCGGACGCGCGCCCGAGAGCAGGGCCTCGTTCTTCTCGATCTTGGCCTTCTCCTTGAGCGCCTTGAGGAACGCGTCGAGCGACTCGCTGCCCTTCCGCTGCTTGGCGCGGTCGCGGTACTCGTCCATCTTCGCCTCGAGCTCCTTGTAGTCCGGGCGCTCGTGCGACTTGAGCTCCACCACGTAGTAGCTGCCGTTGACCTCGAAGACCTGCTCGGCGGCCGGCTTGGCCTCGGTCAGCGCCACGGCGGCGCGGGTGAGCGCGGCGTCGACGCCGATGTGCGGAACGTAGTCGTTGGACGGCGAGAACGGCCCGGTGGTGGCGGCGGCGGGCTTGCCGCCGGCCATGTCGAACTTCAGGCCCGGCTGCTCGCCTTCCTTCTTGGGCTCGGGCGGCCACTGCTCCTCGAGCTTCTTGCCGCCCTTGACCGCGGCCAGGGTCTCCTCGGCCTTCTTCTTGGCGATGGACTTGGCGGCCTCGTCCACCAGCAGCTCTGCGGCCAGCTCCTTCTGCACCTCGGCGAGCGTCTTGTTCTCCTCGGGCTGCACGGCCTCGACCTTGATGAGGTGCCAGCCGTAGCGGGTGCGGACCGGCTCGGACATCTGTCCCGGCGCGAGCGCGAAGGCGGCCTTCTCGAACATCGGGTCCATCACGCCCGGCTGGAACTCGCCCAGGTCGCCGCCCTTGTCCTTGCTGCCCGGGTCGTCGCTGTTGGCCTTGGCCTCGGCGGCGAAGTCGGCGCCGGCGGCGATCTTCGCCTTGATGTCGGAGAGCTTCTTCTTGACCTCTTCGGCCTGCGCGTCGGTCGCCTTCTCGTCCACCTTGAGCAGGATGTGGCGGGCCTTCACGCGCTTGGGCTTGTGGTAGCGGTACGACTGGGTCTTGTAGGCCTCCTCGATCTTGGAGGCGTTGGCCTTCACGAAGGCGTCGACCGCGGCGTCGTCGGGCTTGGCCGCCTCGGCCTTGAACGCGGTGGAGGCGAAGCGCACGTAGGTCAGCTCGAGCTTGTCCTTCTCGCGGGCGTACTCGGCGCGGACCTCGTCGTCCGAGACCTTGGCGGTGGAGGCGATGCTGGTGATCATCTTCTGGGCGCTCAGGCGGCGGCGCTCCTGCTCCTCGTACTGCCAGGTCGCCATGCCCAGCTGGCGCTCGACGATGAGCCGGTAGTTCTCCTCGTTGAACTTGTCGTCGCCGCCGAAGGTCTTGTGGATGCTCTCGGCCAGCTCCAGGTCGGAGACCGCCACGCCGTGGTCGAGCGCGGCCTGCGCCAGCAGCTCGCGGTCGATCATCTGGTCGAGGACCGTGTCCCGCAGACGGATCTGCTTGGCGAGCTCGGGGGTGAACGCCCCGCCGGCGCGGTTCTGATAGTCCTTGTAGATTCGGTCGTAGGTCAGCTGGTAGTCGGTGTACGGGATGGTCTCGCCGTTCACCTTCGCCGCGAACGTCTCGTTGCCCGCTTGCCCGCTCCCCGAGCGGCAGCCGTTGGAGCCGGGGCCGAAGGAGAAGACGAACACCACGATGATCATCGCGAAGAAGACGTAGATCAGCTTGGACTTGGAGTGTTCCCGCAGCGTGTCGAGCATGAGAAGACGGCTCCTTCAGGGCCTCGCGAGTCGGAGGCCTATCCACCCGTGGGGACACGCCTTTTTCGGACCCGGCGTCCCCGTCCGCGGGATTTCTTCCCGCAAGAAAGCTTGACACCCTAGGAAACCGATTGAGAAAATGCAAGTGAAATAGATGCCTTGCGCCACGTGGCCTCACAAGCGCTGCCGGGGCTTCACGGCTGCGGGCGCAGAGAGCAGGACCGGGGCCGAGAGCCCCTCGTCCGAGTAGGCGGGTTGCCTTGCTGGCACTCATCAAGCGGTACCGCGAGCTGTTCGCCATCGGCATCCTGCTGTTGCTCCCGCTGGTCACCTACCTCGCCCATGCCAAGCACGGCCGCGACCTCAATCCGGTCGATCGCCTCGTCGTGGCTGCCACGGCGCCGATCGAGCGGGCGCTTTCCTCGGTGATCGTCGGGTCGACCGACGCCTGGCGCAGCTACGTGGGCCTGCGCGAAGAGCACCAGGAGAACCTCGAGCTGCGCGCCCAGAACTTGAGGCTGCAGCAGACCGTGCAGCAGCTGGTGGAGGCCCAGTCCGAGAACGATCGGCTGCGCAAGATGATCGGCTTCGCCGAGACCGCCCCCACGCCCGTCATGACCGCGCCCATCATCGGCGAGGCGCCGGTGATGAACCTGCTCACCATCAAGATCGGCAAGGGGACGAGCGACGGCGTGTCCAAGGGCATGGCGGTCGCCTCTGCCGAGGGCATCGTCGGGCGGGTGCTCTCCGCCGGCTCGCGCAGCGCCGACGTGCTGCTGGTGGCCGACACGAACTTCGCGGTGCCGGTGCGCGTACAGCGCTCGCGGGCGCGCGCCAAGGTGATGGGACAGGGGGCTCGGTCCCGGCCGTCGCTGGTGCAGGCGCTGCGCACCGACGACATCGAGGACGGCGACCTGCTCGTCACCGCGGGCACGGACGACGTGTTCCCCAAGGGCCTGCCGGTGGGCCGGGTCATCAACGTGGTGCGGGCCAATCACGGCATGTTCTTGACGGCCGAGGTCGCGCCCGCCGCTGACGTGGCGAAGGTGGAGGAGGTCTTCGTGCTGATGGGCCTGCCCGGCCGCGAGGATCTCCCGGAGGCGTCGCTGCCCAGGCCGTAAGGCACCCGGGCCGCCTCGGCGCAAGGTATGAAGCTCGTCACCCTCCTCTTGGCCTCGCTCTTCTTCTTGGCGGTGGAGTGCTCCCTCCTTCGGCCGCTCGGGCTCTCGGTGGCTCGCCCGGACGTGGGGGTGGCGGCGGTGCTCTTCTTCGCCCTGCGCTGCCACGGGCTGGAGGGCGCGCTGGGCGCCGCGGCGGTCGGCTACTTCGTGGACGTGCTCAGCGGCGCGCCGTCCGGGATGTACGTCTTCGCCGCGGTCTTCACCTTCCTGCTCTCCCGGCTGGTGGCGCCTTTCGTCGAGGCGCGCTCGGCGGTGGCCTTCGCGGCGCTGGCCGCCCCCATCGACGGCCTGCACAACTTGACCGTCTGGGGGCTGTCGCTCCTGGGCACCGTGCCGGAAGGCGACCGGGGCGCCATGCTCCGGGCCCTGCCCCTGTCCGCCGCCCTGACGGCCGTCGCCGCTGCGCTCGTCTGGCTGTCGTTCAAGAAGATCGAGGGACAGTTCGAGAAACCGGACACGGGCCTGTTGAGGTAAGACTTCGGAACGCTGCAGAGCCAGGGAGTCTTACGGGTTTGGTCGTCGCTTCGAGAGCAGGTCGGGTTGATGGGCGGGCCGGCCACCGCCTCAGAGGAGCCGCGCCGTGCCGATGATGGTCGGCAAGCAGGCCGGAGGCAGCGACTTCCGCGTCCGCTTCGCCTTGATGGCGGGGCTGGCCTGCGTCGGCCTGTGCGTCCTGATCTTCCGGCTCTACCACCTGCAGATCCACCGCGGCGAGGAGTTCAAGGAAAAGAGCATCGACAACTTCGTCAAGGAGACGAGGCTGCCCGCCGACCGTGGGATGATCCTCGACAACCGCGGCCGCATCCTGGTGGACAACCGGCCCAGCTACAACGTCACGCTGACCCCCGCCTTCTGCCAGCCCTCGGGCGCCGCCAAGGGCTACTGCCTCAACGAGATCGTCCCCAAGCTGGCCACCTACCTCTCTCTCGACGCGGACGAGGTCGAGCGGGTGATCACCCAGTACAAGAAGGCGCGCGGCCTGCAGCGCTTCCGCGACTTCACGGTGAAGGTGGACGTCGACATGGACTCGCTCGACCGGCTGGAGGCCAATCGGCTGGAGCTGGCGGGGGTGGACGTCATCGCCGCGCCGCACCGCAACTACCGGCAGGGGACGCTGGCCGCCCACGTGCTGGGCTACATGAACGAGATCTCGGGCGAGGAGCTGGTGAGCTTCGAGGCCCAGGGCGTCGGCGGATACCAGCTGGGCGACTACATGGGCCGGCGCGGCGTGGAGCGCAAGTTCGAGTCCGACCTGCGCGGCACCGACGGCTCCTTCAAGTCCGTGGTGGACGCCAAGGGCCGCAAGATCCCCAACTCGGACCACCTGCTCAAGGACGTGGACCGGGTCTCGCCGGCCAGGTCCGGCCACAACCTGGTCCTCTCGATCTCGCTGCCGCTGCAGCAGGCGGCCGAGAAGGCCTTCGAGTCCGCGACGGCGGGCTCCATCGTGGTCATCGACGTCAACACCGGCTTCGTGCAGGCCATGGTCAGCAAGCCCGCCTATGACCCGAACAAGCTCACCGGCCGCATCACCCGCGCGGAGCTGAAGGCCATCAGCGACGACCCGCTCGAGCCGCTCATCTTCCGCGCCGCGCAGCAGCACTACAGCCCCGGCTCCACCTTCAAGCCCATCACCGCCCTGGCGGGCCTGCAGGCGGGCGTCATCGTCAACGGCACGACGGCCTCGTGCAATGGCGGCTACACGCTGGGCAAGCGGCGCTGGCGCTGCCACAAGGACTCCGGCCACGGCGCGGTCAACCTGCACAACGCCCTCTCCTGGAGCTGCGACACCTTCTTCTACCAGGCGTCCGACCGCATGGGCATCGACCCCATTGCAGAAACCGGCAAGCTCCTGGGCCTGGGCCGCATGCCCGGGCTCGACCTGTCGCCCGAGACGCCGGGCATCATGCCGTCGAGCGAGTACCACGACCGCGTCACCCCCGGCGGCTACACCAAGGGCCTCGCGCTCAACACGGCCATCGGCCAGGGCGACGTCAACGTCTCGCCGCTGCAGCTCGCCATGGCGTACGCCGCCATCGCCAACGGCGGCACCGTCTACAAGCCGCAGGTCGTGCGACGCATCGAGGACGCCGAGGGGCGCCTGGTGCGCTCGGTCGAACCGGTGGTCACCAGCCACATGGACATCAAGCCGGCCTGGCGCGACGCCGTGGTCGACGGACTGAAGGCGGTGGTCAACGAGCCGGGCGGCACCGCGTTCTGGAAGCGGCCCAAGGACCTGGGCGTCCTGGTCGCCGGCAAGACGGGCACCGCGCAGGTGATCAAGCTTGGCGAGGTGCGCGTGAAGAAGGAGCAGATGGAGTTCTTCCAGCGCGACCACGCCTGGTTCGCCGCGTTCGCGCCCATCGACGAGCCGGAGATCGCGGTGGTGGTGCTCAACGAGCACGGCGGCCACGGCGGCACCGACTCCTCGCCCGCGGGCTTCGAGGTGATCAAGCAGTACTTCCGCATCAAGGCCGAGGACGCCGCCGCCCGCAACGCCGCGCCTCCGGCCGCCCCCGAGCCCCCCGCCGCCCCGCCCAAGAAGACCGAGGACCCGCCCGCCGCCACCAGCGGACCGCCGCGCGAGGCATCCGCTCCGGGGGAGCGGGCCGAGGGGGCGCCGTGGAGTTGAGCCTGGGCGGTGGCGAGAGCGCCCGCGCCGCGGGCCGGCTCTGGAGGCACGCGCCCTGGCACGTGCTGCTGGTGGCCCTGGTCATCGCCGGGCTGGGCGTGTGGAACCTGGTGTCGGCCTCCCGAGTCGCGCCGGCGCCGCTCTGGCGCTCGCAACTGTCGTGGATAGGCATCGGCGTGGCCGCCACGTTGCTGATCATGATGGTGGACTACCGGCATCTGCTCCACCTGGCCTACCCCATCTACGGCTTCGTGCTGCTGCTGCTCGTCGGGGTGCTGCTCAAGGGGCACTCGGCGATGGGGGCGCGGCGCTGGCTCGACCTTGGGCCGATGCACCTGCAGCCGTCGGAGCTGATGAAGATCGCCATCATCCTGGTGCTGGCGCGCTTCTACCACGAGGACGCGAGGCACAAGGAAGGCTACTCGCTCTACCACCTGTGGCTGCCCGCGCTGCTCATCCTGATCCCGGTCGCCCTGGTCATGAAGCAGCCCGACCTGGGCACGGCGATGATGATCGCCGCGGTGGCCGGCAGCCTGGTGATCTTCGGCAAGGTGCGCTGGAAGTCGCTGGCCATCCTGGTCGCGGTGTTCGTCGCGGGCGCGTCGCTGGCCTGGACGCACGTGCTCAAGGACTACCAGAAGCGGCGCGTCACGAGCTTCTTGGACCCCGAGGCCGACATGCTCGGATCGGGCTACCACGCCAGCCAGTCGCTGATCGCGCTGGGCAGCGGCCAGGGCTGGGGCAAGGGGTGGGCGCAGGGGACGCAGACGCAGCTGTCCTTCCTGCCCGAGCAGCACACCGACTTCATCTTCTCGGTCTGGGGCGAGGAGCACGGGTTCTTCGGCACCTCGATGCTGGTGCTGCTCTACCTGCTGCTGCTGCTCCTGGCGATCGGAGTGGCCGCGGGGGCGCGCGAGAAGTTCGGCACCTTCATCGCGGTGGGCATCTGCTCGATGCTCTTCTGGCACGTCTTCATCAACATCGGGATGGTGACGGGCCTGTTGCCGGTGGTGGGCGTGACGCTGCCCTTGATGAGCTACGGCGGCTCCTCCGTGCTCACCATCCTGGTCGGGCTCGGCCTGTTGATGAACGTGGGGATGCGCCGCCACCTGTTCTGAGGGCGGCCCGCGCGTACACCAGTCCCAGGCGGACTCCAAGGTCCGATGCCTTCCTTCGAGCCTCGGGTCTGAAGCCGGGAGCCTAGGAGAGGACCTTCTGGATCGCTTCGTCGATCTTCGCCTTGGAAGGCGCGCCGGCAAGCGTGTGGGCGACGGTCCCGCCCTTGAAGAAGATGAGCCGCGGCAGCGAGGTGACGCCGTAGCGCTGGGGGGTTTCGATGTTCCCCTCGACGTTGAACTTCACGATCTTCAGCTTGCCCTGGTAGCTCTTCGCCAGGTCCTCGAGCACCGGCGCGAGCGCCTTGCAGGGCCCGCACCACGTGGCCCAGAAGTCCACGAGCACGGGCTGGGAGGCCTGCAGGACCTCCTGCTGAAAGCTGGTGTCGACCACCTCGGTGAGAGCCATCGCGCCTCGCTCCTTGAAACGAGAAAGGTAAAGGCGAGGAGGGTTTAATCCCTGGCCGCACGGAGTTCAACCCCGCCCTCGGCGTCCCCTTCGCCCGGCTCCCGCGCGACTTGACTTGCGGCGATCTTTCACGCGCCGCAGGCGACAGCGTGCCGGCTCCCCCGGCCGCCCGCCTTGTCGAAGCCGTCGGCCTTCGGCATGGTGCGGGCCGTGAGCGCCCGTGCCACCACCCGCTTCGCTGCCGCCGTTGCCGCCGCTGCTTTGGCCGGCTGTGCCACGGGCGGGCCTCCTCCGGCTCCGGTGCGCTCGGCTTACGAGCTCAGCCTTCCCCCGGCGGTCGGCGGCGAGCGCTTCGATCTCGCCCAGCTGTCCGGCAAGGTCGGGGCGATCTACTTCTTTGCCACCTGGTGCCTGCCCTGCCTGCAGGAGCTCAAGACGCTCTCCGCGCTCGAGACCAAGTTCGCGGACAAGGGCTTTGCGGTCGTCGCCGTCGGCATGGACCTGGAGGGCGCCAAGGTCCTCGCCCCCTTCCAGAAGGCGACCAACCTCCCCTTCCCGGTCCTGGTGGCCGACCGGTACCTGCGCTCGGGTGAGAGCCCCTACGGCGTGATCCGGGCCGTCCCGACCACGGTCCTGCTCGATCGGCAGGGGAAGATCGCCGCCGCCTACGAGGGCCCGGCCGACCCGCTCAAGCTGGAGAGCGCGGTCGACAGCCTGGTGCGCTGACGGGCGGCCGTTTTCTTGCCAGATCGCCCGCCGCTGCTACCTTGGGAGCTGTAGCAGCGTGTTGGACCTCGAGGCCGGCGCACCGATGAACCGCAACCTGAAACTCGCGTTGGCCGCAGGGGGTGTCGCGGTGGTGTTGGCGGGGTTCTCGGCCGCCGACGCGCGCGGGCTGCGCAAGTACCGGCGGCTGCAGGGCGACATCGCGGAGCTCGAGGGGAAGCAGCGCACGCTGTCCGCCGAGAACGAGGCGCTGCGCCGCGAGATCGCCGCGCTCTCGGGCGACACCCGCGCGCTGGAGCGGGCCGCCCGGGAGGACCTGGGCCTCGTCCGCAGCAGCGAAGTCGTCTACACGTTCGAGCGTTGAGGAGCCTCCCATGTCGCGCCCCGGGAACACGCGCCGCAGCGCCTTCGAGATCGTCTCGGCGTACAAGCGGCCCGTCCTGCGCGGCCTGCGCCTCGGCTCCGCGCTCGGCGCCGCCTTCGCCCTGATCCTGGTCGCCACCGGGCAGCTGCGCAGCCTCGCCGCCGTGCGCTGGGCCGAGACCCTCTGCGTGGCCGCGGTGGCCCTCGCCCTCATCGGCACCTCCGCGCGGCGCGTGCGCCGCTCGGCGCTGGGCCTGCACCACTCCACCCGCGACGACGTCGAGCTGGGCTCGGTGCTGCTGGGCGGCGCCTACCTGGTCGTGGAGCTCTTCGGCGCCACCGTCTTCCCGCTCGTCTACCTGCTGGTGGCCTTCCTGGTCGCCTTTCTGCCGCGCAGCTCGGGCATCGCGCTGCTGGGCGTGGCCCTGCTCTTCGACGGTGCGCAGAACCTGCTGCCGCCCTCCTCGCACCCGATCATCTTCTTCAGCCACGCCGGCTTCCTGGCCCTCTTCGCGGCCCTCTACCACACGGTCCTCTCCGCCCAGGTCGCGCGCGGCCGCGCCAACGAGCAGGCCGCGGTCGATCGCCGCATCCGCGAGATGGAGGAGCGGGCGCGCGCCTACCGCCTGGTCACCAGCGGCAGCCAGACCGAGGGCGACGAGCAGGACCGCGAGCGCTGGATGATGGCCTCGGTCCAGGAGATCGAAGGCGCGGTCGGCGCGGCGCTCGAGGTGGCGGAGATCGCCCTCAAGACGCATACCTGCGCGGCCTTCGTGCTCACCAGCGACGACAAGTCGCTCAAGCTCCACGACTGCCGCTCGCTCTCCGAGCAGCTCCAGCGCGAGGCGTTCCCCTCCGGAGAGGGCGCGCTCGGCGGCGTCATCAAGCGGCGCGCCCCGATTCGGCTGTGCGGCCGGCTCAAGGGCGTGACCTGGTACGAGAAGGACCCCGGCGTCTCGAGCCTGCTCGCGGTCCCCATCGTCGAGGGCCAGGGCTCCGGAGCGGTGCGCGGCGTGCTGGTCGCCGACCGGCTGGAGGCCACGCCCTTCACCGACGACGACGAGCGGATGCTCTCGGTGGTGGCCGGCGAGGTGCTGCGCGCCATCGAGATCGAGCGGGTGCTCAGCTACATCAAGCGGGCGCGCGACGAGAAGGAGCGGCTGTTCAAGGCCCTGGAGGAGCTCAACCGCGCGTCCAAGACCGCCGAGGCCGTCGGCGTCGCCATCGAGGGCGCGCGGCAGCTCGAGCGGCTGGACTTCGCGGCGCTGACCCTGGTCGAGGAGGAGAACGGCAAGCGGCGGCACCGGGTGATGCGCGTCTCCGGCGTGGCCAGCGGCCGCGCGCTCGAGGGCGAGGAGTTCCCGGACAACACCGGCCTGGTGGCCAACGTGGTGCGCTACGGCGCGCCGCTGCCCGGCCGCGACGTGCGCCACATGGAGCGGGAGGTGGTCTTCGACGAGAGCACCTCGCTCAAGGGCCTGCATTCCCTCAAGATCCTCCCGCTGCGCTCCGGCGAGCGCATCCTGGGCACGCTGGTCGCGGGCGCCCGGCGCAAGAACGCCTTCGACGACGACGCGGTGCGCACGCTGGAGGTGCTGGCGATGCAGGCGGCGCAGTCCATCCTGCGCGCCAGCCTGTTCGAGCAGACCGAGCGCATGGCCACCACCGACGGGCTGACCGGCCTGCTGAACCACCGCACCTTCCAGTCGCGCGCCGACGAGGCCACCCTGCTCGCCAGCCGGTACGGCAAGAAGGTGTCGCTCATCCTCACCGACATCGACCACTTCAAGAGCGTCAACGACACCTACGGCCACCCCACCGGCGACCAGGTGCTCAAGGGCGTCTCGAAGATCCTGCGCAAGACCGCGCGCGACACCGACATGGTGGCTCGCTACGGCGGCGAGGAGTTCTGCGTCCTGATGCCGGAGACCGACATGGCCGGCGCCAAGGTCATCGCCGAGCGCATCCGCAAAGAGGTGGAGGCCGCGACCTTCGAGTCCGAGCTGGGGCCGCTCAAGGTCACCATCTCGCTGGGGGTGGCCACCTTCCCGGACGTCGCCAGCGTCAAGCAGGAGCTGATCGACAAGGCCGACCAGAGCCTCTACTTCGCCAAGCACCACGGCCGGAACCGCAGCGTGACCGTGCTCGAGATGGAAGCAGGCTCGCGCAAGGCCGTCGGCTGATCGCCTCGCGGGCCGTTACAATCCGCCCGTGAACGACCTGCCCAAGATGGAGCTGCTGGCCCCCGCCGGGGACTTCGCCTGCCTGCGTGCCGCGCTCGAGGCCGGGGCGGACGCCGTCTACCTGGGACTGACTTCGCTCAATGCCCGCCGGCGCGCCCGCAACTTCTCGGCGGCCGAGCTGGCGCAGGCTTGCGAGCTCGCCCACGGCCTGGGACGGCGGGTCTACCTGACCCTGAACATCGACCTCGCGCAGGCGGAGCTTGCCGAGGCGGCGAAGGTCCTGGAGATCGCGCGGCGCTGCCGGGTGGATGCGGTGCTCGTTCGCGACGCAGCCGTGCTCGCCCTCCGGCCGCACTTCCCGGAGCTCGAGTTCCATTTCAGCACCCAGGCGTGCATCGCCAGCAGCGCGGATGTCGAGGCGGCCCGGGAGCTTGGCTTCAAGCGGGTGGTGCTGGCGAGGGAGCTGACGCTCCAGGAGATCGCCCTGGCCTCGAAGGTCGGCGTGGAGACCGAGGTCTTCGCCCAGGGCGCCCTGTGCTTCAGCGTCTCGGGGCGCTGCCTGCTCGCCAGCTGGGTCGGCGGGCGCAGCGGCAACCGCGGTCAATGCACCAGCCCGTGCCGCGTGCCATGGACGGTGGACGGCAAGCCGGCCGGCACGCCGCTGTCCATGCACGACCTGAGCGTCGCGACCCGAGTCGTCGAGCTTCGGTCCGCCGGAGTCCGCGCGCTGAAGATCGAGGGCCGGCTCAAGACTCCGGCCTGGGTTAGGGCGGCCGTTTCTCTCTACCGCAAGGCCATCGACGGGACCGCCACCGGCGAGGAACTTGCGAACGACGCGGAGGCCCTCGGCGCCTACACCGGGCGGCAGCTCACCGCGGGATATCTCGACGGCGCGCGCGAAGGCCTGACCGGAGTCTCGGGAAGAGAGCGAGCCGGAGGCGCGATACCGGAGCTCGAGCCGGAGCGCTCCGGCGGGTATGCGCTGGTCATCGAGGTCGGCAAGCGCATCGTCTGCCGCTGGTCGTGGGGCGAGGCCAAGGTCGAGTTCGACTTCTCCCGCGCGGAGATCCGCCGCGCCGAGAAGGCGGTCTCGGTCGGCGGGCTTCTCGAAGGCCTGGCGGCCCAGTCGGTCGATGGCGTCTCGGCGGCCAGCCTCGAGTCCAACGACCGTGCCGCGCTGCTGGTGCCCCGGACCGCCAACGCTCTCGAGCAGCGAGTGCAAGCCGAGATCCGACGTGCGCTCAAGGCCCGCCGGCAGCTCGACGCTCCCGTCCGTCCCGAGGTGGCCGAGGTCCTTCAGAATCCCGGACCCGCCCCGTCGAAGCTCAAGGAAGCACGCGCCGACCGGGTCCGGCTGTCGGCAGACCAGGTGGCGGCCTTCCTCTCGGAACACAAGGCCTCGGGCGGCGTCCTCGTCGAGGGGCTCGCCGCGCCAAGACTTGAAGCGCTTGCCCTCACTTGGCCCAAGCAGACTTTCATCGCTGCCCTTCCGATGGTTCTGCTCGAAGAGGAGCGAGCGCACGTCGAGGCGCTCCTCTCGACGTGTGCGCGCCTCGGGCTATCGGCAGAGGTGAATGGCTGGGGCGAATGGCTGTTGGCCAAGCGAGCCGGAGTCAGGATCGTCGGCGGGCCGGGGATGGGAGTCCTCAATGCTCTGGCCGCTCGCGAGTTGGGTCGCCTCGGATTCGCCGAGGTCACGGCGTCCCTCGAAGCCGACCAGGAGCAGCTCGTGGCTCTGCTGAAGTCTTGCCCCATCCCTTGCTCCATCGTCGCCTTCGGCCGTCCCGCGCTGATGACGACGCGGGTGGCAATGCCGCCGGAGCACACCTCCGGAGTCCTGGAGGATCGCCGGGACGTCCGCCTGCGGGCCCATCGCGAATCGGGGCTGTGGCAACTGCGCCCGCTCAAGCCTTTCGACTGGAGAGGCAAGCGCCTGCCTCCAGGGGCTGCGCACCTCGTCATCGATCTCGTCGGCTCCGACGACCCGGTGGGTGACTGGGAGAGCGGCACAAACGAGAGCGAGGGCTTCAATCTGGAGCGCAAGCTCACCTGAATTGCGTCGGGAGGGGGCCCGCCCGTGGCCGCAATTCCGATTTCGGCCAGGATGGCGAGCAGCCCAGCGGCTGCGGGAGCAAGCCAGTCCGAAAACGCGGTGTCTTGGCCGAGGTGATTTCGCGCTCGGCGCGGCCGCAAGAAAGCAGCTGACCGCGGCGAGGCTGCGCAGCGGGAGGTTTCAGGAAGACTGGCTGGCGAACGCGGGCGGACGCCGAGTGTTGGCTCCCGCGTAGTCCCACGCGGGTGTTTTCCGCACGGATCCCCAGACTGAGCCGGCCGTTTTCCGGATTGGGCGTCTTGGTGAAATGACCGGGGCGGTCGCCGAATGTGGGAAAGCCCCGGCCGCGCGGAGGCAG